>JBBQWZ010000010.1:0-127268 GCA_038210135.1 Bryobacterales bacterium
AACACCCGGACCTGTTCCAGGCTCAACTTCCCGTCGTCCATGCTGATGATCAATCCCCAGCATGCGGAATCTCCCTCCCAGGCTCATCTTGTATGAGAATCAAACCCTTCCTTCAGGCTCATCTTGCATGAGACAAGACTCGCACTTGACGGTAGGGTCGCGAATAGAGACAATAGATAGAATATCTTCGGAGCGAAATCTAAAGCGAAGGGATAGCGTATCTTGCTTTCATTCTGCGGGCTCCCGCTGACCAGAAGTGTCGGCATCATCTTGGCTCTTACCGTAACTGCTAGTACGGCTTTCGGAATTGCGCCTCAAAAGAAAAAGAGGACTACGTCGCACGCGGCGGCGGCAAAAGCAACGCCGGTTGCTAAGAAATCGCTAGTAGCGGTCAAAAAGCCCGTCACAGTGCGAAATGTCTCGGCAGGTCGCTTGTCGGCCTTGAAACATCAGGTGCGCCGCGTGACCCGCGGGATGTGGAAAGAACCGACCTACGCGGATTCAACGATTGGCGACAACATTGACGGCGAAGATCTGGTGGTGCGGCGCGCGGCGGTCGAAGCTCTAGGTCCTCTGAACGGCACCGTCGCGGTCGTGGATCCGACCACAGGCCGCATCCTGACTCTGGTCAATCAGAAGCTCGCTTTCAAGAGCGGATTTCAGCCCTGCTCGACGATCAAAGTGGTCGCCGCATTGGGTGCACTCAACGAAAACGTAATCGAACGCACCACGGTCGTCTCTCTTTCGCGGCGAAAGAAGATCGACATGACGGAAGCGTTGGCGAAATCGAACAATGTGTATTTCGCGCGCCTTGGAGAACAGCTTGGCTTCGAGAAGGTCAGCTATTACGCGCACTTGTTTGGGTTGGGAGAAAAAGCCGGCCTCGACATCGCCGAGGAGCAATCCGGCACCATTCCGGCGAGCACGCCCGAAGCCGGCATGGGCATGATGACCAGCTTCGGCAGTGGAATTTATCTGACGCCCCTGCAACTCGCCGCTCTCATGTCGGCGATCGCGAACGGCGGAACACTCTACTATCTGCAGCATCCGCGTTCGGTGAAGGACGCCGACGAAATGATTCCGCGCGTGAAGCGTCAACTGGACATTCAGGCGTTGATTCCCGAAATCAAGCCAGGCATGATGGGTGCCGTCGAATTCGGAACCGCGCGGCGTGCCGGCTACGATCAGAACGAACCGATCTACGGTAAAACCGGCACCTGTACCGATACGCGCTCGCCGACGCATCTTGGCTGGTTCGGATCGTTTAACGACGCCGGCAAGCGCAAGTTGGTCGTCGTCACTTTGCTCACCGGCGGAAAACCGATCAGCGGTCCCGTCGCTTCGGGTGTTGCTGGCAAGATCTACAAGACCTTGTCAGCGCAGAACTACTTCACCCAGCCTGCCGCGAGCGTTTCGCCGGCGGCCATGGTCGGAGCACAGTCGTCGTCTTCGCGATAAAGGCGTATCGCTTTCCTGAAGCCCCGCCCGAAACAGGGCGGGGCTTTCTCATTTCGATCCCCCAAAAAGCATCACCGGGCGCGCCCCGTGCTCACACTGCCGTTACACGTTTGTTATCGTAAAAGCTCACCCTTTCGCAGCCTTTTCAATGCCGTATCTTATTCGACCACTCAAGGAAATCCTCGTTCGCCCCGCCGTTCCCGAGGCACTTTCACGGATTCATGAAATCGCCCACAACCTGATGTGGAGTTGGGACCATTCCATGCGGGCGTTGTTCCGCCGCCTGGACCCGGTTCTTTGGAAAGTCGTGAACCGGAATCCGATCACAATGCTCGGTCGAATTTCGCAGCCGACGCTCGAGCGCGCGGCCGCCGACCCTCGGTACCTCGCCGTGTATAAGCGCGCCTGCGAAACGCTCGATCAGTACATGGCGCAGGCCCCGGTCGATTCGAGCCGCCTGATTGCTTATTTTTCGATGGAGTACGGCCTGATCGACTGCCTCCAGATTTACTCGGGCGGACTCGGAGTGCTGTCGGGCGATCATCTGAAATCGGCGAGCGACGCCAACATTCCGCTGGTGGGCGTCGGACTGCTTTATCAAAAAGGCTACTTGGAGCAGTCTTTGAGCCCGGACGGCTGGCAGCAGGAACGCACGCCGGTCAACGATTTCTATTCCCTGCCAATCTCGCCCGTGATGCGCGCCGACGGCTCAGAGCTAATCGTCTACGTCACCCTGCCCAACGGACGCCTGGCGATTAAGGTGTGGCAAGTGACGGTGGGACGCGTGCGCCTGTTTGCGCTCGATACAAACATCCCCCAAAATCCGGATCCGGAACAACGCGACATCACGGATCAGCTATACGGCGGCGACTCCAACACCCGTATTCGCCAGGAAATCGTCCTCGGCATCGGAGGCCTTCGCGCACTCCGCGAAATGGGCCTCGATCCGACGGTCTTCCACATGAACGAAGGGCACTCCGCGTTTCTCGCCGTCGAGCGGATCCGCGTTCTCATGCGCGAGCAGCAGCTGTCCTTCGACGAGGCGCTGGAGGCCTCAAGGCTCAACAATGTGTTCACGACGCACACGTCCGTGCCGGCTGGAATCGATTTGTTCGATACCGGCAGCATGTATCAATATTTCGCCGAGTACTGCCGCGAAGCCGGCATTCCGTTCGAGCGCCTGCTCGAACTTGGACGCCGCAATCCGGACGATTCGCAGGAGGCTTTTTCGATGGCAATTACGGCCATCAAAAGCTCTTCCTATCGCAACGCGGTAAGCCGCCTGCATCGCAACGTCTCGCAGGAAATGTGGCAGGAGCTCTGGCCGAAACTCCCCACGTGGGAGGTGCCGATTACATCCGTCACCAACGGCGTGCATCTTCCGACCTGGGTGAATGGGGACCTCGCCGGCATTTACGATCGCTACCTGCCGCCGGATTGGCGCGAGCGCCATACCGATCCGAAGGTCTGGGAAATGGTCAACGAGATCCCCGACCAGGAGTTGTGGGAGGCGCATCGCCGACGAAAGCGTAGACTCGTACAGTTCGTTCGGGACCGTGTCACAGCGAGCGCGGCGAAACGGAAAGCTCCGGCTCCGGAACTTCGCAAACTGCAGGAAGTGCTCGACCCGGAATCGCTGACCATCGGTTTCGCGCGCCGGTTCGCCACCTACAAGCGCGCGACCCTGGTTTTCCGCGACCTCGAGCGTTTGAAGAAAATCGTTAACCACCCGAGCGGACCTGTTCAGATCGTCATCTCCGGGAAAGCGCACCCTAAGGACAACCCCGGCAAAACGTTTATTCGCGAAATTGTGCAATGGGCCCGCGCAAGCGAACTGGAACACCGCATCGTTTTCCTCGAGGACTACAGCATCCAGGTCGCCCACGAACTGGTGCAGAGTGTGGATGTCTGGCTGAATACGCCGCGCCGCGGCGAAGAAGCTTGCGGGACCAGCGGCATGAAGGCCGGGCTAAACGGTGTTCTCAACCTCAGCATCCTCGACGGCTGGTGGGACGAAGCGTGCGAACAATCCGGCGGTTGGGGTATCGGCGATCGCGTGCCGTACTCGCCCGATCAGGACGATCTGCACGCGAGTTCCATCTACTCGCTACTCGAAAACGAAATCGTTCCGATGTATTACTCCGCGGCCTCACGCGAGGGTTCGTTTTCCGAGGAATGGATGCGGCGTGTGAAGCAATCCATTCGCCACGT
Source organism: Bryobacterales bacterium (assembly GCA_038210135.1). GTDB lineage: Bacteria > Acidobacteriota > Terriglobia > Bryobacterales > Bryobacteraceae > JBBQWZ01. Next base: position 3,670 of record JBBQWZ010000010.1, read on the forward strand.
CAGCATGTTCTTCAACTGCCAGCGGATGGTCGAAGAATACGATCGCGAATTATACAGCCCTGCGCACGTCGAGTTTACGAAGATGCGCGACGGCGGATTCAGCAGCGCGCGCGAGCGAATGCAATGGAGCCGCGATGTCCAGCGCGCCTGGAATAGCGTCCGTTTTCTGGAGATCGGTCCGTCGCCCGACCGCGCGATCGTGAGCGGTATGGCGATGTCGCTTCGCGCCGTGATCGACCTCGCCGGGTTGCAACCGTCGGATGTCCAGGTGGAAGCACTGGTCGGCCGAATTGGAATCGCGGGGGACCTTGAAGAGACGGAGATCCTGACTCTCGACCCGCAGGAGAGCCAAGGGACCGCGTTCGCATTTTCTCGTCAGTTTGTGCCGAATCAAACCGGGCGGCTGGGCTACAGTTTACGCGTATCCACCAACCACCATACCGATCCGCTGACCCGGCCGTGCAATCCATTAATGAAGTGGGCGAACGAGGGATAGCTCGGGCCGCAAGTCGAAATCCGGCTCCGGCGCGGGCAACCCCTAACCCTGAATTTTTGCTTTGCTTTCGCCGCGAAAGCATGGTACATAAGTGTTTAGTAGTAAACCGGTTCGTTCTCTGTTCTGAGCGGCCGTCTGATTCTTCCGAACCAAGTCCCTCTTATCTCGATAACCCGCCGCCCAATCCTCATCCCGATGTGTAACCAGGAAAGTGCGCGGGCTCCAGGTCCAGAGGAAAGTCCTCCAAGGAGCGCGCCTCGCAGCCATGGACGGTGATCGTAAATATAAACAACGCGGCTATCAGGAGACCGATCGCGACCGCGGCACGAACGGAAATGGACACGGTCCCCGAGAGGACCGGCCCAAGCCGCAAGGCCCGCGGCCATCGATTGATATCACAGGTCCGCGCCTTCCCAGATTGGTACAGTCCGTCACCGCTTCGCGCTGTTTCAATTGCGCGACGACGTTGCCGATTGGAACCGACTTCAAAGCGGCCTGTCCGAAATGCGCCGCGCCGTTGCATTGCTGCAAGCAGTGCTCGCATTTCGAGCCTTCCACGCGGTTCCAATGCCTGAAGCCGATTCCGGCGCGCATCGCGGTGAAGGACCAGGCGAATGAGTGCGAACTGTTCAGCCCACGCGTCACGGTCGCCAGGGATGTCGCCGGACAACAGGGCCAACCGGCCGCCGCGCGAGCTTCGAATGGCGGCGGAGGCGGTATGGGTTCGCCGTTGCCGCAGGATATCCGCCGGCCGAACGACGCTCGCGCCGCGTTCGACAATCTCTTCAAGAAGTAAGCCGCGGCTAGCGAGCGGCCACGCGCGCGAGTTCATAGGCGCCCCACAGGACGCTGTCATCGCCGAGCGCGGCTTGCCGCACGTCCAGCCTTGCTCTCGACCACGAAGTGACTTGACGCCTAAGTTCGGCGCGCAGCGGCACAAAGAAGCGATCTCCGGCTTTCGCGATTCCGCCGCCCAGAACGATCGCGGCGGGGTTTAGAAGCATGATCGCGGCTTTGAGACCTTGGGCGAGATCAACGACATAATTCCGCACAAATGTTTCGTCGAGAAACAACTCTTTCGCCGGCTTGCCGTGGTCGCGCTCGAGCCAAAGTCCGCAGCATAAGCGCTCCAAACATCCGAACGATCCGCACAGGCATGCGGGCCCGCCGGGGCGTATCGTAATATGACCGATTTCGCCCGCCCAGGAATCCGCCCCGCGGTAGACGCCGTCGGCGAGAACGATCCCTCCGCCGATGCCGGTAGAAACGGTGAGATAAAGCAACGGGCGCGCCATGCCACCGTGCTTTTCAGAGCCCGATCCGTAGACCCCTTCGCCCAGCGCCCCGGCGTTCGCATCGTTGTCCATGACGGTCGGAACGCCGCCGAGCATTTCTGAAATCTGCTCGCCCAAGGGGAAATTCTGCCAGCCTCCGACGTGCGTCGAAAGGGCGACGCGCTGCGCCGGATAATCTACCGGACCTCCAAAGCCAATACCGCAAGCCGTGATCGCTGCGTTGTGACGCCAGGCGTGAATCATGGCGCCGAGCCGCTCCATCATCCAATCGCGGCCGCCTTCGCGATCCGTCGAATGCGATTCTCGGCGCGTCATTTGCGGAAAACCGGAGGAGTCTGGCTCGAACAACGCAACAGTAAACTTGGTTCCGCCGATGTCGATGGCGAGCGTGCCCATGGCTTCCTCCGCTAGATTGATTCGAGAGCAAGGATTTCCGCCGGGCTGGCCGTACCCGTTCCAGGCTTCATTATTGTGATGCTCGCGACGCGATTGCCAAATGCGGCTGCCGTTGTCGGCGAACCGGTTACGCAAAGCGCCAGGGACGCGCCAGCGGAAAAGCTGTCTCCCGCTCCGCAGATATCGACCGGCTGCCGCGTGGTCGCCGCCGGAACCCGCGTTTCGCCCTGTTCATCGACGACGACCACGCCGCGATCGCCCTCGGTAACAATCAGCAGCGGCGCGAACGTATGTTTGCGCAAAGCCGCGTAATCCTTGCGACCGCAAACGCGCTGGGCCGCCGCCAAAGCTTCGGCTTCGTTCGGCTTCACGATGACATGCCGGAAATGTTCGGCGCGGCGCCGGGAATCAACCCATACGATTTTCTTCGGATTCGCCGCCGCGAACATCGAGATCTCCGCGCGCAGCGCGGCCGTCACGACGCCGCCGGTCTCCGTCTCCGCCTGATCGGAAATCAGGATGACATCGAAGCGGCCGGCGTTCTCGCGGAATGTGTCGATCAACCGCCGTTCGATATCCGGCACAAGCGGCGCTATAGAGACAAAATCAATTCGCGGAAGATCCTCGACACCATTCGAGTGGCGAATGAGTTTGGTGTAGGTGAACGTGGGAACGCCGGCCGCGCGCACCAGCAATTTGGAGTCGATTCCAATGCGAGAAAGCGCTCGCTCGAGTTCGTACCCGAATCCATCCTCGCCAACGACGCCTAAAACGCAAATTTCGCCGGCACCAAGCGCGGCCAGGTTTGCAGCGATGGTTCCCGCGGCGCCCGGCGTAGTTTCCGTTTGAATCACCGCGACGCGCGGCAGACCCGTTTCACGGGAAGGTTCGGCGAGCGAGGGATCGTAGCGGCACCAGCGATCGAGGCATACGTCGCCGACCACCAGCGCGCGCAGTTTCGGAAATTCGGCAAGGATCTCCGCCGTGGTCATCGCAAGCTTCTCCACAGCGCCGGCAGCGTCGCGCGATGATCGCCGCAAAAGTAAAAGCTCTCGCCGCCATCGGCAACGGTACGAACCAGGATGGTTTTGTGCGGACGGAAATAGTAACCCGGGTCCGACTTGGCCAATTCCTTGCGCGGGTCGCCGTGAATCGGCACGATGTCGAACACGGCGGTCGTGAAATGGCGGATTTCGCGGCCCTCTTGATGAGCGACGTTGCGCGACATCGCGAGCGCTTTCAGATACACTTCCGGGCCCATAATCGCCGATCCGAAATTCAGCAGGACGCCGCCCTCGAGCCGCTCGACGTTCTTCGCAAAGATCAGGAAATCGCGGTAGCTGGCTTCGCCCAAAGCGGCCCCTTCGCAATTGGGATGCTCGTGGAGAATGTCATACCCGATTCCGGCGTGGACGGTAACCGGCACTCCCGCGCGCCAGGCGGCCGCGAACACGCTCAGGTCGCGATGCGGATAGTCGGATTCCGAAATCCGCCGTCCAACGTTCTCGCCCAGTCCGTAACCCAGCCAGGCGGCTTCGACGATCCATTCATTCAGTTCGCCGGTCTCGCGCCATAACCCAAACTCGCCGCTCGCAACGTACCGCGCCACGCTTTCCGTGGTAGCTCCAATGCGCGACAGTTCGTAATCGTGAATCGCGCCGGCGCCGTTCATTGCGACGCCATCGATCCAGCCTCGCTCGATCAGGTCGATCAGGTGCCGATTGACGCCGGCGCGAAGAACGTGCGCGCCCATCATCAGGATCCGCGCGGCGCCTTGCCGTTTCGCGTTTTGCAATCGGTCCGCGATCACGCCAAGGTCCGGATGGGAAAAGGCCGGAGCCTCGTCTTCGAGCCGAAGCCATCGGTTCAGTTGGAGGTCGTTCGCCCGTTCCGCCAAGGGCTTCACCAGCAGGCGCGAGCGGTCAAAGACGGGGTAACGGGAAGCGCTTTTCTCAGCCTTTTCCATTGGAAAACAGTGTGTCGAGAAGTTGATCGTGGTGGATGTAATTCGGAACGATGTAGTCCGCGCCGACGCCGATCAGTCTTTGCCGCTTCCAGTCATCGACAATCAGGCACTCCGGTTCCGTCGTGGCGACGCCGACGGTAATGCCTCCGGCTTTTTTCACTTCTTCGATCTCGACGTATCCGTCGCCGAAACCGAGAAGTTCATCGCCCGTAAATTCGGCCGTGGACAGAAGCCGTTGAATCAGGATGGCTTTTGAAAACGCCTTCAAATCGTCGAGAGCGCCAAAAACGCCGCCGTCGAAATACTTCGTCACGTCAAGCAGATTGGCTTCATCCTGGACGAACGCGTGATCGGTACCGCTGGCGAGATACATTTTGATACCGCGCTCCTTGAGTGACTCGAGCAGCGCTCTCGACCCCGGCACAAGATGATCTTCGGGCGACACCTGGCCGGACCGTAGCGCCTCGACGCGCGTCTTGATTTCTTCCCACAGAAGATCCAGATAGTGTTGTTTGTAAGCCTTCGGGTCGAGCGGTTTGCCGCCGCGTGCGGTGATTTCGTCGCACAGCGCCATCATTTGATAGATGGTTTCTTTCCCGGTGAGCCGCCACACGAATTCATCGACGACCTTTCGCAGGTCTTCCTCGCGCTCTCCGGTTTTCAACTCCATCAGGATCTCGACCATCATCGGAACCATGATGTGAACCCACCCGGTTCGAATCAGGGACAGCGTGCCGTCAAAATCAAAGATGGCCACGCGCGCGCGCAAGGCGGACGCAGGCCGGACAATTTCAAGCATGATGTATGAGTTATTCGCCTACAGCCAGTATTCCCATTTTCCCGTAGCCACGACATAAGCGCAAAGCAATCCGTTCGTCAGGGCGTGCGCAACGATCAGGTCGCCCAGACTTTTCGTGCGCATCATCCACCAGTTGTAGGCCATGCCGGCGATCAGGCCCACTTCCCAGAATGGACCATGCTCGGACGCAAACAGAATCGCCGTGGCCCAGAAAGCGATAGGCGAATACGAGCCGAGCTGCACTTTTTCGAAATCGGCGTTGATCAGCCAGCGCATGAGCCAGCCTCGCCAGAACAACTCCTCAACGATCGGCACGATCAGGATCGCCCGAGCGCTGCGAAGCACCAGGATGGCTATGTTTTGGCGCAATTCTTCCGGCAGCGAGGTGGTCAGGTGCCCGGTGATTGAATTCTGGAACAGCCAGGACGAACGGTAGCCGGGAATCAATGCATCGGGTGCGATCCAGATTGCGAAAACAATCGCGCCCACCGCTACCGTGCCCAGCGGAGCCCGCAAGCGAAAGTCGAGAACGGAGCGCGAGCAGAACCAGATGGTCGCGGCGACGACCACGATCCACGCGATCTGCCCTTCCAATCCGTTGAGAGGCAGATATCCTTTCAAGGCAAGAAACGCCATGAAGACGGCGAATGGAGCTACATATGGAACAGCGGGATGACGTAACAAAGTAAAGAGGCCGTGAATTAGATTCGAGCCAGGACGTCCTTGATCTTTGACGTTTCGTCATGCGACGGATTCTTTTTCAGCGCTTCCTCGAATTCCTTGCGAGCCGAGAGCTTGTCGCCCTTTTGCAGCAGCGCCAGGCCGTAGTGATAGCGGAACGTCGGATTTCCCGGCTCCTTCGTCACCAGGTCCACGAAGACGCGGACCGCGTCGTCGCTGAGGTTTTTCTTGATGTAGATCCAGCCGAGAGTATCCGCGATCGCTCGATCGCCCGGCGCCTTTTGCCGGGCGCGTTGGGCCATGGTCAGCGCCGAGTCGAGGTCCTGGCCTTCTTCCGCCTTGATGAAGGCGAGGTTGTTCAACGCGATCGGATGATCCGGTTGCAGCCGGAGGATCTGCTCGTAGATGGGCTTCGCCTGCTCGCGCTTCCCCGTGCCGTCCATCAACAAGCCGAGTTGCAGCAGTGCCAGTGTATCGTTCGGTTGGGCGGAACTCGCCTTCCGGAAAAACTCCGCCGCCTGCGTCAGATCGCCTTTGCGTTTGTACGTCTCCGCCATCTGAAACAGCAAATCCGCACTCTTGGGATTCGGCGCCAGAAGTTCAGAGTAAAGCTTCAGCGCCGCGTCGTATTGCTCGGCGCGCACGTAAACCTTCGCCAGCGCCTGCTTCACGTCGTTGCGCTTCGGATCTTTGGCGATCTCGCGCTGCAACTCGTCGATGGCTTCCTTAAACCGGCCCTGCGCGACGTCGTTTTCGATGACACCCACCAGGCCGCGGAAATCGTTCGGGTTCGATTTATGGAGTGCGCGGAAGATATCCTCGGAATCTTTGAACTTGCGTTCCTGGAACGAGAGGTAGCCCAGTTGGAACTTGGCTTCGGTGCTCTGCGGACTGCTTTTCAGAACTTCGTCCAGTTCCTGCCGCGCCTTGTCGCGCTCGCCGAGTGACAGCAGGGAACTCGATCTCATCAGCTTCGCAGCCAGGCTGTTCTTGTCCAGTTTTAAGATCTCGTCGGCTTCCTTCAGGGACTTCGCCGGCTCGCCGCGAATCAGGTAAATCCGCGAGAGCAATTCTCTGGCGGCAATAAAATCCGTTCGCAGGCGCACGGCCTCTTCCAACTGAATGCGCGCCTGGTCGAGGTCCCCTTTGGTCGCCAGCGCGCTCCCTAAGCTGAAGCGCAGAAGATGATTTTGCGGGCTCTTGGATACGAGCGATTGAAGATCCTGAACCGCCGACGCCACCATCTGCACGTCGCCCGTCTGCAGCGCGAGAGCCGCGTGCATCGCGACCGCGTCGTTGTCCTTCGGATTGTCCTTCAAGACCTGATCCACCATCGTCATCGCTTCCTGTGGACGGTTCTGGATCGACAAAAGCTCAACCAGTCGCTTTTGATAGACCGCCTTATCCTTGGGGAACAGCTTCATCCCGTCAGTAAAAACCTGACTCGACCGGTCCCATTCGCGGATCCGATAGAACAAGTCGCCCACCATCATGTAGGCTTCCGGATAATCCTTCGTGTTTGCCATCATCCGCTTCAGGACTTCTTCCATCTGCGGACGGCGCTTCGCACCCAGATAATGGCCGGCTAACTGAAGCTGAAACTGCGCGTTTTTCGGATTGCTTTCGGTCTTTTGGATCAGGATCTTTTCCGCGTCGTCGATCCGGTTCTGTTTGATGTACATGATGTACAACAGGTCGTAGATCGGGCCGAAATCCTTATTCGTCGAGATCATCTGGCGGCCCAACTTCTCCGCGTCCTCTGGCCGCTTGCTCATGTCAAGCACCTGGAACAGGATCAGGACGATGTCCGGCTGCATCGGCTTTAGCTTATTCGCCGCTTCGAAACGCTCGATCGCAACCGGCATATCGTTATTCGCAAGCGCGATGTGCCCCTGCAATCGAAGCGCTTCGTAGGAATTCGGATTCCTACGGGAAATCCGATCGACGAGCTCCTGAATCTCCTGTATGATCGCCTTCCGCTGGGCAGGTTGCTGGGAAAAGGCCAGCAGGTAGATGTCGCCCAGCTTGACCGCGGCATCAATGTTGTCCGGTTGCAATTCCACGGCGCGCCGCAACGAGCGCATGGCGTCGCCAAAAGCATTCCGCTTCAGCTCGTTCAGGCCCAGGCGATAGTAGGCTTCACCATATAAACGGTCTTTTTGGAGCGCTCGCCGATACATGATCGACGCTTCCTGATACTTTCCCCGATCGTAGAATTTGTTGCCGTTCGAAAGAAATCGCTCGGCCTGGACCTTGGGGTCCCGGCTGCACGAGGCTGTGAATACAAGCAGGGACAGAATCAGGGCAAAACTATAGCGCTTCATTTGATTTCCTTCGGGGGACAACAACCGTTCACCATTAAGTTCACCACACTTCGAAGCGCCGACGCAATGAACGGAAGGTAAGGGGTAGAGCGTACTGGAATCAAGCCGTTAGTTCACGGGAATACGCGGTACAGCCGGTCCGGTCAGGGGGCTGTCCACGCCGCCCACCCGGACCGTCACCGGCAGGGAATCGCCGCGAACCCGGTCGCCGGTGACGTACACGTTGATCTGGTATACACCAATCAAGCCTGGCGCGAGGCCGCTCCACTCGACCACCGCCTCGGATTGCTTAATCCGCGGATCCCCGAAAAATACCCGAACCGTCCCCGTAATAGCCAGAGGGCTCGACGGCGACGGCGTGGCGGAAACCACTCGCCCGCCAGTGGTTGCGCCCAACCCGACTGCGTAGATCGTCAGCCGCTGATCGCGCGTAGCCGGATCGTCCGGGGACACCGGATTCCCCGAATCCGAATGGTAGATAGAGGGTTGCAAGCTGGCATCCACGAACACCGCGGGGGCGTACTTCGAGACGGTCACGTTTTGGGTCAGGCTCCCCGCCTTTCGGTCGAGGTTGCGAACCGTCAGCGGATAGGTTCCGACAGCCAGGTCCGGCGGAATCTGCGCGTTGATCTGCTGCGGCGAAGTTCCAAGCAATGGCAGGGCTCGTGCACCGAGTGTCACGCAAGCGCCCCCTAAAATCGTCGGAGCGGTCGTTGTGTGCAACTGCTCATCCGTGGCTAGGTTCCGGCCGAAAATCGAAATCAATCCGTTGGGCGCCAAGGTGGGGAGGTAGCTGGCCATATTCACCGTTCCGCGTGGGTTCACCACGGGACGGTCCGCCGCTTGGATTGCGTCCAGCGGAACGATGGTGAGCCCGCTGACCGTCACCACATAGGCGTTGGTCGCCGTGGCGTCGATCGCCATTAAGTGCGCGCCGATCGGGATCGCACGGCCGGCGACAGTCGCCAGTAGTAAAGGTCCTTCGAGCGCCGGAGCGGATCGCGTCGTCGCGGATGTGGCTAGGTTCACGATTTCAATCGTCGGCGTTCCAGTCGTCGGGTTGTTCGCACGGTTGGGCTGCGTGAAACGCGCGAAGCTCGTTCGCCCTAACGCGGTCACCGCCGAAACGAGTGGCTCGACGACCGCCGGCGTGCTAGTCTGCACCAGCGCCGCATTCAGAGTTGTACCGTTGACGACATAAAACTGGCCGCCCGGACCCGCGGTTATAGGACCCTGATAACCAGTCTGCGCCGTCGTAAATACTTGCCGCGCCTGGACAAAGTCATCCGCCTGGGCGTCATAAAGGTAAACGAGTCCGTTTCCGGCCGCGAGCAACGCGAACTGGCCTTCCGGGGTGGTCGCCATCGCGAACGGCGCGGCAATTGTATTGGGCCGGTTCTGCGCGTTCACGCCGATGACAGCGCTGGCGTCGCGCGGAACCATGTCATTGCCGACCTGCTTCCATAACGTCCCGTCGCTCATCACGATCAGAAGACCGCCTTGCGTCGCCGCGATCGCCGACGGCGAAATCAAAGCGAGGGCCGTGTTGAAGGGAATCGGAGGATAACGGAGCGTCCCGGTGACGGCGGCTTTGTCCGGATCGACGATACTGATCGCCTCGCTGCCTGAATTGGCCACGTAAAGAAGGCTCCCATCCGGGGAAAGCGCGAGCGAACGCGGAAGCTGTCCGACGGCAATCGGAGCCAGCAGCTTTTTCGTCTTGATGTCGAACACCTCGACCCGGTTCAATCCGGCATTTGCAATATAAAGCCGCTGCCGGACCGTGTCGAGGACCATATCTTCGAGGGCCTGCGCGGAGGAAATCCCCACGTCGATCGGAATCACGTCGCCGCGCGCCTCGGTGTCGCGATTGTTTTGAAGCACGCGGACACGCGGCGGAATATTCACCGCCTCCGGAGACTGAATCAGAAAATCATGCGCCGGAGACGTCGTACCGAGCGCCACCGCCGCCCGTGTGTTGAAGCTGAAATCGACCGTCGGATTCGTGCCGGCGTTTGAGACCGCCGCCACCGGAGCCAGCGTCGCGTTCACCGCCGCCTGACCCGCCGCGACCGGAAGAGTCGTCAGTAATTGAGCGGTCGCCGTAATCCGGCCCCGCCCTGGATTCAAAACGTTGACGCGGATCCGGTTCGACGCGGAATTCGCGTTGCACTGATCGTTCAGCAGAAGGACCGAGTTACTCTCCGGCACCGCCAGCGGGCTCTGATTCAAGATTCCGATCGGTAAAATGACTAGCCCCGACTCCGAGAGCGCGTAAATATTCTGTCCATCCTGGCTGATCTCCATTTTGCCCGTCAAATTTTCGGGAAGCTGAATTCCGCTGCGGATCAAGAGATTGTTCGGATCCGAGACGGTCAATTGGGTGACGTTGGGGCGCGCCGCCGGAGTCTGCACCGGCGAGATATCGAACGCCGAGTAGATGGCCGTGCCGTCCGGTAGGAAGATACTGCCGCCCTGGCTGGTCTGAGTATTGAAATTGGCAGCCGCAGTAAATGGATACGGAGAATTCGCCGAGTTCTGCTGCGCCAGCACCTGCAGCGTCGCTGTTTCGAATAACGTCGCTCCCGCCATGAACCGGGTTCCGTCATTCGAAAGCGCAATGACGCTCGACGGATTTCCGACCGTCCGGCTAAGCAAGACGGTTCCAGATACAACTTCGTAAACGAAAACGGCTCGCGTGGTGCCGGTCGGCAAGTTGACACCCACGATCTTCAAGCCATCGCGCGAAGCCCGCAACTGGCTGTGTACCCCCAGGAAGAGCCGCGCGGATGGCGGCGGAAGAGTCGGCGGCGTCGGAGCTGCCGGCGTGATCGTCACATTCCCGATCGCCGCGCTCGACGAAGCCGCCGGATCGTAAATCAGCAAGACGTTTTGCGCGCTGCCCGTTCCCGTGCTGATCGTCGAAATCAGAACCCGCCCGTCCGCCCCTACCGCGACTCCTTCTGGTTTCGCCGGCAGCGTGATCCGCGAAACCACCGCCTGGGTGTCCAGGTCGATGACATTCAGCGAGGATGCGTCATAGCAGGTGACGTACAGCCGCTTGCCGTCGCGCGACATCGCCATCGCCAGCGGAGTCGCATCCGTTCGGATCGGCGTGCGGAACGCCCTAGGCTGAACCAGCGAATACACCTGCACGCTGTTTTGCGACGTGCTGGTCAGGTAGATTCGGTTGCGAGCCTCATCGAGCAGCAGGTCCGAAGCCCCGCCGACCAGCGGAACCGGGGTTCCGAAGGTCGCCGCCCGTGCGGGCTGAAACGAGCAGACGGTGGAAAAAATGACAAAGGCGCAAAATGCGCGGCCTGCTTGCATTGCTAGTTCAGTATACCGCCAGGGTCCTGGCGGCGAAGCGAATCGATAGCTCTTACGGGCGGCCAGAAAGTCGATGGCTGGTATCATTGTATGTTGACTAACCGTCTCGTCCTCGAAAATCTGAAGCACCGTCCCATTCGAACCCTCCTGAGCGCCCTCGCCATCGGAGTGCAGGTGACGATGGTGCTGACCTTGGTCGGGCTGAGCCGCGGCACGCTCCAGGAAATGGCCAACCGTTCCCGCGGAGTCGGCGCCGATATCATCGTCCGGCCGCCCGGCTCGGTGGCGATCAGCTTCAGCGGAAATATGTCCGAAGGAATCCTGAACTTCGTTCGCAAGGAAATCCCCCACGTCGCCATGGCCACCGCCACTCTGGTGGAGCCGCTTGGCGCGTTCGATTCCATGACCGGCATCGACCTCCCGGAATTCTCCGCCCTTTCCGGCGGATTTAAGTACCTCGCCGGCGGACCCTTTGCCGGACCAGACGACATGCTGATCGATGAGGTTTACGCGCGCACGCATAAAGCGAAAGTCGGCGACAAAATCGACCTCAAAGGCCGCGAATGGCGCGTCAGCGGAATCGTCGAATCCGGAAAACTGGCGCGCATGTTCGTGGCGATCGACACCTTGCGGCCGATTTCCGCGAACACCGGAAAGATCAGCAGCGTCTACATCAGGCTCGATGCGCCGGCCAACGAAGCCGTCACCCTCAGTACGCTGCGGGAAAAATTGCCTCGCTACGAGGTCTATTCGATCGAACAGATGATGTCGCTGTTTTCCGCCGAAAACGTCCCCCTCCTCGCTCAATTCATCCGCGTAGTCGAGGGACTCGGCGTTTTCATCGGCTTCCTGGTCGTGTTTCTATCGATGTACACCGCCGTCCTCGAACGCACCCGCGAGATTGGCGTCTTGAAGGCGCTCGGCGCGTCGCCCGCATACATCCTAAATATTCTTTTGCGCGAAACCGCTGTCTTGTCGATCGTCGGAACCATCATCGGAATCGCCTTTACCTACGGATCCCGCTACTTAATCAATACTTTCGTGACGTCGATGACCCAGGTCATCGTGCCGGACTGGTGGCCGATCGCCGCCGCCATCTCACTGATCGGATCGCTCGTCGGCGCCCTCTATCCCGGCTTGAAAGCCGCCCAGCAGGATGCGATCGAGGCCCTCGCCTATGACTAACGGAACCGTATCCGCTGGCCCCGGCTCGAACGGCAAACACACCGGACCCATCATCGAAATCCGCAATCTGCGCAAGGTTTATAAGCAGGGCGATGTCGACGTCACCGCCCTTCGCGGCGTCGACCTGGACATCGAACCCGGTGAATTCGTCGCCGTCGTCGGGCCGTCCGGTTCCGGCAAATCGACGCTGTTCCACATTCTCGGCGGCCTTACGCCGCCGTCGTCAGGCGAAATTCACATCGACGGACGGGACCTTCTCGCGATGAAGGAATCCGAACGCACTGAACTGCGCCGAACCGGCGTCGGCTTCGTCTTCCAAAAGTACAACCTGCTTCCGACCCTCACCGCGCGAGACAACATCGCGATCGCGAAACACATCGCCGGGAGGCCGATCGAAACCGATTTGTGGTTTCAGGAAGTGCTGGACCTGTTAGGAATTTCCGGCCGCCTGGATCACAAGCCGCGCGCCATGTCGGGTGGCGAGCAACAGCGCGTCGCGATTGCGCGCTCGATCGTCAATCATCCCGCGATTCTGCTGGCGGACGAGCCCACCGGCAACCTCGACACGGAAAATTCGAACGCCGTCCTCGGCATCCTGCGAGACCTGAATCATCGTCTGAAACAGACCATTCTAATGATCACCCACAATCCCGAAGCCGCCGCCTTCGCCGACCGCATCATCACCATGCGAGACGGCCGGGTCGTTGTGGCATAGGCCTCCGGCCTGTGCGCTTTGTTTACTCCATCCGCAACGCCGTCAGAGGATCCACTCGCGCCGCGCGCAGCGCCGGAATCAGCGCCGCCACCGCACCCACCAATCCCAGCCCCAGCGACGTCCCGATGAAAATCCACGGATCCTGCCGCTGGATTTCTGGCATCACCGAGTGCAGCCCTCTAGCCGCCGCGATCGCCAACACGACTCCAGGAATCAATCCATAGAGCACCAGTCGGATTCCCCTGCCCAGGATCATTCGAACGATGTTCTCGCGGTCCGCGCCCAACGCCACACGAATCCCCAGTTCCTTGGTCCGCTGCGAAGTCGCGAACGAAATCACGCCGTAGACTCCCACCGCCGCAATCAGCAGCGCCAGCACTCCGAAGCCCGCCACCATCTGGGAGAGGATCCTGTACGGAGCAAACTGCTCGGCGGACCGCGTGGCTAGCGGCTTTACGTCATGTACCGGCGATGTCCGGTCGATATCCGCAATCAGCCTGCGCACCGCGGGCGCGAGCGCGATCGGATCGCTCTTCGCACGAAGCAGGAACGTCACCTCGGTCGAAGGAGATTGCGCCTGCGGAACGTAAATCTGCCACTGCCCCACCGGCAGATCCGGCCGGTCGTGAAGCTCCTTAACGACGCCGACAATCTCCGCTACTCGATCCTTCAGGCGATTGATGATCAACCGCTGCCCAATCGCGTTGCGATCCGGAAACAATTCCCGCGCAACCGCATCGTTGATCACCACCACGCTCGGCGCCGTGGAACTATCACGATCTTCGAAAACTCTTCCCGCGATCACGGGATTGCGCAGAGTCGCAAAGAACGACGGACTGACGGCATTGTATCCGGACATCGGAGCCTTCCTCACATCCTGTTCGCCGCGCCCATCCACCAAAATCGTAGTCCCGCCGCCTTCCAGTCCAAACGGAATGAACCGCGCCGCCGCAGGCTTGCCAACCTGCGGAAGGGTTGCCAGCGCGGCCAGGCTTTTGTCCACGAATTGCGCGCGGGACAGCGGCGTCGGATTCTGCTTCGCATCCAGCGATACGCGCAAGGTCAACACGTTTTCTTCGACGAAGCCCGGATCGCGCGTCCAAAGGTTACTGAAATTTTGCACCAAAACTCCGGTCACGATCAGCAGCATCGTCGCTATCAGCATCTGTCCCACCACCATCGCGTTCCGCAAGATACCTTGCCGCTTGCCTGTGGTCGCGGATGCGCTGCCGTCTTTCAACATCGCCGCGATGTCCACGCGGATGCCTTCGAGCGCAGGCCCCACGCCGAATCCCAATCCGCAAAGCAGCGAAAATCCGAGCACCACTGAGACCACCGTCCAGTCGAGCGTGACCACTCCGTAATTCGGCAGATAGCCGCGATTCGAAGCCGGTATAGCCAACGACACCCAATCGGTCAGCCATTTGCCGGACACGATACTGACGCCCGCCGCGACACCGAACAAGAGAAGACTCTCCACCAGCGCCTGCCCGACCATCCGAGCGTGGCTGGCTCCGAGCGAAATCTGGATCGCCGCTTCCCGCCTCCGTCCGAACGCGCGGACCAACAGCAAATTTCCGACGTTCGAACAGGCAATCAGCATCAGCCCGACGCTCACCGCCAGCAGCACCAGCACCTTATCGCTGCCGGTATGCACACCCAATTCCGCCAGCAATGTCTTTACATCGGGGACGATGTTCAGGTTCGTCGCCGGATAACGCTCCGTCAGTCCGGCCGCGATCTGGTTAAGATCTTCTCGCGCTTTTTCGATCGTTACGCCAGGACGCAGCGTCGCCACCGCATCGTAAAACCGCCCACCACGCTTCTCTGCTTCCGCCGGAGCCAGTGCCAGCGGAGTCCAGATATTCACCCGCCCAACCATCGCGTAGTGGAAGCTCTCAGCGAGTACTCCAACCACCGTGTACGTCTCGCCATTGAGCTTGATCGTCTTGCCCAATGCGTCAGCGGAGCCACTCAGCTTGGACTTCCAGAAGCCGTAGCTAACCACTGCGGAGTAATGCGCGCCGTACACTTCTTCCGCCAGAAGGAAAGCCCGGCCCAGTTCCATTCGCGCGCCGAGGATGGAAAACATCTCGCTGGTCGCCGAAGCGCCGGTGACAATTTCCGGTTCCGTGTCGGACTGCAAGGTGAAGTTGTTGCCGTCGTACAGCGCCATCGCCGAGAAGGATTTATTCTGCACCTGCCAGTCCCGGAAATCGGCCATCGAGAGCCGCCACGACTTGCCCGTCGGAGCCTGCAAGGTCCGCAGAAACAGCGTCCGGTTCGCATCCACGTTCGGAATCGGCCGCAGCATCCAGGCGTTCACGAAACTGAACAATGCAGACGCCCCCGCCGAGCCCAACGCCAATGTCAGAATCGCGAGCGCACAAAAACCCGGGCGTTTTTTGAGCGAACGCAGAGCATATCGGAAATCAGCAAACGCTTGCATGGTGACGTCTCAATAGCAATCGCATCGCCACGCAATTCGCCCTGCATTCCACGCGCCGTTCGTCGAAATGTGTTCGCGAGTGGCACCAAGTGTCCGATCGCGGAACGGTTCAGGAGGCTTCGATCGCTGCGCCGACTCGCAAGACGAGCTCTACATCCTCCGCCCGCCCTGCGATCTGCAGTCCGATCGGCAGACCAGTCGCGGTCTTTCCGCAAGGCAGCGAAAGCGCCGGCAGACCAGTCAAATTGAACGCCCGCATGAACCGCGTCGAAAGCAGGCGGACGTTTTCCGGCTTACCGTTCAACTCCACCGTCATCTGCCCGATCGGAGGAGCAGCGATCGGCGACACCGGTGTAAACAGCACGTCGATCGTCTCGAACAGCTTGCGAAACTGTTCGCAATACACCGCACGCAGCCGCTGCCCGTCCACATAATCCATTCCCGAAATCAGCCGGCCCTGATTCACCAAGCCGCGCACGTCTTCGCCGTACTCGCTCAGGCGATCAAAGTGCGGCCGATGCACCGAGGCCGCTTCGCAAAGCAACATCCACAGCGCCGCCGTGTTGAGGCCATCGATATCCGGAACCTCAATTTCGACGATCTGCGCACCAAGCGCCGCCACCGTTTGGAACGCTCTCCGCACCGCCAGCCCCACTTCGACGTCGATATTCTCCAGGTAGAAATTCACCGGCAATCCGACGCGAATCCCGGCCAACGACCCAGCCTCCGGCATCGCCACCGAAACGTTCGCCATCGCCGCATAGGAGATCGCCGCGTCCGCCACCGTCGCCGCCAGCGGACCGATATGGTCGAACGTATATCCGAGCGGCATCACGCCGTCCGTGCTGATTCGCCCGTAGGGCGGCTTGAATCCAACACAGCCGCAGTATCCCGCGGGCAACCGGATCGATCCGCCGGTGTCGGTGCCCGTGGCAAAACTCAGTGCGCCGCCAGCCACAACCGCGGCCGAACCGCCCGACGATCCGCCAGCGATCCGCGTCAGATCGCGCGGATTGCGTACCGCTCCGTAATGCGGATTTACTGACGTAATGCCGTAGGCAAATTCGTGAAGGTTGGTCTTCCCGATCGAAACCGCGCCCGCCTTCTTCAGCGTCGCGACCACCGGAGCATCCGCGTCGGGAATAAAATCCGCGAAGATCTTCGAGCCGCCCGTCGTCCGGATTCCGCGCGTGTGCATCAGATCTTTGTGCGCGGTCGGAATGCCGTGCAGCGGCCCGCGATCGATTCCGCGCGCGAGTTCCTGATCGAGCACGCGAGCCTCGGCGTGCGCCTCGTCAGCCGTCATGGTGATGAACGCATTCCACTGCGGATCGACCCTGCCCAGCGCCTCGTCTACCAACTCGACGCAAGAAACACGCTTCGCGCGCAGGTCCGCGCCCATCTGCGCAATCGTCCGGACCGCACTCATGACGCGTCCGTTTCTTCCGTAGACACCGCGGCAAACCGCACCGCCGGACGCGCTTCCGCCGGCAGCGACGCGGCCAGCTTTGCAAATTTTTCTCTCATCGGTTCGTACACCACGCGGATCTTCTCCCAGTCCTCGGGCGTGAATCCGCCGGGCGTCACTCGATCATTCGGAGCATTCATGCGATTGGCGTCATTCTACAATGAGGGTATGCTCGCAGTCGAAAGCCGGCACGCTCCTGCCTTGACGCAGTTGAGCGAAGAAGAAGCAATGTTCCAGTCCGTGGTGCGCAAGTTTGCCCGCGAGCAGATCGGACCGCATGTTCGCGAAATGGACGAAGCCGGCGTCTTTCGCAAAGACATCCTCGCAAAGATCTTCGAGCTCGGCCTGATGGGCATCGACATCCCCGAAGCCTATGGCGGTCAGGGCGGCTATTTCTTCCAATCGATTCTCGCGATCGAGGAAATCGCCGCCGTCGATCCTTCCGCCGGCGTCATCGTGGACGTGCAGAACACGCTATTCAACAACGCCATCTTGCGTTGGGCCAACGAAGAGCAAAAGAAAAAATACCTGCCGCGCCTTTGCAAAGACACGGTCGCGTCGTATTGCCTCTCCGAAGCCGGATCCGGTTCGGATGCCTTCGCGCTACAAACGAAAGCCCGCCTCGACGGCGACACCTGGATCCTCAACGGCCGCAAGCTCTGGATCACCAATGCCGCCGAAGCCGGCCTCTATCTCCTGTTCGCCAATGCGAATCCGGATGCCGGCTACAAGGGCATCACCGCCTTCCTGATCGAGCGCGACTTTCCTGGGTTTCAGGTCGGCAAGAAGGAAGACAAGCTCGGCATCCGCGCTTCTTCCACCTGCGAATTGATCCTCGACGATTGCCGCGTCCCCGCCGCGAACGTCATCGGCGAAATCGGCAAAGGCTACAAGATCGCCATCGAAACGCTCAACGAAGGCCGCATCGGCATCGGAGCGCAAATGCTCGGCCTCGCTCGCGCCGCCCTTGAACACGCCCTCGCCTATGCCAAAGAGCGCAAGCAATTCGGCAAAGCGATCGCCGACTTTCAGGGCGTCCAGTTCGACCTGGCGGAGATGGCCGTTAGCGTCGAAGCCGCCCGCTTGTTGGTTTATAACGCGGCCCGCCTGCGTGATGCCGGACTACCCTTTGTGCAGGAAGCAGCCATGGCCAAGCTGTTCTCCTCGACCATCGCCGAACAGGTCGCGTCCAAAGCGGTCGAAGTGCTCGGCGGCGTCGGCTTCACCAAGGATTACCCGGTCGAAAAGCTGTACCGCGATTCGAAAATCGGCCGCATTTACGAAGGCACCAGCAATCTTCAAAAAGTGACAATCGCAAAAGCCATGCTCGGATCCAAATTCTAAACGTAACCCGCCGGCGCGGGCATCCGTCCAGAGTGCATCCGTCTCATCACGAAAGTCACGTCGATCTAACGAGGTTTCAACCATGCGAGCAATCCTAGCCGTCCTGTTTACCGCGGCAACCGTCTTTGGAGCCGATACCGCCGCCCCCACCCAGCAGCAGATCGACGACATCATTCAGAAATTCGCAGCGAAAGAAGCGGAATTCGCCAAGGCGCGCGAAGCGTACACGTATCGCCAGTCCGCCAAAATCCAGGAATTGGATGAGGGCGGCAACGTGCAGGGCCGCTGGGAAATGGTCTCCGACGTCGTATTCTCGTCCGATGGCAAGCGCACGGAAAAGGTGATCCGCGCTCCAGTCCAGAACCTCAAAAACATCATCATGACACCCGAAGACGAGCAGGATCTGCGCAGCATCCAGCCTTTCGTTTTGACCACTAACGAGCTCTCGAAATACTTCATCCGCTATCTCGGGCGCGAGACCCTCGACGAAATCGGATGCTATTCCTTCGCCGTCAAACCCAGGAAAATGGAGTCCGGCCAGCGCTACTTCGAGGGCATCGTCTGGGTTGACGACCGCGACCTGCAAATCGTGAAAAGCTACGGCCGCGGCGTCGGCCAGCAGAAGCGCGGCTCCGACCAGGCGTTCCCGAAATTCGAAACCTTCCGCGAGCAGATCGACGGCAAGTTCTGGTTCCCCACCTACACCATCGCTAACGACACCCTGAACTTCAAGAGTGGCCTCTCCCAACGCATCCGCCAGAGCGTCAAGTACGAGGATTACAAGCAATTCAAGGCATCGTCCACAATCAAATTTGGCGACGAGGCAGGCGATGATAAGACGAAGAAGCCGGAGTCAAAGAAGCCCGAACCCAAAAAGCCGTAACTCCTGGGCCCCAGCCTTTTGCCGTTCGGGGTTCGTTTTTCCCCTCAGGCCGTTGTGAGTATTCCGGCAACCTAAGGCCCTGTGCTTAAATAAGAAAGTCCAGTTTTCCGTACAGGCTTGATGTCCGATAAAGCATTCAAAATTCGTAGGGCGTGGAAGGGTGTCACGCGCCGGTTGCGTGAGCTGCGCATGGTCGCAAAACACGCGATTTTCACCGATCCGCCGGTGATGGCGCACATCATTCCGATCCGCCGCTGCAATCTTTCCTGCACCTATTGCAACGAGTACGACGACTACTCGAAGCCCGTGCCGGTCGAGACGATCATCGAACGCATCAACCTGCTCGCGGACATGGGAACCGGCATCGTCACGCTCTCAGGCGGCGAACCGCTGCTGCACCCGGACCTCGACGACATCATCGCCGCCATGCGCCGCCGCGGCGTCATCGCCGGTATGATCACCAACGGCTATCTGCTCACCGCCGAGCGCGTCAAGCGGCTGAATGCCGCGGGCCTCGACCACATGCAGATCTCGATCGACAACGTCATGCCCGACGAAGTCTCGAAGAAAAGCCTGAAAGTCCTCGATAAGAAACTGCAGATCCTTTCAGAGAATGCGGAGTTCCACGTCAATATCAATTCCGTAGTCGGCGGCGGAATCAAGACTCCCGAAGATGCGCTGGTCGTCAGCAAACGCGCCATTGAACTGGGCTTCTCCTCGACCATCGGCATCATTCACGACGGCGACGGCCAGCTACGTCCGCTTGGCGGACGCGAACGCGCCGTCTACGAAGAGTTCTCCGGCCTGAAGAAGAAGCACTTCGCGAAATACAATCACTACTTCCAGGAAAAGATCGCGAACGCACAGCCGCGCGAGTGGCGCTGTCGCGCCGGCGCGCGCTACCTCTACGTGTGCGAAGACGGCTTGGTCCATTACTGTTCGCAGCAGCGCGGTTATCCTGGAAAACCGCTCGGCGAATACACGCTCGAAGATCGCCGCCGCGAATACCTGACCGAAAAAGGCTGTGCGCCGCTCTGCACCGTTTCCTGCGTCCACTACGTTTCGTACTTCGACTTTTTCCGCAAGCCGCAAACGCTAAAGGGCCCGGAACCGCAGGCTCCCGAGCAGCTGGTCCACATCCAAACCGTCGGCCGCCGCGACTAAACAACTTGAGGCCTCTGGCGTCCTGCCGGAAATCCTTGAACGTGCATCACCCACCGACGGATTGAACCCGGAGCGTGAGCGACGGGACTTCAGATCTATCCTCCATCAGAACCGCGAACGAAGCGAGCGGCCCTCGACTGCCACCGTGACGCGCTCCGCCAGCTAAAAGCTTTTCTTTGTTACGCTCGTCCTAATGACCCCCTGGATTCTGTTTCTGTTCGCACTCCCCTGCGCCGCCCAATTCAAGGAACTGCGTTTCGAAGTCCAAGGCACCGATTGCATTTCGTGTAACGCGTCGCTGCCGGAGCGGCTCAAACGAGTCCGCGGCGTCGACGCCGTTACTCTCGAAGGCTCCACGGCGATCCTGAAGTTCGCAGCCGAAAACCGTGTCCGCTTCGAACAACTCCGCGACATGATCGAGCAGGATGGAACGAAGGTGAAGTCCGCCTCACTAATCGCAAAAGGGATCCACGAAGGCGATACGTTCAAAGTAGGAACGACAACGTTTGCCCTGCCAGCCGGAGCCGCTTTGCCAAATGGCGAAATTACGATTGCCGGGAAGGTTACCGAGACTCACAGCAACCCGATTCGCCTCGAAGAAGCGCGAACACAATAGGCCGTTCCTACGACCGCAGCCGTGCAAAGAAATACATCGCCGCCAGAGCAAACACCCCTGCCGGAGCCCATGCGGCCACAGCCGCCGGAAGCTGATTCAGATTCCCCACCTGCTCGAAAAGCTTGTCGATACTTCCGTACGCGATCGATATCACGAAGCTCAATCCCACTCCCGTCATCGCGCCGCGATTTCCCGCGAAGAACGCGAACGGTATCGAAATCAGAGCCATGATCAACGCAAATACCGGAACCGAAAACTTCTTGTGATATTGCACCTGCAGCGGAATCGTGTCGAAACCGCCCTTCTGCAGATCGCGGATATACACTTCGAGTTCGCCTGAGTTCATCTGCTTGCTCTGTTTGACTTCCTTCACGAAGTATTCCGGCGTCTCGCTGATTTCCTTGAATGGCATTGCGCCGCCGCTGAAGTTATGAAACGCGGTGACATTACCCTTCTTCATCTCGCGCGCCCATCCGTTTTGAAAAACCCAAAGCTTCAGCGATGGCTCCCAACGGGCCTTCTCCGCCGAGATATGTCTGGTCAGCGTAAAAGTCTTCGGGTCGATCTCATAGACGTGGACTCCGCCCATGATGTTCTCAGCCTGATCGAAGTACTTGTAATAGAAAATGCGCGACCCCAACCCGAAAATCCATTTTCGGTCCGCTCGCAGGTACGTCTGCACCGGCTTTCCTTTGATCTCGTTGCGCAGTGCATCCTGACGCCGGTTGGCTTCCGGAACCCAGTAATGATCGAACGCGAACAGACCGCCGCTCAGCAGCGTACAAGCCAGCACGATCGGCATCGCCAATCGATACAGGCTCACGCCACACGCCTTCAGCGCCGTCACTTCGTTGTGTTTCGACAAAATTCCGAACGCGATCAATATCGAAACCAGCACGCTGTACGGCGTGAAATCGTAGATCAACTTTGGCGTCAAAAAGAAAAGGTAGCTGCCCATCTTCGCCAGCGGAACCTTGTTCTTCACCATGTCGCTCAGCAGTTCGAAGAAGGTGAACACATGGAACATCAGGACAAAGCTGACCAGCCACACCAGGAAATAAAAGAGGAAGCTCGACAGCACATACGTGTCGATCAGGCCTGGCAGCAGCGGAATTCGCAGTCGCGGAAAATCCAGCGGACGGCTGCTCGGCCGCAGCTTTTGTAGCGTTTCGCGTAACCACGTCGCAATCGCGCCCACCACATCGCGATCCCCCGCGACCTCTAGGCGCAGCATCAGCGTAATGCCCATCAGCCCGAACAGCGCATTCGGCAGCCAGACAGCGACCACAACCGAAAGCGAACCCTGTTGCGCCAGATTGATCAAGCCAATCTTGCCGATGAAATACACGAACGCCAGCGCCACGGTCACCACGATCGCCGACGACTTGCCGCCCTTCCGCGACGACACGCCAAGCGGAATTCCGACCAGCGCCAGCAGCACGCAAGCCATCGGCATGGCGAATCGCTGTTGCAATTCGATGCGCGCCTGCAGCAACTTCTGCTTCTCGACATCCGGCGTCTTGTAGGCGAGTTTGTACAGCGGCCCGGTATCGAGTTCGACCGATTCGCGCGAAGCCTTTATTTCATTGCGCCTCTGCGCTTCGAGCACCTGATCGCCCCGCGGTGAATTCTGGATCGAGTACTGCGAGATTTCTTTTCCGACCTCGTACGTGCTGCCGTTAAGTAACGTCAGCTGAATCCGGTTCCGCGCGATGTCGGGGGTCGCCAGCGCTTCTGTCGCGAGCGTCACCCGCGGACCCTCCCCGCGTTCCGCGCTCGGAGCCTGTTCCTCGGCCGGCGTTATATCGGCCATGAAAATCTGCCGCCACTTCGAAATCGCCGAATCCGTCGTGATCACGTCGCCCACGTACAGCACCCGGTTCGGAAACTGCTCGGCGAAAACACGCGGTTGAATCTCGGCCGTCAGCTGCGCCGCGATCAGTTGGTTGATCACGCGATACCGCTCGCGCATCGACCACGGCGTCAGCCACAGCGAGCACGCCGCCGTTACCAACATCGCCAGCGTCGCGAACAGCAGAATCGGTCGCATCACAACGCGTCCCGGAACGCCCGCCGCGCGCATGCCCGTGATTTCGCCGTCGGATGACATGCGTCCCAGGCAGATCAAGACGCCCACAAGTACGCTCAGCGGCAATGTGAACGGCAGAACTTCCGGAAGCACTAGCGCGAATAGATATCCGACTGTCGGCGGAGGTGCCGTGTTCCGAACCAGAATTTCGAATAGCGTCCCCGCCCGCTGCAGAAACAGCAGGAACGTGAACAGGATCGCGCCGAGCAATGCGCTCGACAGGATTTCTCGAAAAATGGCGCGGCTGAGCAGGCGCATGTATAGCTGCGGCGATTAACCCAACGGAGGCGGAGCTACCAGCGGCAGCCGCGGTTGTTGTTCCTGCACCGGCTCCAGTTCAATATCATCAAACAGGAGCGCCGGTGAAATCACCGACGTCGGAGCCAGGTATCCGCCCGCCGCCATTAACGCGAACGGCGCCACATTATTGATGAAGTCGAATTGCTCGGTTTCTTTCGAAGCCGCCACCAGATCCTTCAGCGATCGGACGCCTATGCCGCGGAAGCGCAATTGCCGCACCAGTTGCTCCCGCCCGTCCGGAAATACTTTGTAAACCATCACCGGCGGGCTCACCACGCGATTGGTGCCGCCGGACTGCGACAAGCCCGCCAGCAAGGCCTGTAATTCGCCGATCGTCGCAGACGACGGGTAATCCAACCTCCGGATCAGCAAGCCGTACGGCTTGTTGCGCTGTTGGCAGTTTTCGATCAACTTCTTCTTGAGATCCGCGCGGGAAACGCCGCCGCTCGCATTGATAAACAGGTTTGAGATCGCGGCAGAATTCGCGCCAAAACTTCCCGGCAGCCGGGCGCTTCCAGTCGTCGCATTGAAACCCTTGATCGGCTGGCGCGTCGTCAGAAAGCTCTTCAGCACGCCCTTCTCAATCACCACGGTCCTTTGCGGCGGCTGGCCCTCCAGATCGAATTGCTCGAAGCCCAGTAACTCTTTGCCGTTGAACTTCCGCATAGTTCCGTCGTTGACGACGTCCATCCACTCCGGAAGAATTCTCGAATTCAAACGCGTTTCAAAATCGCTTGGGAACCACGGCGCCGGACGGCCGGGATCGGACAGCGGCTTCTGCGTCACGCGCAAATTGTCACCGATCAGTTGCGACATCAATTGCGCGGCTGCCTGCGGTTCGAACAACACCGGACCCACGTATGCCTCGCCCGGCGGAGCCGCCGCTACCGCCTTCACGCTCTCCGCTAACTGACGCATTGCCTGCGTCAACTCAGCTTCCGATGGCATGCCGCCGATTTCGAGGGACTGCAAAGAAACGCCGTCTCGCACCGGCGACCCGTCGGTCGCCAATGCCTCCGCGCGGCCGCGTAATATGTGCAGGACGTCCGAATATCGAATGATCGTCCCCTCGTTGTTCACCAGCCGGGTCGCCCCGCGCAACGATTGCTGATCCACTGTCGAATTCAGCACCTCGGGATACGCGCTAAACGCGTTCGACGCCTTCAGTACCCGTGTCTGCCACGCGGACGAATCGAATTTCTCCCGCGGAACATCGCGTATGGCTTTGATGCCATCGCACTTGATGAAGTCGGCGAGCCGGTCCGTCACCGTTACATTGCGCAGCGTGGCGCGCTTGCGCGCCATCGACTCGAGCGCGGTCTTGTACGCGCGGTCTGTCGCGAGCCACAAACACTGTCGGATCAGGTTGTAATCGTCGTCAAGGGGCCACTGCTCGAGATCGATTCGCGAACCGGTAAAAATCCCCGAAGTGACATGGTTGGTCTGGTCCTGCTCGTAACTGCCAACTCGCACTTCGAGATGCGGAATGCGAAAACGGTTGGAACTCGAGGACATCAGTGCGCCCAGAGAAGCTGTGCACGCAAAGGATTCGGAATCGTTGAGCGCGTATTGAATGAAATACGGCGCGTCTCCCGCGTTGCCCAGAACCCGAAGCTGGCGCGTCCGCTCCAGTTCATCCAGCATCGCCTTCATCACGACGTCGTCGCCGTAAATCGGCTTCTGTGCGCTGAGCCGGGTGGCCGCGGCCGCGGTAAGCGACGTCAACAAGAATTCACGGCGCTTCATTGCGAGATCCCCCCGACGGCCGGCGGACGGCTCAGATACGGAGCCGCATCCTGCGAGACCTTCTTTCGCTGCACTTCGATTTCGCTCACCAACATCGCCGGCGACACCGCCGAAACCGGAACGCTCCCCGATTCCGCGCCGCAATATCCGTTGAACACATCCACCTTCGCCGACGTCGCCAGAATCTTCGCGAAGCTCGCGAGCGGCGTGCCCACAATGTCCGCGCCCCGCACCAGTTCATCGGGCCGCTCGTCCGGAAACACGCGGTACACCACCAGCGGAACCACCGTGAAGGCCTGCAAACTGGCGCGCCCGGTGGTCGTAAAGCCGCCCGTCACTTGCTCGAAATACAACCCGTACGGCTTGCCCTGCTTCTTGATTTCGGCCTTCAGCATCTTCCGCAGCTCGGCGTCAGAGACCGCGTTCTTCGACTCGACGAAAAGATTCGATTGCCGCGACACAATCCCCCCGCCCGGCTGACCGCGTCCGTGCCCGTTCGAATTCGGAAACCCCTTGATCGGCGAGCGCGACATCAAAAACGATTTCAGCACGCCGTTTTCGACAATCGGTAAACGCCGCGCCTTTACGCCTTCGTCGTCGAAAGCGTAGGTGCCGTTCAAATCCTGACCCGCCGCCTCTTTCACCGTCGGATCGAAAGTCACCGAAAGAAATGCCGGCAGAATCGGCTCGTTCACCTTCTTCGTAAAGGTCTGCCCGTCGTTCTCGTCCTTCTGCCGATGCCCTTCAATGCGATGTCCAAAAATTTCGTGGAAGAATACGCCCGCCGCGCGGCCCGACAAAATCGCCGGTCCGACAAACGGATCCACCGGCGGAGCGCTTAGCAACCCATCCAGATCCTTCGCCACCTTTTCGATCGCCGCCAGAATCTGCGCGTCCTTCGGCAGCTTCGCGGTGTCGTCGGTCTCAAACGATTCCGCGCTCGACATGTCCATGCCATCGCCCGTACGCCCTCGCGCCGTGATCATCACCCGCGCGAACAGCCGCCCGTGTTCCAGTTTCGAGCCTTCCGTGTTGACCAGCGTCTTCACTTCTCGCTGCACAATCACGGTGATATTTGAATTCAAAATGCGCGGATGCTTGTTGAACTCCGCCGACAGCTTTCGCAACCGGGCTGTCCAATCGGCGGCCGAAAAACTGTACTTCACGGGAAGCTTTGAAAACGTGGACGGCGCTTCCGTCGAAAAATCATCCGAATCATCCGACGGAGCCGCCTTCACCTGCTGATTCGTCTTCAACTGAATCAACCGCTGCGATGCGATACGGTACGCCTGATCCGTTTCGATCCACGCCTTCCGCCGAATCGCCGCCGGGCTGTCGTCGAGTGCGATCGTAGTCGCCGTCGCCGGCATGCCGCGTAGATTTGATGCGCTGTGGTAATTGTCGAACTTGCGATCGCCGACGCGGATACTCACGTCGATCGCGCGGATCCGGTTGTGCCCCAGGCTCTGCAGCGCTCCCTGCGTAGCCGAAACGCCGTCCGATTCCGTATCGGTCACCGCATACTGCAAAAAATAAGGTTTGGGATCGCCCTTCTGTTGCAGCGCGGCGTAGTTGCGGTCTAACTCCTGCTGCAGGATTCCGACCAGCGGCGCTTGGGCGAATGTAACTTCAGCAAATACGAACCAGGCGAAAGACGCCAGTAAAACTCGGGGAAAGAGCACGTTCTTTCTAGGATAACAGGTGCCTTCTCAGGCTTTGACCAGGTGCGTGATCGTCTCAATGTGGAAGGTCTGCGGAAATAAATCCGCCAGAATCATCTTGTCGATTCGATACCCGTTGTTCAGCAATCCCGCCAAATCCCGCGCCAGCGTCGAAGGATCGCAGGAAACAATGCTCAGCCTCTGCGGCATCAGGCGAACCAGGTTATTAACAACATCTTTCCCCAAGCCCGTTCGCGGCGGATCGGCCAAAACGAAATCCGGAGTCTTCGTGAGATCGCTGAGATAGTGCTCCGTTCGGTTTCGCTGCGTCTCGACTTTTGCACCAGCCCGTTCCACGTTGAATTCAATGTCGCGCACACTGTCACCAGCCGATTCAATCGCGATCACTTTCGAGAACCGTTTGGCCATTGCCAGCGAGAACAAACCGACTCCGGCGTATAGATCCAATCCGAACCCGCCCTGCGCGTCGCCGATCGCCGCATCTACCAAGCCGTCGATCAGAAACCGGTTCACCTGGAAGAATGCGTTATGGCTGACCCGGAAAACGCTCCCAGCGGCCTCGTAATCGAGCGAGCCCTCGCCCGCACCGGGAATCATCTCCGCAGCCCATTCGAAAAAGCGTTTGGCAACCGGACGCTCTTTCGTCAGAACATTCAGCTGCGTTTCTTTCTCATTCGTGAACAATTCGATCGAACGCACAAAATCCGGAAATTGCGAATCGGTCAGCATCTCGCGCAATACGCGAATCGCCTCATTAATTCCGGGCGAGGAAATCGGACACTGCTCCACGTTGACCACGGCGTGCGTGCCCCGCTCCAGGAACCCGAGGTTGCCATCGACGATGTGGACCTGCACCCGATTGCGGTATTCCAGCGGCTCGCCCGATAGCGTTTCGATTTCGCCCGTGTAGTCGATCTTGCCGACGCGCTTCAATTGCTCCCGCAGGATGTCGCGCTTCCAGGCCAATTGCTTCTGGTACACGGCGTTCTGGTAGTGGCAGCCACCGCAACTGGTGAACAGTGGACACGGCGGCTCGGTCCGGTCGGGGGATGGCTCGATCAGTTCGACAATCCGTCCGCGCAGCACGCCCCCGCCTGGTTCCGTCGCGATGAGCGCGCGCTCACCCGGCAGCAGGAACGGCGTCAGCACGATCTCGCCGTCGCGGCGAGCCAGCGCATCGCCACCGTAGACCCACTTCTCCGCCGTGATTGCGATCTCGCTTTCCGCGGCGTTCGCTGAGTCATTTTCGGGCGGCAGCGCGCCACCATCGTTTACGATAGAAGTTTCACTCACTCACAGCAATGAAAGCACGAGTCTTCTCCGGAATCCAACCCACCGGCAGCCCGCACATTGGAAATTACCTTGGCGCGCTGAAGAATTGGGCCAAGATTCAATACGATTACGAGAGCATCTACTGCATCGTAGATCTGCATTCCATTACCGTTTATCAGGATCCCGCCGAGCTTCGCGCAAAAATTCTCGAGCTCGCCGGAGTCCTTCTCGCCGTCGGAATCGACCCGAAACATTCTGCGCTGATGGTGCAGAGCGCCGTCCCCGGACACGCTCAGCTCGCCTGGATGCTCACCTGCGTCACGCCCATCGGCTGGCTGGAACGCATGACGCAATTCAAGGCGAAGTCAGCCGCCCAGGAAACTATCAGCGATGGATTGCTGCAATACCCCGTGCTGATGGCCGCCGACATTCTTCTCTATCAGGCCGGAATTGTGCCGGTCGGCGACGATCAATCGCAGCACCTCGAACTCGCCCGCGACATCGCCCAGCGCTTCAACTCGCTCTACGGCGAATTGTTCGTCATGCCCGCGACCAAGCTCACCACCCACGGAGCCCGCGTCATGGGCCTGGACGATCCGGAAAAGAAAATGAGCAAATCCGCCACCGGATCCGGCCACGCCATCGGCTTGCTCGATCCGCCCGACCAGATCAAGAAGAAGATCATGCGCGCGACGACTGATTCCGCTCCCGGCGTCACCTTCGAAGGCGAAATGGGCGCGGGTGTGCGAAACCTGCTCGGCATTTATCAAGCCTTCACTGAGAAAACCAACCCGGAAATGCACGCCATTTTCGAAGGCATGCGCTATGGCGACCTGAAGAAGACGGTTGCCGAAGCCGTCGTCGCCGGCATTGAGCCGATCCAGAAGCGCTACGCCGAAATCATGGCCGAACCCGGCTACGTCAACAGCGTCCTCAAAGAAGGCGCCGCCAAAATCGCCCCCATCGCCGAGGATACAGTCCGCAAAACCAAAGACGCCATGGGCCTCTGGTAACAGCAACGATACGTGACCGCATCCACCAATACCGCGACCGAATCCACCGAATCCGAGCCGCGCCCAGAGTGCTCCGAAGGAGCACGTCGGAAGCGGACCCGGCGGCCGAAGTGACCCGTGCTGACCCTCCTCCGCACCAATCGCAACTTCCGTCTCCTCTGGTCCGCACAGGTCGTCAGCGAACTCGGGGACTGGTTCTACTCCGTCGCAATTTTCAGCTTCCTCCTCGAACTCACCGGTAGCGCGCAGGTCGTCTCCCTTGCCTTCATGATGCAGGTGCTCCCGCAGACGCTTGCCTCGCCCGCCGCCGGAGTCATCAACGACCGCCTCCGCCGCCGCAGCGTCATGCTCTTCGCCGATTGGTCGCGCGCCGTCATCGTCTTCAGCATGATTTTCGTGACGAACCGCGAAACGCTCTGGATCCTCTACACGCTCCTGTTTCTCGAAACCGTGATGTGGGCACTCTTCGAACCCGCCCGCAGCGCCGTCATCCCGAACATCACTTCGCCCGAGGAACGCGGCCGCGCGAATGCTCTCTCCGCCACCACGTGGAGCGTCAACTTCGCCCTCGGAACCGCCATCGGCGGCATCGTCGCCGCCTTCGCGGGACGCCAGACCGTCTTCGTCCTCAACGCGCTTTCCTTCGTGCTTTCCGCGGTCCTGATTCAACGTATGAAGTTCGCCGAGCCGCATGCCGAAGGCCGCGCTCCGCTGCACATTCGCGACCTCGTAGACTTCTCGCCCATCGTCGAAGGCATCCGCTACGTTCGCCGCGACACCCGCCTGCTCGCGACCATGCTCGTCAAAGGCGGACTGGGAATCATGGGCGCCAATTGGGTCATCCTGCCGATCTACGGCGAACGCCTCTTCCCGGTTCACCTCAGCGGTTTAACCAACGCGCAAGGCGCGACCCTCGGCATGAGCCTTCTCCTAGGAGCCCGCGGTGTCGGCTCCATCGTCGGCGCATTTGGCTCCGTGGGCGGAGGGAATAAGACTTCGCCGCCGCATCTGCGCCGTATGATCCTCTACGGCTTCTTGGCCGGAGCCGTTGGCTATCTTCTCTTAAGCGCTGCGCCATCTCTGCTCTTCGCCATCGGCGCGCTTATCGTCGCCCACACCGGCAGCGCCGCCGTGTGGACCGCGTCCTCCACTCTCATACAGGACCTCACCGAAGACCAGTTTCGTGGCCGTGTGTTCTCCGCCGAATTTGCCGCGATGATGTTCTGGATCTCCGTTTCGAGCGTCGCCGCCGGTTTCGCCATCGATCGCGGAGTCACCGCTCGGGCCGCGGCTTACGCTACCGGTACCGCCGTATTGGTCCCGCTATTGCTCTGGTCTATCGCGCAGCGGTTGTGGAAGGAGCCGCGCGAAGTGTAAAAGATTTGCCTTTTCTTCGCCGACATTTTCCACTATCATCGTGGTTCGTCGGGATAAATGACGCTTTACACTGTTAATTCCGCCGTTCACCGGCAAGCGTTCGGTCCGTCAACGAAAATCGGCTAGGATGAATTCATTGTGACCCCTTCGAGACAGCCCGAAGAAATCGCAGAGGTCGATCCTCCGGAGACTACGGTCGCGCCCGAGGAAGCCAGCGAGCCTACGCCCGCCGGATTTCAGGAAGCGCCGTTGGTCGAGGCAGCCCGGCAGGGCGACGCGGAAGCGTTTTCCAAATTGGTCAAGCAGTACGAACGCAAAATTTTTCGCCTCGCAAAGAACATTACCCAGAACGATGAAGACGCGGAAGATGTGCTCCAGGAGGCATTTCTAAAGGCGTACGAGCATCTCGACGATTTCCAGGGTAACTCGAAATTCTACACCTGGATCGTCCGCATCGCGGTAAACGAATCGCTCATGAAGCTGCGGAAGCGCAAGAGCGACAAGACCGTCCCGCTTGACGAACCAGTCGAGACCGGCGAAGAAACTGTGGTTCGCGAGATCGCCGTTTGGGAAGGCAATCCGGAGGATCAATACTCGGGCGAGGAGCTCCGCGGTATCTTGGATAGCGCCGTGCAGGCGCTGAAACCGGTTTTTCGCACCGTTTTCATACTGCGCGACATCGAAGAAATGTCCACCGAGGAGACGGCCGAGGCTCTCGGAATATCAGTGCCAGCCGTCAAGAGCAGGCTGCTCCGCGCAAGGTTACAATTGCGTGAGCGGCTCACAAGGCTCTTTAAGCGAAAAGGGGAAGACGTGTTTGCTTACCTGTAAAGATTTTCTGCGCGAGATGAGCGAGTACTTGGACGACAGCGTCGACACCAAGCTGCGCGCCGAGCTCGAGCTACACGTATCGCAATGCCCCAACTGCTTCGTCGTGGTGGACACGACCAAGCGCACGCTCCAGGTGTATAAGGGCATGGAAGCCCAGGATGTACCCGCGGGAGTGAAGGGCCGCCTCATGGCCGCGATTGAAAAGAAGATTGCGGCGCGCCGCGCCCGTGGATGCGCTCCGGCTGCCGCTCAGAATCCTTCGACCGGACAAGCCCCTCGATAGAAGGGACACCGCGAGCAGCGTAATGCGGGCCTCATGGGAAAATCCAGCGCCTCCTGCGCCGCGGCAAGATTCGCCATTTCCCTCTTAACCTCGACCAAGCTTCCCTTCATTCCCACCTGTTGCGCGTCTCCTTCGTTCAGCCAGAACAGAAAACCGCGATCCGGTATGCGGCCCGCATAGCGTTCGATCGCCAGCGCGTAGACCTGCAATTGCAATGCGTAGGACGCCTCGGCCGCGCGGTCGGCGTCGGTCTTATAATCGACCACCACCAGTTCCCCGCCTTCTTCAAACCACAAATCGATTTGGCCACGCAGGATGACGTCGCCCACCGGCAGCATGAAATCGAATTCGTGTTCGCGCCGGATCGCCCGCTTCGCCCGCTCGCCCAAAGCACTGCGGCGGAATGGCTCCGCCAGTTCTAAAGCTTCACCCTTCGCTTTCCGAAGGCCCGCGAGTTCATCGTGGACCGCCAACCCCAGCGCGCGGCCGCCGGTCGATTCGCCATGCAGCACCTGGCCTGTCAGGTTGAGGTACCGCTCCAGGTAATAACGGCGAGGGCAGTCGGCGAAGAGAGCAAGCGACGTCGCCGTCATCGCCGAATCGTGCTGGCCCGCCGTCGGTTTCGCCGGCACCAGCACTTCAGGTGTCGATATGGTGACACGCGGCGAAGTATACCCAGCTTGTGATTCCGCCGATGGCTCCGGACCAAGGCCCAGCACCGGATGAACTACACGTTGCCAACTTCGCCGCTGCTTACGGAAGGCGTCCGAAAGAACCAGGTGATCCTGAGCACGCGTCATCGCCACATACAGCAATCGATTCTGCTCCTGCTCTTCGCGAAGGTTGTGCGCAGCGGCGATCGCTCGATGCGCCGCGTCGCCATAGGCCTCGCTATCGAATGGGTTCCGCCACGAAATTCCGACGCCATAAGCGGGTGAAAACAGCAGCGCCGGAATCTGCCGGCTGGTTTCCGCATGCAGCGCCATCGTGAAGACAACCGGAAATTCAAGCCCCTTCGCCGTGTGCACCGTCATCAAGCGGACCATGTCGCCCGCCTCGCCGGACGGCGGAGCCTCGGCTTCGGACTTTGACGTCCGCAATGCGTCGAGGTGGCGGAGCAGCGACCATAGCGACTCCGGCGCCGCCGCATGCCGTCTTTGCAGGTGCGCTAGAAACTTCTCCAGATTCGCCCGCTGCCGTTCGCTCAACTGACCCTCGTAGTTCGACGCGTCGAGAAACGGCACCAGTAGCTGATCCGGCGAAACCGAATCCACCGCTTCGCGCGCGGACGCCAGCCGTCCGTCAAACCCAGGAACCGGAAACTGCTGCCGCAGCACCTTCACCACATCCTCATCGCGCAAACCTACGAATGGCGATCGCAGAACGCCCGCCAGCGCGATCTCATTCCGCGGATTCTCAATCACGGAAAGCAGCATCACCGCGTCGCGGACCTCGCGCGTCTCGAGAAACGTCCGCCCCCCCGTTACGAGGAACGGAATCCGCGCCTCGTCGAGTGCCCTCTGGATCGGTTCGAGCGCGGGCATGGTGCGAGCCAGAATCGCGACCTCGCGGAACGGCACTTCCAGTTCGCGGATCCGCCGCACGACCTGCCGCGCTTCGCTTTCACACGCGATGTCCATTGAGTCGCCGGTGCCGGTGATGCGCTCGACGCTCGGCCGCTGCTTCGCCGGAAACTCCCGCGCCGCCTGCAACGTCCGCGCGCGAATGCCTGGCGCCTTCAGCAGAACGCTATCGACCGCCGCCAGAATCTCGGCGCGGCTGCGATGATTCTCGCGCAAGTCTTCGACATGCAGTCCGCGCACGCGCAAGGACTGCTCGTAGCCTTCGAACACATCCGGCTCGGCGTGGCGGAAACCGTAGATCGACTGGTTGACATCGCCCACCGCGAAGAAGCGGGCAGGCCTGCGCAGCAGATTCACAAGGCGCCACTGCAACGGATTCGTATCCTGCAGTTCGTCCATCAGAATCTGGTCGAAGCGTTCACGCGTCGCGGTCGCAATGGCTGGTTCGGTTTCGAGCAGCCGGATCGCGCCTTCCTCCAGGTCGCCGAAATCCACGGCTCCGCGTGCCCGCTTCGCGGCGCGATACACGCTGTCGATCGCAATCAGAGCTTCGTGCAGTAACGGAGCCAGCGGAGCATTCCGCTGCTCGAGCAGGGTCCCCGCCCACACGTCGCGCGCCTTCTTCGCGAAGTCGCGCAGCGGACCCTTGGGCAGATGATTGAGATTCACCTCGAAGTCCGCGATCATCCGCAGATGCCGGTCGATCTCGGCAGCCGGAAGTGCCAGCACCCCGCGGCACCAATCGAGCACTTGCGGAGTCGCCGTGCCTTTCACCGGTGCGCCGGCAACCGCCGCCAACACTTCAGAGCGGAACGCAACGAGCGCATTCTGTCCAAGAGCCGGCGCTGGAATTGCGCCCGCTCCGCTGACCCGGATGCCTTCGTAGACCTCCCTCAACGCCCGCGCCAGATCCTGTTGGCGGCCGTCGTCGCGCGTCGGAAAGGCAAGCGCCAGCAGCAACTGCCGGAAGGCCACCGGATCCTTCGCCAGCAGCGCGTCGAGCGCGCGGTCGGTCGCCTCGCGCTGCAACTGATCCGCCGCCGGAGCGTCTAGTACCTCGAAGTCAGGCGGCAATTCCGCCGCGATCGCATACTCTCGCAGCAGCCGCGCGCAGAACCCGTCGATCGTCGAAACCCAAGCCCGCTCGACTTGCTCCCTGTACTCGGGCGACGCATCGAAGCGGGCGAGCAGCCGCTTGCGGATCTCGGTGGCGGCTTTCTCGGTGAACGTGATCGCCAGGATGCGGTCGGCTTCGACGCCCTTGGTTTCGACGAGCCACGCGAAGCGCTCGATCAGAACCGTCGTCTTGCCGGATCCTGGACCCGCGATGACACACACATCCTGCCCATCACGCGTCACCGCGGCGCGCTGCGAATCCGTCAGCCGGACGCTCATGACGCCACCGCCGTGATCTCGACGAACTGCGCCTCGGTCTCAATCCGGCAGATATCGCGGTAGTCGCACCACTTGCACTTGTCGCGGTCGGCGGGCTGCGGCGCAATCGACCCGGAAAGGACGCGGCTGACCGCATCGAGCGTGTACTCGGCGGCGCGATCCATCACGTCGCGCAAGTCCTCCGGCCGGACGCGCTCGACATCCTTCATTGTCACGTGCGCCGCGTCCTCTGGACTCAGCGCGTGCCAGCCGCTCCAGGTCACGTCCTTGCGCAGGCCGCAATACATCATGCCAACGGGTTTCAAGCCAAGAGCGCGCTCGGCGGCGAGCATGTAGAGCCCGGCCTGCAGGCGCGTTCCGTCTTCCGTCTGCGAGGCGGCGTTCTTGATCGCTTCCGCTCCGCTGTACTTGTAATCCACCACCAGCGTCTGCTTGCGCGGACCGATGTCCAGCCTGTCGATGCGCCCGCTGATCGCAATCTGCCCGAGCATCAGGTCGAACTTCTTCTCGGTTTCAATGGTCCAGCCGAGAGCGATATCGCGGTTGTCGAGGAAGCGCTCGAAGTGGCGATGCAGTTCGAGGCGGATGGCTTCGCGCCTATAGTTATCGGGCACGCGCGCCTTCAGGCAAGCCTCCGCGAAGATCTGGTCGAAGAGCCCGTCGCGGAACAACGGCGGAGTCTCGATCACGCGGGCCAGCAGTTCATGCATGATCGACCCCTGCACCAAAACGTCCAGACGATCGTTCGGCGCCTTCGGCCGCTTCCCCAGCTTCAACGTGCGATCGCCGAAGAACTGGAACGGGCATTGCAGGAATCGCTCTAACGACGATGCCGAGAACCGCTTGTGCCGCGTCGCCAGGAACGCGTCGAGCGGAGTTCCTCCCTCGATAGGTTGCGTATTGAGGACGCCGGGCACAGGCCGCACGCGCGAGTCCACGCGCTCGACGTCCATGCCGCGCAGGAAGAAGGAAGGGATGTGGTCGTCGCCCTTGTCGTTGAAGCGCGGATAGCTGAAGGTCGTTTCGGTGGTGGCGCGGCTGCCCGCAATTTCGAACAGGAGGCGTTCCTGCTGTTGTTGGCCGGCTGATGTCGGAAGCCCGAGTTCGGCACGCGCGGCGTCAGAGAGCAGGGAGTCCGGCGCGTGATATTGAGGGAACCGCCGCTCTAGCATGCCGCATACAAAGACGACCCGAAGCTCCCACTGACGGGCTTCAAACACGTCGAGGATATGGACCACGTTGCGGCGATCGTCGGGGACGCGCAACGGCGATTGCTCGGCGGCATCGGTGAGCAGCCGGACGTAGTGGTCGAATGGCATCGGCCGGGGAACGAATTCGCCGATCTCCTCGCTCAATCCGACCAGCGTTTCGACAGCGGCCTGCTGCGCGCGGATACGGTGTACGGCCTGGTGCGAGATGCGATCCATCGCGGCGAAAGCGGGCAGCACCGTTGCCAACAAGCTGGACCAACCCTGCGCCGTGCGGGCTTCTCCGGCGGCCGCCGCGGCCATGTCGCGTACGCTCGCGAAGTGCGGATCCGCGAGGCCTTCGAGGCCGCGGCCCGGAGTTTGTTCTTCGAGCGCAAAACCAGCCGCGTCGCCTTGCGGGTTCAGCATGCCGAACGAAGCCAGGCGGACGGCGGGCAGTAGCTCCTCGTAATCCAATCCCGATGCGACCGCGCGCGCGATGCCGAGGATGGCGCGGGCGGCGGCGTTGTGCGCAACCGGCTCCACGAAGTAGGAACGGAACGGAATACCGAAGCGCGCGAAGGCCACGCGAAGGGCGGATTCATAGGGCTGCGAACTGCGCAGGATGATGCCGATGTCGCGGAACGAACGACCCGCATCGACAGCTTGGAGAACGCGGCGCGCGATCTCGTTCACCTCTTGCGCCATGGTCGGCGCGGCGAAGACGGCGCTCGTAGGATGGCGGTGGGGGACGGGAAACCGCTGCTCTTCAAAGCCGCGCGCGAGCAGCGATTCGCGGACCGCGGTATCGGGCGAATCGGGCAGCGCGACGGTCAGCGCCGAGCGTTCGCCGATCATCTTGAGCAACTGCAATTCGGAGGAGTTCAGCGAGTAGAAGCCGTCGAGGAACACTTCGGCGTCGTCGACCCAATTGGCCCCGGCCACGGCAAGCCGGCGATAGCGGAGCGCGAATGCGCATGACGCGAGGGTCTGCTCGACGCGTTCGAAGACGCGGGTGATCGCGTTGCCGTAGGCGCCGGGAAGGCGGCCGACGAGCAGCCGACCGACAGCGGTTCCGGAGGAGCCGATCTCGCTGATGGCGGAAGTCAGCGCGCGGCGGAAGCCGGGGTAGGAAGCGACTCCGGCGAACTCAGCTGGACGCAGGCGATCGAGGGCATCGGCGACGTGCAGGGTGAGCACCGACGGAGAGGCCGCGCGCGGCTGGGGACAGAGCAGGTCCACGAACTGCGAGAGGGTCAGGATGGCGGAGGGGCGGATGGGGTGTCCCGCACGGGCGAGTTCGTGGCGAAGGTGCTCCGCCATAGTGGCGGTGGGAACCAGGAGGATGGCTTTCGATCCACCGTTGAGAAATGCCTGGATGAGCGCGGACGATTTACCGGATGCTGGAGGACCACTGAGTAGCCTGTGCGCCAAACTCCAATTATCGCAGGCCGGATTATCGCAAGCCGCGGCTATTAGTGCGTGACGGCGTTGGCGGCGACGGTGTTCGCCAAGGCCGCGAGCATCGGTTGGATTTCGATGCGGACGGAATCGAGTCCGGCGGCGTGGAGAGCTTCGCGGATTTCCGCGGTGCGGCTGGCGTAAGCCGGGAACTCAACGGAACTTTCCGGGTGGCCATGCTCGAGTTCGGGGTTGATGGGGAACGGCAGTTCCGCGAGCAGGTCAAGGACGTTCTCGAGTTGCGCGGAAGGAATTCGGATGCGCACCAGAAGCAGTTCGCCTTCTCGCCCGGCCAGTACCGGAGTCGCGCAGACTGGATTCACGGACACGCCCATAGCAGCCTCCCAGAGCCAAGCTATCTAGCGCGGGTCGGTCTTTTCGGCCCCTAAGCTAACTGTCCCTGCCCAACCGGAGACCAAATCCGGCGTCAGAACAGAAAAAGACCCTGCGGTGTGGGCCACAGGGTCACAAGGAACTTGAAGACCGATCCACCTTTAGCATTTTTTAGCGTGGTGCAATTAGCCGCCCCGCGAAGAAACAGGGCTAAATCATCCACGTACGCCTTCAGTTTATCACCGGGTTTTAGGGATGGCAATAGAATAGATTACCGAGTCGGCCCTAGCCGGGGAGCAAAGCTCATTCCAGGCACCGCACCGCGCGCGTCAGGCGAGTGGCCCCTGCTCGCAAGTCTATTGTTTTGTGCCGATGAAGGTTCCGGTGGCCATCCCGGCGATGTCCACTTTGCCTTTCATACTGGTGGCACTCTCGACGGCCCCACTATAGGTAATCTTGCCAGTTTCGTTGGAGATTATAAACTCGACCGCGTTGCCTTTCACGCTGCCCTCCAGCTTGGATTCACCGAACTGGCCTTTGTAGGTTCCAGTCAGCTTTTCGCCGGTTTGCTTGAATTCGAAGGACGGGGTGCCGCTGCCCTGGTCGGTGGTGACTTCGAAGGACCATTTCCCGGTGATGTCCGCTCCGAATGCGGCGATTGTGGCCAGCAGGAATACGAGGAGAGTCTTCATGCCGCGAGAATATCACACGGGCCCGGAAGAGTAGAGGGGCTTCCGAGTTTGGCATGTGTGTTTGTGAGGTGCGCGCTTCGACGGTTCGGGTGGCTGGTCCCGTCGCTTACGCTCGGGGTTCAGACCAGCTAGGCTGCCATGCTGCCGGATACGATTTTGCGGCGGCCTCCTACAGTCGCCATCCCGAAATCCAGCCGTACCCAGCACCGAACCGCGACCGTAAGGGAGCGGACCCTCGTTTCGGAGATTTTAGTTTGCACAGGCCGGAGACCTATGCTACCTAGAAACGCTCTGGGGGTGAGGGCTTGGTGGGGGCTTTGGGGGTTTCGGGGACGTTGGGAAAGACTTTAGAGCCGCTCATTGAGGAAGACGAGGACGGCGCGGTTTCTTCGCCTGTCGATTTGCGAATGGTGACGGCTCCCCGATTGGTGGAGAGCGTGATCTCGGGGCCGACTCCGACGGCGCCCTTGACGGTGCCGCCGCCGCGCTCGTTGTCGGTCTTGAGAGGGGCGCCGAAATCGTTGGTGACTTCGCCTTTGGTGGTTTCGCCGTTCAGCTGAAACTTAGCCGCCGAAGGGATCGCGATTTCGATATCGCCGCTGCGGGTATGGACGTCGATTTTGCCGAGCGGCAGACGGCCGGGCCTGATTTCGATATCGCCGCGATCGATCGAGAGTTCCAGCGACTGGGTGAAGTTGGTGATCTGAATATCCTTGGTTTTCGAGGTGACGCGAATGGGACCGACGACATCGGTAGCATTCAAATCGCCGAGCCCCATGCGGACCATGCCGGGAATCTTCTCGATGGCAAGCGTGGTTTGCGAACTCTCGTAGCGGAGCGGCTTGGCGAGGTTGCGGAACTGGATGGTGCCGCGCATATCGGCTCCGATGGTGACGATGCCGGAGATGTTTTCGAGTTCGAGATCGCCGCCGCGTCCGCGGACTTCGACGTCGCCCTTGACGTTGGTGGCGCGGATAATGTCGCCGTTGCGGGTATCGATCTTGACGTTACCGCCGATGCCCGAGAGGCGGACTCCGGCGTTGTCGCTTGAGATGTCGATCGCGCCGGTGATATCGGAGATATCGAAATCGCCGCGGCGTCCACGCGCTTCGATAGAAGCTCCGCGAGGAACGGTGATGTCGAATTCGGCGGTAATGCGGGAGTTTCCGCTGCGTTCCTGATTGGAGCGGATGATGATGCGTCCGCCTTCGCTCACAACTTCAAGCGGCGTGTCTTTGTCGGTTTTATCGGCATCTTTTTGCTGCAGGCTGCGAACCGATTTACGGCCGGTGACCTTCACGGTGTCGACGTCGCCGCCGATGATGCGGGCGTTGCCGCGAAAACTTTCGAGCACGACGAGCGGAGTCTTGGAAGCGGTTTTCACTTCTCCTGCAAATGGATACTCGTAGTTCTCGCCGAACATTTCCAGGCCGCCGATGCGAACGCGTCCACTGCGCCACCAGCCGTCGGCCTGGCGGGCTGCGAGCAGACCATAGCCGAACAGGATGAGGAACACGATGAGAACCCATTCGCCGCCCGAGACGCCGCTCCTAGGAAGGGGCTTGCCGGTGGCGGACCACGACAGGATTTCGACCAGGCGAATCGCGCCCCAGCCCATCAGCAGGAAAGGCCAATAGCGCGCGAGCCAATCGATGAGCGGCAAGTCGGGATAGAGGTTTCGTGCCAAGAACAACGCGCCGATGCCGATCAAAACCAGCGGTGCGACGAGGGATGAGCGTCTCATGTCTTTATACCTGCGAATCTGTCATCAACTTGCGGAAATGCGATTGGAACGGCGGCTGCTTACATTTCGGACTTGGGCGGATCGACCGGCTGCGGCTTTACGTCCACGATGTTAGGTGCGACGTAGGCGCCGCTGGTTGGACCCGTGGTTTGACCCATGGTTTGACCCACGGGATAGCCGGGCTGTCCGGGATACGGCGGATTGCCGCCGTAGGGTGTTCCGTAAACCGGCCCGCCCGGGCCGGGGCCGCTATCGATGTCGTGCGAATCGGCCGCCTTCTCGGCAAGCTTCATGAGGCCGAACAGGATCAGAAGAATTGGCCAGGTCCGGGTGAGGCTGTAGGTACCGAAGGTGTCGGCCGCCGTGAGAGCGCCCAGCGCAATCAGAAGAATGGGGCCACGAACGGCGCGGATGACGGCACTGGTCTGGCTCATTGCGCACCTCCGCCGGCATTGGTCGAACTACCGGTGGCGCGGGCGTACAGCATGGCTCCGCCGAGGATGATCAAGGCGACCGGCCAGAAGCGCAGCACTTGTCCGAGATCGAGCAGGTTCAAGTTGCTGAGCAGGATGAGGACGCCGGCCGCGACCAGGATCACGGGGGCGATCAGCGTTCCGGTTCCACTCGATTTGAGCGGAATCAGGCTGGAAAATTCATCAACTGGAAGGCCCATCTGGCGGCGCTTGGCGGTGTGATACGCCTCGAAGCACATGTAGAACCAGAAGCCCGCGATCATGAGCGAGATCAGCGGAACCCAGCCATAGGCGTGTTCGATGATGCTGATCAGCAGGCCAAAGATGACCACGTGCATGAGGCCCTTGGCGTATTGGCCGTTATAGATGGCGCCGACGCCGGGGATCATGCCGAGGATGAATGCGAGTCCGGGCGAGACGCCGGGATTCGCTTGTCCGCTCATCGGCGCGGCACCGGTTGGTTGGGCACCGAGCGGATAGCCCGCGGGTCCGGTGTTGGGCGGAATGGAATACGGATTGGCCGGGTCGTAAGCGGCCGCGGTTCCGGAAACGCCGGGCGCGACTGGAACGTGCTCGGCACAGTAGATCGTGCCCTGAAAAGTCCGCATGCTCGCCGCGTCTAACGGCTTGCCGCATGCACGGCAATAGCCCGCGATTGTCTCCACGCTCATCTTCTTGTTCCCCTATCTGACTTCTCTCGTAAAACGGCCGCTTTGCTTCGTGCGCCCCTAACGCACCCACGTTCCCGTTTTACTTCGGAGTGCCGTTCTGGCCGGGCTGGATCTTGTTTGTAGAACTCTTGTCCGCCTCGGCCTGATCGCCCCAATCCTTCAGTCTGGTCTGAATGTCGTAGACCAGCTTCAGGCTTTCGTAATATTTCACCGCGCCATTCCATGCTCTATGCGTCTTGTCGTCCAGCGTCGCCCACACTTTGACCGGATCGAGATCCGATGGCTTCAACTGCCGGACTTGAATCCCGGAAAACCGTCCCAGCATTGCGAAGCTCAACACCGTCATCGCCATGCCCATTGCGAACCGAGGCTGCAGCACCGGCTCCAGCCACTTACCAAAGACCCTGCGGACCGCGGTCTGTTTCAATTGCGCCGTGGCGCGTCCGCTGGTGACATCGAACAGGATGCGGGTAACCAGTTCCGGAGGAGGCTCAACGGCGGCCACACGCTCGAGGAAGTTGGCTCCGGCCAGGCAATCCTTGGCCAATTCCGCGCAGTCCGCGCATTCCGCAATGTGCTGCTGGGCGGCAAGCTTCTGCTCACCGTGGAGGGTTTGGTCCACGTAGTCGCAGAGCAGATTGTCGAATTCCGAGCAGTTCATCTTATTCATAGGCGTCAAAGAAAGCCATCTAGAGAGCGATCTTCTGCCTCCTCAATATTCGCGCAAGTTCGGCGCGGCCCCGGTTCAGGCGCGATTTTACCGTACCTTCGGGTACGGAAAGGGCCTGTGCAATCTCCCGGTATTCCATCTCTTCGAGTTCGCGGAGAATGACAGTCTCACGCAACTCCGGCGAGAGCTTCTGCAGCGCCGCCTGTAAAATTTCGCTGGCTTCGCGTCCGGCGACCAGGCTGTCGGTACGGGACGACATCGAGGTTTTCTCCTCGAGCATTGGAAGCTGGTCCTCGATCGAATCGGTGGCGCGGTCGAGCCGGCTGCGGCGGTAGTGGTCGATCAGCAAATTCCGGCTCAGCCTGGTGAGCCAGACCGTGAAGGAGCCTTCGCCCTGGCGAAAGGTTTTGAGGCTGCGGAAGATGCGCAGGAACACTTCCTGCGTCAGGTCCTGCGCTTCGTTATCGCTGCCCGTAAAGCGGTAGCAAATCGAGAACACGCGCCGGGTATGGGCCTTCACAAGGTCCTCCCACGCTGTCTCGTCGCCGCCCAGGCAACGGCCTACTAACTGGGCGTCTGCGTCCAAGAAATTTCCCCGTTTCCCCGGCGATGAAAATCCTGTCCAAGTCCAAGTGCCAGCCGAACTCCCGCTAACTGATAGGGGCGTCGTCGTGATAACCTGTCGAACTGTGGCGGCTGCTGCCATGAAATTCCTCGACGGCCCGGCGGGTTTAAGGACTTCCGCCTAGCCGTACATACCCTATAACGAGGAAAAGTCATGAGAAGTTCGCATTTCATTCTAGCCGTACCCGATTCGCCGCGGCGAATTCTTTCGGCGAGTGCCGCAGGGGGGCCGGTGGACTGCGCCGGATTCGAGCTGGTGGGACGTGTAAGCCATGTTATTTAATTATCCGGGGGCCATATCGTAGCGCCGAACACCGTTCGCCCGACCTCGTCCCATTGGGCCCGCCGCCGGAAACACTGGATCGGCGTGGCGCTGGTCGTCCTGCTGATCGCGGCCGCGTGGGCGCTCCGGGAGAAAGCCAAGTCCTTTCAGTGGGATATCTTCTTTTCGACCATCCGCGGACTGGATTGGCGATGGATGACGCTGGCGACCGGCCTGATCCTGCTGACGTATTTCGGGCGGGCGATCCGGTGGGAAGTCATGATCCGGCCGATCCGGCCGAACGCGAGCGTTTGGTATCTGTTCAAAGCGACCGCGATCGGGTTCACCGCAATCGTTCTGTTCGGACGGGCCGGGGAGCTGGTGCGTCCTTATTTGATCGCGAAGCACGAGAACGTTCCGTTTTCGTCGCAGCTGGCGGTTTGGCTGATCGAGCGGATTTTCGACCTTTTGATGGTGCTGCTGATTTTCGGGGCGGCGCTGACGCAGGTTTCTCACACAGCGGTCGCCGGGAACCCGGGGCTGCAGTGGATCCTGGACATCGGAGGCTGGGTGGCGGCGGGGGCGGCGCTGGCGGCGCTGACGGTGCTGATCGCGTTCCGCCACTTTACGGATTCGGCGCACGACCGGCTGCTCGCGGCATTAGGCTTTTTGCCAGCGCGGATTCTGGATCGGGTCCGGGGCCTGCTCGGGTCGTTTTCCGCCGGGATGGGCTCGACGCGGGATAACGCGTTCGCACTGCGGCTGTTGATTTATACCTTTGTGGAGTGGTCGCTGGTGGCGGCAAGCTTCCTCGCGATTTTCCGGGCGTTTCCGGAGACGGCGAACCTGGGCTGGAACAACATCCTGGTGTTCATGGGGTTCGTGTCGTTTGGAAGCGCGATCCAGATTCCAGGGATCGGCGGCGGAATGCAGATCGCCGCGGTGGTTGTATTGACGGAGCTGTTCGGATTGAGCTTCGAGGTCGCGACCGGATTGGCCGTCGTGTTCTGGGCGACGTCGTTCGCAGTGATCGTGCCGTTTGGATTGGGCTTGGCGGTCCACGAGGGGATTCAAGTGCGGAGCTTACGGCAACTGGCGGCGGAGGCGACTTCGGCGGAGAGTGAGACCGGGCGCATGGGGATTCGACAATGAGATGTCCTTTTTGCAATCACCGTGAAGACAAGGTGATCGATTCGCGCGAGAGCAAAGAAGGTGATTCGATCCGGCGGCGGCGCGAGTGCATCAAGTGCGAGCGGCGGTTCACGACGTATGAGCGCACCGACGAGATTCCATTCATGGTGGTGAAGCGGGACGGGCGGCGCGAGAAATTCGATCGGCAGAAGGTGCTCGACGGATTATTGAAGGCGTGCGAGAAGCGGCCCGTTCCGATGGGCAAGCTGGCGGCGCTGGTGGATGACATCGAATCGAAAGTGATCGAGAGCCAGGATCGCGAAGTGACCACCAGCGAGGTCGGCGAGATGCTGATGGAGCGGTTGAAGTCGGTAGACAAGATCGCCTACGTGCGCTTCGCGTCGGTGTATCGCGACTTCCAGGATGTGGAAGCGTTCCTGCACGAGTTAAAGGATCTGCTGCAGCGGCGGCCGTAGCGGAATCCTTCTAC
The DNA here is from genome assembly GCA_038210135.1 of Bryobacterales bacterium. Lineage (GTDB taxonomy): Bacteria > Acidobacteriota > Terriglobia > Bryobacterales > Bryobacteraceae > JBBQWZ01. The sequence goes on from JBBQWZ010000010.1 coordinate 48,090, forward strand.
AGGGGCAACCAAGAGATTCGGTCTCTCCAATCGCTTTGGTCGGAAGCTGCCCAGATCAGTACCAAATCCTCGATCGCTTTTTGAAGAGGCACCTCTTGAGAAATGAGAATCACGCCCGGTGAGCTGCCTCGGGTAGCCATGAAATCGCGGAAATGGCGAGGCATTGTGTTTACGTCGTGCGAAACGAGGATCCGGTTTTGGGACGCCGCAAATAGCAGAACCTCTGGGTCTGCGAGACCCTCTGGCAAACCTTCCTGCGCACTCTGAAAATCAATTGATTGCTCGCGCCGTAATACCCCGAGAACAATCTCGAAGTGTAGGTTCGCATCCGCTTGATATTTCGACTGCTCCATTTGTTGGCCTCAATGCCACACCGGTTCTGGTCTCATACATTCGCGAACTGGGGAATTCACGAACTTTAGGTGAATCAGTGTAATGGATTTGTCGAAATCTGATTAGAACAATAGCACATCGCTACAGTTGTTTGCGCTCGCAAACCGGTTTGCAAACACCACCCGGCTTATCGTTGGGGGACCGCTTGTCGCGCCCGCGCTAACCGGGTCTGGAGTTCGGCCGGAAGGGGGTTTTCCGCGCGGAGCTTCTCGGCAAGGATCCGCTGGCAGTCGAGGTATTCATCCACCTGATCTTTATTCGCGAGATAGTAAGTGATCGCTCCGTAGACTCGCTCCAGCGAACCAATCAGCTCGAAGGATCGAAGGATAGACTCGGGAGCAGTGCCTCGGTTGAATGCATGAATCACGGAATCGAGCGAGACTCGAGTGCCCGCCAGGTATAACCCGCCGTCGCGTTCGTCGATGTACTCACTGGTCATTGGATCCTCGAATCGATTTTACAACCGGGGCAGTTCGATTTACCTATCCCTTTGCAACACGCCGCCACCTTCACCGAACTAGAAGCTACTACAGCCAATACTCTATCACCGCGAGGCCGCACGGGCTGGGCTTTTAGACGTGGGATCGCGATTTCGAAGTCACCAGCGACACTTGCGAGACCAGTGCTCGTTCAGCAGCCGTAAGTCCTTACGCCGCCCTATCGGCAATTGCTGCACATATGGAAGATTTGGCCGCCTTGCCGCGATGAAAATGCTGGGCTTCGGCAATGGTTGCCGACCTGCTCTTCAAAACCTGAGCGGCAGAACCGCGAAGAATGGGGGAAGCATGTCTTTTGCAATCTACTTGGTCGGCTACGCGATTATGCTGATCGGATTGGTAATCGGCGCGAACTTGATGCATGTCCCGGCGCAGTGGATTGGCGTCGGAGCGGTGGTGCTTATTGGAGTCGGAATCCTGCACGGTGTTTCCGCCACGCGCAGCCGCGATCCATCGTAGTTACGATTTTATTTGTGGACAGAAAAAAGCCGCGGGATCGCTCCCGCGGCTTTTTCTTTGGTCGAGCCACTCTCAGTTAGCTGTTGACGCCGTGCGTGCTGACAGCCTTCTCGCCGGCGGACGAAATGTCGTCGGCGCCAGTCGCTTTCAACAGGTCTTCGGCGCGCTTTACTTCGGTCGAGGAATCGCAGTGGACCGACAGAAGCACTCCGCCATCTTTCACGCGGCCTTCGTAGCGCTTGGCTTCATATTCCGGGATGCCCATACCAACCAGCGCTCCGACCAGGCCACCGACGGCTCCGCCGACACCCAATCCAGCGAGAGCGCCCATGATCGGTCCGGCCGCAATGAACGGCCCGACACCCGGGATGGCCAGTGCGCCGATTCCGGCGAGTAGGCCGAGCGTACCGCCAATCGCTCCGCCGGCAGTCACGCCAGTCGTTGTGCCTTCCGGGGCCTTGGTGTTCTTTTCGTGCGCGAATTCTTTCGTGCTCTGGACATCGGGGAACATCACCGAGATGTCGTTCGACGCGAATCCGCTCGAGGTCAGGCGGCTAACCGCCATCTCCGCCTGGCTGACGCTCTTGTAAATTCCAAATACCGCTGTGTTACTTCCTGCCATGATATTTCTCCTTGTTCTCTTTCGTTAATTCGTCTTGACGGACATCTGATCCGAAACCTTGTCGGCGCTACCGGTAATGGCAACAGCCTTCGCGAGGACGGCCTTCTTCTCGGCGTTGGACTTGACCGGTCCTTTGAGAGTGACCATACCGTCCTGGCTGACGACCTTGATATTGTGGGCGTACGTCGAGAGCGATTTGTCCGCCATGATGGACTTGCGGATTTTGCGCGTCAGTTCCGTGTCGCCCGCGTTCATTTTCTGCTGATCGGCGGTGACCGCCCCCGGATTTTTGTCGCGCTTGTTGACCTTGGTGTTGTCCGGCTGGGTCTCCTGGGCAGTGGCGGCCAATGCTAGTGCGCAGAAGATTGCCGGTGCGAATCGCATGAAGTTTTTCATTTGGATTTCGCTTACGCGTTCCTCAATTTGTCGCCGGCATCTTCCATCTTTTTCCCGGCCTGATGGGCTAGATCCTTCGTCTTATCTACCACCGTCTCGGTTGCCTTTTTTGCACTGTCGGCAGCGGAATCGATCGTTTCTTTCGCTTTTTCTTTGATGTCGCTCATTGATGCTTCCTTCTCGATAATTTGAGCCGCTGCTGCGCAACGACCTGTCGTTTCCAATGCAAGTTACAGTCCTTTTGGGAATTCCGTTGAGAAGAAAGCAAGATGGGCGGTGGCGGTGCAGAAGTGAGCGGCTGGAAGGTTTACTTGTGCACGGGATGGGTAAAAAAATGCACTTCGGCGGAAGCGAGACCTCAGTGCGTCATGGAGTATATGACTGAATTGACGCCCCAGCGAATCGCCATGCCGGAAAATTTCTCCGGGTAACTGGGATCGTCGGCATATTCCCAGGCGTCGCCGATGTCGGAGTTATAGGAGATGCCGACCATGATGCGGCCCTTGTCGTCTTTGATGGCGCGCCAGTGGGCTCCGACGCCGTCGAGCTTGTAGCCGCGTCCGAGGTGGGCGGCACCGGGAACCTGGATGCGGTCTTTAAGGTCGTAGAGGACGTGGAACATCGGATCTTCTTCGTCGATGTCGACGATCTGGCGATCAGGAAAAACGCGATGCATCACTTCCTGGAACACGCCCCATTCGACGGTGCCGTGAAAATCGTCGGCCAAAAAAAACCCGCCCCGCAGGCAGTAATCGCGGAGCACTTTCGCCTGGGCGTCGGTGAGCGTCCATTCGCCGACTTGCACAGCGTAAAGCCAGGGCCAGTTGTAAACTTCCTCGCCGTCGTCGAGGTTAACCGGCTGCTCGGCGGAGCGAACATGAATGCGCGTGAGGCGCCGCATGGCTTGCGCGAAGTGGCGGTCAGCGCGGGGATAATCCTGAGTCCACAGCGAGAGGCCCTGACGCCAATCGCCATCGAACCTTCCGCGATAGCCGTCGTTCCAGCCAGGCGGATACATCAGGCGAGCGAAAATCCACTCGGTGGCTTCGGTGGCATCGGGGGGCGTATCGAAATGGCGGTACTCGACGCCGGGGAATTGGTGGAAGGGACGCTGCGCCCAGATGACTCCGCCGAGTAGGGCGCAGAGGGCGCCCGCGGCGAACAGCGGAACCGAGATTCGCGATCGCATGAAAGCCTGCACTCCCGTCGTGCTCCTCTCGTCGTGCTCCTCTCGATGATACTCGCGCGCGGGAGGATGCGGAGAGTTGTGTTGCGGAGGCTGCCGCGGCTCTTTGCGCGGCGCCTTTCGCACAGGCCGGAGACCTGAGCCATCGGCGCGGACCGTGACGGAAGAGTCTGTGGAAGGCGCGGCTCAGCGGATGAAGATCTCATTAAGGCGATGGTTTTACAGGGCGGGAGTGCGGTAAGATTGCTGCTGTTCACTGGATCGAAACGAATCCAGCTGCTTCGCACGGGGTCCGTGCCGTTTGGTGGCGGAAATCGGGTGGCAATGTTCACCGGCGCTGAAGTACTATGGCGTCTGCGTTCAGGCGAACAGGGGAGACGGGGTCAGTCTCGGGCATAGTCAAGTCAGAAGGCGGCGGATGGAAGGAACGAGAACGAAATTCCTCAAAGGCGCGACGATCAGTGCCCAATGAAACCGCGGTAGCCGGCCTCAATGTCGAGCCGGCCGTTGGCGCATGGGCGCCCGCGTTTGCGCAAACAGCGAACTTGCGCCGCAGCGATTGGCTACTGATTTTCTTCTTCACCTACGTCGCGCTGCTTGGCCAGGCGCGCGGTGCCGGGTTTCCGCACTGGAGCCTGCTGGTGCTTCTGGTTCCAGCGGGGCTGTTCCTGTTGGCGATGATGGACGCGCGTTCCGAGGGTCCGGTGTGGAGCTGCCTACGCGATTGGGCCCCGGCTCCACTGGTGCTACTTGCGTACCGCAGCGCCGACTGGTTTCCTGCGACCCAGGCAAGGCACGATCTCGAAACCACATGGGTGGGCTGGGATCGAGTGCTGTTGAACGACTGGGGAATGCGGGCGGCGATCGAGCGCTTCGGATTTGTAATTCCGGGAACGCTGGAGCTGGCCTACCTGCTGCTCTACACCGTTCCACCGCTGGCGATTCTATACTTCTACATCCGGCGCGAACGGAAGCGCCTCGAAGATTTTCAGTTCCCGTTCCTGTTGGGAACGCTGAGCACTTATTTGTTACTGCCGTACTTCCCGACTGCTTCGCCGAGGCTGTTGTTCGCCGGACAGGATCTTCCGGCGGTGGATACGGTTTTCCGCCAATTCAACGTCTGGATTCTCGAGCGCTGCGATATTCAGGCGAGCGTGTTTCCGAGCGGGCATGTGACGGTGGGGTTCGCGGCCGCCTTCGCGATGCTGCTGGCACTTCCGGAATCCCGGCGCGCGGGATTCGTGCTTTTGGCGATCGCAACACTGGTTCTCGCGAACACGGTCTACGGGCGGTATCATTACACAGCTGACGGCTTGGCGGGTTTGGCTATCAGTATGATTGCGGCCGGAGTTGCGTTCCTGTGGAACGCCCGGGCTGCCAGGAGGAGCGTTTGACGAAGGGGCCAGTGCGGTGTCTATGGCGGGACGCAAAAGCGACCCGGGGATTTCGTGGCGGTGTATCGCTGCATAGCCACACAATGCACTCGAAAGAGCGGCTGACGTTCATCCCGCGATATACAAAATCGATTCCGTGGCTGCAGTGGGAATACGAGCGGCAGATGAAGCGCTACGAAGAGCGCCGCGGCCGCGCGTTGGATTTGAGCCAGGCGTATTGGACTCCGCCGTTGCCCGGGCGTGAAGCGTTCGAAGTCGAGCAGAAGCAGATCGAAGACCTCGGTCTGGCGGCGATGGTTTCGCTAACCGACCACGACAACATCGACGCGGGATCGCAGTTACAGGTGCTCGATCGCGAAGTTCCGATTTCGGTGGAATGGTCGATTCCGTTCGGCACGACGTATTTTCATGTCGGCGTCCACAACCTGCCGCCGTACTCCGCGCACGACACCATGGCGGCGCTGGCGACGTACACGGCGAATCCGGATTTGAAGTTGCTGCGCGAACTGTTCGCCGGACTGCATCGCGAAACCGATGGCTTGATCGTGCTGAACCATCCGCTGTGGGACCAGGCAACGATCGGCGCGGACAAGCATCGCGCTACCTTGATGGAACTGCTCGAACAGACCGGACAGTGGATTGATGCCCTGGAACTGAATGGGCTGCGTCCGTGTCATGAGAATCGCTCCGTCGGAATCCTCGCGCGCGAGTTGGGCCGCACGCTGGTTTCAGGCGGCGACCGCCACGGGCGCGAAGCCAACGCGAACATCAATCTAACGAATGCGGAAAGCTTCGCCGAATTCGCGGCCGAAGTACGCGACGGCCAGAGTGAGATTCTGTTTCTGCCGCAATATCGCGAACCGTTCCGGTTGCGGGTGCTGAAAGGCCTGCGCGAAGTGCTGAGCGACGCTCCGGATCTGGCCGGCCGCGAGCGCTGGGTGGATCGCGTGTTCTTCTCTCCGAACGGCACCGATGTGATTCCGTTGGCGCAGGGCTGGAAGGGCGACGGTCCGCCGGTGGTCCGCTACTTTGTGCGCGGCGTGTGTCTCCTGGGGAATCAAAAGGTACAGCGTGCGCTGCGTCCTTTGATGACCAAGGAAGATTACGAGTTCGCGGTTTCCTAGCCGACTGCGCCGAGGTGGTCGTTAGTCGTCGAGCACCACTTCGCGCTCTGCCGACATTGGCTTCACGTCGGGAAGGCGCATCAGGATTCGCGCACAGGTATTCCAGCGGAGAATCGCGTCGTCGTGGCCGGCGGGGCGGATGGCTTCGGCTTTCTCGTAAAACGACATGGCTTCGCGGAAGAGCTCATGCGCCTTGTGGCCGCCTCCCGGCGTGCGCATCTTCATCGCGACTTGTCCCGCGCGCTCGCAGATAATTCCCGAGTAATACTGGCGCTCGTATTCACCGGTCAGGCGGCCGAGGACTTCGCGCGCTTTCGCCGGCGTGCTTTCGCCGCCGAACTGATCCGTCAGGCTCAACAATAGCGTGGTGAGCGCAAGCTGATTGGCGGGTTCGACGCGGAGCACGTCGAGGCAGATGCTCTGCGCCTGCATCGGTTCGTTGAGCAACCTGTAGCGATGCGCCTTGTCCAGCGCTTCAGGAATCGCGTCCATAGAGATGGGCTTTAGCTCAAACACGGAGAGGTCTCCTTCGCATCTGCACACGGTTCTAGTTTGCACAGGCCCGAGGCCTATGCCACGTTATCCCACTTACGAGCCTTTGAACATTTTGAAGAGGCGGCCGAGCGGATCGTAGAATTCGTCCACGACACGTTCCTTCAGCGGAATGATCGCGTTGTCGGTGATGTGAATCTCCTCGGGGCAGACCTTGGTGCAACATTTCGTAATGTTGCAATAGCCGATGCCGTATTCGTCCTTCAACGCTTTCAGCCGGTCGCCGGTGTCGATGGGATTCATCTCGAGCGCGGCGGTGTAGACGAGGAAACGCGGTCCGATAAATTTGTCGTGCATCTGGTGTTCGCGCAAGACGTGGCAGACGTCCTGGCAGAGGAAGCACTCGATGCACTTGCGGAATTCCTGGACGCGGTCGATGTCGCGCTGCTCGGTTTTCCAGGTGCCGTCGGCGAAATCCGGCTTCCGGGTCTTGAGTTTCTGAATCTTCTTCTTGACTTCGAAATTCCAGGAGACGTCGGTGACCAGATCGCGAATCAGCGGGAACGTTTTCATCGGCTCGACGGTGATCGGCTCGTCGAGATTCAGGGTGTTGAGCCGCGTCATGCACATCAAGCGCGGATTGCCGTTGATCTCCGCCGAACAGGATCCGCACTTGCCTGCTTTGCAGTTCCAGCGGACCGCCAAATCGTTTGCGTCCTTGGCCTGAATCTGATGCACGGCGTCGAGCACGACCATGCCCGTGGACGTTTCGGTGGTGTACTCCTTGAACTCGCCGCCCGACTTGTCGCCACGCCAGATCTTAAAGGTTGCCGTCGCCATCAGGCATTCTCCTTGATGATTTGTTCGAGTTCAGCGGGTAGTGCGGTGGTCGGCTGGTGGATGACTTTCGGCCCGTCGTCGCCTTTGCGAATAATAATGTTCTGCGCTCCCCACTGCGGATCCTTGTCGGGGAAGTCGTCGCGGAAATGCGCTCCGCGGCTTTCTTTGCGGTCGATCGCAGCGAGGGTGACGATCTCGGCGACCGTGAGCAAATTCGCCAGGTCGAGCGCGGTGTGCCAGCCGCCGTTGTATTCGCGATTGCCGACCACGCCAACGGTGCGCGCGCGCTCTTGCAATTTAGTGATGCCGGCGAGGGCTTCTTTCATTTCCGATTCTTGCCGCACGATGCCAACCAGATCCTGCATCATGTCCTGCAATTCGTGCTGAATCTGGAACGGCTGGCTGCCGGCGCCTCCGCGATCGAAGGGCTCGAGGGCCCATTTTTCCGCGTCCGCGATGTGTTTCGGATCCGGCGCACCTTGCTTGTTCAACTTGGCGAACTCCGCGGCGTAGCGTCCGGCACGCGTGCCGAAAACGAGAAGGTCGGAGAGCGAATTGCCGCCCAGGCGGTTGGCTCCGTGGAGTCCGGCCGCGCATTCGCCGGCCGCGAACAGGCCGGGCACGTCGGACATTTGCGAATCGCCATCGACGCGGACTCCACCCATCATGTAGTGCGTCGTCGGGCCGACTTCCATGGGCTCTTTCGTAATATCGATGTCGCCGAGTTGCTTGAACTGGTGATACATGCTCGGCAGCTTTTTCTTGATATGCGTTTCCGAATCCTTGATCTTCTCTTTGATCCACGCAATATCAAGAAACACGCCGCCATGCGGACTGCCATTGCCTTCCTTCACTTGTTTGCGAATGCAGCGGGCGACGTGATCGCGCGTGAGAAGCTCCGGCGGACGGCGCGCGCTCTTGTCACCTTGCGTGTAGCGCCAGCCTTCTTCTTCGCTGTCGGCGGTCTGATTTTTGTAGTTCGCCGGAATGTCATCGAACATAAAACGGCGTCCGTGTTTGTTCTTGAGGACTCCGCCTTCACCGCGTACGCCTTCGGTGACGAGGATGCCGCGAACGCTGGGCGGCCAGATCATCCCGGTGGGATGGAACTGAATGAACTCCATGTCGAGCAGCGTCGCCCCGGCGTGATAAGCGAGCGAGTGGCCGTCGCCGGTGTACTCCCAGCTGTTGCTGGTGATCTGAAAAGCGCGTCCGATGCCGCCGGTGGCGAGCACGACGGCCTTCGCTTTGAAAAGCTTGAAGCGTCCGCGTTCGCGATCGTAGCCGAACGCTCCGACGACGCGGTCGCCGTCTTTGACGAGCGTCAGAATGGTGCACTCCATGTGCACGTCCATACCGAGATGGATGCCGTGATCCTGGAGAGTGCGGATCATTTCGAGGCCGGTGCGGTCGCCGACGTGCGCGAGGCGCGGGTAGCGATGCCCGCCGAAATTTCGTTGCAGAATCTTGCCGTCGGGAGTGCGATCGAACACGGCGCCCCAGGCCTCGAGCGCGCGTACGCAATCGGGGGCTTCCTTTGCATGCAACTCCGCCATGCGCCAGTTGTTGATGTACTGGCCGCCGCGCATGGTGTCGGCGAAATGGACTTTCCAATTGTCGCGATCGTCGACGTTACCCATCGCGGCGGCAACTCCGCCTTCGGCCATTACGGTGTGCGCTTTGCCGAGGAGCGATTTCGTGACGACGCCGACTTTGACGCCGAGTCCGCAGGCTTCGACGGCGGCGCTGAGGCCCGCTCCGCCGGCACCGAGCACGAGGACGTCGTGCTCGAAAACTTGATATTCCGCCATGCTAGATAATCCTCAAGTCGGTCCAGATCCCCATCGAGCAGAGGCGGACATAGAGATCGGTGAAGCCGACCCAGAAGAGGCTCAGCCACGCGAACAGCATGTGGCGTTTGTTCAACGACGACACGCAGTCATAGCAGGCAGATTGTCCGGGCGAATTCGACAGGACGTCTTTGCGGCCGCCAATGAGATGGCGCAGCGAGTGGCAGCCGAGCGTGTAGCTGCCGAGCAAGAGGGGATTGATGAGGAGCACGATGGTGCCGACGCCAATGCCGAATGAATTGTTGAACCACATCGCTTTCCAGGCGTCGTGCGCGAGCAGGACGATGAAGATCAGCGCGATATAGAGGAAGTAGCGATGGACGTTTTGCAAAATCAGCGGAAAGGATTTCTCACCGATGTAGCTATTGCGCGGCTCGCCGACGGTGCAGCCGGGAGGGTCCTGCCAGAAGGCCTTGTAGTAGGCTCCGCGGTAGTAATAACAGGTGAAGCGGAATCCGCCGGGCGCCCACAGGATCAGCAGGGCGGGCGAAAACGGCATCAGCGCGGGCCACCACGAGGGTTGCGGTCCGAAGAGAGCGTGCGGGGAGTCGCCGAAAAGCTCCGGCGAATAAAACGGCGAGAGATACGGGCCGTAATGATAATGGGCGTTCTGAAATGCCGCCCACGTCGAATAGATGATGAAGGTAGAGAATCCTAGGAACGTCAGAAGCTGCGGAATCCACCAGTTGTCTTTTCTGGCGGTTTGGCCGAAGCCCCCGTTGCGAATGGGAACGTCAATCGAGGACATATTCTTGATTCGTCTCTTTGGGTTCAGGCTGAGTAAGAACGCATTAGAATAACATTCCTGGCGCGGTGGATAGGGAACGATGAATGCGCCACTTCGACATCGCGAATGGATCGCGAGACAATGAGAGTCCTTATGTCTAGACCCACTGCCGCACGGTTTCTTGTGGTGTTTTGCGCGGTATTTGCCGCGGGCTTCGCGATGCGCGGGCAAGCTGTTCGCGAGGTGACGCTCGCGGAGTTGCGGCGAAGCTTCCTAAATCCGCCGGACGATGCGCGGATCATGATGCGCTGGTGGTGGTTCGGTCCGTCAGTCGAGAAAGCCGAACTGGCGCGCGAGCTCGAAACGATGAAGGCGGGCGGCATCGGCGGCGTCGAGATTCAGCCCGTGTATCCGTTGGCGCTCGACGATCCGGAGCACGGCTTCAAGAACCACGCGTACCTGTCATCTGACTTTCTGGATTCGGTGAAGTTCGCGAACGAGAAAGCTCGATCGCTGGGGATGCGGGTGGACATCACGCTCGGTAGCGGTTGGCCGTATGGCGGTCCGCACATTCCGGTGACGATGGCGTCGAGCCGGCTGCGCGTGGATCGAGTGGACGTCGACGCGGGGGTGGGGTCGGTGGCCATGCCGGATATGGGCGCAGGAGAAAAGCTGCTCGGCATCAGCATGGAGAATCGCGATGCAAATGAGGTTTCGACGACGACGGTCCGGCCGCCTGCGCGCGGCGTTGCGCGCCTGCCGGTTTCCCTCAAGGGCAAGTCAGTAGTGACGTTCTTCATCGCGAGCAGGACGGGCATGCAAGTGAAGCGGCCCTCGGTGGGCGCGGATGGATTCGTACTGGATCACTTGGATCGCGCGGCCATCGATCACCATTTGCGCGTTGCCGGAGAGCCGCTGCTGCGGGCATTCGGTGCACAGCCTCCGACGGCGGTGTTCAGCGACAGCCTGGAAGTGTACGGCGCGGATTGGACAGGCGATTTTTTGGAGGAGTTCCGGAAGCGGCGCGGCTATGATTTGTTCCCGCACTTGAAGGAACTGGTGGATACGTCTGACGAATCCGGCGCGGTGCGGAACGACTGGGGAAAAACACTGACGGAGTTGACGGAGGAGCGATATCTGGCTCCGTTGAATGCATGGGCGCGGGCGCACCGGACGAAGCTCCGCTCGCAGACGTACGGAACTCCGCCGGTGACGTTGTCGAGTATGGCGACGGTCGATCTGCCGGAAGGCGAAGGCGTGAACTGGCGCGGATTTTCCTCGACGCGGTGGGTGACTTCCGCGAACCATTTGTACGGCCGCACAGTGTCGTCGTCTGAGACCTGGACCTGGCTGCACTCGCCGGTGTTCCGCGCGACGCCTCTCGATATGAAGGCGGAAGCGGACGTCCACTTTCTGCAAGGCGTCAATCAATTGGTCGGACACGGCTGGCCGTATTCGCCGCCAAGCGCGGGCGAGCCGGGATGGCGGTTCTACGCGGCGGCGGTGTTCAATCAACACAATCCGTGGTGGATCGCGATGCCGGAGATCGCGAAGTACATGCAGCGGGTGAGCTTCGTATTGCGGCAGGGCAAGCCGGTCGCGGATGTCGCGGTGTATTTGCCGCTTGCCGATGCGCGCGCTAAGGCGGCGTTAGGCAAGGTTTCGTTGAATGAGGCGATGCCGGAGCTGCTGGGTGCGGACGTGGTTCCGACGATTTTAGATGCTGGCTATGCGTTCGACTTCATAGACGATGGCGCGATCGAGAAAGTCGGATTCGCTGGCTTCAAGGTCCTGGTGCTGCCTGGCGTCGAGCGGATTCCGTTGGCTTCGCTGAAGAAGATCGAGGCGTTCGCGGCGGCGGCCGGCAAAGTGATCGCGTTGCGGCGGCTGCCGTCTTTGGCTCCGGGGCTGATGGAGCAAAAAGATTCGGCGGCGATTCAGGCACTGGCGGCGAAGTTGTTCCCGGCGGGTCCGCGGGAATTGCGGTTCGAGCTGGATCCGGCAGGGCCTGATTTTTCCGCTCCGACGGGCGTCGGATTCGTGCATCGGAAGCTACCGGCGGCCGATGTGTACTTCGTAGCGAACACAGCGAACCAAGCTGTTCGCGGGAACGCGTTTGTTCGGTCGGTCGCGAAGAGGATCGAGTCGTGGGATCCCACCACGGGCGAGATGCGGGAAGCGACGACGGCTTTGCTGTCGGGACGAACGTCGCTGGCCTTGGATCTGGCTCCGTACGAATCGCGGGTGTTTGTGTTTTCGAATGAGGCGGCTTCGATGCCTTCGGCGAAGCCGCCGACAACTGGCGCGGTGCTGGATGTCAGCGAGGGATGGACGGTGAAATTTGGATCGCGGGTTGAGAACATGCCGAAGCTTCGATCGTGGGCGGACAGCGCCGAAACGAAATTCTATTCGGGGACGGCGACGTACGAGAAGACGGTGACGGTGCCGGCGGAGTTCTTGAAAGGCGACGCGGTCCTCGATTTCGGATCCGGCACGCCGACGCGTCCGATCATCACGAACAGGCCAGGAATGCGCGCGTGGCTGGATTCGCCGGTGCGCGAAGCCGCCGCGGTATACGTCAACGGCAAGTTAGTGGGGACGGTTTGGCGTCCGCCCTATGAGGTCCGGTTGACGGGGCTACGGGCGGGTTCGAACGACTTGCGGATCGTGGTGGGCAATCTGGCGATCAATGCGATGGCGGGGTCCAGCCTGCCGGATTACAAGTTGCTGCACCTGAAGTATGGGAGGCGGTTTGATCCGCAGGACCTGGTGAATTTGCAGCCGCTACCGGCGGGAATTCTGGGGCCAGTGGTTTTGCGGAGTCGCTAGCGAAGCTGCGCGGTCGTCGTAGAAGCGCCGAGGTAGTTGCCGTAGCCTACGATCACCGTGGATCCGACGAGCACGACGAGACTGGCGAACACGAGCATCTTGGTTCCGCGGCCCGATCCGCGCCATTCATGCAGCGCGATGCCCCACAGCGTGCTGAAGATGATGATACTCGCCATGTGGAGCGTCCAGCTCGAGAATTTGTACGCGCCCATTTGCGTTTCGCCCATGGTGTAAAAGAAGAACTGGAAATACCAGGTGGTGCCGGCCAGGGCGGCGAAGAAATAATTTCGCAGCATCGGCGCGGGCGGTTCGGCGGGGTTGTTCTTGGCGACGAAATATTCGTGGCCTGTTTTATTGCGAACGTTCAGAATCAGGCACCAGATGAAGTTGGTGGTGAAGCCGCCGAGCAGCACGACGACGAGGACGGGGAGCCCTTGCCACAGGGTGGCGGTTCCGTGCTTCAGGGTAATTTCTTTGATTGGCTCACCGGCGGCGAGTCCGTAAGAAAAGCAGGCGCTCATCACGCCAGAGAAGACAGCCACGAGCAGGCCCTTCTTCAAGTTGAATTCCTTGATGACGGCGCGCTTTTCTTCCTCCGACATTTCGCGCTCCTTCGAAATCCCGGCGGCTCCGGCGATTCCGATTCCGGCGAGGCAGACCGCGATTCCGACGAGGATGACGATGCCGGAGGAGGTTCCGAGTACCTTGGGAACGAATTCGCCGTTGAAGATCGGCGGCATCAAAGTTCCGAAGGCGGCGCAGAAGCCAAGCACGACCGCCATGCCGAGCGACATTCCGAGATAACGCATGGTGAGGCCGAACGTGAGTCCGCCCAGACCCCACAGAATGCCGAACGTGTAGGCCCAGGCGAGGCTGGAGGTCGGCGCTTCACGCAGCGTCGGAAGCAGGTCGTTGGTCATTAACGAGCCCAACGTCCAGGGCACGATAATCCAGCTAAAGAAGCCACCGACGAGCCAGTAGGTTTCCCAGCTCCAGCGTTTTACGCCGCGAAACGGTACATAAAAACTGCCGGAAGCGAGGCCGCCGAGCCAATGGAACAGAACGCCGAGAGCAGGATTGGGTGTCATGGGTCAAAACCAGTTGTACGAGTCTACCGGGACGGGGGCAGGACTTCCAGAGTGTCGGCCCTACTCGAGGTAAAAAACTTCCTTCCACATGGCGAAACGCTCGCCCGGTAGCAGTCCGGAAACGGGTTCGAAGAGGCGGCTCATGAATTCCTGCCAACGCCGATTCACGGGATCGGAGTCGAGTTCAGTCCAAGCCTTTTCGAAATTGTCGACGCGAAGGCACAGAATCAGGCTCTGGCCGCGGCGGAAGATGGAATAGTCGCTGATGCCGACAGCTTTCAGCTTGGCGAGCATTTCCGGCCACACGCGCGTGTGCTCGCGCTCATATTCCTCAATCGCGTCTGCTTTGATCCGCAGTTCAAAGGCGTAGCGGGGCATGTTGATATTCAGATAGGATACTGCTGGAGGATCGTTTTGCGCGGCAAAACGAAGTGTTAAGCGGGATTCGATCGCCGCAGCTTCGCTAAAACATGCGCAAACAGCGTGATAGCGTATGAGCATGACTGTCGGCACGAGCGTTTCGCTCGAAGAATATCTGGCGACCGCCTACGAGCCGGATTGCGACTTCGTTGAGGGTCAGATTGAGGAGCGCAACGTGGGCGAATGGGATCACGCGCGTTTACAAGGGAAGATCTTATCGTTGCTCAGCGCCCGCTACGAGCGCGAAGGATTGCTCGCTGCGCCGGAGTTACGTTTGCGAGTCGCAGCGAACCGGTTCCGCGTGCCTGATATTTGTGTCTTCGCCGGCGATCCTAAACAGAAAGTCCCCAGCACGCCACCGGTTCTTTGTATCGAAGTATTGTCACCCGAAGATCGAATGAGCCGGATTGAGATTCGGATCAACGATTACCTCGCGATGGGTGTCGCCACAGTCTGGGTGATCGATCCGGAAACGCGCCAAGCGTTTATTGCCACGCTCGCCGAAGGTCTACGGGAAGTGAAGACCGGCGTACTACGGACCGAATCGCCATCGATGGAAATTCCACTGTCCGAGATTTTCTGAGTCGCTGAATCCAGGGCCGGAAATCAGGCGTAGCTGGCGACGGACGACAGATTTCGCTCGCGCCGCAGCGGCGTGACGCGATCGAGGTAACCACTTTGGCGGAACGCGTCCATCGGATCGGCGGGCAGTCCCTTTGAAAGGGCCCATTCGCGGACCGCGGGCCGAACGTCGGTCGCAAAGGCATCCTTCAGGCATTCCTCGGCATCCACGAGATCGCAGCGATCCTGCAAAAAGGCGAGCTTGGTGTGATCGACGAGCGCTGCTTTGGCGACCAGTTCCCGCGCGGTGACGACGGTCTGGATCATCGCTTCGATCTTCCCTTTGAGGTTGTGGCTCTGGTCGATCATGTAGGCGATGTCGGCGCGCCGTCCTGTCTCCCATTCAAAAAAACGAATCTCGTGGAAGATGCGGAAGGCCTGGTAGGGATCGATCGAACCCATGGTGAGATCGTCGTCGGCATAGCGGCGGTCGTTGAAGTGGAACCCGCCGAGCATGTCCAGGTCGAGAAGCCAGGCGACAATCTGCTCGATATTTTGCGCCTGGTAATGATGTCCGGTGTCGACCAGCACTTTCGCGCGCGGACCGGCTGATCTGGCGAGTTCAAGCGCCATGCCCCAATCCGCGATGTCGGTGTGATAGAAAGCCGGTTCGAACGGTTTGTACTCGACCAGCATCCGCTGATCCGGAGTCAGTCGCGAGTGGGCGGCCGCCAGCCCTTCGGCGAACCAACGGCGGCGATGCCGGATATTCTGCGTGCCCGGATAATTCGATCCGTCGGCGAACCATAGGGAGAGGTCGCGGCTGCCAAGACCGGTCTGGATCTCGATGCTCGAAAGCAGGTGCTCGAGCGAATGCGCGCGAACGGCGGGATCAGGATTGCCGAAGGAACCGTACTTATAAATCTGATCCTGGAACACGTTGGGGTTGATGGATCCGGCACGGATGGCATATTTCGCGGCTAAGGTTTTGACGTCCTCCACGCTCCCGACGCCTTCCGGCAAGTCCCACAGAACGTGCAGCGCGACGGTGGGGCAGACGCCGGTGAAATGATGGACCTGGCCGGCATCGCTGAACTTGTCCTCGGTCGTGATCGCGGCGGCGGCCTGTTGAAATTTTCCGAACCGGGTGCCGGTGTTCGCGAATCCCCAGGAAGGTAGCTCAATCTGGAATTGGTCGAGCGCGGCTGCTACGATTTCCATTTGTTTAGTATTTGACATCTGATTGTCCAGGTTCGTTCCAGTCTACGTCCGAAAGACGTGTCCGCGCACCGGGGGCGAAAAAAAGGCGCAAAAAGTGGGGTGAATGACGGACTTTCGCCCGGCGCACCGGGGAGCGAACCGGTCAGGCTTTGCGGTACGCTTCGCTTGGCTTTTCGGCAATACTGTCGGTAGTAGTTGGGGTGACACTTTGGGTCACACTTGGGGTGTCGCTTTGAGTAACAACGGCGGCGCTATCGTCGTCATAAGAGTCGTATTAACCTGCGCCCTGGTTCCGGAAGATGCCTCGATCCGGAGGTCTCCCAACCGGATAGCATCTAGGTTACTGTTAACAATAAAGATTCCCATGCACTCCCGCCTATTCTCAGCTCGTTTTGCCGTTGCCGCTTTGACGGCCAGTCTGATTCTGACGGGTTGCAAATCGACCAGCGCAGATTCGACACCTCAAAAAGGGGGTCCGCGAGGGGATGTTCCCGTCACGATCACGAAAGTGTCGACCCGCGACGTCCCGGTGGAAGTGCAGGTGGTCGGCAACGTCGAGGCGTACTCCACCATTACTGTCCGCGCGCAGGTCATGGGCGAACTGACGAAAGTCTTCTTTAAGGAAGGCGAGTATGTGAAGAACGGGCAGTTGCTCTTCAACGTCGATCGCCGTCCGATCGATGCCGAAATTGCCCAAGTGCAGGCAACCTTGATGCGTCTGGCTGCCGCTCAAAAAGTCGCGGAAGCAAATCTGGCCCGCGATACCGCACAGTCGGAATATGCAAAAGCGCAGGCCAGTCGCTACCAGCAACTCCAGAAGGAAGGGATTATCTCGAAGGAGCAGGCGGATCAGTACTCGACGCAAGCCAACGTTTCGCTTCAGGTGATGGCAGCGGACCGGGCTTCGATCGACAGCGCCAAGGCTGACATCGACGCGACGAAGGCATCGCTCGAGAATTCCAAAGTAAAGCTGACGTATACAGAAGTCCGCTCGCCGATCAATGGGCGCACCGGCAACCTGGCCGTCAAGCAAGGCAACCTGGTCGCCGCCGGCACGCAGGATCTGACGACGATCAACCAGGTGGAGCCGATCTACGTGACGTTCTCGGTGCCGGAAGCGCAACTGACTGCCATCAAGAACTACATGGCGCAGGGCAAGCTGGGCGTTTCGGCAAAGCCCCAGGACGAATCGGCCGGACCGGAAACTGGAACCCTCACCTTCGTGGACAACGCCGTCGATATGACGACGGGCACGATCAAGCTGAAGGGCACATTTCCAAACACCAATCTGAAACTGTGGCCGGGCCAGTTCGTGCGCGTGACATTGCGCTTGACGACGCAGCAGAATGCGCTGGTGCTGCCGAATCAAGCGGTGCAGACGGGGCAGGACGGCACCTATGTCTACATCGTGAAGGAAGACCGCTCGGTGGAAAATCGCAAGGTGACCACGGGGGCGCGCGTCGATCAGGATCTGGTGATCGAGAGCGGATTGAAGCAGGGCGACACGGTGGTGCTCGACGGGCAGCTCCGGCTGGCGCCGGGGATGAAGATCCAGGTTCGTGATCCGGCCGGCAATCGCGGCGGCGGCGGCAAAAAGAAATCGTAAGTCAGTCGGCGGCGGACCGTGTACGTCGCGCGAGGCCTAGTCCATGAATCTTTCCGAATCCTGTATCCGGCGGCCGATCGCGACGTCCCTGTTGATGTTGGGCATCGCGCTGTTCGGCGTGATCTCCTACCAGGCGCTTCCGGTCAGCGATCTGCCGACGGTGGATTTCCCGACCATTTCGGTGAACGCCAGCCTGCCAGGCGCGGATCCGTCTACCATGGCGTCGGCGGTGGCGACTCCGCTCGAGCGCCAGTTTACCGGCATCGCCGGAATCGATTCGATGACCTCGGTTAGCTCGCTTGGCTCGACCTCCGTCACACTGCAATTCGACCTCGACCGCAAGATCGACGGCGCCGCGGTGGACGTCCAAACCGCCATCAGCGCGGCCATGCCGTTGCTTCCTCCGGGAATGCCGGCGCCTCCTTCCTTCCGCAAGCAGAACCCGGCCGACGGGCCGATCATGATGCTCAGTCTGAATTCGCCGACGCTGCCCTTCTGGGTGGTGGACGAATACGCCGAGACGATGATTGCGCAGAAGATCTCGCAGATCCCCGGCGTGGCGCAGGTTTCGGTGATGGGCGCGCAGAAATTCGCGGTCCACGTGCAGGTGGATCCGAACGAGATGGCGAGCCGCAAAATTGGCATCAACGAAGTCGCCACCGCGATGAAGAACTGGAACGTGAATCTGCCGACGGGCACTCTGTGGGGCGCGCATCAGGCTTTCACGATTCAGGCCAACGGCCAGCTGATGAACGCGGCCCAGTATCGCGACCTGGTGGTCGCCTATCGCCACGGCGCTCCGGTCCGGCTCAGCCAGCTCGGCAAAGTGACCGATAGCGTTGAGGACGAGCGGACGTTTTCCTGGACGATTACGAAAGAACATTCCGCGCGCGCCATCAACCTGATGGTGATGAAGCAGCCGGGTTCGAACGTCATCGAAGTCAACGACGCGGTGAAGAAGGTGCTTCCGGCGCTGCAGGCGCAGCTGCCTCCCGCCGTGATCCTGATGATCCGCAACGACCGGTCGAAGAATATTCGCGAGTCGTTCCATGATGTGAAATACACCATGGCTCTGACGCTCGGCCTGGTGGTCGGCGTCATTTTCGTGTTCCTGCGGAATCCGTCGGCGACGTTGATCCCAACCTTGGCCCTGCCATTCTCGATACTCGGTACGTTCTCGGTGATGTACCTGCTGAATTACAGCCTCGACAACCTTTCGATGATGGCCCTGATCCTGTCAATCGGCTTCATCGTCGACGACGCGATCGTGATGCTCGAAAACATTGTGCGGCACATCGAGAAGGGCGAGTCGCCGCTCGAAGCGTCGTTGAAAGGCTCGAAGGAAATTCAGTTCACGATCGTTTCGATGACCATCTCGCTCGCGGCGGTGTTCATCCCGATTCTGTTTATGAGCGGAATTCTGGGACGCTTATTCCGCGAATTCGCGGTGACCATTTGCGTCGCGGTTCTGTTTTCTGGTTTCGTATCCGTCACGCTGACGCCGATGCTGTGCAGCCGGATGCTGAAGAAGCCTTCGGGGGAAAAGCACGGCTTCCTGTTTATGGTGATGGAGCGCTTCTTCGCCGGGCTGCTCCACGTCTATTCGACAACGCTGCGTTGGGTTTTAGTGCATCGCCTGGTGATGGCGGCGATGTTCTTTGTGTTGCTCGGCGCGACGGCGTATCTGTACGTCATGGTGCCGAAGGGCTTCATTCCGGAGACAGACAACGATCAATTCTCGGTGAGCACGGAGATGCTGCAAGGCACTTCGTCGTTCAACATGGCGACCTACCAACAACGCGTGAACGAGGTTATCAAGAACGATCCCAACGTCGAAGCGCTGATGTCGAGCGTCGGCGGAAATATGTACGGCAGCGGCTCGAACGGCGGCCGCATGTACGTCCAGTTGAAGCCGCGGCGCGATCGGGTGATGACGGCCCAGCAGGTGGTCGATGGCCTTCGCCCCAAGGTCAGCGGATTTCCCGGGGTGCGTGTGACGCTCAGCCTGCCGCCCGCCATCCGCATCGGCGGACGCGGCTCGAAGAGCAGTTACGAATTCACCCTGCAAAGTCCGGATACGAATGAGCTCTTTACGCAATCGGAGCGCATGCGGCGCGAGATGCTAAAGATGCCCGGCATCCTCGACGTCAACACCGACTTGCAGATCCGCACGCCGCGCGTCACTCTCGAAATCGATCGCGATAAAACCGCCGCGCTAGGCCTTGACCCCGCCTTGATTGAAGGCTCGCTGTATAACGCCTATGGGCAGAACTGGGTCACGACGATTTACGCTCCGACGAATCAGTTCCACGTGCTGCTCGAATTGCTGCCTTCCTACCAGGCGCACGCGGATATGCTGCAGAGCTTGTATTTCAAGAGCCCAAACGGCAATCTGATTCCGCTCAGCGTAGTCACCAAGACCAAGCAGGACGCGGGTCCGCAGAGCATCAATCACTCCGGCCAGCTTCCGTCGGTGACCCTGTCTTTCAATTTGAAGCAGGGTTATGCGCTGGGTGACGCCGTAGACGAGATCACGCATCTGGCCGCCAACACGCTACCCGACACGGTGACGACCAGCTTCACCGGATCGGCAAAGGCGTTCCAAAGTTCGCTGCAGAACATGGGCCTGTTGCTGGTGGTCGCGATCATGGTGGTGTACATCGTTCTTGGCGTTTTGTACGAAAGCTACATCCATCCGCTGACCATTTTGTCGGGACTGCCTTCCGCTGGATTCGGCGCGCTGTTGACGCTTCTGCTGTTCAAGGTGGAGCTCAGCATTTATGCGTTCGTCGGTTTTATCATGCTGATCGGTATCGTGAAAAAGAACGCGATCATGCAAATTGATTTCGCGCTCGAAGCCGAACGAAGGCATGGGAAGACGCCGGCCGAAGCCATCTACGAAGGCTGCGTGACGCGCTTCCGCCCGATCTTAATGACCACGATGGCCGCACTGCTGGGTACGGTTCCGGTGGCAATTGGCGCGGGCGCGGGTGGCGAAGCGCGCCGTCCTCTCGGCCTCGCGGTGGTCGGCGGACTGGTCTTCTCGCAGCTCATCACTCTCTATCTGACGCCGGTCGTGTACCTCTATATGGAGGATGGCCTGGCTTGGTGGCGTTCCCGCAAATCGAAATCGGCTCCGACCGCGGCACTGCCCGGAGCGACGCCGGCCGCATAACCGGATCCCTGGAATCACATGAATTTTTCGCGCACCTTTATTGAACGGCCCATCGCCACCAGCCTCTTGATGCTGGCGATCGCGTTGTTCGGAGCCGTGGCCTACCGCTCGCTGCCGGTCAGCGATCTTCCGAATGCCGATCTTCCGACGCTGCTGGTTACCGCCAGCCTGCCGGGCGCGAGTCCGGAGACGATGGCGTCCGCGGTCGCGACTCCGCTCGAGAACCAGTTCTCAATGATCGCTGGACTCGAGTCGATGACCTCGACCAACTCGCTCGGCGCCACGCAGATCACACTCGAATTCGACTTGAGCCGCAACCTCGACGGAGCCGCCGTCGATGTGCAAGCTGCCATCACCCAGGCTTCGCGCCTGCTGCCTCCGGGCATGCCGACGCCGCCGACGTTCACCAAGGTAAACCCCGCCGATCAGCCCATCATCTATCTCGCGGTGCAATCCGATTCACTTCCGTTGTGGACGCTCGACGAATACGCGGAGACCCGCACGGCGCAGCGTCTGTCGATGGTCTCTGGCGTCGCCCAGGTGCAGGTGCTCGGAGCGCAGAAGTACGCGGTCCGCGTGCAGATGGACCCGTATGCGCTGGCGGCGCGCAAGATCGGCCTAAACGAAATTGAAACCGCTCTCAAAGCCTGGAACGTGAACCTGCCGTCCGGCACCATCAACGGTCCGCAGCGCGCATTCACGCTGCAGGCCAGTGGTCAGTTGATGAGCGCGAGCGCCTATCGCTCGCTGGTCGTAGCCTACCGCAATGGTTCTCCGGTGCGGCTCGAAGAACTCGGCAAGGTCGTCGATAACGTCGAGGACGATAAGACGGCGTCATGGTTTTATCACAACGGTGAATCGAAGCGCGCCATCGTGCTCGGCATTCAACGCCAGCCGGGAACCAATACCATCGCCGTGACGGATGGCATCAAGAAACTGCTGCCGCTGATCCGTAACGAGCTTCCGCCTTCGATCCAAATCGACATTCTCTACGATCGCTCAGATACCATTCGCGAATCCTACGACGACGTTCAGTTCACCATGCTGCTGACGCTTGGACTGGTCGTCCTGGTCATTTTCCTGTTCCTGCGCAGTGCGGCTGCGACGGCGATTCCGAGTCTGGCGCTTCCGTTCTCCGTTGTCGGAACATTCGCGGTGATGTACCTGCTCGATTACAGCCTCGACAACCTGTCGATGATGGCGTTGATTCTCGCGGTCGGCTTCGTCGTAGACGACGCGATCGTGATGCTCGAGAACATCGTCCGCCACATCGAAATGGGCAAGGCTCCGATGGAAGCGGCGCTCGAAGGTTCGAAAGAAATCGGCTTCACTATTGTTTCGATGACGCTCTCGCTTGCCGCCGTGTTCATCCCGATTTTGTTCATGGGCGGAGTACTCGGCCGGCTGTTCAAGGAGTTCGCGGTCACCATTTGCGCGTCCATTCTCATTTCGGGCGTCGTGTCGGTGACACTGACCCCGATGCTTTGCAGCCGCATGCTGCGAGCCGCGCATGAAGAAAAGCGATCGTGGTTCTATCGCATCACCGAGCGATTCTTCGACGCGCTGCTGCGATGGTATGACGAAAGCCTAAAAACGGTGCTGCGCTACCGGCCCGTAACGATGTTCGCTTCGCTCATCGTTCTGCTCGCGACGGTGTACCTGTTCATGATCATCCCGAAGGGATTCATTCCCGATCAGGACACGGACCAGATGCAGATTACGACGGAAGGCGCGCAGGGCAGTTCGTACCAGCAGATGGTCGAGTATCAGAAAAAGATTTCGGACATCCTGTCGGCGGATCCGAACATCGAGTCGTTTGTTTCGACGGTCGGCGGCGCGAATGCCGCGATTCTTGGCGGTCCGAACTTCGGCCAGATGGTGGTCCACCTGAAACCGCGTACGCAGCGCAAGCTGCTGGTCGGCGAAATCATGGCAAACCTGCGGCCCAAATTCGCGGAGGTCGAGGGCATGCGAGTGTATCCGCAAAATCCTCCGACGATCCGCATCGGCGGACTGGTCACGAAGAGCCTGTATCAATTCACGATGCAGTCGCCCGGCAAGGAAGAGTTGTATAACGTCTCCGCCGCGCTCGAAAAAGCGCTGCAGGCCGAGCCTGTGCTGCAGGATGTCACCAGCAACCTGCTGATCAATTCGCCGCAGGTTAGCGTGACGATCGACCGCGACAAGGCGGCGGCGGTGCAGGTGAATGCTTCGCAAATCGAGAATGCGCTCTACGATGCGTACGGCCCGCGCTGGGTCTCGACCATCTATTCGCCGGTGAATGAATACAAAGTGCTGCTCGAATTGCTGCCGAAATTCCAGCAGGATCCGCGAGCGCTTTCGATGCTGTACTTCAAAGCCGATAGCGGCGCGCTGATTCCGCTCGATACACTCGCCGAGATCGATCAGGAAACCGGTCCGCAGGCGATCAGCCACTATGGACAGCTTCCGGCGGTGACGATTTCGTTCGACGTCGCGCCGGGTCACGCCCTCGGAGACGCGGTCAGCAAAGTACAGGAAGTGGCCGGAAAGACGCTACCGATATCGATCACGTCCACCTTCCAAGGCGCGGCCAAGGCGTTCGAGGGTTCGCTCGGCAATCTTTGGGTGCTCATGATTGTCGCGATCCTGGTCGTCTACATTGTGCTAGGCATCCTGTACGAAAGCTACATTCACCCGCTGACCATTCTGTCCGGATTGCCTTCCGCGGGCTTCGGCGCGCTGCTCACGCTGTACCTGCTGCACATGGATCTCAACATCTACGCATTCGTCGGACTCATCATGCTGATCGGCATCGTGAAGAAGAACGCGATCATGCAGATCGATTTCGCGCTCGAAGCCGAACACCGGGGCCTGCCTCCGATGGAGGCCATCTATCAGGGCTGCCTCATCCGCTTCCGCCCGATCATGATGACGACGATGGCGGCGCTGCTCGGCGCGGTGCCGATCGCGATCGGTTACGGCGCAGGCGGCGAAGCCCGCCAACCGCTCGGCGTGGTCGTAGTCGGCGGACTGCTCTTCTCGCAGTTAGTCACGCTGTACCTGACGCCGGTGGTTTACACCTACCTCGCGAGCGCGCAGGAATGGTGGATGAGCAAGCGCAGCAAGGCGCCCTCGGCCGCCGAACAGATTCCGGCTGCTTCGCACGGCGACTAACTCGCGGATCGATTGCGAGATGCAAAAAGCCCCTGCCCTGCGCAGGAGCTTTTCTGTTGTTACGGAGCGGCTAGTACCTTACGGCTTGAACGTGATGTCCGATTCCGCTCCGAACTTGCGATAGTTGCGGAAGTCGATCACGTTGCGGCTGCAGGTGTTCGAATTGCGGATGCAGCTGAGATTCTCCGAATGCGTGGGCAGCAGGAAGTTGCCACTCGAGATGCGCACGAAATCATAGTCGGTGGCGGATTCGACGGTGTCGAGCGGAAATTCCTTCGGCATGTTCTTCGCCTGCATTTCAATGCGAAGGACGCGCGAAGTTTCCTTGTCGATCCAGACCGTGCCCTTGTAGGACGGCCGGTAGGTCTGGCCCTCGGCGATGATCTGCCAATGCGAATTCGGCTGCTCGACCAGGAAGCCATAGACGCGGGCGGCGCGATGCGAGACCGTCTCCGAACCCCGGCTGCGGAAATCGGCGGCGGTCGCGGGCGAGAAAAGATCCTGCAAAACCGTCGCGAATTCACCGGTGGACCAGGATCCGCTGTCTTGAATTTTGCCTTTCGGCGGCTTGCCGTTCAGCAGAATATTGCGATATTGCTCGCGGCCGTTTTCATAAACTAAGTCGGTCGAGATGTTGTCCTGCGGATTCCAACTGGCCTTCGAAGTCGTACTGTAGAATCGCGTCGTGAATTGCTTGACGACATAGTTAGGCAACGTCTCGACGAACGACGTCGCCATCTCGCGCGCCTTCTCGATAAACGGATCGACGTCGCGTTCCGGTGCCTGCGGCAGAGCCGGCGCGTCCTCGACCGGAACAGTATTCCGTGCTCCACGATCTTCCATCGCTTTCCGTCCACCGGTGACGGATTGGCCCGAAGCAGTGCGATTGATCCGCGCGTCGGCGACCTCGACCTCATCGTCGGACGATTTTCGCGGCGCGGGTTTGCCGCGTACCAAACGAGGCGCGTCCGGATCGCGGTTGGCCGCCGAGCGCACTTCCGTCGGATTGTTCACGACGTCCGAATCGGCGTCGGCTTCTTTCGCCTTCGAATCGGCACGTTTCATGGTCGGGCGGTCGTCGGATTTCTTCGCGTCGCTGTCTGAGCCCGCGGCGCGGCGCATCGTCGGGCGGTCATCGTCGGATTTCCTGGTGTCCGCTGTTCGTGCACTGTCAGAGGATCCGCCGGCGCGCTTCATCACGGGGCGGTCGGGATCGGAAGACCTGGCGGCGGGCGCTTCCTTTTCTTCGTCGCTCATCTTGATGTCGTCGCCGATGGGCTGGCGCGCTTTCGCGCGCTCAGAAGGCGTACCACCTTTTTCAAACGTCACGCGAACCGCGAAGTAGCGGCTCTTATCATCCTGGGATGCTTCGATGAACAGGTGATCGCCAGGTTGCAGGTCGGTCGGATTCAGGGGCTTCGCGCCTTCAACGAACTTGGTAGACGGCGCGTGCGAAATATGGATGACGCGATGGTCTTCAGTCTCGATCACCAGCTCGGATTCCTTGAACTGGCGGAGCAGACCGCGCATTTCGGACGTCGCCACCGCGTCCTCGGAATTGACTTTTTTCTTGCCGCGCGGAATGGAGGGAATACTGGTCCCGGTTCCAGTACCTTGGGGATAGCGCGGATCGGTTCCAGGTGGATACCGGCCGGGTGGATAGCCTCCGCCGGGATATCCGCCTCCCGTTGCCGGAGGGAACTGCGCCAGCGCAGCCGTTACCCCGAGCGTCACAAATACACCAATCCGGATAGCGCGCATAGATTGCCTTTTCGACGGAAGCCTGCGAGGTCAGGTTACCAGCAATCGCAACCGCGCTCAATGGGCACCCAAAAGGCGGGATCCGAACGAACAATGGCCGCCATTCCAGTTGCGGAATGGCGGCCATGTGATTTTAAGAACAATCTGTCAAAAACAGATACAAAGCCCGGCAGTGGAGTGCCCTACCAAACGGGACACCCGGCGCGCCTTTAGGATTCAGCTTCCGCGGGTTGGTTCCGCATCGGGTCAGCACTCGAGTAGGCCGGCAAATCCAGATCCTCCTCGTCGCGCCCGGCCAACATAATGTCGTCCTCGCTGGGCAATCCAGGCTTATCTTCTTTTTTATTTTGAAGTCGCTTGGCCTGCTTGTCGCGGGACTTCTCCATACGAGCGGCTTCTTTCTGTCTCTTATTAAAGGTCGTACGTGAACGTGTGGCCATGGGCCGTGTCCTCCTTCAAAATGAAGCCCCGCTTTAGCGCGGGGCTTGTTAAGAACTCGATGGGAAGCTACCAGCGCTTGGGACGGCGATCTCCGCCGCGACCACCGCCGCCGCCGCCACCACCCTCGGTCTTGGGGCGGGCTTCATTCACATTGATTGCGCGGCCGCCGAGATTGGCACCGTTGAGCGCGGCGATGGCCTGTTCGGCTTCATGCGCGTTCGACATTTCGACGAACCCGAATCCGCGCGAGCGGCCCGTGTCGCGGTCGGTTACGAGACTGACGCTCTCTACCGTTCCATGTTGTTCAAAGAGAGAGCGCAACGATTGTTCCGTCGCCCCGAAATCCAAATTGCCTACAAACAGCTTCTTCAAGAGTGTCTCCTTACATTTGACGGCGGGCAGTTCGTAGCAGAATGGAAATTCTTGCCAAGAGGCGGGACGATCAAACGCAACCCTAGTGTAACAGGTTTCCCGCGGACCCTCAAATATCAACGATTTGTTTAGGAAAACGGCGTATTTTCGCTGGCGGGCGGGTACCGATTCAGGTCAACTCTTCCGGAAAAAGCACGTAGCCTTCCGCTGGCGGGTAGAGTTCCCTCAATAGTTCCAAACGTTTACGGAGATATCGGCTCGGCAGCTGCCGCGGACCGGTTTCGACGTCAATATCGCAGCAAAGACCGTGTAAATACAGAGTCAGGCTGTCAATAAACGACTGGCGAAGGTAGGCCGTGTACGACGGACTTTCCTTGCGCGCGCCCTTTTGACGGCGCAGCAGGGTCTGCTTCGCAGTCCAACTGGCGTCATCCACCTCGCCATGGGCGTCCGCGCTTAACTCCTCGCGGATCAAGCGAGTATAGGCGCCGCGAACCGTATCGTTCCACTGATCGGCCATTAGGGTCGCCAGGCGCCGGTACAGCCGATAATGATACTCGGCGATCTCTTGGTCCTTCAAGGCGAAAACCAGGACGGCCTCGCCCTCAAGGCGCAAATCGGAGTCCGTGGACGCCCGCTTCTCGGCGGGTTTCTCCATCGATACGTAGTCGGCCGAGGCTTTGCCGTTGGCTTTACCCGTCTTTTCGAGATACGGAACCAGCAGGATACGCAGTTTCGGCAATGCAGCCGCTACAGACGGCGGCAGCGCCGCAATCGGCTCCTCGACGTATTCCTTGAAGTCCTCATTACTCATCGGCACCGCGGCGCAATAATACGACACCGAGTTCGAGAGCGGAATCATCTCGCCGCGCATGCGCTCCGCGAACTGGCGGACGCTGACTTTGCTAACGACGTCGGTTTTCTGGAGTTCGGGGCGATCTAGTGCGGACATCTGAGGGTTTCGCATACCAGTGTACCGCGCTTATGGCGCGGCGGGACTCAAATCGTTTGGTGCAGAAAATCGGCTATGCTGGACATCAACGGAACCATTCCGGCTCGGAGGGCTGGTCGTGCGCTTTGCCGCAATCCTATTCGCGCTCGTTGTGGGATTCACCCCGGCGCTCGCTAAGGGCCATTCGAGCAGCCATTCTCACGGCCACAGCCATCACTCGGGTCACTCGCGTGGATCGCATTCTTCGGCCGGATCTTCCTCGCATCGAAAACACCACCGGTCGAGTGCGGCCAGACTGCCTTCCGCAGTTCGCATCCTTGTCCTTCAACTGGCGATGCATCGGCGCGAAAGCCTTGCCCCGGTTACGTGATCGACCACATCCAACCGTTGAAGCGTGGCGGAGCGGATAATCCTTCGAACATGCAGTGGCAAACCCGCGAAGCCGCCAAAGCCAAAGACCGGATCGAGTAGCCCGAACATGCGCGCGGCCGGGCGGAAAGCGATCCTTCCGATCCCGGCCGCACCACAACCTTCGAACGATTATTTCTCGAGGACCTTCTCGATTTGCCCGACCTTCTTCTGGATGGTGCCGCCGACCTTCTCGGCCGTGCCTTCATTCTCAAGATTCGGGTTGTTGGTCAACTCGCCGACCTTCTCTTTCACTGCGCCCTTCATTTCGTGCAGTTTGCCTTCGAGTTGATCTTTCGTGCTCGGATTCATAGGTTTTCCTCTTTCTAGTTCTCTGACCGCGTGATTCGGTTCGAAACGATCCCCGCCGTAACCGGCGGGTTAAACCCCGGGCGTCAGCCCGGGATAATTTTCATCCGGTCAAGGCACTACTAGAAGGACTCTTCCGGAAGCGGAAAACGTTCAAAGAAAGATTTACTCGTTGCGCCCGTGTTTGCATTGCGCCGATCGTCAATACTGAAAGAAGGTGAAGATCCTCGTTTCGGCCGGTGAAGCCTCAGGCGACCTTTATATGTCGCATCTGGTGGTCGCCTTGCGCCGACGCCATCCCGACGCGGAGTTCTTTGGCTGCGGTGGACCGCGCATGCGCGCTTCCGGCGTCCGCATCCTGCTGGAGCGCCTTTCGATCGTCGGACTGGTCGAGGTGATCCGCCATATCCCCGCGATCTATGGCGAATTCCGCAAGCTGGTCCGCGCCGCCGAGCAGGAAGAGCCCGACCTCGCGATCCTCTGTGATACGCCGGACTTCAACCTGCGCGTCGCCAAAAAGCTAAAAAAGCTGGGTATCCCGGTGGTCTACCTGATCGCTCCGCAGGTCTGGGCCTGGAGGCAGGGCCGCGTCCGCGCCTTCCCCGCCCTGATGGACCTGCTTCTCTGCATCTTCCCTTTCGAGGAGCCTTGGTTTCGCCAGCGCGGCGTCAACGCGGTCTACATCGGGCATCCCCTGACGCGCATCGTGCGTGCGCCAGGCGAGATCCAACTGGCTGAAAATACAATTGCGATCCTTCCGGGCAGCCGTCAGGGCGAAGTCGCGCGCCACCTGCCGGATCTGCTCGCGACCGTTGCCTTGTTACGCGCCAAGCGGCCGGAACTGCAATTTGTGATGGCATTGCCCTCGGGCTTTGCCGCTAACGCCGGTCCACAATTTTCGGAACGCATTCGCGCGGCGTCCATCCAAGTGAAGGAAGGCTCCACCTGGGATGTACTGGCACAGGCCAAGGTTGCGCTCGCAGCTTCCGGCACGGTGACGATGGAGGCGGCGATGCTTGGGACCCCGATGGTGACCTTTTACCGGGTAAACGCGCTAAGTTGGTTTCTGGGGCGCAGGCTGGTCCGCGTTCCTCACGTGACAATGGTAAATCTCATCGG
The DNA here is from genome assembly GCA_038210135.1 of Bryobacterales bacterium. Classification (GTDB taxonomy): domain Bacteria; phylum Acidobacteriota; class Terriglobia; order Bryobacterales; family Bryobacteraceae; genus JBBQWZ01. The sequence continues at coordinate 77,488 of JBBQWZ010000010.1, forward strand.
TTCCCACCCGTCGGGCGCCGGCGTCAACAGGGAAGGCGTGGGAAGCGTCCAGCCGGGGTCCGAGTTCGGTTCGAAGCGAATTGTCTCCGAGTGGATTCAGGATGAAATGACCCCGGCGAATCTGGCCGGGGCGGTCGAGAGGTTGTTGGACGACGAGGCGGCGCGAAATCAGATGCGGCTCGACCTCGCCGCAGTGACGAGACAGTTGTCTGGCGAAACAGATCCGATGGAGAAGGCGGCGAGTGAAGTCGATGAGCTCTTGGTTAACTGGGAAAAGCGAAGTTTGCGGAAAGATTCCGAACATGTTTCGTCGTAACGCGGGCCGCATGGTCCTGTTGGCCGCCGCGCTCTCGAGTCTGCTGTCCGCCCAGGAGCGCAGGACCGCGCGCATCGACGTCGAACATTACACCATCGACGCGGAAATCAACCCGCGCACGCAAACCCTGACCGCGAACGTCTCCATGCGCTTCGTGCCGCAAGAGGATGCCACCAGCCTCCAGTTCGAGTACAACAACGCGCTCACGCTGCCGAAAATCACCGACGATTCCGGCCGCACGTTGCAGGCCTCGCGATCGGCCGAAAATTCGCAGATCCGGCTGTCGCTGCCGGATGCCCTTCCGAAAGGCAAGCCCAGCACGCTGACCTTCAGCTACGACGGCCGCCTGACCGGCGCCGAAGAATCGCCGGTGTACGGAATCAAGTTCGCGGCCATCCAGCCGGACCACGCCTTCCTTCTGTATCCGGCGCGCTGGTTTCCCGTAAACGAATACACGGTGGACCGCTTTACCGCCGACATACGCCTGGTTGTGCCCACCGGTTTCCGCGTGATCGGCAGCGGCGTCGAGACCTCCGACACCGCTCCCGCCGATAAGGTCGCGTATCGCTTCAAGTCCTCGACCGCGTCCTTCCCTGGCAGCATCGCGATTGTGAAGGGCGATCCCAAACCGATCTCGTCGGGCGGCATTACGACCACATTCTACTTGCGCGAAGCGGCGGCGATGGCAGCGCCCTATGCGGAAGAGATCGGCAAGGTGATGGCGTTCCTGACGCATCTCTATGGCCTGGCTCCGAAAGCGAACCTCACTGTAGTCGAGACCGAAAAGGGAGCTCCAGAAGGTTACTCCGCGCCGGGAATTCTGTTTCTGTCGCCGCGTGCTCTAGGCACCAGTGTCCGCTCGGATCTGCTGGTAAATCAGATTGCACGCCAATGGTGGGGCAACATGATTTCGCCCAGTTCGCGGAACCACATGTGGTTCATCAACGGGCTGACGCGCTATGCCGAATTGCAATATCTGGAGCAGTCGAATCCCGGCTCGTTTGAAACCAAAATGCGCGACGCTTACATTGAGGCGCTCACCGTCGAACAGCCTCCGCTGATTCAGACCGCGCGATTAGAAGATTACTCCCCCGAGTATTGGGCCGCCACGGCAGGCAAAGGCGCCGCGATCCTGAACATGCTGCGCTACGTGACCGGCGATGAAGTGTTCCTCAAAATTCTGAAGACTTTCCCCGATCAATTCGCGAACAAGGCGGCCTCGACCAACGACTTCCGCAAGGTCGCGGAAACCGTATTCGGCGAAAGCTTGCAGTGGTTCTTCACCGAGTGGATCGAATCCAGCGGCGCCCCCGAATTCAAGATGGAATTTACGGTATTCCGCACGCAGAAGGGCTTCCGCGTTCTCGGGAAAGTGAACCAGGATCTCGACACCTTCCGCATGCCGGTGGACGTAAAAGTCGAAACCGAAGGCAACCCGGAAGAGAAGCGCGTCGAAGTGGTCGGAACGTCGAGCGAGTTCGTGGTCGAGACGTTCGGCAAGCCGAAGAGCGTGATCCTCGATCCGAAGAACAAGGTCCTGCGCTTCTCAAATGACATTCGCGTGGCGGTGGCCATCCGGCGGGGCGAGCAGTTTGTCGAGATCGGCGAATATCCGGATGCGCTGAAGGAATACCAGAAGGCGCTCGAAGTCCAGCGCAATTCCTCGCTCGCGCATTATCGCGTCGGCGAAGTGTTCTTCCTGCAGGCCAACTGGCAGTCCGCCGCGAACGAATTCCGTGAATCGCTTTCGGGCGACCTGCTGCCGAAATGGACCGAAGTGTGGGGGCACATTCAGCTCGGCAAGATCTTTGACATCACCGATCAGCGCGAGCGAGCGGTGAATGAATACCGCCAGGCGATCCGCACCAAGGACAACACCCAAGGTGCGCTCGAAGAAGCCGGAAAGTACGTCACGGCTCCGTATAAGCGCCAGGCGTCCACGAATTAGCGCTTCACGTAAATGGACTGACCAGCCGTTACGGTTTCCACGGCACGGCAAAGTTCTCCAAAATAGGTTCGCAGGAACGGATCTCGTTGCTTGGTACACGCACGATCACGAAGCCAAGATCTAAGGCTTTGAGATTGTTCTGAACTTCCAGGTTTCAGTCAACTGTCACGAAAACATCGAAGCTGGTCCTGTGCGAATTCCAGCAACGGACCATCTTTACTGCTTCGCCAGCCCATCTCCGAGACAGTCTGAACAGAATGTCCGGGAAACACTCGTCTAAGAGGATACGCACGCCAGAAGATTGTCTTTGGCCAGTTCGATGAACTGAACCGCCTGCTGTTTACTCACCGACGGAAAGCCTTCCAGAAAATTATCTAGTGTCGAATTGCCTTTGATGTGGTCGATCAGAGCCTGAACCGGCACCCGCGTGCCCTTGAAGCAAGGAGTTCCGCTCATGCGTTCGGCATCGATCCAAACGAGATTTGCCAGCAGATCCTTCTGTTCCGCGGCCATGACTCCAACCTAGCCGAAAGCGACGCGACGCGCAAACCCGGTAAGCACCACACTGGAGCCCGGCCCTACAATGGACGCATGGGCTCCATGGGTTGGGTAAATCCTAGCGAGCGGCGTAAAACCAAAGACCTGCTGGCAGCCGCCTCTCAGGCGACCGCCGATCGCCATCGTCAACACGCCATCGCCGCGCGCGCCAGCGCCGATGGACTGCTGAAACTGCAATCGCCCGAAGGCTACTGGTGCGGCGAACTCACCGCCGACTCGACCCTCGAATCCGACTACATTCTGCTGCAGCTTTGGCTGCATCCCGCCGCGCCGGACGGAACCTGGAATCCGCCTTCGCGCACCCGTGTCGAGAAGGCCGTCAACGCGATCCTCGAACGCCAGCAGCCGGACGGCGGCTGGTGGATCTTCCCCGGCGGCGGAGCCGAAGTCAACGCGACCGCCCGCGCCTACACGGCGATGAAGATTGCCGGCGTCAATCCTGAAAGCGCCCCCATGCGCGCCGCTCGAGACCGCGTGATCGCCCTCGGCGGATTGCAGGCCTGCAACAGCTATACGAAGCTGAACTTCAGTCTTTTCGGCCTGTTTCCGCGCCAGCATGTGCCCACCGTTCCGCCGGAAATTGTGCTCGCGCCCGGCGATCTACTGTACGAAATGTCTTCCTGGACGCGCGCGATCATCGTGCCACTGTCCATCGTCCAGGCCATCGGGAAAACCAAGCCCGCGCCCAACGGCGTCCATATCGACGAGCTGATTCTTCCCAATAAGAAGCTGTCGCTCCCCCGCCGTGATGCTGCCTCGATCGTCTTCCACAACGTCGATCGCGCCATGAAAATCTGGGAGCGGCGCGGCTTCAAGAACGTTCGCGCCCGCGCCATCCGCGAAGCCGAGCGCTGGATGCTCGAGCGCACTCGCTACACCGACGGCCTCGGAGCCATCTATCCGTCGATGATGTACTTCATCATGGCGCTCGATTCGCTCGGCTACGCCGCGGACCATCCGGATCTCGTCGACGGCATCCGCCATTTCGAGAATCTGCTGCTCGAAACCGAAACCCGCTTTCAGTTTCAGCCTTGCGTTTCGCCCGTCTGGGACACGGCGATTTGCGCCTACGCGCTCGGACAATTCGGCGACACCCAACCGCAGGTGCTCTCGCCCGAGAAGCTGACGCGCTGCGCCGATTGGCTCCTCGATAAAGAGGTCCGGCGCAAAGGCGACTGGAGCGTCAAGCGCCCCAACCTCGAGCCCTCCGGCTGGGCGTTTGAATTCTCGAACGAATACTATCCCGATATCGACGACACTGCGATGGTGCTGCTGGCGCTTAAGCACGCCAAAGCGTCGGACCCCGCGCGCCAGCAGCGGGTGGAACGCCGCGCCTTGCATTGGCTGCTCGGCATGCAATCGAGCGACGGCGGCTGGGCCGCGTTCGACGTCGATAACGATTGGGGTCTGCTGAACAAGGTTCCGTTCGCCGATCACAACGCGATGCTCGATCCCACCTGCCCGGACATCACCGGACGCGTGCTCGAGGCCCTGATCAAATCCGGCCTTCCGCAAGATCATACCGCCGTCGAAAAAGGAGTCCAGTTCCTGATCCGCACGCAGGAGCGCGACGGAAGCTGGTACGGCCGCTGGGGCGTCAACTACATCTACGGAACTTTCCTCGCTCTGCGCGGCTTGAAAGCGGCAATAGAAGGCAACACGGTTTTCAGCCAGCAAGCGCGCGAGGGTAACAGCGCCGTCAACGAATCCATTCGCCGCGGAGCGGATTTCCTGCGCGCCACGCAAAACCAGGACGGCGGCTGGGGAGAAAGCTGCGCCGGTTACAAGACGCATCACTTCATCAGCGCCCCCAGCACAGCTTCGCAAACCGCGTGGGGCCTGTTGGGTTTGGCCGCCGCTGGAGCCGGTGATTCCGTATCCGCCCAACGCGGCGTCCAGTGGCTGCTCGATCACCAGAACGCGCAGGGCCGCTGGGAAGAATCGTTGATGACCGGTACCGGCTTCCCCAACGTCTTCTACTTGAGCTATCACCTGTATCGCGATTACTTCCCGCTGATGGCCCTGGCGACGCTGCATCCTAAAACCACTGCCTGACGCGGCGGTTCTCTATCGCCTACCCGACAAATTGCGCTTGCGCGGCCGCAAAAATCCTGTATGATCGTTTTCAATTGGGTTGCGCCGCCATGCTCTGGGTCAGATGTGGTAACGTTCCCATTCGGAACAATCCGGCAGCTCCATGTTTGGGCTGTCGCGAAAGACTTCTCCACGTCCGGGGGTTATTCATGCTTGTGCGTTACTGCGTTCTGTTCCTCACTTTCCTTTTCTGCGCGACGTCGCTGGTTGCGCAAACCAGTTTTGGCCGCGTTTCTGGCACCGTAACCGATTCCTCTGGCGCCGGCGTCGCAGGCGCAACCGTCACCGTCCTCAATCTGGATTCACAAGACACGCGTACCATCGAAACCGATAACGCGGGCTACTTCGTCGTTACCAACCTTGCGGTCGGACCGTACACGCTCGAAGCCAGCCATCCCGGATTCAAGCGGCAAAAGCTCACCGGCATCGACGTCGTCGCAGATGGACGCCTGACCGCGGACTTCAAACTGCAGGTCGGCGAAATCAGCCAGGCCATCGATGTCGTAGGTCAAGTCGGCGAAGCCTTGAATACGACCTCCGGCGACCTGTCGCGCGTCATTGAACGCAAGCAGGTCGAGAACCTTGCTCTTAACGGCGGAAATTACGTCGAGCTCATGACGCTTGTCCCTGGCGCGGTGGTCACCAATCCGGATCAATTCAGCGTCACCACCAGTCTTTCGGCGACCAATCAGAACATCAACGGAAACCGCTCCGATTCACAAAACCTCACCGTGGACGGAGCCTTTAATCTGGTCGCCGGCAGCAATGGCAGCCTGATGAACAACGTCAATTCGAACTTCATCCAGGAAGTCAAAGTGCAGACCTCGAACGCATCCGCCGAATACGGCCGCACGGCGGGAGTCGCGTTCAACGTCGTCACCAAGAACGGCTCCAATCAATTTCACGGCTCCGCGTTCGAGACGTTCCGCAACAACGATCTCGATGCGCGCAACTATTTTTCAGTCCAGAAGACCAAGCTCCGCTACAACGACTTCGGCTTCACAGTCGGCGGTCCGATCAAGAAAGACAAGCTTTTCTTCTTCTATGGCCAGAATTGGAAACGCCTTCGCCAGAATGCGAGCCCGACGCGCGTCACCATGCCCTCCAGCGCTTTGCTGGCGGGCAACTTCGCCAGCCAAGCCCAGTTATTCTTCCCCGGCACCAAGGATCCGATTCCGAACAACGACATCTCCGCGCTCATCACGCCGAACGGCCGCGCCATCGCGAACGTGTACCGGACGCAGGAAAAGCTGGCGTCGTTTTTTAACGATGCGAATGTCGCCAACAACGGAATCCTGCAGCCGGACAATCCGCTCAACTATCGCCAGCACCTGATCCGCCTCGACTACCGCATCAACGACAAGCACAGCCTGTACGGACGCTGGATCTCCGATCGCAATAGTCTCGTCGATCCTTTCGGCACCTTCTCGAACTCGAACCTTCCGACCACGCCGACCCTGCGCGGACGTCCCGGCGAGAGCTTCCTGCTCGCCCATACCTGGATGGTGAAATCGAATTTCATCAACGAATTTCGCGTGAACGCCAGCTGGGCCTCGCAGAATATTCCGCCCTACGGCGACACGTGGCAGCGTGCGAACTACGGGTTCACGTTCCCCTACGTCTATCCCAACGGCACCGGCAACTACCGCAACGGTATTCCGGATGTCGCCATCACGGCCTATTCGAATTTCAAGGGGCCGGCGTTCTCGCTGCACTCGCCTTCTACCGATAGCCAGATCTCGGACAGTATTTCCTGGATCCACGATCGTCACGTAGTGAAGGCCGGTTTCGTCATGATTCGCGATCGCGTGGATCAGAACGGGCGTTCCTCCTACACCGGAAATCTCAGCTTCTCGACCCCCGGCAACACCAACACCACCGGCAACGCCCTTGCCGACGCCCTGCTCGGCAACTTCCGGACGTACGGCGAGGCCAGCGCCGATCCCGTCGGATTCTTCCGCTTCTCGCAGCCCGGCGCGTTCGTGCAGGACAGCTGGCGCGTCAACCGGAAACTGAGCCTCGATTTCGGACTCCGCTGGGAGTGGCTGCAGCCCTGGTATACGCAAGCCAACAACTTGGCGAACTTCGTCCCTTCCTTGTACGATCCCGCGAAGGCGGTCCGTATCAGCGCGGCCGGAACCGTCGTACCGGGTTCGGGCAACTTGTATAACGGCCTGGTACGCGCCGGCGACGGCGTGCCCGTCGAGGAACAAGGCCGCGTCGCCGGCAGCACCGGCGCGCTTTTCGCCGCCGTACCCGCCGGAGCCCCGCGCGGCTTCTTTGAGGCGCAGAATCTGTTCTCGCCCCGCTTCGGCTTCGCCTATTCCATCACCGACAAGACCGTCATCCGCGGCGGCTTCGGCATGTTCTTTGCCCGTCCCCAAGGCAACATGATCTTCTCCCAGCTCAATGTTCCACCCATCCTGTTGCTCTCGCAATTCGAGAACGGCAACCTCACCAGCCCCGGCGGCGCGGCCGGCGTGCAAGCTCCGAATGGGAACATCACCGCCATCGATAGGAACGTCAAGAACGGCTACACCGAGCAGTTCAGCCTCGGCGTGCAGCGTGAGCTGCCTTGGGGCATGTTGACCGAGATCAGCTACGTCGGCAACCTCGGCCGACATCTCCTGCGCCAGCCGAATATCAACCAAATTCCGTTCGATGTCAACGCCGCGAACGTGGCGCTTCCCACCGCGCAGCGCGCCCCCAATCCGTCGCTCGTGCCCTATCGCGGCTTCTCGAACATCACTATGTACGTTAGCGATTCGACGTCCGATTACCACGCTCTGCAAGCCTATCTGTCGAAGCGCAAAGGCCACGTCTTTTTCACTATGGGCTACACGTTCTCGAAGGCCGAAGGCGACGCCAGCGGGCAGGGCGACAATCCGGAAAATTATCTGGACCGCCATTACAACTTCGGATCTCTCACTTTCGATCGGCGTCATGCCGTCGTCGGGACCTACGTGTGGGAACTGCCGCGCCTCCAGAATTGGAATCCGGTTGTCCGCCAAGCTCTAGGTTCCTGGCAGTTCAACGGCATCATCCGCTTGCAGTCCGGTCAGTATTACACCATGACCGGCAACAGCAACATCGGCGTGCGGCGCGGAGATTACCTGGGCGGCGATGCCCTGATTCCGGAAGCCGATCGGACCGTTAACAACTGGATCAATAAGGCCGCATTCGGAAACGCCCCGGACAACCGCTACGGAAACGCTCCGGTCGGCGACATCGAGGGTCCCGGCCTCGCGCTCTATAACCTTTCCATCTCGAAGACCTTCCGCTTTCACGAGCGGTATGGACTGCGCTTCCAGACAGATTTCTTCAACGCGTTCAACCTGACCAACTTCACCGGCTTAGTGACGAACGCCAGTGCGGCCGGGTTCGGTTCGCTGCCGACCGCGTATCCTCCACGCAACCTCCAGATGCAACTGAAGTTCACCTTCTAACTGGCAGTCGCGACACAAGAAATGCGGAGCTTCCCTGTACAGGGGCTCCGCATTTCTTCCTTACTCCCGGACCGAATTTACTCCGCGAGAGCACTCACCCGGAAGTCGCGGAAGATCGCTTCGTTTCCGCTATGGCGGACCCATGCGCCCGCTTCATCGGCGACCCGGCGGCGGGGGCCCGTCAGCCGCGTGTGGGCGAACGACACCAGCGACCCATTGACGTACTGGATGAAGAACAGGTCCGCGCCCTCGCGATGAACGTCCAGTGTGAGCCGGTTCGTTCCAGTCTTGTTGGTCTTGTCGCCATTCCAGGGCAGCGTCTGAATCAGCAAGCCTCCGTAGCTCTGCGAGGTGTTCTTCGCGTTGACCATCGCCAGACCGCCGACCTCATTCGTCTCAAATCCGTATTGCGCCAGTTGACCGCCGAAGCGCCCGTCCCCGAAATAGATTCCGGCGCTGCCGCTGTTGGTCGCAAACCGATCCACCGTCATTTCGACCCGCACGTGATCCGGCAGACCAGTTGACGACTCCAGCACATTAAGGATGCAGCCTTCGCCCGGCGTCGTGCTGCGGACTCGTAGCCCGCCGTTCTGTACCGACCAGGAGCAGACCCGTCCCGTGCCCGCGGAAAAAGCTGTCATCGCGTTCGACGTCACCTGCCGAATCGCCGCCGGAGGCCGCGCGATACCCAGTCTCGGCGAGCAGAACGAAACGCCGCCGTAGTATCCGTGCATGAATGCGGCCTGACGCTGCTCGATGAACCCATGAGCCTGATTTCCCATGCGCAGCCGTAACCGAAGCTGCGATCCAACGTTGTTCATATCCACGCTCTGGTTCACTTCATCGCCTGCGATCGCGAGCGCGTTCAGGCCTTCAGCCAAGTCCCCCGCTTCGAGCAGCCCGTCCGTTTTGGCGCGCCGCGTGATCACTCCCGCGAAGCAGTCGGCCACTTGCTCGCCCTGGAAGCTCGGACCCGGCGTGACTACGCTTAATTGCCGCGCGACCGCATGGCCGAATTCGTGCGCCGCGATCGTGATCGGGGCATAGTCGCCATCCGTGCCGAGCGTCCGAATCGTCTTGTTCATGGTGTCGGCGAGGAATTCCGCGTCGAGGTACACCGCGTTATCCGCCGCGCAATAAAATGCGTTGTCTTTGCCCAGCATTCCGCAGCCGCTCTGCTTCGAACCGGTATAGGGAACCACGCTGGGAGCGGTGAACTGCTGGCCCAGGCCGCGGAAGATCTCGTTCCAGGCTTTGACGAAGTAAGTCTGCGCTTGGGCGATCTTCGACTGGACAATTTGGATATCGCGGGCGGTCGGCTGTGCGCCGGACCACGCCGTAAGGCCGGTGGTCGAATTCGCGCCAGTCAAAATCATAGCGGCGGCAATCGCGACGGCCGACATACGAACAAACGTTTTCATGAGCTTCTGTCCTCCACCGAAGGACAGCGGATCCGGCTACCGCACATTAGCCGGTGTCCAACATAACTCCACAAAAATGCGAAAGCCGGCGCCCGCTGGTTAGGCGAGCGCCGGCTTCGCGGCTTATCAGCTAAACAAAATTAGCGCCAGCGACCATCCACCAACACCCATCCACCGTTCCGTTTCACCCAGTGATGGGCTTCCCAGCGTTGACGCGGTTGCGGCGGACGTTCCCAGCGCCCAGCGACCCAATGGTGGCGCGAGCCGTCCCAGGCGTGATAGCCCGGTACCCAAACGGATTCGCGATACGGACGAGCAGGACGCCGTTCGACTACCGCGCGCGGCGGTGAGACGCGAACAATCACGTCCGCAGCCATCGCCGCCGACATCGTCATGCCAACGCCTAGCACCAAGGCCGCCAATGTTTTCGTAAATTTCATGATTTCTCCTTCATGCGGAGGGCCTTCCATCCATTCAAGCGCCTCAGCTACTCTCGCTATTGCAATTGGCCCGCCAATAGGAAAAATCGGCCGATTCCTTGGCTTTGCGAATTTTGCCTTTCCCGCGGACGAAGAATGTACGGCATCTCTTGCCGACTACCGGCAACCGCCTGTATACAAACCTTAATTTGTGCAACCTTGTTTGCTATCGTGTTCTCCATGATCCACAGAAGGCAGCTTCACCTGATCGCGATTCTCATCGCTGCCCTCGGAGCGCCCACTTTCGCGCAGGACGCTGACCTCCGCGCCCTTGCCGCCAAAGCCTACACTTTCGCCTATCCAATCGTGCTGATGGAGTACACCCGGCGCGCCGCCATTGAACGCGCCGGCATCTCGGGCACCCTCAGCGGCATGAATCGCTTCAATCACGCGCAGGAATTCCCGACTGATAAATTCCGCCAGGTGATTCGCCCCAACGCCGACACCCTCTACTCCTCCTCCTGGATCGATCTCTCGAAGGAGCCGGTGCTGCTTCACGTTCCCGCGACCGAGCGGTATTACCTGATGCAGTTCATGGACGCCTGGACCGAAACCTTCTCCGTCCCCGGCACCCGCACCACCGGGACCTCCGAGCAGTGGTTCGCCATCGTCGGACCGGATTGGAAAGGGACGCTTCCGGCCCGTGCCAAGCGCATCGACTCGCCAACCAATATGGTCTGGCTGATCGGCCGCACTCAAACCAACAGCGCCGCCGACTATGAATTCGTCCGCAACCTCCAGCGCGGCTACCTGATCATGCCGCTCAGCCTGTTCCCCGACGGACCGCCCCGCAGTCAGCAAGCCGCCCGTCTCGCTCGCGCGTTGCCCTCGGAGAAGACTCCGCCCATGGCGGTCGCGGCTTTGTCCACGGAAGAATTCTTCGACACATTCACGCAATTGCTGGCAAACAATCCGCCGCATAAAGAGGACACGCCCATGATGCAGGCGCTGGCGCGCGCCGGCATTCTACCGGGCAAGGCGTTCAAGCTCGCGTCTTTCGGAGAAGCCGGCGCGAAAGCCTTTGACCAGGGCGCGCAAGCCGAATCCACGCGCATCGCGAAAATGAGCCGCGACCTCCCGATGAAGGCCCGCAACGGCTGGACCGGAGGCGCACGCAACGTCGGCACCTACGGAACCGACTACGCCGCGCGGGCCCTGGTCGCTCGCGTCGGCCTCGGAGCGAATCCGCCGGCCGACGCCACGTATTTGAATTGCCGGAAAGATAAGGACGGCAACCCGCTCGACGGCACGAAGGCTTACGTGATCCATTTCGAGAAGAACAACCTTCCGCCCGTTCGCGCGTTCTGGTCCGTCACCATGTACTCAACCGATGGCTACTTCGTCGCGAATCCGCTCGGCCGCTACGCCATCGGCGACCGCGACCAGCTGAAGTTCAATACCGATGGCTCGCTCGACATCTATATCCAGAACGCGTCGCCCGGCCCGGATAGAGAAACCAATTGGCTGCCCGCTCCTGCCGCGCAATACGATCTGAGCATGCGTCTCTATTGGCCGAAAGAAGAAATCCTGAACGGCAAATGGACTCCGCCCCCAGTGGTCCAGAAATAAGTGGCATAGGCCTCCGGCCTGTGCAAACAGATCAAGTGGCATAAGCCTCCGGCCTGTGCACAAAATCAAATCCACTCAAGAAACGACAAAGCGCCGAAACATCCGACCCGCTACCACAGTGCTCCGAAGGAGCACGCCAGGAGCGAAACTACTTCTTCAACAACGCATCCACCGCCGCCTGCGCGATCGCTTCATCCACCTCCGAAGCCGCCCCGCTGCAGCCGATGCCGCCGATCACGTGGCCGTCTACCTGGATCGGAACGCCACCCTGATTCGGAAACGCATCCGGCATCGCCAGCACGCTCACGTCGCCGCCTTTCAGCCGCTCCGCCGAAACACGCGAGGCGCGCCCATAGATCGCCGCGTGCTTGGCTTTCTTCTGCGCAAACATCACCGTGCTCGGACCGGACTTGTCCGCCTTCTGGAAGAACAGCAGATTCCCACTCTCGTCCACGATGCAGATGGTCACCTGCACGTTGCGCTGTTTGGCTTCCGCCTCCGCCGCCGCGACCATCGTCTTGATCGCGGACAGATTTAGAAATTTCTTGCTGGGCAGCTCGTCGCCCGACACCGTCATCCATGTCAGCAACAGCAAGCAAGTCAATCGGATCATAGGCAGTATCTTACATCCGTTAACCACTTCACGCGTCCGGCAGCGCACGCGCCGTCCCATTCCTGGGAACAGCCTGGTGCATAACTCGTTGATAGCCTTTCGCCATCCCTGGCACGCCGAATGCTTCAATGGTGACGATGCAATGGCTTGTCGCTGACCTACGCTATGCCGTTCGCGGCCTCCTGCGAACTCCCACTTTCGCTGTGACAGCCATGCTCTCGCTCGCCCTCGGCGTGGGAGCCAATACCGCGATCTTCTCGCTCGTCGATCAGGTGATTCTGCGCCCCCTGCCCGTCAAACGTCCACGGGAATTGGTGGTCCTCAAGTCCCCCGGACCCCGCACTGGATGGGCGCATTCCGACGAGCCGGGCGGCGTCTCTTCGTTTTCCTATCCGATGTATAAGGACTTGCGCGATCAGAATCAAGTCTTCGACGGCTTGCTCGCGACCTTCAATTTCCCCGCCAGCCTCGCCTTCAAGGGCGAGACCGAACGAGTCAATGGCGAACTGGTTTCTGGTAATTACTTCGAGACCCTGGGCGTCGGACCCGCCATCGGACGCGTCTTCATGCCCGAAGACGATCTCCGACCCGGTGCGCAGAACGTCGTCGTACTCAGTTACCAATATTGGACGAATCGTCTCGGCGCAAATCCCACCGTCCTGAATCAGAGCATCCTCGTCAACGGAAATCCGATGACGATCGTCGGCGTCGCGAAGCGCGGCTTCTTCGGCGTCGAGATCAGCGCCATGCCTGACGTCTTCGTTCCGATGATGATGCGGAAACAACTCGGCGTCAGCCCGCGCGAGCTCACCATCCGCAACGATCATTGGCTGCACATGCTCGGACGGTTAAAGCCGGGCGTCTCCCGAGTACAAGCCGCAGCCTCGCTGCAGCCGCTATTTTCAAGCATCCTTCGCGTCGAGGCCGACGAGCTAAAGATGTCGGAAACCCGCCGCGGACCCTACCTCGCGCGCAAAATCCTGGTCGAGGACGGAGCCATCGGCCGCGGCATCCTGAGTAACGACACCAGCGCTTCGCTGATCGCGCTCATGGCCATGGTGGGACTGGTCCTGCTCATCGCGTGCGCCAACATCGCGAATCTCTTACTCGCTCGCGCGGCGGCCCGGCAGAAAGAAATCGCCGTCCGGCTCGCCCTCGGAGCCTCACGCTGGCACCTGATTCGCCAACTGCTGGTCGAAAGCGTTCTGCTCGGCCTCTTGAGCGGACTGGTCGGACTGCTCGTCGCCTCCTGGACCCTTGAGGCGCTCTACCGCTTTATGCAGGAAGCGAATCCAGCGTCCATTTCAGCCACGCTCGATGGCCGAACGCTGGCGTTCCATTTCCTCCTCGCCCTGATCGCGGGCATCGCCTTCGGACTCGTGCCCGCCTTGCAGGGCACTCGACCCGACCTTGCGCCCGTCCTCAAGGATCAGTCCGGAGCCGGCGGCGGCCAGGCGCGGATCCGCCAGGTGTTGGTCGTTGCGCAAATGGCGTTGACCCTGCTGCTCGTCACCGCGGCGGGATTGTTCGCGAAGAGTCTCCTCGAATTACGCAACGTCAATCTCGGAATGCGCGCCAGCCGCGTCGATACTTTCGCCGTCGAACCCAAGTTAAACGGATACAAGCCGGAAGCTGTCAAAGATTTCAGCGTCCGTCTGCAGCGGGAAATTTCCTCGATACCCGGCGTGCAGGCCGCGAGCTACAACTCCGTGCCCGTCTTTCGCGGATCCGACGAAGGCTCCAACATCACCGCCGAGGGCTACCAGACCACGCCCGATGCGGACGACAACGTGAAAGTGAATCGCCTCGGCGCCGGATACCTCGCGACCCTTGGCATCCCCTTGATCGCGGGCCGCGAATTCACCGAAGCCGACGGACCGAACAGTCCGCTGGTCTGCATGATCAACGAAAAAACCGCCGCGAAATTCTTTGCTGGACGCAATCCGATCGGGCTGCACATCGCCTTCGGCGGGGGCACCGGTTTGAAGTACATGGAGATCGTGGGCCTGGTCAGGAACAGCCTGCACCAGAACGTCCGCGACCCGATCGATTTGTACGCGTACGCGCCCTTCTCGCAGTCGGACGGTTCGATGCCCGTCACCTACTACGTCCGCACCGCCTCCGATCCGGCCGCCCTTCTCGGTGCGCTGCGCCTGACCGTGCGCCGCCTCGATCAGAATCTTCCCGTCTACCAGACCCGGACGCTTGAAGCCCAAATTGACGAAAGCCTGATCTCGGAACGGATGCTCGCCATTCTCACCTTGGCTCTCGGCGCACTCGCCGTTCTGCTCGCCGTCCTCGGCATTTACGGCTTGCTTGCTTACGTCGTCGCGCGCCGCACGCGCGAAATCGGCCTCCGCATGGCACTCGGCGCAGGAGCATCGGAGGTCCGCTGGCTCGTCCTCAAAGACGTCGGCAAAATGGTAATGGCTGGAACCGCCATCGGCCTTCCGGCCGCCTACGGACTCGGACGCGTCGCACAATCATTGCTCTACGGAGTGGCCGCCTTCGATCCAAGCGTCACATTCATTGCCCTCGCCGTTCTGCTGGCCGTCGCCTTTGCCGGAGCCTACTTCCCCGCGCGCCGCGCGACCCGCATCGATCCGATGATCGCGCTCCGCAACGATTAGCCGAAATGCGTAAGGTGGCATAGGCCTCCGGCCTGTGCAAAGTAGCATCGTCCCCGGCCTGTGCACAAGTGGCATAGGCCTCCGGCCTGTGCGAAGTAGCATCGTCCCCCGGCCTGTGCACAAGTGGCATCGTCCCCGGCCTGTGCGCGAGTAGCATCGTCCCCGGCCTGTGCACAAGTAGCATCGTCCCCGGCCTGTGCACAAGTGGCATAGGCCGCCGGCCTGTGCGCGAGTAGCATCGTCCCCGGCCTGTGCACAAGTGGCATCGTCCCCGGCCTGTGCAATCCAATAAAGCAAGAGCACATGCCGGAGGCCTATGCCACTTTTCTATGAGATCCGCTCGATGCGCGCGCCCGCGCCCGCCAGCTTCTCTTCGATCCGCTCGTAGCCGCGATCGATGTGATACACGCGGTCGATGATGGTTTCTCCATCCGCCACCAGCGCCGCGATCACCAACGACGCGCTCGCACGCAAGTCCGACGCGATCACCTGCGCGCCGCTCAACTTCCGCGGACCCGCCACCATCGCGGAACGGCCGTCGATGCGGATGTTCGCGCCCATCCGCGCAAGCTCCTGCACATGCATGAAGCGATTCTCGAAGATCGTCTCTTTGACGATGGAAATCCCCTCCGCCTGCGTCATCAGCGCCATGTATTGCGCCTGCAGATCGGTCGCGAATCCGGGATGCTCTTCGGTGGTCATGTCCACGCTGCGCAATCGCGCCGCGCCGCAAACGCGCAGGCCGTCTTTTTCTTCGCGCACATCCACACCGGCCTGACCCAGCTTCGTCAATAGCGCGCGCAAATGCTCCGGCTCGCAACCGGCAACCAGAAGATCGCCGCCCGTCGCCGCGCCCGCGATCAGGAACGTGCCCGCCTCGATGCGATCCGGAATGATCGCGTGCCGCGTGCCATGTAACTCGGCCACGCCCTGAACATGGATAGTGGACGTGCCCGCGCCTTCGATCTTTGCGCCCATCTTGATCAGCAGTTCCGCCAGGTCGCCGACCTCCGGCTCCCGCGCCGCATTCTCGATCACGGTCTCGCCGCGCGCCAGCACGGCCGCCATCAGCAGATCCTCCGTGCCCGTCACCGTGATCCGCTCGAACGCTACCCGCGCGCCGCGCAGCCCTTTCGGAGCCACCGCCTCCACGTAGCCGTGATCCTGCTCGAGCCGCGCGCCCAACTGTTCGAGTGCCGCGATGTGGAGATCGATCGGACGCGCCCCAATCGCACAGCCGCCCGGCATCGAAACCCGGGCACGTCCCGTGCGGCCGACCAGCGGACCCAGCACCAGGCTCGACGCGCGCATCGTTTTCACCAGATCGTAGGGAGCCTCCGGCCTGGAAAGGTCCGCCGCATGCACCCTGACTTCGCCAGTGTCGCCGACTGGCTCGACGCTGGCTCCGGTGTGCCGCAGCAGGCTCTCCATCGTACCGATGTCACGGACACGCGGAATCCGTTCGAGCGTCACCGGCTCCGCACTCAGCAAACAAGCTGCGAGCGCCGGCAGCGCCGAATTCTTCGCTCCGCTCACCGCGATGAAGCCAGTCAGCGGAGTGCCGCCGGTAATGCGAAATTTGTCCATTAGAATTCCTTTGACGCTACTGCGACGGTTACAACCTGGGATCGCGCTGGGAGCTGTGCCAAAAGTGAAGGATCTCGATCAGCTGCCGGTCTTCGTGAAGCCGGTAATACGTGCGCACCGGAGTGTGCAGCAGTTTGCGCACGTCGGGCCGGTTTGATAGAAGCGCGCCGATGTAGGGGAAGGTCTGCAACAATTCGACGTGATTCAGAAGCGATACGCCGAATCGTTCCGCCGCCCTGAAATTATCTCGTCGGATGTACTCAAGGATGACTTCGAGGTCGGCTAGCGCTTCGTCAGTGAAGAGGATTTTGTAAGCCACTTTTGCATGCGCTCGCGGACTTCGTCGAGAGTCACGACCCGGCCCGCATCCGCAGCCTGAATGCCGCGATCGATAGCCGCGAGCGTGGCCTCGTCCTCTTCTTCAAGAATGAGAGACGGTTGATGAAAATCTAACGTATTCGCCTCGGCCATATATTCAGAGTATCCCGGACAAGAACGCTCGGCAAGCACCCGTCCAAACGCATGCGTCAACCTTTCTTCGCAATCGCCCGCGCCACCCGTCCGCCAGCCGACTTCAACAACTCCTCGGCGGCCTCACGCCCCACTCCCCGCTTGGCCATCACGATCGCGGTCTTCACGCTCCGTCCCGATTCCTCAAGCAGCGCCGAAGCCTCTTCATAGGGCACCCCCGCCGCCGACACGATAATCCGTCGCGCCCGGTCCACCAGCTTCTCGTTCTTCGGCTGTACGTTCACCATCAGGTTCCCGAACGTATAGCCCAGTTTGATCATCGCGCCCGTCGTCAACATGTTCAGCACCAGCTTGGTCGCCGTGCCCGCGCGCATTCTGGTCGAGCCCGTCAACACTTCAGGACCCGGCTTCGGCTCGATCGCAATCTCCACCGCCTGCGACAACGCCGAATTTCCGGTGCAGCTGATTCCCGCCGTCACTGCCCCCAGCTCGCGCGCCTTTGCAATCGCGCCGAGCACATACGGAGTCCGTCCGCTGGCCGCGATTCCCACCAGAACGTCGTTCGCCGTGAAACCCGCCGCCAGCAAATCCCGAACGCCCAATAGCGGATCGTCCTCGCTCGCTTCCGTGGCTTTCGCGAGCGCTGCTTCGCCGCCCGCCATGATGCCGATCACCGTTCCGTAAGGGACGTTAAACGTCGGAGGACACTCCGCCGCGTCAAGCACGCCCAACCTGCCGCTGGTTCCCGCGCCAATGTAGAACAGCCTTCCGCCGCTTTCGATTGCGTGGACAATCGCATCCACCGCCCGCGCAATCGCGAAAAGCTCCGCGGCGACAGCGCCTGCGACCAGCGCGTCCTCCGCGTTGATCACCCGCAGCATATCCACAGTCGGCAATGCGTCGATCCGCGCGGATGCCGGATTCCGCTGTTCGGTCAGAAGGTCGGAAAGCACTAGTAGTTCTTTTTTACCTCGATCCGCGGGCGCTCGGCTCGGCTCAACGACTTCAGCGCCGCCAGCTTCGGATCCGCGTTCCGCAGCGATTCCCGATTCTCCATCACCTTTGAGACCGCCGCTACGATCTTCTCCACCCCCGCCGGATCCAACAATAGGAAGTGCGGCAGCCAGACTGCTTCCCTGTAGGCCGCCCGTTCCGACACCGGACACGCCACCTGCTCGGGCCGACCCGCGATCTGCGGAAAATGTTTCGCCGTCGGCTGGTACAGGTCGCTGCGGTACACCGGCTCGTAAAACCGCCCGTCGCACGGAATCCCTTCGGCATCGAGCGCTGCGCAGAACATATCCCTGGCTACGCCGCTGTCGCCCTCGTCGTAGCGGAATACATATTGATAGATCGCCTCCCGCGTCACCTGTGGCTGCGGAGGCAGCGGCCGGATTCCGGGGATCGCCGCCAGACTCGCCGACAAACGGGCAGCCTGTTCCGAACGAATCCGACTCAACTCCGGTAAGGTCTCCAACTGTCCGATCAGCACCGCCGCCTGAAACTCGGTGATCCGATAGTTGGACCCGATCATCCGCTTGCCGAACGTATCGGTCGCGCTCGCCCGCCCGCAATTTACCACCGACTGCATCAGCTCGAACACGTCCAACCGCGAGGTGGTCACGATCCCGCCCTCTCCCGAAGTCATCAGCTTGCTCGATTGCAGGCTGAAACATCCCGCGTCTCCCAACGAACCGGCGCCCTTGCCGCGCCACTCCCCGCCATGGGCATGTGCGCAATCCTCAACGACCGCCAGGTTATGTTCTTTGGCCAACGCAAGCAGCGCATCCATGTCCGTAAACCGCATCGCCAGGTGCACCGGAACAATCGCCCGCGTCCGGGGCGTGATCGCCCGCCGGACCGCCTCGACGTCCAAACAGTAAGATTCCGGATCGACGTCGACAAAAACCGGGACGCCGCCGGCATCTAAAACCGCCGTCGCGGTTCCGTCCCATGTATAGGCGGGAACAATCACCTCATCGCCGAAGCAAACCCCTGCGGCCCGCAAAGCGATCAGGATCGCGACCGTGCCATTTGCTACACAACTGGCGTACTTGACGCCGTGATAGTTCGCAAATGAATCGGCAAATTCGGAAGCCATGCGGTTAGGGTAGGGATAACCTCCCCAGTTTCCGCTAGTTAAGACTGCCAACAGGCGCTCGCCATCGCCTCCGTTGGCGGTCGGCCACGCAATGGTCGGCCGCGCCGCAGCCGAATTACCCCCCAGAAGTGCCAGTACAGTCATGTTAGGAATTGTAACTGACCTCGCAACCGAACCACGGAACAAGGAAAATTTTCCTCTAATCAAAGATATGGACCGGGAAACAGTGCGCCAAATGGCCTATTACCCTACCCCAGCGAGGTACTGCAGCTACAAATTGAGTCTGAAAGTGCAACAGTACTCCCAAGTCCTCTCGATCCGGCTTCAAACCGGTTAAGATCTTATTTCATATTTAGTTACGTCATTCCACAGGGGGTAGTCCTAAACGTCGGAGTACCGAAAATTCCTATGAGAAAACCCTTGACTCCCGTTCTGCGGACTCCGTATACTACGAAGGTACTCGGCAGTGTCTCTGCCCTTTTACCCCCGGAAGGTAAGAAGGCAGTGGTACTGCCTAAGTACTAATTTGATTCGGAGGATATGAAATGAAGAAATTCCTACTTTCCGTTGCCGCCCTTGTGGCGTTCAGCGGTCTCGCCTCGGCCAGCCAAGAGCTTTGCACGCCCTCGAACGCCGACGTCGTGGCAAGCACGCCGGGTAACCCCCCCGCGAACGTCACCGCCAACATCAGCTGCGCTACGGTTTTTGCTTCCGGCGGCGCCCACCTGACTTCGTGGAGCCTCCTGCTCAACGCCAGCTGGCAGGATTCAGCCAATCCAATCACTCAGCACAATCTCCAGTTCTTCGCGAACCCGAGCGCCAGCGCTTCGGGCAACACCACCTGCACCACCGGTGCATCTGGCTTTACCGGCTCCTGCCAGGGCTTCGGTCCCACGGTGAATATCTTCCTCACCAACTTCACAACCAATGTGACCGGTACCGCGCAGACCCTCGGAGGCCTTGCGCTCCCGGCCAACGCAACCGTCACCGTGTTCTTGAACTACTTCGAGACCCCGGATGCCGGCGTTCCGGAACCGATGACCATGTCCCTGATGGGCGCGGGCCTTCTGGCTCTCGGCATCGCGGGCCGCAAGCTCCGCAAGAGCTAGTTTCGGTTAGTTAGTATTTCCAAAGGCCGAGGGCGAAAGCTCTCGGCCTTTTTCTTTTCCGCCAAGCTTCTCCCGCCCAGCACCGAACCGCGACCGTAAGGGAGCGGACCTCCACGCACCGACCGCGACCGTAAGGGAGCGGACCTCCACGCACCGACCGCGACCGTAAGGGAGCGGACCTCCACGCACCGTGCGCGACCGTAAGGGAGCGGACCTCCACGCACCGACCGCGACCGTAAGGGAGCGGAACGACTCACCGGCACCAAAAACAAAAAGGGCCGACAGGATCTCTCCCGCCAGCCCTCTTGATACCCAATCCGCAATCAGCGGAATCCAAACTATACGCTAAATGAGCTACCGCATCCGCACGTGGACTTCACTTGCGGGTTATTGAACTTGAATCCCGCGCCTTCGAGCGATTCCACGTAATCCACCTGCGCTCCATCCAGGTACAGCAGGCTCGCCTGGTCGATAAAGATCTTCAGGCCGTCATAAGTGTAAGTCTTATCCAGCATGTTTGGCGCGTTTTCGAAAGCCATCGAATAGCTGAAGCCCGAGCATCCGCCGCCCACTACAGCGATTCGGAGCCCCGCCGGCTGGGGTTCCTGGCTGGAAAGAATCTCCTTCACCTTGCTCACAGCGGTATCCGTCAATTGCACCATAAGTTCGAACTCCTAAAAACAATCTTACATCGGTTTGGATGTCGATGGCCACCTTTTGGGTGCCGCGAATTGCAACGCCTTCCCAGAACCCGCAAGCCGGCATACGCACGGATTTCCAGACTCGCCCCGGAAAACAAATGTTAACCTAAAAAAAGGAAGAGGTTCGGCTGGCACTGGGCTGGCTGGCGGCGGATGCGCCAATCCATTTGAAACCGAGCCGGGCGGGCGCGCGTCAGCCGTCATAGTAGTGGAGAGACTAGCTATGACCGGTTCAACCAACGTGCTCCCCTTTCCGGCGCTAGGGGCTTCGGATGGCGAAATCGCCGGAACGCCCCGGGCAAAGACCAAGGTGGACAACAAGCACACGGACGAAGCGTCTCTGGTTCGACGTGCACAGGCGCGCGACGACATGGCGTTCCGCGAAATCGTCGAGCGCTACCAGAACAAGGTGTTTTCGATCATCTACGGCATTCTGCGGAATCATAACGACGCCGAAGACATCGCCCAACAGGTGTTCGCCAAGGTCTACTTCTCCATCCAAAATTTCGATTTCCGCAGTTCCCTGCTCACCTGGATCTACAAGATCACGGTCAACGAGTGCTACGATTACCTGCGCAAAAAGCGCGTCCGCAAACTGGTGTATGAGAGCGATTTCTCCGCCGAGGACGCCCAGCGCATGGAAACCACCGAGCCCGCCATCGATCGCGCCGCCCCGGTGGACAAGCAACTCGCGCAGCGGGATCTGATCACCAAGTTGCTCGAAAAGGTTTCCGCTGAGGATCGTTCGCTGATCCTCCTCAAGGAAGTCGAAGGCCACTCCGTCGAGGAGTTGTCAGCGATGACCGGAATGAACGAGAATACGATCAAAGTGAAGTTGTTCCGGACGCGCCAGAAATTGCTGAAGGCCGCTCAGCGCCTGATGCGGATTCCAGGCAGCGCTCCGGCTGGAGCCTAGGCGCTACAGGTTCGAGACTTTCATAACAGCGGACAAAATAGATCCGCGAAGTAGTAGCATAGGCCTCCGGCCTGTGGACAGTGACATAGGCCTCCGGCCTGTGTTTTCTGCCAACCAAGCACGACACCGTGCTACTGGTTTTTTTGAGGGAAGGATAGTCATGCACTCGCTGATCCAAGAGCGACTCGAGGATCTGCTGGCCGGCCCTATGCCGGATAGCGGTTCCCCCGAAGTCGGCCGTCATTTGGAAGCCTGCGCGGAGTGCCGCGACGAGTTCGCGCTGCTTCAAACGCACGCTCGGATGCTCCAGACGCTGCGTGCGTCGGAGGAACTGGAAGTCCGCGCCGGATTCTACGCCCGCGTTCTGAACCGGATCGACGCGCAAAAGCCCGCCGGTGGCTGGTTGACCCTACTGCAATCACCCTTCGCGTTCCGCATCGCACTCGCTTCCGTCGTGCTGACCCTGATGATGGGCACCTACCTGTTCACCACCAGCGAAGACCAGGCACCCGAGATGGCGCAGCAGGTGGAAATGCAGGTCATTCACGAAGACCAGCTTCCGATCATCGAAGCCGGCCAGCCCCGCGACCCGGATTCGGTCCTGGTCAGCCTGGCCTCTTACCGGGAGCAATAACGCACTAGAATGCTAGGTAGCGATCGCCCGAATGTCCGAATTGCGACGACGCTCTTGCTCGTGTTTGCCGCCGGAGCCATCTCCGGCGCCCTCACCGTGCGCTACGGTCTTCCCGCCGCCCGAGCCAACCGTTCCGGCCCGTCTCTCAAACTAGGCAACAAGGAAATCTTCCTTCAGAAATTCAAGAAGGAACTCGACCTGACACCCGCGCAAGTGCGCGACGTTTCCGCCGCACTCGAAGACTTCAACATGTACTACCAGAGCCTTCAGGATCAACTGGAAGACGTGCGCTCGACAGGTAAAAGCCGCATCCTCCAAATCCTGACGCCAGAGCAAAGGACCAAATTCGAGCAAATGCTAAACGGCCTCCAAGGCAAGTAGCTTCGTTGCGACGTGGCATCGAGGCGCGCACGAAGCCGCACGAAGTGCCGCGTAGTAAGCGCTTTCGGCCTGTCGAGTTTTGGCCTCCGGCCTGTGCGCTCAAAGCCACAACCTCATTCCACCAGCACAATCCGCACATCCATCACATTCGTACCCGTCGCCCCGGTCTTGATCAAACCGCCATACTTCGCGAAATATCGATACGAATCATTCCGGGCAAGATACTCCGCCGCCGCCGGATCCGCAATGGACGCCACCGCTCCCGCCGCATCCGTCGGACCATCCGAGCCATCCGTACCCGCACTCAGAATCACCGTCCGATCCTGCCCGCCGAGGGCCATCACGCCAGCCAGCACGAACTCCTGATTCCGCCCGCCCTTCCCCTTGCCACGCAGCGTCACCGTCGTCTCCCCGCCCGACAGCACGCAAGCCGGACCCGCAACCGGCTGCCCCGTAGCGCGAATCTCCTTCGCGATCCCGGCATGCCCCGTCGCCACTTCGCGAGCTTCACCTTCAATTTCACACGAGAGTAGAATCGTGCGATACCCCAACGCCCGCGCCTTCGCCGACGCAACGCCCATCGCTAACCGGTTGCTGCCCACAATCACGTTGCGCGCGTTCGACAACACCTTCGGCGTCTCGACCAGCCCCTCCTTCGGAAGCGCAATGCCAAACTTCTTCGCCACCGCCCGCGCATCCGCCACCGTACTCCGATCCGCCACCGTGGGTCCCGAACCGATTACGTCCAGGTCGTCGCCGACCACGTCCGACAGGATCAGCGTCAGCACTTGCGCCGGGGCCGCCAGCGCCGCCAGTTGACCACCCTTCAACCTCGACAGGTGCTTGCGCACCGTATTCATCTCGTGAATCGTCGCGCCCCGCGCGAGCAACTCTTGCGTGATCCGCCGCTTCTCTTTGAGCGCCACGGTAGGAGCCGGCAGCAAAGCGGAAGCGCCCCCTGAAATCAGGCACAGGACCAAATCCTCCGCCGTCGCCGCCTCTACCATTTCCGCAATCCGCTTCCCCACTCGCACGCCGCGCGCGTCCGGAACCGGATGGCCCGTCGCCGCCAACTCAATCCGCCGCAGCTTCGCCTTCGGAAGCGCCTTCACCGCGAGCAATCCGTTTGCGATTCTCTGCCCCAACACGGATTCGGCCGCGCGCGCCATGGTGGCCCCGGCCTTGCCGGCACCCACTACAAAAATGTTCCTGTACCGATCGAGTCCCGTCTCCGCGAGCAGCGCTTTGCGGACCGCGGCTTGCGGATCGGCGGCTTCGAGCGCCGCGCGAAAAATAGCGATAGCGTCGCGCCGGAGATTCATGGCTTAGGAAAACAGTGGCAGCGCGAGAATTTGCGCCAGCGGATCCGCCGCGCCGCTCGCGTCCACGCGGTAGTCCGCCTGCGTATAGCTGATGCGCCGGCTGATATACAACTCCTCCAGGCGTTGCGGATCGCGAGCGAGCGGCCGGTCCACGATATCGTTCATCAGGCGCATCCGAATCTCGTCGAGCGGACAATCCAGCCAGATGGTTACGCCGTTCTCGTTCATCAGCCCGATGTTCTCTTCCATCGTGAACGCGCCGCCGCCCAATGCCAGCACCGTCGGACGCCCGCTCTGGATCGCGCCGATCCGCCGGTGCAAGGCCGCGTTCTCGATCTTGCGGAATTCGTCTTCGCCGCGCGTATCGAAAATGTGCGCGATCGTCGTCTTGTGGTGCGATTCAATGTCCGCGTCGAGATCGTAGAAGCCCCAACCCAGCTCATCCGCGAGACGGATTCCGACCGTGGACTTGCCGCTCGCCATGAAGCCGACCAGGTAAATGCCAGGCGTCCTTTTGAGTTTCAGAATCATGCCGCGCGCCCAGCCGGGTCCATCTTAGCGTTCATTTTCGCAAGTTGAGATTGGACCAGCGAGGGGAAGATTCGTTCCAAGGCGACGAAAATCCAGCCGATTCGCGGCGTCATCACCGTCCGCGCATCCCGTTCTACGCCCCTGATAATGGCCGCGGCGCATTCTTCCACCGAGACCGCAAACCGCTTGCCGCCGGCGATTGCCCGCGGCGGCCTCCCCGCCAAAACATGCGCCTGGAATTGCGTGTTCACATAGCCCGGCGTCACCAGCATCGCGCGGATCGCGTGCGGCGCCAGTTCCATTCGCAGCCCATCCGTCAACGAACCCAGCGCGAATTTCGACGCCGAATATAACGTGAACCAGGGCAGCGTCACCTTGCCCGCGATCGACCCGACGTTGACGATCAACCCGCGCGTTCCCTCTACTGGCGCTTGCAACTTCATCTGCGCGGCCGCCAGTTGCGAGAGTTCCAACGGCGCAAAGAAATTCAATTCAAACATCCGCCGCGCGTCATCGAGCGGAGCCGCATGCGAGGGCGCATACATCCCCACTCCGGCGTTATTGATCAGGATATCGATGCGGCCAAACCGGGCGAGAGTATTTTCGATGGCGAGCTTGCGCGCCGCCGGCTCCAACAAGTCGCCTTGCGTCAGCACCGCGCCCGCGTGTCCCAGCCGTTCCAGTTTGTCGAGGCCGCGCGCGACCAGCGACAGCTTCGCGCCACGCCTGGCAAACGCCGTGGCACACGCCGCTCCGATTCCTTCCGACGCTCCGGTGATGAGGACAACTCGGTCTTGAATTCGCATGGGCGTTCGACGCGCGACAAAACTTGCCGCTCGGAGGCGCGAAAACAGATAATCGTACCATGCAGGACCGCTTGCTTCCGCTGTTTCCCCTGAATCTGGTCTTGCTCCCGAACGCCAAGCTGCCCCTCCACATCTTCGAGGAACGCTACAAAGAGATGATCGGCGAGGCGATCGATAACGAAAACGAATTCGGCGTCGTCCTGGCCGGCGAAAAAGGCATCGTTAACACCGGCTGTACGGCCAGCGTCGATCGCGTGGTCGAGCGTTACCCGGATGGCCGCCTCGATATCGTCGTCACCGGACAGCGCCGCTTCGAACTCCTCCAACTCAACGACGACAAGGCCTATCTCCGCGGACGCGTTGCGTACTTCGACGATATCGACATCGAAGAACCGCCCCCTACGCAAGCACTCGCCCGCGCAATCCGCGCCTACGAAGATTGGCAGGAGTTCGATAAGACTCGTCCCGACCGCGAGACCCCGAATTCCGCTCCGCGCCTGAACGACCGCCTGCTCAGCTTCCAACTCGCCAGCACCATCCCCGATCTCACCTTCCGCCAGGTGCTGCTGGCCACCCGCAGCGAAGCCGAGCGGCTGAAGCAGCTCGCCGAATTTCTGCCCGGCTTCATCGCGAAACAGAAGCTGATCGCGCACATCAGGGACGTCGCCCCGAAGAACGGCCACGGTAAGCGCAAGGTCGACGAGTAGATGATCGCCGGCCGCCAGCATCTTCTGATCGACGCCGACGATACGCTCTGGGAGAACAACATCTACTTCGAGCACGCCTTCGACGAGTTCGTCGATTTCCTCGGACACTCGCGCCTGACGCCTGAGGAAATCCGCGAAGTATTGAACGAGATCGAACTCGCCAACGCGAAACTCCACGGCTACGGCTCCCTCAACTTCGGCCGGAATCTCCAGGAGTGCTATCAGCATCTCGCCGAACGCCACATCGCGCGCGAAGACCTGGTCCGCGTCATGGAATTCGCCGAGCGCATCCTCGCGCGTCCTATCGAACTCATCGATGGCGTCGAAGAAACTCTCGCCGATCTTAGCCGCCACCACGAATTGACCCTGTTCACCAAGGGCCATCCGGAGGAGCAAAAACTCAAGGTCGATCGCAGCGGTCTCGCGGCGTATTTCGCCCACTCCGCCATCGTCAAGGAGAAGGACGTCGCCGCCTATCGCGCCCTGATCGCCGAACGCGGCATGGACCCGGCGAACGGCTGGATGATCGGCAATTCCCCTAAATCCGACGTGAATCCCGCCCTCGAAGCCGGCCTCGGCGCCGTCTTCGTACCCCATGCCCGCACCTGGGTCCTCGAGCGCACTGACCTCCGCCGCGATTTCCCCCGCCTCCTCGAAGTCGAAAACTTCGCCGACCTCCGCGCCATCTTCTGCGAACCCCACAGCTACCGCAAAACTCTCAGCACCGAACCGCGACCGTAAGGGAGCGGACCTCACCCCTATATATTTACGCGCTGTCCTCCGCCCGAGTCACCAAACCACAGCCTCAAGATATAGCCCCGCCCGTAAGGGCGGGGATTCCGCACCATTCAACACCAAACCGCCAAAATCGGCTAAAGGAAAAGAAAACCCCGCCGATGAGCTAGAGATGATTCAGTTCGACGCGCCTCTTCAGGGCATCCAGAACGCTGAGAGCCGGCTCAACACCGCGGCCGGCCGGATTGCAAGGGCTGCCAACCCCGAGGATCATGTGGATTTAAGTGCGGAGATAGTCGCCCTGCTAGAAGCTAAAAATGCGACCGCCGCGAATACGAAGGTGGCGCAGGCAATGGACGACATGTCCCGGAACTTGCTGAACATCACCGGATAGAATTACGGACGCTGGGTAGGAGTTCCGCTGCCGCCGCCAAACGTGAACCCGTTTCCGCCCGTGGACGATCCGCCACCGGCTCCAGTGCTCGAACTCGATCCGCTACCTTGGCGGCCCAGCGGATTGTTGTTCGCCGGCACCTGTCCATTCTGAGCCTTGTTCAGCAGTTCCTTCAGATCGAACACGAACTCCCACTCCTGGTACTTCTTTCGATCCTTATACGTCTTGATCCCAGTGCCTTGATACGTACTCGCGAAGCCCGCGATTCCGCCTTGCCCGAACTGGTTCGTCGAGTTGGTGGTCGAGATCTGCCCAGGATTCTGCCGCGGCGTCGTGATGATCTGATTGATCAAATTTGTCGCCGGATTCAGCGGCACGCCGCCGTTCGGTGAAAATGTTCCGCCAAATCCATTCGGAGCCACGCCGGGTTGCAGACCCGGCTGCGGAAACGGTGTGCCGCCAGTGGCAAACGGAGACACGCCGCCCGTCTGTGAATTGGCCGGCGCACCCGGATACGCGTTCGGATTTGGCGGAAGGCCGTTCGGATTCGCCGGAAATCCGCCCGGAAACGCAGCCACCCCGGTGCCGTTCGGATTCGCCTGACCCGGCTGGAACGGCTGCGGAACGCCATTGCCCGGCTGAAATTGACCCGGATACTGCGGAGCGATTCCGGGATTCGGCGGCGCGTTCGGATCCGCAAACGAAGACGGCGGCGCATTCGGATCCACCGCCGCACCCGCAGGCGCTCCGCTCGGAAGTCCGCCCGGCATTCGATCACTCGGCCGCTGCCGCGCATACGCATTCAAATCCTGCACCGCGTCCGCCGGATTCCCGGACGCGATCAGGTCCTTCTCTTTGTCCTTGTCTTTCGACGGATCCAGGCTTGGCGGCTTCTGCACCAGCGAATCCGTCAGCGCTCCCGCCGCGTTCACGTGGATCACGCGCCACTCGTCCTTGCCCGTCATCGGGTCGATATAGCGGCGGCGCAGGAACCGGACGTTGTTCGTATTTTCCAGATCCTCGATGCGCTGCGGGAATTTCTTGGTCTTCACGTAGTACATCTGGATCGCGCGCTTGAACTGCTCGCCCCGGTCCACCAGCATCTGCTCGCGATCGCGCTGGCTCTCGAACGCCACCCTCGGCAACTGCGACAGCAGCATGATCGAGATCGATGCCGCCAGCATGAACACAAACAGCAGTGCGTATCCGTCTTGCGTCTTATCGCGTCGCGTGACTGGGTGTTTCGAGAGCACTAACTCTGACTTTCCTGCACCAGCGGAAGCGTCTGCTTGTTGTTATTAGGGACGTCTTCCACTTCGGCCGAGGTACGGCCTACCCGTACAATTTTATACTTCCCGCGGATCAGCTCGTCTTTCGTTCCGATGATGATCTCCTCACCGTCCAGAAAGAAGCCGCGCTCCGGGCCGCCTCGCGGACTGGCCAGGAACCCGTAAAACTTCAGCGGAATCGGCGTCGGCGGCGGCTTCACGATCGTCGGGGGAGGGCCCGGCTTCGGCGGCAGCGTCGGACCCACAAACCCGCCCGCCAGCAAGCCAGGCCTGATCGGATCGACCTTAGGCAAATTCATCGGCGGCGCTGCGCCGAAATCGAACAGGCTCCGGATTCCGCCGTCTGCCGACACCCTCTGCAATCGCGCCAGCCGGTCGAACCGCAACGTCGGATCCACCGACGAGAGATCCACCGCTTCCTCGCCCCGCTTCGGCTTCAACGACGGCCGGAATTCCTCGAGCGATCCGCGCAATCCCAATCCAGCCGCCCGCTGCTGTTGTGCCCGCGTCTGCGGACGCGCCACCGCCTCGCTCTTCCCGCTCTTGGGTTGGATTGCGACCGGCGAAGCCGGAGCCTTCGTCGGCGTGGGCGCCGTAACGTTCGCGCCCGCCGGAATGCTCGGTTCGCGGTTGTACCACCAGGTGCCCAGCAGGACCACGAACAGTCCGCCCAGCGCCATCACCTTCTTCGGCTCGCCGCCCAGAGTAAGGTTCACTGGCCGGCCTCGGTGCGCGGAGAAAGCAGTGCCGCTTTCTTCGGCTCGCCCGTGATCGGAGCCTCCGACGGCATTCCCGGAACCGGCGGCAGCGCACCGCCATCTTCCCTGACAAACGTGTCGATCTTCATCGCCACACTCAGCCGGTTCCCACCCTGGATCGGAGCCGCATTGAACGTTTCGATAATCAGCATCCGCGGCGAACGGTCCACCGCCGCGATAAAGCGCATAATGTCGCTGAACGTGCCGTCGTAGTTCGCCGTAATGCTCATCATGCTCAACGTATCGGAGCCATCGATCAAATCGGTCGTGTAGGCGATCTCTTTCGGCGTGATCTGCGACAGCTGCGCCATATTGACCAGATCGCTGACCACCGTCGAGTACGCAGTCCGGCGCGCGAGGAAATATTTCGACAGAAACTTGTCGCCCTCGCCCCGTCCAGCGTCCACTTTCGCGGCCACCAGCTTTGCCCGTTGCAGCGCCGTCCTGCGCGTCAGAATCTGTTGCCGCAGCGTCGTCAGTTGCTGCTCCAGATCTTCGGGCGATCCGCCCCACCAACCCATCATCACGGTAAACGCCGCGAGGTTCGCCAGTAGAAGCGCGCCAACCACGATGCGCCCGACCAGTTTCGGATCCTTCGCGAAAGACGCGCCGCCGCCCACCCGCAATCCTCGATTGATGCGTTCGCTAAAGCTTCTGGGCATAACTCACACTGATGCGGGCGCGGTACAGCGGCTCATTCTGGCCCGGAGGCAATTGCGTATGGATCGTCGTCGGGCCGAACATCGGCGCAGCCTCGAGACGCCTAATGAGTTGGATCACTGGACCTGGATCTTTCGCTCCGACGACCATATCGAGCAACACTTCGTTCTGCGAATTGATGTTCGGAAGCCGCACCGTAATCAGCCGGACATCCGGCGGCATCACGCGCCCCAGGTCGGCGAACATGCGCGTCCACGAAATGCTCTTGCGATCGATCAGCGTATTCAGCAGCAAGCTCCGCTGCAGGACTTCGGCATTCTCGGGCTGGCGCATCGCGCCGTCGATCTTCGCCTGCTCCATGTTCAGTTGCGTTAATTCGCTATTCAGCCGCTCGATCGACTCGCGCGTATCCGCCATGCGCGACCGCTCGCTCATCACCAGCAGCGATTGCAGGATCAGCAGAATCCCGAGCACACCGCCCATCGCGATTGTGGCCACCAGAATCGGCCGGTCGCGGCGGAACGGCTCGCTCGCCAGATTGATCGGAACTCTCACAGCGCCCTCTCCAAATACCCGTAGAGTCCGGCGTTGAACGCGCCCGGAGCGCCTAGCTTTCCGCGCAACGATTCCGAAGGAACATTCAAATTCAGCAGGAATTCCGGCGCCGCGCTTCCGAACCCGCAATACAGCAATTTCGATGGCGGCGTTGCGAACTCGTCTTCGATGTAGGCGAGCGTCGGATGCAGGATCGACAGAACTTCTTCGGTATCTCCAGAATCCACCAGCACCACGCGGACCAGCCGCAGCGCGTTGTCCTCGAGCACCATCACCGTCAGCACGCGCCCGCTTAGCTTCACCACAATCGAGATGCCCGCCTCGCGGACCAGCTCCAGCATCGCGAGCGACGCAATCGTGATTTCGCCCGGCAGAAAACCCGCCTGCCGGAACAACGTCTCATAACGCGCCAGGATCTCGAGCGAAATCGTCGCCGCCACCACCTGCACGCGATTCTTCTTCGACGGCTGCACGTAATAGCCAACCTGTGCGGCATCGATATCGAACGGCACGCTCTTCTTAATGCGGAAACGCACGAGCGGAAGCTGCTCTTCCGGGCTCGACGGAAACGAATCGAAATCCAGCACGGCGAGTCGCGCCGAGTAATCCGGAAGCACCAGCGCCGCGCGCCGCTTCTTGTTCCCGTTCACCGGATAGACGGACTGCAGCGCCGCCAGCACTTCGCCGATGCCGGCCAGGTTGTCGTCGGTCGGCGATGCGACCAGCGTTCCCGCGTGAAATTCGCGGAAGCCCGGCTGAAAGCCGGAGACATGCGGCGAAGCGTACGCGAGTCCGGCTTCGGACAGCTCAAACGCGAACGCCGCCGGCGGATCCTGCACCAGGTTCTTGATGGAATCGAGAAACGACATCAGCTATCTACCAACTCCGGCCATAGCCCCGCCCGTAAGGGCGGGGATGCACAGCGCAAGAACTTCGGTTTGAACCCCAAGCGTCAGCGCGGGGACGCCGGGCCCTTTTCCGCCGCCTTGAACCCCAAGCGTTAGCGACGGGACTCCGGTCTTACGTCCGCTACCCCTCAATGAACGTCACCTTGTTGATCTCTTTCAAAGTCGTAATCCCCAGCCGCGCCTTCTCTAGCGCGGACTCGCGAAGGAACGTCATCCCTTCGCTCGCCGCCTGACGCCGAATCTCCGACGCCGGACGTTTGTTCAAAATCATTTCGCGAATCGGCTCCGACAAATCCAGCAACTCGTGGATCGCCGTACGTCCCCGGAATCCCGTTCCGCCGCATTCGAAACATCCCGAGCCCTCGTAGAACGGCACGTTCCGCCACTCGTCCACATTCAGTCCGCTCTCGACCAACTCCGATTCCTCGACCGGAACCACCTTCTTGCAGTGCGGGCAAATGATGCGGACCAGCCGCTGCGCCAGAATGCAATTCAGCGCCGACACGAAGTTGTACGCCTCGACGCCCATATTCAAAAAGCGCCCCAGCACGTCGAGCACGTTGTTCGCGTGCACCGTCGTAAACACCAGGTGACCCGTCAGCGCCGCGTTGATCGCGATCTGCGCCGTCTCCTGATCGCGAATTTCGCCGACCATGATCTTGTCCGGATCGTGGCGCAGAATCGAGCGCAGGCCGCGCGCAAACGTCAGGCCCTTCTTTTCATTCACCGGAATCTGCGTGATGCCCTTGATCTGGTATTCGACCGGATCCTCAATCGTGATGATCTTGTCTTCGTCGTTCTTGATCTCGGACAGCGCCGCGTAGAGCGTGGTCGTCTTACCGGAACCCGTGGGCCCGGTGACCAGCACCATGCCGTACGGCTCCTTGATGTAGCGGCGGAATTTGACGATGTCGTTCTCGGCAAAGCCCACCACTTCAAGCGACAGCTTCGAGAACTTCTCGCTCATCGACTCTTTATCAAGCACGCGGAGTACGGCGTCTTCGCCATGAATCGTCGGCATGATCGACACGCGGAAATCGATCAACCGCGTCTTGTAGCGGACCCGAAAACGGCCGTCCTGCGGAATGCGGCGTTCGGCAATATCGAGCTCCGACATGACCTTGATGCGCGAAATGATCGTCGAATGCCAGTCCTTCGCGATCGGCGGCATCGCATAATGCAGCACGCCGTCAATGCGGTACTTGATCGCCACTTCCTGGTCGCGTGTCTCGATATGGATATCCGAAGCGCGCCGTTCGAGCGCATTGAAAATCGTCGTATCCACCAGCTTGATCACCGGCGCAATATCGGAATCGCCCGCCGCCAGTCGATCGATCGATAGCGTCTCGTCGGGATTGTCTTCGTCCTGAACGACGTCGAGCGTGAAGCCCTCCGTGACCTCTTCAAGAACACGCTGCGACTGCTCCGTCTTCTTCAGCAGATCGGAAATCTGCGAAAGCGTAGCGACCTTGACGCGCAGCTTCTTATTCAGCAGCAGTGCGAGTTCGTCGATCAGATTCAGATTTCGCGGATCCGCCAGCGCGATTTCGAGCGTTCCGTTTTCGGCCTGGATCGGCACGAAATTGTAGCGGAACATCAGATCCACCGGCACCGAGATAAACAAATCGTGGTCGATTCGCACTTCGCGAAGATCCACGAATTCGCAGTAATACCGCTGCGCCACCGCCTTCGCGGCGGCCACCTCTTGCGAGAAATCTTTGGGAAGCGCCCTGTCGATCGTTGCCATTGTCCGTTCCTATTTCATCGAATCCGCAAGCGAGAAGATCGGCAGGTACAGCGAGACCAGCACGAACGCCACGAAAATTCCCATGAAGATCATGATCGCCGGCTCAATCAGGCTCAGCGTCGCGCTCACGTTGGTTGAGACGTCCTCTTCGTAAAACTCGGCGACGCTCGAAAGCATGGCCGGCAGCGCGCCCGTCGATTCGCCGACCTCCATCATGTCGAGCGATAGCCCCGGGAACACCTTCGTCTGACGGAGCGAGTTCGACAGCGGTTGGCCTTCCTTCACCAACTTCGAAGCCTGCCGCAGCGTCTTGCGCAACACGATCGCGCCGAGCGATTCGGACGACGTTTCAAGCGCCGGCATGAGCGGAATGCCCCCAACCAGCAGCGTCGAAAGCACACGCGAGAATTGCGCGACCTGGTATTTGATCCAGATGTCGCCGATCACCGGCAGCTTCAGGATCAGGCGTTCCAGCCACTCTCGACCGCGCTCCGTGCGGAACCAGTACCGTAGTCCGAAGACGCAGCCGATCAGCACCACGAAACCTAAGATGACGTAATTGCGCGCCGTGGTTCCCACCGCGATCAGGATCTGCGTCGGCATCGGCAATTCCGCCGACATGCTCTCGTACAGCTTGGCGAAATTCGGAACCACATAGGTCACTAGAAACACGATCAGGCAGACCACCAACACCACCAGCAGCGCCGGATACATCAGCGAAACCAGCAACTTCTTGCGCACCGACAGAGCGACCTTCTGGTACGTGATAAACCGGTCGATCACTTCGCCCAAAGCGCCCGACCGCTCGCCCGCCAGCACCGACGTGACATAAATCGGCGGAAACACGTTCTGCGTGCCGAACGCATCCGACAGCAGCGACCCGTTACGGACCTCATCCCGGACC
The DNA here is from genome assembly GCA_038210135.1 of Bryobacterales bacterium. Taxonomy (GTDB): domain Bacteria; phylum Acidobacteriota; class Terriglobia; order Bryobacterales; family Bryobacteraceae; genus JBBQWZ01. Next base: position 111,778 of record JBBQWZ010000010.1, read on the forward strand.
GCCGAAATATGCTTACCAAGCTTCGGATCGGTCAGCCGATCCGCCAGCAAATCCAAGCCCTTCAAAATCGGAAGCCCCGCCCGGATCAGCGTTACGAATTGCTGATTGAAGATCAGGAATTTCTCCATGTCGATCTTCTTCGAGTTCGGCTTGAACGCGCTAGCCACCCCGCCCTCGGCGCGCGCCTTGATCGAATAGATCAGGAAACCCTGGGCCGTGAACTTGTCCCGCAAGTCCTTCTCAGAAGCAGCCTCAGCCACTTGCTGATGGATCTCTCCGCGGGCATCGGCATATTTAAGCGAGTATTCAGCCATTTGGGGACACGCGTCCGCTAGGGCGCAAGTTGCCTTCAATAGGCTAGACGGAGAATAGCCGCGAGACGTGCAAACGGGTTAGTGGCATAGGTCTCCGACCTGTGCATTCAGTGACATAGGATCCGTGGCATAGGTCTCCGACCTGTGCATTCAGTGACATAGGATCCGTGGCATAGGTCTCCGACCTGTGCATTCAGTGACATAGGATCCGTGGCATGGGTCTCCGACCTGTGCATTCAGTGACATAGGATCCGTGGCATAGGTCTCCGACCTGTGCATTCAGTGACATAGGATCCGTAGCATAGGTCTCCGACCCGTGCATCGGAAGCTAAGAAGGAATAGCCAATGAATCTACTTAAGACAAATTACTTCGTCGCCAGAGCCTTCTCGATTGCGTCCACCACACCCTTCGATTCCGGCTTCGTCGTCGGCATGAACCGGTCCAGGATCTTGCCGTCCCGCCCAATCAGGAATTTGGCGAAGTTCCAGCCCACAAACCCGCCGTGCTCCGGATTCGTCTTCTTGTCCGTCAAATAACCATACAGCGGAGCGATATCCGACCCCTTCACCGACACCTTCGAGAACATCGGGAACTTCACATCATAGGTGCGCGAGCAGAACGTCTTGATATCCTCGTCCGAACCCGGCTCCTGGCTCATGAAGTTGTTCGCCGGAAACCCTAGAATCACGAATCCCTGATCCTTATATCGCTGATACAGCGCCTCGAGCTCCTTGTACTGCGGCGTGAATCCGCACTTGCTCGCGACGTTCACGATCATCACGACTTTGCCTTTGTATTCGGCCAGCGATTGTGGTTTCCCGTCAATCGTGTTCACCGTGAAATCGTAGATGGATGATGCAGTGGCGGTAGGCATAGACGAGAAGGATCCTGACCAGAAACCGAGTCCGACGGCGGCGAGCGCGGCCATTGCCACAACCGCCACCAGGATGTATTTGAGTGTACGCACTTGCTTATTTCGCCGCCAGCGCTTTTTCGAGAGCGGCGATCACCTTGGCGTCATCCGGCTTCACCGGCGTCGCGAATCGGTTGATGATCGCTCCGTCCTTGCCGACCAGGAATTTCGTGAAATTCCAACCGATTTCGCCGCCGAACTCCGGATCCGTGCTCTTCTCCGTCAGATACTTGTACAGTGGAGACTTGTCATCGCCCTTCACCGACATCTTGGCGAACAGCGGGAATTTCACCGGAACATCGCGGCGCGAACAATAGGTCTTGATTTCTTCGTTCGTACCCGGCTCCTGCCCACCGAAATTGTTGGCCGGGAAGCCCAGGATCACGAAACCCTGATCCTTATATTTCTCGTACAGCTTTTCAAGCGCATCGTACTGCGGAGTGTAACCGCATTTGCTCGCGACGTTCACCACCAACACCACCTTGCCCTTGTACTGCGACAGCGGTGTGGCCTTTCCGTCGATGTTGTCGACGGTGAAATCGTAGACGGAAGCTGCTGAAAAAGCAGTGCTGGCCATGGCTAGCGTAAAAAGAGAGGACAAGACGAGGCTTCTCATTCGACTTAGAGATGATAACCCAAGCATCTACGATTCGCCCCGTTTGTAAAATCTATGTAAAACCTATTACCCCTGAACCCGACCCAGCACCGAACCGCGACCGTAAGGGAGCGGACCTCTTCACCTTGACTCCTAACCTCCAACACAAAAATCCGGATTGAACCCTAAGCGTCAGCGATGGGACCGCGGTTTCCCACACAACTTCGTAAGCTCGCGCTCACGCCCCCACCCACCCCGGTGACGAAAATCCGACCCGCCCCGCCAGATCCGCCGTACAATTTGGCGTGGCCTACGAAAACCTGATCCTCGAAGCGTCCGGACCCATCGCCCTCCTGACCCTGAACCGCCCCGACCGCCGGAACGCCCTCTCGCTCGAACTCATGCGCGAACTCCTGACCTGTCTCCGGACCATCGGCCGCGACACCAAAATCCGTTCCGTCATCCTGAAAGCCAATGGAAAAGCCTTCTCCGCCGGCCACGACCTCAGCGAGATGACCGGCCGCTCCATCGCCGACTACCGCCTGATCTTCGACGTCTGCACCGAGCTGATGGCCGCCATCCAATCCATCCCGCAACCCGTCATCGCCCAGGTCCACGGAATCGCCACTGCCGCCGGATGCCAGTTGGTCGCCACCTGCGATCTGGCCGTCGCCGCGAACGACGCCACCTTCGCCACGCCCGGCGTCAAAATCGGACTCTTCTGCACCACGCCGATGGTCGCACTCACGCGCTCCATTGGACGCAAACGCGCCATGGAAATGCTGCTCACCGGACGCGCCATCGACGCCGCCACCGCCGCCGATTGGGGACTCGTCAACCGGGTCGTGCCCGCCGCCGGTCTCGATGCCGAAACCCGCAAGCTTGCCGGCCAGGTTGCAGACGCGTCCTCTTTCACCGTCGGACTCGGCAAGCAAGCCTTCTACACGCAAATCGACCTCGATCAGCCCAAGGCTTACGCCTACGCGAAAGAAGTCATGTCGATGAATGCCCTCGCCGCCGACGCGCAGGAGGGTATGACGGCGTTCCTTGAAAAAAGGCCCGCCTGCTGGACTGGGAAATAAACTGGGACCGGCAAATAGCTCAGCCGGCCTTGGTCGCGAGTGTCGCCACGCGGTCGCGCCCTTTATCCTTCGCTGAATACAACGCCTGATCCGCTACCCGGATTAGCATCTCGGTAGTTACATCAGGCGTCGGATCGTGCCCGTTCCCTTCCGGGGGGACAAAGGCCGTCACGCCAAAGCTGCAGGTCAGCATTTCCGAAACATCGCCGAGCGACATCCCTTCCGTCCGCAGCACCACGCGAAGCCGTTCCGCCTGCGTCGCCGCTCCAGCCATATCGCAGCCCGGCAGGATGATCAGGAATTCCTCGCCGCCATAGCGCCCCACCGAATCGTACGGCCGCACCGAACTCTGCATCCGCCGCGCAGTCTCCCGCAGCATCGCGTCGCCGGCGAAATGCCCGTACGTATCGTTGACCTTCTTGAAGTGATCGATGTCGGCCAGCACCACGCCCAGCGGACGCCTTTCCCGCTGGCTGCGCGCCAGTTCCCGCTCGAAAATCTCCAGCACCGAGGAACGATTCCAGATGCGCGTCAGGAAATCCTTGGTGGCCTGCTCGCGCAGACTTTCCCGCGTCGCCAGCAATTCTGTTTGCAGTTCGACAATGCGTGTCCCCGCGCGCAGGCGGACTTTCAACTCGTGCTGATCGAACGGTTTGGTGATGTAGTCGTCCGCGCCGGCTTCCATGCCCGCAATCAAATCTTCTTTTAGACTCTTCGAAGTCAGCAGCAGGATGTAGGTGTATTGCTCACGCCCCTGTTGTCGAATCTGCCTGCACACCTCGGGGCCAGTGACGCCGGGCATCACCCAATCGAGAATCGCAAGCGAGGGAGCGTCTGTCTCCTGGAGGATTCGTAAAGCCTCCGCGCCATCGCAAGCGACGACGACTTCATAACCCCACTTTCGAAGGGTGGCATCCAGCAAATGACGCGAAACGATACTATCGTCCGCGATCAGGATCCTCACAGATTCTTTGACTTCCCCTTACCGTACCGATTATAGACTTCTGTTACTGTAACTGTTCTGGCGTTTGTCCCGGCATCGTTTTATTCTGCAAAAGATTGAGGCCGCCACCGCGCTTCCATTACGTATAAATATCGACAGACGGATGAATAGGATCGGAGTGTTTTATGCGCATGAATGAATTTATATCTTGGGTTCCTTTGGTATTCTGCCTCGGCGCTGCAGCCCAGGCGCAAGTCGTATCGTTACAAAAATTCACCACTCTGTATTCCCCTGACGCGCGCGCCATCCCTTCCGGATTACAGCAAACGCCCCGAAATAGCCCATTATTTGGCCTTAGCGTACTGGCTAAGGCTTCCGACGGCGCCATTTGGATCGGGTCGAAGCGCGGTCTCCTCCGTTTCGATCCGACAACCCCACCGATCGATCAGTATCAGTTCTTTTCGAGCCGCCGCTACCTCCCCGACGACGAAGTGGTCGCGCTCTACCCCGACTTAAAACGCGGAATGTGGGTCAAAACCCGGACCGGCGTTTCGCATATCGAACTTCGCCCCATGACCCTGCTCCAGAAAACCGCGAGCTACGAGGACCGCATCCGCCTCCGCCACGATCGCTATGGCATGGTCGCCGACTCCCACCTTAAAGTCGCCGGCGATCTCTCCACCAACGTCCTCGAATCCAGCGACAACGACGGCCTCTGGACCGCCATGTACGCCGCCGCCGAATGCTTCCGCTACGCCCAGACCAAATCCCCTGAATCCGCACGCCTCGCGAAGAAGGCTATCGAAGCCGTCCTCTACCTCGAAACCATCACCGGCATTCCCGGCTTCCCCGCCCGGTCCTATGTGAAAAAGGGCGACCCGCGCCCCGAAGACGGAACCTGGCACCGGTCCCCCGACGGCTCCTATCAGTGGAAAGCCGACACCAGCTCGGATGAAATCGTCGGCCATTTTTTCCTCTTCTCCGTCGCCTGGGACACCCTCGACGACGCCGCCCTGAAGGCCCGCATCGCCGCCACTACGCGCCGCATCATGGACTACATTCTCGCGAACGGCTACAACCTGATCGATGTCACCGGCAAACCCACCACCTGGGGCAAATGGACCCTCGAATACTTCCGCACCCCCGGTGGCAAGCCCGACAGCCCCCTGAATGCCGCTGAGTTACTAAGCTTTCTCAAATCCGCCCACCACATCACCGGCGACGCCAAGTACGACCGCGAGTACAAGAAAGTGGCCTTCGAATTGGGCTACGCCAAGATCGCCACCCAGCAACGCGAGCTAACCGAAGAGATCAACTATTCGGACGAAGAACTCGCTTATCTCACCTTCTATCCCCTGTTTGTCTACGAAAAAGATCCGGGCCTGCGCGCGACGTACCTCAAGGCGGCCGAAGGTTGGTGGCACAACATCCAACGCGAACAGAATCCTCTCTGGATCTACATCCACGCTCTGGCCCTGCCGCCCAACCGGGGCAAGTTCGACGCCGATTTCTTCCCGCAAGCCCGCCACACCCTGGAACGCTTTCCGATGGACCTCGTCACCTGGACGATCAAGAATTCCGACCGCCCCGACATCGCCTTCGATACCAAGCTCGACCGCTTCGACAAGAAACAGGTCGTCACCTTCCTGGCCCCCGACGAGCGCCCCGTCATGAAATGGAACGGCAACCCCTTCGTCATCGACGGCGGCCACGAAGGCCACTCCGAAGACGACGGAGCCACCTTCCTCCTCCCCTACTGGATGGGCCGCCACCACGGCTTCCTCAAAGAGAAGTAGCACCACCGGGTCCGCCGCGTCGAGGCGCGCACGAAGCGGCACGAAGTGCCGCGCAGTAAGCGCTTATCACCGCCACACGAAACACCAACTCAATTTCGCAAACCCCAATCCGAGAAGCGGACACCCAAGCCCCAACCTGTAATTTCCGCCGGCCTATTGCACCAGTCGCGTATCATGAAAGTTCCGGGACACCTCTGCGTCCTGTGTGTAAGTCGAAGGAGCGTTCGTTGGTTATGCAGAATTCCGTATTGGTGCCGATGGTCGTTGAACAGACGTCCCGCGGCGAGCGCGCGTTTGATATCTACTCGCGGCTGCTCAAAGAAAACATCATCTTCCTCGGCACGCCGATTGACGACAACGTCGCCAACCTGGTGATCGCGCAGATCCTCTTTCTCGCCGCCGAAGATCCTGAAAAGGACATCTCGATCTACATCAATTCCCCGGGCGGTTCCATCACCGCCGGACTCGCCATTCTCGACACCATGAATCTCGTCGAGCCGGATATCGTTACCTACTGCGTCGGACAGGCCGCCTCCATGGCCGCCGTGCTGCTCGCTTGCGGCACCAAAGGCAAGCGGTTTACCTTGCCCCACTCGCGCATCCTGATCCACCAGCCCTCCATGGGCAACCTCGGCGGCCAGGCCACCGACATCGATATCCATGCCCGCGAAATCCTCCGCATGCGCGAAGTTCTGAATCAGATCCTCGCCTCCGCCTGCGGCCAGGAAGTGGACAAAGTCTCCCGCGACGTCGATCGCGACTACATCATGGAACCCGAAGCCGCCGTCCGCTACGGCATGGTCGATCGCATCATCTCGAACCGCGAATTGACGCCGATCGCCAAGGGCTAATACTCCTGCGGCACAAAAGGCGCGCGTGCTTCGATCGATCTCTTTCGGGGCCGTTGCGAGCCGCGCGCTTTTTATTGGAGTAGCATGCAAGGGCATGCAGTTATTCACCTGTTGCCCCGCGGCACGCATTTTCGTGAGCGGAATCCTGCCGCTCGCCGCCTTCTTCCTGCTAACTCCCGCCAGCGCGCAGGCCCCCGCGAAAGTCTCCAACGGAACCTATGAGTGCTGGTCGAATGGACGTCCGCGCCTGTTGCTGAACTTCAAAATCAAAAGCGCGTCCCAATACACCGGCTCCGACGATGCCGCCGGAACCTACACTTACACTCCCGGCACAACACGCATCACCTTCAAAGGCGGCGCACTCGATGGCGTCAATCCTAAAGGCATGTACACGATGTATCACGAGCCGAAAGGGCATCCGACTGTCAGCTTCCGCAATTCCGAAGGCTACGAAGTCTCCTACTGCGAGAAGGTGCCCTAGACGGAATCGATGAACGTCGAATTCCGCAAGGCCCAACTCCCCGCCGAACTCCGCGCCCTGGTGCGCGTGGATCACAAAATCTTCCTCAAAGCCGACTGGTTTCCGCCATCGTATTGGAAGCTTTCGGAACCCTACTGGCTCCTCCTCGACGGAGTCCGCGCCGGATGCTGCGCCTTCGACCTCCGCCACGACGACGCCGGACCCCTCCGTGCCGGCTCCCTCTACATCGCCAGCACCGGAGTCCTGCCCAAATTTCAAGGCCTCGGCCTCGGCCGACTCATGAAAGCCTGGCAGCTCTCCTATGCCCACAACCACGGTTTCACCCGCCTCCTCACCACCACGCGCGGTAAAAACGTGCGCATGATCGCGTTGAACAAGAAGTTCGGATTTCAGATCGTGAAGAAAATCCCCAACTACTACGCCGGTCCACCCGACTCCGCAATCGTCATGGAATTGCGTCTCAAAAAGCGACCGCCCAAGTAGCTTGGGAGACGGCGGACGGGTCTTCGGGTCTTTCGAAAGGACGGTTTTTTGCCCTATCCATCCGAGCCGCACGAACCGGGGTGGATTTCACCCCAACGTTCTGGCTTCGTTTGGAAAAATCCGCGAGCATAGCGTCGAGGTGCGCACGAAGCGTGACGACGTCACGCGCGCAGTAAGTGCTCTTCCGGAATGGCGGCAGGTAGGTTGGCTTCGTTTTGCAATTCAGGATCGCGGGTGGATTTCTGGACCAATTGGCTTCGCTGCGCCAGGTCCGGTTTGCTCGGAGGTACAGCCACGATTGGCTTCGTTTTTCGCCCCCGCTTGTGCGGTTCCGCTCCGAGTGTCCCAAGTACGGACACACCAGTCAGGCGCAGTCGTATAAAGCTGTTGATAGCAAAGATGTTACAAAGCATTAGGAATGGCCCTTGGCGTGCCAAACTAGCGGGAGTCTGAACTGGAGGGCGGCGAATGACTGGGACTTTACTAACTCTGATTCTGTCGGCGGCGGGAACGGCGTTGTGTGCCGCTGCCGCCCCACCGGCCGCGCGTACCACCACGACTCCCATCTCGGAGGAATTCCGCTGGCGCGGCTGGATCAGCGCCGGTGCGCTCGTCGAAATCAACGGCGTCCATGGCAACGTCTACGCCGAACGGACCTCGGGCGAAGAAGTGGAAGTCGTCGCGGTGAAGCATGGCGATTCGGAAGAATGCGTGGACGACGTCAAGATCGAAGTCATCGAGCACGACAAAGGCTTGACCGTTTGCGCCGTCTATCCCTCGGACGATCCCGCCAAGCCGTTCGAATGCCGTCCGACAAACGGCGGCGGATTCCGCGTCGCATCGACCACCGGTGAAGGACGCACCAAACTGATGTTCGAAAACGGCGGCGGCGGCCAAGTCAACGCATCGGACGTTCGAGTAGACTTCGTGGTTCGGATTCCGTCGCGTCTGCGCTTTGTCGGACGCACAGTCCACGGCGACATCGAGCTCCACAACCTTGATCGCGATGTCGAAGCACACAGCGTCCACGGCAATGTCGCCGTCGAGATGCCAGCCAAGGCCAGCGCCGACGTCAGTCTACGCACTCTGACCGGCCAGGTCCTTTCGGACTTCCCGCTCCACAGCCAGAAAGACCAATGCGGAACGCTGGTTCGCGGCAAGGTCGGAAGCGGCAAGCGCCAACTCGCCGTCCGCACGTCGCAAGGCAGCATTTCGGTCACCAAGGCCCAGACCATCTAAAGTGGCATAGGCCTCCGGCCTGTGTACAAGTGACATAGGCCTCCCGCCTGTGTACAAGTGACATAGGCCTCCGGCCTGTGTAAAAGTGACATAGGCCTCCGGCCTGTGTACAAGTGACATAGGCCTCCGGCCTGTGTACAAGTGACTTAGGCCTCCGGCCTGTGCAAATCATCTTCCGGCCTGGCGCCTCTAAGGCGTATCGCAAATCAACGTCACCGGGCCATCGTTCACCAAATGGACCTGCATATCCGCCTGAAAGATCCCAGTCTCCACCCGCAATCCAGTCACCCGAAGCTTCCCGACAAACGACTCATACAAGCTACGTGCCAACTCCGGCGGAGCCGCCCCATCGAACGAAGGACGACGCCCCTTCCGCGTATCGCCATAAAGCGTGAACTGCGAAACCACCAGCAGCCCTCCCCCCATCTCGACCACGCTCCGGTTCATCTTGCCGGCCTCGTCTTCAAAGACGCGAAGCCCCACGATCTTGTCAGCCAGCCATTGCGCCCCGGCCTCGTCGTCGCCCTTGGCGACACCTAACAGGACCAGCAACCCCGATCCAATGGAGCCCGTAATGCGCCCGTCAACTTCCACCCGCGCCTCGCGGACGCGTTGCAGCACAGCTCGCATGGTCTCTGAATCCTAGAAGAAACGAACTGACCGGTCAAGGATGTTGACGGTCGAGCTTAGGAACAGTAGGTAAAGTCCAGCGAACGCGCTCAGGTGTTGGCTCTATGGGAGATTTAGACCAAAGCCCCGAATAATAAGGTAACCATGATCTACAAGAAGACACGCCTTCGTACGGCTGTCCCCGGCGGCCACTTCCACCTGGAGGAAGAGGGTACGAAGACGCGCGTCTATGGATTCGGCCATGGCGACTCCATCCGGCTGACCGACGAATACGGAAACGTATGGCGTGGTTCGGCCGAGCGCGGTCCGGACAACCTGATCCTGTACCGGTTCCGCGATGAGCGTGGCCGGTCAATCACCGGGTTCTCGAACAGCATGGGGATCACGCTGCGCGACGGTCACGGCACGACCTGGCGGGGCTTCATCGAGTAGCCTAACTGCGGGCCTTCTTCACCGCGTCCAGATACTGACGGGCGCGTTCCTCAAACACTTCGTACTTCCCCGCTTTGATCGTCCCGGCGTCGATGAGTTCGCTACCCACCGCCACCGCGCAGGAGCCGGCTTTCAGGAAGTCGGCCACCGTCTCCAGATTGACGCCGCCCGTCGGAATCATCTCGATCTGCGGAAAAGGCCCTTTCAGCGCCTTGATGTACTTCGCTCCGCCGACTGCGCTGCACGGAAATACCTTGACCGCGTCGGCTCCGGCTTCCCACGCCGCAAGCACTTCGGTGGGAGTCAAAGCACCAGCAAAAATTGGCTTCGAATAGCGGTGACACATCTCGATCGTTGCCACTCGCAAGTTGGGCGTGACGAAGAATTGTGCACCGGCCAGCATGCACGCGCGAGCGGTTTCCGGATCGAGGACGGTGCCCGCGCCGAGGATGATCTTATCTCCAAAAAGGTCGGCGAGTTTTTCCAGAGCTTTGATCGCGCCAGGAACCGTCATCGTGACTTCGGCGACGCGGATGCCACCGCGATACATGGCTTCGATGGCGAGAATGGCGGACTCGGCGGACGCGGTACGCACAACCGGAACGACGCCGATCTCGATCATCGCAGCCAGGGTCTTCTGCTTTTGCATTTGTGACGAGTTTAGCGCGAGACCTGAGTGGTAATCTGAGAATCCATGCGATATGTGACCTTCGAAAAGGCAGACGGAGCACGCGAAGTCGGAGTGCTCGAAGGCGATACGGTACGCGGAACCGGCGTCGCCGATATGATCACCGCGATCGGAAAGAAGCCGGCCGGAACGGGTCCTGTGATGCCGCTGGCTTCGGTGAAGTTGCTGGCGCCGATTCCACGACCGGGCAAGCTGATCTGCATCGGACTGAATTACCGCGATCATGCGGAAGAGTCGAACATGGCGATCCCGTCCGTGCCGACTGTGTTCGCGAAGTTCACTTCGTCGGTGATCGGACCCGGCGACACCATCGTGCTCCCGAAGAATTCCGAGAGACCGGATTACGAGGCCGAGTTCGCCTTCGTCATCGGCAAGAAAGCGCGCCACGTGAAAGCCGCCGACTGGAAGGAATACGTCTTCGGCTACACGATCGTCAACGACGTCAGCGCGCGCGACGTCCAGATGGCGACGACGCAATGGATTCTCGGCAAGTCGTTCGACACCTTCTGCCCGATGGGTCCGGCGATCGTGACGGCGGACGAGATCGCGGATCCGCATGCGCTGGCGATCTCCTGCGTGATCAATGGCGAGACATTGCAGGATTCGAACACGCGCGAGTTGATCTTCAAGCTGCCGGAATTGATAGAGCATCTGACAAGCGTGATGACGCTCGAACCAGGCGACGTGGTTTCAACAGGAACGCCCGCCGGAGTAGGATTCGCGAAGAAGCCGCCGAGGTTCCTGCGAGCCGGCGACGATTGCGTGATCAAGGTGGAGGGCCTCGGCGAATTGCGAAATCCGGTGGTGGCGGAGTAACTGCTTCGATGAAGACACGCGACTTGATCAAGCTCGTCGAGTCGCAAGGCTGGATCCACGTCCGTACGGCAGGCAGCCATCGAATCTTCAAGCATCCGTCGCAGCCAAGGATTGTTACGATTGCAGGTAAGCCAGGAAAGGACGTGCCAGAAGGCACGCTCCGACAGATTCTGAAGGATGCGGGACTGGAGTTGAAATGAAATTCACGGTCATCTACGAGAAGGGTCCGATATCTTGGGGAGCAACGGTTCCGGACCTTCCCGGCTGCATTGCCGTCGGCGACAGCCGCGCCGAAGTGGAATCGCTGATTCGCGAGGCCATCGAAGGTCACTTGGATGCACTCGTGGAATTAGGGATGCCTTTGCCGACTCCGGTTCATGCCATCGGAGAAGTTGAAGTGGCTATTCGGTGATAAGACTGCGATGCCTCACGGAATCGTCATTGTGGTTGGCACGGAACACATCTGGCAAGGAATTCGCCCGGATGGTCTGAGCGACCCCGAATTTAGCAGTTTCCTAAGTGAACTCTTCGCGGAGGCTAACCCGTCGTTTTTGCTGGAAGAACCTCGCCGAGACAGGCCATCGCTAGCCAAATCCCTAAAGCCAGCCAGTTGCTCCTACTACGACATTGACGTGCCTCCGGAGGAGAAGGCGAACGCCAAACATCCGTGGCCAGTTGTTTATCTTGACGAGTCGGCTGGAAAAATAGTGCATCTTAATCCAACACCCGAGCAACTAGTGGGATGTCCCCGAGTAACCGATAGCGTTCTGTCTTCGTCTTGTAATTATGGCGAAGATGGAAGTCTTGCACCTGACCCCGACTCAGCGCGGCGAACTGCAGGCGTACTGGTATCCATCACATGAACACCAGCATGGGACGACCAAGGAACTGGTCAGGCGATGAGCGATCAGCTAGGCGTGGGCCGCGCGGCCCAGCGGTGAGGGAGCAACTCGTCGAGCTGGTGGATGGAGCACTCCCCGATCCGCGCGAGCACGTCCTGAAACCAGGCGAACGGGTCCACCTTCGCTAATTCGCACGACGCCACGAAGCTCCGCAACACCGCCATCGTCCTACCGCCGCGATCGCTTCCGACAAAGGTCCAGTTGCGCCGCCCAACCGCGATGCCGCGCAAACTTCGCTCGGTGTGGTTGTTGTCGATGGACAGGTCGCCATCTTCGAGGTAGCGCGTCAACGCGGTCCAGTTCTTCAGCGTGTACGCGACGGCTTGGCCCGCTTCGCTCTTGGGCAACACTTCTTCCCGAATCTTCTCCAGATACTGGTGCAATTTCTCCAGCACCGGTTGGGAGGCGTGCTCGCGCAACAGCCGCAAGTCCTGGCCCACGATGCCGCTCCGCCGCGCACGTTTCTCCACCTTGTATAAATGCGCGATGTAGGCCAGCACCGCGCCCATGCGCGCCGAATCGGTAGCCAGTGCCTGATGGAAGTGGCGTCTGGTGTGGGCCCAACAGGCAACCTCCACCAAGCCGCGTTCGGGATTGGTGAAGAAGCTGTCGTAAGCCACATAGGCATCGGCCTGCAGATATCCGCGATAGTTTTTCAGAAACTGTTCGAGCCCGGCGCGTTCCCGTGTCGGGGTGTAGTCGAACACCGCCGCCACATGGTGGCGATCCCCGATATAGGGCCAAAATCGCCCCTTTCGTGTCGCCCGCTTCAAGTTGCGGTCCAGCACCTTCACCGGCGTATCATCGGTGCCCACCACCTTGGATTTCAGCACGAACTGCTTCAGGCGAACATACAGAGGATCGAGCAACTCCGCCGATTGCCGCATCCAGCCACACATGGTCTGGTCTGGAATCTCCACGCCGAAGCGGCGGAAGATCTTGGCCTGCCGGTGCACGGCAGGTGATCGGCTATTTTGCCGACAATCACCTGCGCCAATAAAGACGCGCCTGCCGCGCTCTTCTCGATGGGTTGTGGCGGCTTGCTCGCCGTCTTCACCGTGCATGCGCACGCGTACTTCTTACAGACGTCCTCGACCACCAGCAGCTGCGCGGGAAGGTACTCGTAGCGCTCGCTGGTCTCTTCACCAATCGGACGCAGATTCTGGTTGCAGCCGACGCAGTGCTTTTCTGCTTCCGTCAGATCGTGCTCGATCCGTTCGCGCTTCAAGTGTGACGGCAGAGGGCGACGTCCTCGCGGGCGGCTTTCGTTTTTGTCCTCATTGCTGCTGGAGGCCGAGCCAGGGGGAAGATCATCCTCGTCTTTTTGCGTTTCTGTTGCAGCTTCGGGAGCGTTGAGCTCCTGCGCAAATAATCGCAACTGATCAGCACTCAACTGTTCGCTGTGAGTGCCGTTTTTGGCTGCAAGCAACTGGCTCAACAGCCGCTGTGTTTTGTCCAGTTGCGTGGTCAGATCCACCAGCATCTGCTGTAAGATCTCCGGATCTTTCGGCAAGCTGTTGCGGTCGATCGGCACTACCGAAATTATAAAGCGAACACTGCGTAAGACCAAGCACAAAATGCGTTCACAGCCAATCTTTATGCGGCTTCCGCGCTCTTGCGCTGATACCGCTTCCGGCGCTTGGCCATGCTCAGATCGATGCCGCTTAACAGCGCACCCAACTCCTGCGCCGTGATCTCGCGCCGGACTTCTTCCTCACTTCCGAACGGCATCGCATAGGTGCCTTCTTCCAGCCGCTTGGCCCACACCGCGAATCCGTCTCGGTCCCAGTACAGAATTTTCACTCTATCCCGCCGCCGGTTGGCAAAACAGAAAAGATGCCCGCCGAATGCATCCAACTGCATCGCTCCAGTGACCAGCGCGTGCAATCCGTCGAAGCTTCGCCGCATGTCGCAGGGCGAGGTGCACAAGTACACGCGAACGCTCGCCGGCAGGTGGATCACACCCGTTCTCGCAGCACGGCCAGCACCATCCGCAGGGTAGCCGCGTCGCCCGGAATGCGAAGGCGATCTCCGGTGGCCAGCATCACTTCGATCGGCGCCGCCGTGTCCGCCACCGACTTGGTCTCCACCAGCGCGAACCGGACCGGCTTGCTCTCGCTCCGCAGCCGTTTCCGCCACGCGTAGAAGGCGGGCTCACTCAGGCTTTGCTCGCCGCAGAACACCCGGATCGACTGGCCACTCTTCCCCTGCTGTGCAATGCGCTGGCGCCACAGCTCGCGCCGCTCCACGGGTTTCTCACTCACCTGTCCACTATGCACCGGCCTGATCAACTTGGCCAGTGGTGTTCATGTGATGCATACGGCGTACTTGCGAAAGCGGAATCTTCCGGCCAGCGTGGCCCAGCGGATGCGGATCGTCCTGTTGCTCGACGAGAACGTTTCTTACCGGGACATCGCGGAAAAGCTCGGAACCCCGGCATCGACCATCTCGCGTTGGAAACAGCGCTATCTGGAGGATGGATTGCTGGGTCTGGCTACCATCCATCCAGGGCAGCCCCCGCGGAAGTTGACGCCCGCGTTGCGGGCGCGCGTGTTGGAGCGGACCCGGCAAACTCCGCCCGACGGTTCCACGCATTGGTCTCTGCGCAAGATGGCGGCCGTCATGAAGGTGAACAAGAACGTAATCGCCCGCATCTGGAAAGAAGCCGATCTGAAGCCGCATCGGTTGGAGCGCTACATGGCTTCCAACGATCCTCAGTTTGAGGAGAAAGCCGCCGCGATCATCGGTCTGTACTTGAATCCACCGCAAAATGCCGCCGTATTCTGCGTGGACGAGAAGAGCGCGATTCAAGCGCTCGATCGGCTCGACCGCCGCCTGCCGCTATCGCCGGGCCGCGCCGAGAAGCACGGCTTTGAATACCACCGTCACGGAACGCTCTCGCTCTATGCGGCGCTGAATACGCAGACCGGAGAAGTCGTCGGCCAAACCGCAGCCCGCCATACCAGCCTGGAGTTTGTTGCGTTTCTCGATGAGGTCGTCGCAACACAGCCTGCCGAGCGCGAGGTTCACGTAATTCTCGATAATTTCTCCACGCACAAAACCGACCTGGTAAAACAGTTCCTCCAGCAGCACACCAACGTGACACTCCACTTCACACCGACTTACTCGTCGTGGCTCAATCCGGTCGAAAGCTGGTTCAGCAAGCTGCAGAGGGATGTCATCGATCGCGGTATCTTCACTTCCGTCGCTGATCTAAAACGCAAGATCCTACGCTACATCCGCCTCTACCAGAAGACAGCCAAACCCTTTCAATGGAAATACTCCGATGTTCGTAAACGCATTCCCGCGTGGTAGCGATATCTCA
>JBBQWZ010000011.1:0-126821 GCA_038210135.1 Bryobacterales bacterium
GAGATGGTGATGCCGGGCGATAACGTCCAGCTCGAAGTGGAGCTGATCACGCCCATCGCGATGACCAAAGGTCTGCGCTTCGCCATTCGCGAAGGCGGCCGCACGGTCGGCGCCGGTACGGTGTCGGAGATTATTGCATAACTGCCGATAGCGGCAATTGAAGGAAGATACGATATGGCGCGCGAAATCATCACGTTTCAATGCACGGATTGCAAGAATAAAAACTACACGAACATGAAGAACAAGAAGACGACCACCGATCGTCTCGAGTTCAAGAAGTTCTGCCCGTTCTGCCGCAAGCACGTACCGCACAAGGAAGTGAAGTAATCAGGTCCGGTCCGGGCGGAGTGCTAGACTGATAAGCGAAGCGCTTTGTCGTTCGCTGGGCTTCGAAGGGGCATAGGCTAACGGTAAACCAGCGGTCTCCAAAACCGCCTTTGGGGGTTCGAATCCCTCTGCCCCTGCCAGAGTTTTGAAGGTAGACCTCGCCGGACCGGCGACCGGTCTTTTGGAATTTAAAGAGGAAATATGGCTGAAGTAACAGCAGTGGCGGATCGGGCCGCGGGCCTTCCGGCGCGTATCAAAACCTACGTCGAAGAGCTGCAGCTCGAAATGCGCCGCGTCACGTGGCCGAGCGCCAAGCAGGTCCGTGCGACTACTGGCGTGGTGATTGCCGCCGTTTTCGCGTTCGCCGCGTACTTTTGGGTCGTCGATTTCCTCGTCGGCCGCGCAGTGACCAAGCTGTTTGACACGTTCACGAAGTAGGATCTCCTAATCATGTCCGATCCGATGGATGAAATGAATCTGCCCGACAACGGCCCCGTGCACGCCGAAGCGGCGGAGCTACACTCGCCCGAGTCCGGCGACGGAGCCGCGGAGTCGCACGCCCTCGGCGCGGAAGCGCAGGAAGCGGAAGCGGCCGTTGCCGTCGAAGAAATTCCGCCGATGCCGTCGAACCGGAACTGGTTTATCATCCACACCTATTCCGGGTTTGAGCAGAAAGTCAAGGATTCGCTCCGTAGCCGCGCGGAAGCGTTCGGCTTCGCCGACAAGATCGGCGAAGTATTGATTCCGACCGAGGAAGTCATCGAACTCAAGAATGGCAAGAAAGTCACCAGCAAGCGGATGCTGTACCCAGGCTACGTGCTGGTCGAAATGGAAATGAACGACGAGTTGTGGCATGCCGTCAAGGCCACGCCGCGCGTCACCGGATTCGTCGGCGGTGGCACCCAGCCGGTGCCCCTGACATCCGATGAAGTGAATTCCATCTTGTACCGCCAGTCCACGTCCGCGGAGCGTCCGCGGCCAAAGATGAATTTCGAGAAGAACGAAACGGTTCGCATTGTCGATGGGCCGTTCATGAACTTCTCAGGCAAAGTGGACGAGGTGAATCCGGAGCGCAATACACTGCGCGTCATGGTGACGATCTTCGGCCGCTCCACCCCGGTAGAACTCGATTTTCTGCAGGTAGAAAAAGCATAAGCAGCCGCATGGGCCTTGGGGCCTGTGAGCACAACAGCACGTTAAGGGAATAAGAAAATGGCGAAAAAAGTAACAGCGATGGTGAAGTTGCAGATTCCAGCGGGCAAGGCGACGCCGGCTCCCCCGGTCGGCACCGCGCTTGGTCCGCAGGGCGTAAACATCATGGAGTTCTGCAAGGCGTTCAATGCCAAGACCTCCGCAAAAGATCAGGAAGGCCTGATCATTCCGGTCGTGATCACGATTTTCTCGGATCGCTCCTTCACCTTTATCACCAAGACTCCGCCGGTGCCGGTTCTCATCAAGCGCGCCGTTGCAATCGCCAAGGGTTCTGCCGAACCGAACAAGTCGAAGGTCGGCAAAATCACGCAGAAGCAGATCGAAGAGATCGCCAAGATCAAGATGCCGGATCTGAATAGCTTCGAGATCGAAAAAGTCATGAACCAGGTGCGGGGCACGGCCCGCAGCATGGGCGTGGACGTGGTTTCCTAGTCCGCCTTCATTCAATCAGAAATTCAAGCCGCAAGCCGGGATCTTCCCGATTGCGGCTTTTTTGCGTCCGTCAAAATAACGATGCCGCCTACTTCGGCGGCTCGATTGCTTTCGCGAGACTGTCCGCTTCGCGCTGCTTCGCGTTGGCCTTTTCGACCAGCGTCGAGTCGTGTTTCCGCAGGGCTTGCGCGAACAGCACCCAGGCCTCTTCACGCGCGTCCGCGTACTTAGAAAGCGAGGCAATCAACGCCTCCGGCTTCGGCGGAAGCCCTTTCACCGCGGTGAGTTCGGTCTTCGCCTGCCGCCAACTTGGCAGGATGTCCTTCTCGATCGCATTCGCGACGACGTCGTCAGACAGGTTTTCCTTGCGCGACTTATCCAGCAGTCCGTTATAGACCGCCAGGATCCTTGTTTCCGCCGCGGAGAACTTGTCCACTACCGCGGATATATCGACGGGGCGCGGCAGTCGCGGTGCGGCGGCAATCGTAACCACAGCAGCGACAATGGCAAGAAGCGCATTCCGCAGCGAGCGCCGCCGATTCTCGGGCAAGGCGAGTGGAACACATACAGCCAACCCGCACAGGAATCCGCCAATCAGTCCGCCCGCGTGCGCTGCCACGTCCGTCCCCTGCCGGATAAATCCAAAGACCGCGTTATACCCGATGAAGATCAAGGCGCTTTGCCGCAACGGAGCGATCACTTCGGCCGGAATCGAGTCACGACGGCTCGCGAGTAGGAAACCGAGCAACGCCCCGTACAATCCAAAAATCGCGCCGGAGGCTCCGGCGCTGACGACGTATGGATTCCAGGCAAGGCTTGTCAATGCGCCCGCCAATCCCGCGACCAGATAGATGACGAGAAAGCCAATATTTCCCGTCAACCGCTCGACGAATGGTCCGATCTGCAGGAGCACAAACATATTGAACGCAAGGTGAATGATGCCGATGTGAATAAACATCGATGTGATCAAGCGCCACCATTCGCCGCCTGTGATCGTCAGAGGTCCGAAGTCCGCTCCCGCGCGAATCAGGCTTTCCAGCTTCGGATTTTCGATCCCCGCGCCACCAATGACCATCGCGATGAAGACGGCAATGTTGATAGCAAGAAGCCCATACGTCACAAAAATTCGCGGAGTGATGGCAGCCAGTCGCCCGCGAAATTCGGTTGCCGGATCGACAGAGACCGGGTCCGGGTGAGCCTGGAATCCGTGAAGATTTGCGTCCGGCGAATCGCCGGACGGGACCATGGGTGTCATTCGCCTGCTCTCTTCGGTCCAGTTTAGACGGTTTCGGCGGCGCGGATTTTGACGTAGCCGGGCCAGGTGTCATGACAGCATTCCGAATCATCCTTGCGGCCTACGAGATCGAATCCTTTAGTCCGATTCAACTGTCTGGCCCTTCCCATCCCACTTCGCGAGCGATATGGCGTCGTTTGAGGTCTTCAAGACCGCACTGTAATTCTTGACAAGCAATTTGGTCAAAGGCTACGCTGTTTCTTATGGCAGCCGCGGTGCAAGTGATCCAATCGACCAATACAGCGGAAAAACTCCTAAAGCCGGAGCGTCTTCGGATGCTCGAACTGCTGGCGGATCCGGATTCCGCCAGCGGTCTCGCCCGCCGCATGAACCTTCCCCGGCAGACCGTCAACTATCATCTGCGAGAACTCGAAAAAGAAGGCTTCGTCGAATTCATCGAGCAGCGGCAAAAAGGAAACTGCCTCGAGCGTGTGGTTCGCGCCGCCGCCCGCTCGTACGTCATCTCGCCGTCGGCCCTCGGTGCGATGGGCGTGGACTCCACCACCGCTCGCGATCGCTTCTCGGCGGCCTGCCTCGTGGCCACCGCCGCGCGAGCGATTCGGGACGTATCGATCCTGCGCCAGCGCGCCGACAAAGCGGGAAAGACGATCGCGACGCTCACCGCGGAGACGGAAATTCGTTTCGCATCGCCGGATTCCCGCCGCGCATTCGCCGATGAACTCGTGAGCACGGTCGCCAAACTGGCGGTTAAATACAACGACGATTCCGCCAAGGGTGGACGAAGTTTTCGTGTGATTCTCGGCGCGTACCCGGCGATCAAAGCCGATGCATCCAGCGGGAAGCTTGCGCCGCCCGTGGAGCAGCCGGCGGCCTCGGTCCGCTTCGACTGATTTGTAGAGTCGCCGCCAAAGATCTCTCTTCAGAAGGGTAATATGGTTACGTCAAATCAGGGGAGAGCAGTCATGTCATCCGTCGAAGTTTGGGTTGGAACTCGCAAAGGCGCCTTTTCGTTTCGCTCCAAAGACCGTAAGAAATGGCAGACCAGTGGTCCGCTTTTCGGCGGAGAAGAAGTTCACCATGTCGTACAGGACCACCGCAAGCCGGAGAGGTTCTACGCGGTCGCCGGCAGCACCTGGTTTGGCTCGCATCTGCACACGAGTTCGGACGGCGGAAAGACATGGAGCCTCTCCGAGAATGGCCTGACGCTCGCTGGCATCAAGCTTCCGGAGTCGAAGGAATCGACTCTGAAGCGCATGTGGCACGTCGAGCCAGGCGCGACGGACGAACCCGGAGTGGTGTACCTTGGCGCTGAACCCGGAGTCCTATTTCGCAGCGGTGACGATGGCGCGAATTGGGAGATCGTAAAAGGTCTGACGCTGCATCCGACGCGCAAAACCACTTGGATGCCGGGTGCCGGCGGCATGATGGTGCACTCCATCCAGGCGCTTGGAAAGGGGCGCGTCATCGCCGGGATCTCCGCGGCGGGCGCTTTCCTGACGACCGACAATTGCAAAACCTGGACGCCTTACAACGCCGGGGTGCTTACCGATTTCCAGCCCGAGAAATTTCCTGAAACGGGCCAGTGCGTGCACAAGCTGCTGGCGCATCCGCGAAACTCGAACGCTCTCTATCAGCAGAATCACTGCGGCGTTTATCGCACCAAAATCGGCGCCAAGAAGTGGACAGATGTTTCGAAGGGGCTGCCGTCGCGCTTCGGATTCTGCCTGGCGGTTCCGGCCGGCGAAAAAGAAACGATGTTCACAATTCCGATCATTTCGCCGGGTGAACGCTTCGTGCCCGAAGGCAAGCTTCGCGTCGGACGCAGCCGCGACGGCGGAAAGAATTGGGAACTGATGACGAAGGGACTTCCGCAGCACAACGCGTACGTACTGGTGTTCCGCGAGGCCATGGCGTCCGACGATCACGACGAAGCCGGTGTTTATTTTGGCACCTCTTCGGGAACGCTGTTCTACTCGCGCAATGCCGGCGATTCCTGGCAGGTATTGGCCGAGAATCTGCCGCCCATTTATTCGGTATCTACCGCCGTCGCCTGATTCTTGCGCGCGACAACCCGCAGACGGCGGTAATCCAGAACCCACTTGCTGTTCCGATATAGGCGCGGCTTCAAGTGATCCGCCACGGCCTTGCGCCGGACGGTCTTCTCGGGCGCATCCATATCGGCGAAGAAAACTCCGCCAAACATTTCGAGCCAGTCTTCCATGCCGGCGGCTCCTTCGACGGGAGTCGGCCGGTCGAACAGCACCGCGCTGTCGAGGGTGAACCCGTTTGCTTCGAGCAGCGCGGCGTACTGCGAAATCGACGGGAAATTCCAGGGCGACTTTTCTTCGGCCGCCGCGGATCCTCCGAGGATCACCCCCAGCGATTCCATGATGGCACCGATATTCCCTTTGCCGCCGAGCTCCGCTACGAAGCGGCCGCCCGGTTTCAACGCGAGTCCGATCGTGCGAATTGCGGATTCCTGATCCTTTACCCAGTGCAAGGCGGCGTTCGAAAACACGGCGTCGGCCGCCGTCGTCACCGAAAATCCGGTCGCCTCCGCCAGCCGGAAATCCAGCTTGGGATGGCGGGCCGCCGGATAATTGATCCTGGCTTGCGCGATCATGTCGGGCGAATGGTCGATGCCCGTTACGATTGCCCCGCTCGCCGCGATTCTTTCCGTCAGTTGACCAGACCCGCATCCAACGTCGATGATCCGCTCGCCGGGCAGCGGCGCGAGCACCGTGAGAAGATCCTCACCAAATTTCCAGACATAGGAGTGCGACGCCTCGTAGCGCGCAACATCCCAACTGGTCTTAGAAACCGAACTCATTTTGTTGCGGACTTCTTCTTCGGCTTCGCCTTCGTCTTTGGC
The DNA here is from genome assembly GCA_038210135.1 of Bryobacterales bacterium. Lineage (GTDB taxonomy): Bacteria > Acidobacteriota > Terriglobia > Bryobacterales > Bryobacteraceae > JBBQWZ01. The sequence continues at coordinate 6,099 of JBBQWZ010000011.1, forward strand.
TCCGCTTTCGGAGGAGACTCCAACTTAGGCATCTTGGCCTCCAAAGCGAGTTGGTCTTTGAAGTGCTTCTCCGCAATGTCCAGATACTGTTTGTAACCGGCCGGGTCGATATATGGACTGCCATCCGAGCTGTTGCGCGGCGTTTCGTATTTCCGCTGCATCTGGAAAAACGCGGCGTGCGGCGCGAGAAAGACGTCGCATGGCAGACCGCGCCATACCTTGAAAGATCTTGCGTAATCCTCCGCGATGCCGGGTCGCGTGTAACCGGAGATTCCCGGCGTCAGCACGACGCCCGGATTGATAGATCCGCTCGACAGGAAAACCACGTTGTAAGTTTTGCCCCCTTCCTTCACCAACATGGTCCAAGTGGTCGCGCCCATGGTGTGCCCCGGAGTCATGTGGGCCACGAGCGTGACGCCGCCAAGTTCTACTTTGTCGAGATCCTTCAACTTGCGATCGACGGCGCATTTCGGCCACCGATATTCTTTCGACCAGCGGAAATCGAAATCGCCGCCCGACTCGACCACTGGAGCATCCAACTCGGAGACGAACAGCTTCGCGCCGGTGATCTTCTTCAGCGACGCCATCCCCGCTACATGATCCACATGGGCATGAGACGTAAGTAGAATCTTGACGTCCGACATCTTGAAGCCGACGCGCTGCACCGCGGCTTCGATGATCGGAACGGTAGCTTCGTAACCGGAATCGATCAGGATATGCCCCGCCGGCGTCGTGATCAGGAACGAAGTGACGTCGTTCGATCCCACGTAATAAATATTGCCGATCATTTTGTGCGGAGGATACGGCTGACTGTCCGTGCCGGGTACGAATTGCTGCGCGAGGAGCGGCAGAGCGACCACGGCCGCGCAGACCAAGGGAACGAACTGCATACCTCATCCTACGTCTTTGCATCGCGGCGCGCGCCGGTTCGCCATGGAAACGGGAAGGCCAGGTAAATCGCGGGTCTGCTTTACGAATCGCGATTACGAGCCGCGCTGCTGACGGGCGTTCACCGCCGCCCCGATCACCGCGATCTCATCGCTTTTCGGAACCACCTCGAACACGTAACCCTGCAAAGCGCTGAGTTTGACCATCTCGGACACATAGCGATTCAGCAGTTTCAAATCGAGGTACTTCGTGTTCGAACCAGTGAGGAAAAACTTGCCGGCGCCATCCATATGGATATTGGACGCCGTGGCGGCCGCCAAGGCACGATGCCAGAACTGCATAAATTCCAGGCAGCGGTCATCGCCGGCTTTAGCGTGCGCGAACACCTCGTCCGGTTCCATATCCATAAACCGCAGCCGCATCGCGCGGTGGCCCATAATGCCTTCCAGGTGGCCGCTGCCGCCGCAGCCGCAGAAGCGCTCTTTCGGATCGAGCGTCACCACCATGTGGCCGCCCTCCCAAATTCCGTCAGTGACCGGATAGCGCCCGAAGCCAACGCCGTTGCCGAGCGTCCACACGCGGATCAAACGATCGAGATGCCCGCGCGTCGCCGCGATCCCGGCCGCCAACGCATCCGCGTCGTTCGACAACGAGACCGCGACATCGAGCCCCGCTTCGCGCAGTCCGGCCGCGATGCGCTGTCGCATATTCAGGCCTTTGATCTGCTGCAGATTGGCGGATTCCTCGACGATGCCTCCGCGGATCATTCCCGGCAAGGCGACGCCAACAGCATGTACGGATTCGAGTCCGGCGAGAGCGGCAATCTGCGCGCAAATCGCATCGCAAAGCGCCTCCGCCGGAAGATTCGAAAGGCCCTCGCCGCTGCCGCGGTCGGGTATCAGGTAGCGCAAGCCGCCTTCGATGCGGCTGCCTTCGACAACGGCGGCGATCATGCGGTCCGCAACGATAACGCCGATCGATCGAGGCATAATAGGTCGCTTCTTCTACAACCGCGAGAGCTTGTTCAGACCGTTAAACGCGGCCGCTTTGTAACATTCCGCCAACGTAGGGTAATTGAACACCGTATCGACAAAATAGTCAACCGTACCCTTGAGAATCAAAACCGCCTGGCCGATGTGCAGCAGCTCCGAAGCGCCCTCGCCAATGATGTGGACTCCGAGCACCTCTTTGGTTTCGCGGTGGAAAATCAGCTTGAGGCGGCCGGTGGTATCGCCGCGAATCTGGCCGCGCGCGATCTCGCGATAATACGCCACGCCGACCTCGTAGGGAACATCCTCGTCCGTCAACTGCTCTTCCGTCTTTCCAATAAACGAGATCTCCGGAATCGTGTAAATGCCGTACGGATAGTAGGCCGGATTCGACTGAATGTGCTGGCCGAACGCCGCGCCCGCTGCGATGCGGCCCTGTTCCATCGATACCGACGCGAGACTCGGAAATCCGATCACATCGCCCACTGCGTGAATGTGCGGCACGCGCGTCCGATACTCGGCGTCCACCGGAATGCGGCCCCGGCTGTCGGCCTCGACGCCCGCCGCTTCGAGATTCAAATCGTCCACATTGCCCTGACGTCCGACCGCGTACAGCAGAACGTCGCCGGCGATTTTCTTTCGGCTTTCAAGGTTCGCGACGACGCCTTCGTGCGTTTCCTCGACGCTCACCACTTCTTCATTCAGCCGCATCGTGACGCGGTTATCGCGCAGGTGATAGGAGAGCGCCTCCACCATTTCGCTGTCCGCGAATTCGAGCAGCCTGGGACGCTTTTCGATCAGGATCACGCGGACGCCAAGCGCCGAAAACATGCAGGTGTACTCGACGCCGATGACGCCGCCGCCGACCACGATCAGCGTCTTCGGGATATCGTGCAACTCAAGCAACTGATCGCTGTTGACAATAGTCCGCCCATTCACAGGAACTTTTGCGGAGTCCGCGGGCTTGGTCCCGGTCGCGATGATGATCGCATCCGCTTCGTAATCGGTCGAGCCGCGAAATGAATTCACGCGCACATGCGTCGGGTCGAGAAACGTTCCTGCGCCCATCACCAGGTCCACGCCGTTACGGGAAAGCTGCGCCATCGTCACATCGACTTCAGTCTTGATGACGTGCTGGACGCGGAAGGCAAGATCGGACATCACGATCTTTTCCTTCACGCGATAGTTCGATCCGTAGACGTTGTGGTAGTTATAGCCGGACAGATGCAGGACGGCTTCCCGCATGGTTTTGCTGGGAATCGTTCCGGTGTTGATGCAGGCGCCGCCGACCAGTTCGCGCTTCTCGACCACGATCACGCGCTTGCCGGCTTTGGCCGCCTGAATGGCGGCACGCTGGCCCGCGGGACCCGATCCGAGAACAATCAAATCGTACTTCTGCATGTGGGGGACTAGCCCTTAGTATAGAGGCTTGCCAGCGCGGATTTTCGCATTTCGATTTGAAAAGAGCCCGCCCGTATCCCCTGCCAGTTAGAACGCGGCCGCCGCTCCAGGCGGTACACTCAATCCAATTAAGACCGATTTATGCTTACTCGAACCGCCTTCTTTCTTCTCGCCGCGATCTCCCTCGCGCCCGCCCAAAAGACCGAACTCCTGTACCCGAATGGAGCACCCGGAGCACTCGGCGAGGCGGACGAGGATAAGCCCTCCATCGCCATCTACCTGCCCGTCAAACCGTTCGGATCCGCCGTCGTCGTCTGCCCCGGTGGAGGCTATCAGCACCTGGCGATGGATCACGAAGGAAAGCAAATCGCCGAATGGCTGAATGCGCATGGCGTCGCCGCCTTCGTCCTGAAATATCGCCTCGGACCGAAATACCATCATCCCGTCGAGATGAACGACGCCCAACAAGCCATTCGCGTCGTGCGCTCGCGCGCCAAGGAATTTGGCATCGTGGCGAACAAAATTGGCGTAATGGGATTTTCGGCAGGCGGCCATCTCGCGGCTACGGTGTCTACCCATTTCGATAAGGATTCGCGGCCCGATTTCGCGATCCTGGCCTATCCCGTCATTACGCTGAAACCGCCCTTCGCGCATCGCGGATCCCGCCAGAATCTCCTGGGCGAAGCACCAGACGAGGCGCTCATCGAGAATCTCTCGAACGAAACGCAGGTCACCGCTCAGACGCCGCCGACGTTCCTGTTCTCGACGGTAGATGACCAGGCGGTGCCAGTCGAAAACAGCGTTCAGTACTTCCTCGCGCTGCGCCGCTCGCAAGTTCCCGCGGAAATGCATCTTTACGAGAAAGGCCGTCACGGGCTCGGGCTCGCGCAGGCCGATCCCGTCAACAAAACCTGGCCGGATCACTTGGCGGTCTGGCTTCGCGTCCACGGCTGGGCGGAATGAGAAATTACCGCGCGGAACGATATACTTGGGCCTCATGCTGAGGCGAACTCTTATCCTGCTGGTGGCTTCCTCAATCGCTGCATTCTCCGCCGAATCGGATTGGACGCAGTTCCGCGGACCCAATGGATCCGGAGTAGACCGCGCTACCGGATATCCGGTCGAGTTCTCGCCCACCAGGAACGTCGCCTGGAAGATTGCGATTCCGTACGGCCAGTCGTCGCCGGTAATAGCGGGCGGACGAATCTATCTGACGGCTAGCGAGCCCGGACACTTGTTGACTCTCAGCTTCGACGCGAAAACCGGCAAGGAAGTGTGGCGCCGATCGATCGACCGCGCGCAGTTTGCCAAAACCTACAAGGCCAACGATCCCGCTTCCTCAACTCCGGCCGCCGACTCGAATGGAGTCATCGTCTTCTTCTCCGATTTTGGTTTGGCGGCTTACGCACCCGACGGCAAACAACAATGGACCCTGCCGCTCGGCCCCTTTAAGAATTTCTACGGAATGAGCGCCTCGCCCATCCTGACCGGCGACATGGTCATTCTGATTTGCGATCAACAAAGTAAATCGTTCCTGATCGCGTTGGACCGGAAAACCGGCCAGCAGCGTTGGAAAACGGAACGCGCCACCGCGCCCGAAGCGTGGACCACGCCGATGGTGTTCCAGCCTTCCACCGGTCCGGCGCAGTTGATTGTCCTCGGCTCGACGCGCGTGGATGGCTACTATCTCTCAACGGGCGAATCGCGCTGGTGGATGCCCCTCGGATCGCAGGGCGCGATCGGCACTCCGGTCGTCAAAGGCAACACGGTCTTCGTCTCGACCCTCGGCACCGGCGAACCCTGGATGCCTACGTTCGAATCTCAGTTGAAGACCCTCGATAAGGATCACGACGGCCGTCTGTCGCGTGCCGAATTCGAAATCGACAAGGACCTCGGCGAGCACTTCAATTGGATCGACGCGGACGGCGACAACTTCCTCACCGCCATGGAATGGAATCACGCCCGCGAGATGGGCAATGGCGAAAGCGGAGCGATCGCGATTCGCGCCGACACCGCGCAGGGCAAGCTCGATCCCAAAGCAGTTCTATGGCGCTTCAAGAAGAACCTGCCATTTATTCCCGCCCCGCTGGTGTACGGCGACGTCTTCTACATGGTGCGCGACGGCGGCATCATCACGGCGCTCGATCCCGCCAGCGGCAAAGTCTTCAAGGAAGGCCGCAACCGCGAGGCGCTAGGCGAATACTACGCTTCGCCGGTTGCCGCGGACGGCAAGCTCTATCTCGTGAACGTCGAAGGCAAGGTCACCGTGCTCAAGGCCGGCGGAGACTGGCAGGTTTTAGCGACCAACAACCTCAACGAAGAAGTGCACGCGACTCCGGCCCTGAGCGGCGGCCGGATCTACGTCCGCACGCACGGCCAGTTGTACTGCTTCGGCACTTCGCGCTAACGAATATCACCGATCCACATCGAATATCGCTCCCACTTACTACTCGCCATTCCATTGTAGAGTCGTCTGTCCGCCGTAATGAGTTGGATTTCGAGACGTTCCGCGAGGGCAAGGTAATGGCAATCGTAAAGACTTCGGCCTGTCTGCAAAGAAAGTTCAAGCGCTCTTTCGAATAGATCGCGGTTCGGATGCACCATCATTTCCACCCTTGCCAGTTGCTTGCCGGCTTCACGGATCTCCGCCGTCTGGAGATCGCGGACGCGGAGTTTCTTGGCGAGAACGCTCGCAATTTCGGCGTAAAAGAGATCGGGTACATGAGCGACCAGTTCGCCTATACCGAGACGCTCCAGAATTCGGGTGGCGAAATCGCTATCGGTTTCAACGAATAACCACTTCGCCGCGACGCTGGCATCGATTACGTACTCAATCAACGGTCGCGATCCTCGCGAATCAGATCGACGCTATTGGTTTTCTGCGGACCGCGCCGGGCAATTCGCTCCCGAAGTTTGCGGGCTGCGTCTACGTAATCATACTTGGACACGGACGCCTCTCGCTCGAGAATCACTGCGACCTCGCCTTGCAACGAACGACGGTTGCGCTTTGCCCGTTCCTTCAGAAGGTCCACGGTTTCCTTCGGAATATTGCGAATCAAAATCTGAGCCATGCTATCAAAATGATAGCAACTTACGGCGTTCGTTCCAGTAGACCAGCACGCTCTTAAGTGCCCCGACATCGCTCGAAACGATCGGACCCGCCTCCGCCGCGGATCCAACCCGCGAGCCGGCACCAGCAATGCTTACAAAAATAAAGGAACGGCGATTCACCTGCCGAATTATACTGTGGATAGTAAATCCCACAGCTCAGGATTGCCATTCATGCGACTCCTCCCCATACTTGCGCTCGCCGCCGCCCCCCTCGTCTTCGCCGCGAAGAACGAAGTCACCTTCCACAAAGACGTCGAACCCGTGCTCCAGAGCCGCTGTCAGGAATGCCATCGTCCCGGTGAAGCCGCTCCGATGTCCTTCATGACCTACAAGGAATCGCGGCCCTGGGCCAAAGCGATTCGGGCCGCCGTTGCCACGCGCAAAATGCCGCCATGGCATGCGGATCCCGCCTATGGCCACTTCTCGAACGATCGCCGGCTGACCGACAAAGAGATCAACACGCTGATCGCGTGGTCTGAAACCGGCGCCAAAGAAGGCGATCTGAAGGACGCTCCCAAGCCGCGCGTGTTCAACGACGGCTGGCAGATCGGCAAGCCCGACATGATCGTCGAAATGCCGATCGCAGCTCACATTCCGGCCACCGGCGAAGTTCCCTATTCGTGGATCGTGGTGCCGCTGAACCTGCCCGAAGATCGTTGGGTGGACAAGATCGAAGTCCGTCCCTCGGATCGCTCCGTCGTTCACCACGTCGTCCTGTATGAGCGCGAGAAGGGCTCTTTCTTCATGAAGGACGCCAAGCCCGGCGAAATCTTCGTGCCCAAGGGCCGCATCGGAACGCCTCCCAAGAGCGTGCAGCGCGACACCGGAATCTGGGAATTCCAGGCCAACGCCAAGGGCACCGAAATCGTTTCCCTGTACGTCCCCGGCGGAGCGCCCTACGTCACCCTGCCCGGCCAGGCCCGCCTTCTCAAAGCCGGCGCCGACCTCGTGATGCAGATGCACTATACGTCGAACGGCAAAGAGTCCACCGACAAAACCAAGGTCGGCATCGTCTTCTCGAAGGAAGCGCCCAAGACCCGTGCCTTCAATTCCTTCGTCGCCAACCCGTCGCTGATCATCCCGCCCGGAGCCGACAACCACGAAGTGAAAGCCGTCGTGACGCTCGCCGAAGACGTCGAGATTCAGGCCTTGAATCCTCACATGCACGTCCGCGGCAAGGCGTTCCAGTACACAGCTATCTATGCTTCGGGCGAGCGCGAAATTCTGCTGAAGGTTCCGAAATACGACTTCAACTGGCAGATCAATTACATCCTCGACAAGCCCAAAAAGCTGCCCAAGGGAACCAAGATCGAGTGCATCGCCTGGTACGATAATTCGCCGAATAACCCAAGCAATCCGAATCCCGCGAAGGAAGTCCTGTGGGGCGACCAGACCTGGGAAGAGATGATCGCCGGCTTCATCGATATGTCCGTGCCAGTGGACTTCGTTCCATCCGATCTCGTGCGCGGCAAACAGCCGGTGAAAACCGGCGGCGCCAACGAATAAGTGGCATAGGCCTCCGGCCTGTGGACCAGTGACATAGGCCTGTGGACCCGTGGCATAGGCCTCCGGCCTGTGCAACACAACTTCAAAGCCTCAGCGCATTGCCGTGCTGAGGCTTTTTCGATATCATCGCGGCATGCGCTTTCTGGCTTTTGCCCTCGCGACCCTGGTACTCGCCACAGGATGCTCCCGCGCCCGCGTCACCACCGAAATCAAAGCCGGCGGATCCTGGACGCGGACCGTGATCCTCTCGGGCCAGCCCAAGCAGGAAGGCATGCAGATGGGAACCTCCCTCGACGACGCCTTCGTCATCCCGTCCGGACCCGCCTGGAAAATTTCCGAGGAAACCAAGGACTCCGACCGCACCGTTACCGCCATCCGCACCCTGGCTGCCGGAGCCAGTCTTAAGGGCGACATTTCGCTGAAGGACGACGTGCCCAAGCCGCCCCCCGGTCAGGAGCCCTCAAAGACCGCACCGCCCAAAGGCAACGCACCGCTCGTCGTCGTCAACGATGTCACGGTCACCCGGCTCGGTCCACGGCGATTTGAGTATAAAGAAACCTTGCGCTGGGTCGGACCGCTTTCAAAAAGCACGGGGATTAACATGAAGCCCGAAGACCTCGCGCAATTCAAGGCATTTCTGCCGCCGTCGCTCGCAACCGACGCCAACGCGCGCGCCATTGGCGAGAAAGCCGCCGTGCTGGCCGTGCCGATCCTGTTCGGACCCGGCGATCCCCTACTCGCAATGGGCCTGCTTCATCCCGACCTCGCAATCCGCCGAGCCAGTCAACGCATGGGCAGCGTAATGATGAAGGCGCTCGAGGAACAGTTCGGCGACAAGCTGCCGCTCGCCCAGCGCCGCGACGTGGTACGTAAACTGATCGACGCCTCTTTCGCCCAGGCGCGTCCAGCGAAACCAGATCCCGCAGCCGGGCCTTCTGCCGACAAAGGCTCGAATGGAAAGCTCACGTCGCTGATGTTCGTCCTCAAAACCGCGGGTAAGATCGTGTCCTCGAACGGAGAAGTGGACGAACTCACTGGCGAAGTCTTCTGGGCTTTGTTCCCCGAAGCCGCGTCAATCAAGCCCGTGATCTTAACGGCGATCGTCGAGATCGGTCCGCGGTAGAGCGAAAGAAAAACGTCACTCGTGGCGAAGCGCAACCAGCGGATCCACTCGCATCGCACGCCGCGCCGGAATCCAGCAGGCCAATAACGCAACCACCGTCAATAGGAACGTCACGGATGCGAACGTGACCGAATCGGTGGCGGTGATCTGAACCAGCGGGAATGTTCCCGCGGGCGCTATAATTCCCGGCAGTTCATGCAACTTACTGTGACGGACTGGGCCATCGTCGCCCTATACTTCCTCTTCAATATCGCCATCGGCTTTTACTACAAAGCCCGCGCCGGATCGAGCGTGAACGAGTTCTTCCTCTCCGGCCGCGACGTCCCCTGGTGGCTCGCCGGAACCTCCATGGTCGCGACCACCTTCGCCGCCGACACGCCCCTGGTCGTTACCGGATTTGTCGCGAAGAATGGCATCGCCGGAAATTGGGTCTGGTGGAACCTGGTCGCCAGCGGCATGATGACCGTCTTCTTCTACGCCCGCCTGTGGCGCCGCGCCGGCGTCATGACCGACATCGAATTTTCGGAGATGCGCTACTCCGGCAAGCCCGCCGCCTTCCTTCGCGGCTTCCGTGCCCTCTATCTCGGCATCCCCATCAACTGCATCATCCTCGGCTGGGTCAACCTCGCCATGGTGAAGATCCTGATTCTGATCCTCGGCGTCGACAAGGAACAAGCGCTGCTGATCATCATCGGCATGATCGCGCTGACGTCCTTCATCTCGACACTCTCCGGACTCTGGGGCGTGCTGGTCACCGACGTCTTTCAGTTCGTCGTCAAGATGGGGATGGTCATCGTTCTTGCTGTCGTCGCCGTCAACGCGGTCGGCGGAATGGGCGAGATGAAAACCAAACTCCTCGCCATCGACGCGGCACGCAACGCAGCCGGAGGCAGCGGCTCCGTACTAAGCTTCGTCCCCGACCTCCATTCCACCTGGATGCCGATGATTACCTTCCTGGTCTACATCTCGATGACGTGGTGGGCCTCCTGGTATCCCGGCGCCGAACCCGGCGGCGGAGGTTACGTCGCGCAGCGCATGTTCTGTGCGAAAGACGAAAAGAACTCCCTGCTCGCGACTCTGTGGTTCAACATCGCCCACTACGCGATCCGCCCCTGGCCCTGGATCCTGGTCGCGCTCGCGTCCATCATCCTGTTCCCGAATCTCGCCGACCCCGAAACCGGCTACATCCGCGTGATGATCACCTACCTGCCCCCCTCACTGCGCGGACTCATGGTCGCCGCCTTCGCCGCCGCCTACATGTCCACTATCGCGACGCAATTGAACTGGGGCGCCAGCTATTTGATCAACGACTTCTACCGCCGCTTTCTCAAACCCAACGAATCCGACAAGCACTACGTCGGCGCTTCGCAGGTCGCCACCGTGCTGCTGACCATCATCTCGATCGCCATCACCTATCGCATGGAATCGATCGGCGGAGCCTGGAAGTGGATGCTCGCCATCGGCGCTGGTACCGGAGCCGTTCTGCTGCTTCGCTGGTATTGGTGGCGCATCAACGCCTGGAGCGAAGTCTCCGCCATGACCTCCGCTCTGGTCGTCTCGGTCGTGCTGCAAGGCTTCATCGGCATGGACGGCGACAAGCCGGAGGACTTCGCCTGGATCATGATCATCACCACCGCCGTGACGACCGTGGTTTGGTTGACCGTCACGTTTGCCACCAAGCCGGAATCGAATGCCACCCTCATCGCGTTCTATCGCAAGACCCGCCCGTCGCTAACCGGCTGGGGTCCCGTTGCCGCCCTCGCGCCCGACGTGAAGCCGTCGCGCGATGGAGTCTGGAACTTCGTCGACTGGATCGCCGGGCTGGTTCTCGTCTACGGCATCTTATTTGGCGTCGGCAAAGTCCTGCTCGGAGAAACCGCGTTAGGCGTGGGTCTCCTCGCTCTCGGAGCCGTCGGCGGCGCGATCATCTATTGGGACCTCAGTCGCCGAGGCTGGTCCACCATCGTGGACTGACGTCATCCGGGGCGAACGGCTGACGTCGAGCGGCAGACTGTCATTGGCCAGCACGACCATCGCGTTTCGGCGTTACAAACGGCGTTACAAACAATGCGGCGGACGAGTGTAACTACTCCTGGAAGCGCATTGTGAGTATGCCGGTTCGGCAAGTACGTATTAGTACTAACTGGTTCCATTTTCTATGGCTTAGAGCTTGGAATTCTCGCTTACATATGGGAAGCTAACTCATGTCGTAAGGCCGGTTCGGAGGAACGGCCCTGCGTCGCGGGCGCCTCGGTGGGCGAGGTGGATCCGCATTGCCCGAGCCGGTCCGAGAGTCTCGTACCTTGCCATTTTCCGGGACTCCCGGCTCGCGGCGTTTTACGCGGATTTCGCTTTTGCGAGCGCCGCTTCCACTTCCGATTTATAGGCTTCAAGTAGCGCGGGTGTGGTCGCTTCGAAGCGCATCACAAGAACCGGTTGTGTGTTGGACGCGCGGAGCAAACCCCAGCCGTGTTCGAAGTTCACGCGAACGCCATCCACCTCGATCACGTCGTGCGTCTTCTGGAACGCGGCGGCAACCTTCGCGACCACGCCGAACTTCACCTCATCCGGACAGTCGATTCGGATTTCGGGCGTCGATACCGTCTTCGGAACATCGGCCAGCTGCGCCGAAAGCGGTTGCCCGCTGGTGGCCACAATCTCCATCAGGCGGCAGGCGGCGTACAGGGCGTCGTCGTATCCGTAATAGCCGTCGCCGAAGAACATGTGACCCGACATTTCACCGGCCAGCTCCGCATGCTCCTGCTTCATTTTGGCTTTGATCAGCGAGTGGCCGGTCTTGTACATGATGGCGTTCCCGCCGAGCTTCCGCAGTTCGTCGTACATGATCTGCGAGCATTTCACTTCGCCGATGAACGTCGACCCCGGCTTGCGCGTCAGGATCTCGCGCCCGTAAATCAGCATCAGCATGTCGCCGTAGATCACGTCGCCATTTTCATCGACGGCGCCGATGCGGTCGGAATCGCCGTCGAAGGCGAGCCCCAGTTCCGCTTTGTGCTCGCGTACGGCGGCGGCCAAATCCTTCAGATTTTCGGGAACCGTGGGATCCGGGTGATGATTCGGGAAGCGGCCGTCCATCTCGAAATAGAGATTCTTCGAGTCCACGTCGAGCTTCTCAAGAATGCGCTCGATCACCGGCCCAGCGGTTCCGTTACCGGCATCAACGGCGATCCGCAAACGGCGTTTTAGTTTGAATGGCCCCGCATTGAACTGTGTCGAGACTTCTTCGACATAAGGCGTCACCGCGTCGAAAGTCTTCAGCTGGCCTTCGCCCGTAAGCAGATCCCCCCGCTCGATCATCCGGCGCACTTCCTGAATCGTGTCGCCGTGCAGCGTGCCCGATCCGCAAACGGTTTTGAAGCCGTTGAACTCCGCCGGATTGTGGCTGCCGGTAATCATGATCGCGCCGTCGGCGTTCAGATGAACGGCCGAGAAATAGGTGACCGGCGTCGGCACCACGCCGAGATCGGTCACCTCGCAGCCGCTGCGAAGCAACCCGGTAAGCAAGGCATCGTGAAGCCGGTCGGACGACAGCCGGCAGTCGCGGCCGAGTGTGATCTTTCTGCCGCTGGCGCGCTGTAAGTAGGTCCCGAGCGCCTGGCCGAGAATCTCGATATCCGGGCTCAGCAGTTCTGTATCGGCGACACCGCGAATGTCGTATTCGCGGAAGATGGTGGGTTTCAACATAGAGAAAATTCGGGTTAAGATTCAAGGTAACAAAATGCCCCGGACCGCTTTCGTTGCGGTCAATCGGCAACTCGTTTGCGCCCCGGAACGGGGCTGACAAACGCGCTTCCAGCGTCAAAAAATCGGAGCGGCCAATCCGCGGAGTGGCGGATGCCGATCCTTGGAGAAACCGCAATTTCAGGCACGGGACCGCCGTCTGCTCGGACCACCAACGCACCGCGCGTTACGTCCTGGCCGTTGCTCGCTCGTGTAATGTCCATCGCGATCGTAAGCTTGCCGGGTCCGCTGGCGAGTTTGTGGATAGCATCCACGCCCCGGCGTTCGCGCATTTCCTCGATACCCGCTACGGGTTCGACAGCGCGGATCAGGACACAGCCTGCTTGCCCCTCCGGTTCCGCGACCAGGTTCAGGCACTCGTACATCCCATAAATCAGATACACGTAGGCATGCCCCGGAGCGCCGAAAATCACCCGTGTCGCGGCCGTGATTCCACGCGACGCGTGGGCCGCGAAATCGATTCTGCCCTCGGAATCCCGGGCAAGGTACGCTTCGGTTTCGACAATGCGCCCAGCCGTCGTGCCATGCACCAGGATCTTGCCGATCAGATTGCGCGCGACCTCGATCGTAGGACGCGCATAGAAGGAGCGGGAGAGGATTCTGCCGGATCGCATTCGTCGTGGTTAAAGAGACAGCTTGCCGGAGACCAGCATGTCCTTCAGCCGGAACTTGCTTTGGACGGGGCCGGACGCGGTCGCCGCCCGGAATTCGACTTCCTTGTCGTCGACGGTGATCGGTCTGGATCGGGGAAAGAACACGAAAATTTGCGAGCCAGCGAATTCGACCCGCTCAGCCTGAATCGGGTCCTTGCCCTTGCTATTCAACCACGCGGTTGCGCGAACGTTTTCCTTCGCGGCCCGCAAGGCCTCCCCAAGCGGCATCGACATCCGGTTGAAAGACATCGCGACGACGTAATGCGTTTCGGCCGCTTCGAGAATCCGCTTGGCGTCCTCAAGCGAGGTGAGATCCGTGCGGCCTTTACGGACCAGAAGCGCCTGCTTGATCGGCACCGAGCTATGCCATCGCACCGTAACGCGCTGCGCCTCCGCCGTCGGACCGCTATTCACAGACGGCGGATCGCCGGGCCGGCGTGTTCCATCCGGAAGAGTTCCCACCGCGTCCATCGCGCCCGGACCAGCGTCGGCGGGATTGTTCGCGACCTTCGCGGAGGATGGCCCCGGCAGCACGCCAGCGGCGTCTGAAAGCGCCGGGCCTGCGCCGAGCGTTACCGTATGCGCCCAGGGGGAATTGCTTAGCAGTCTGGCCGCTTCTTTGTCGGTCCACTCCGTATAAGGTTTGGCGATCCAGAAATCTGCCGCAAATGCGGCGAGTGAAAACGCGAAAAAGAAAAATAACGCGCGGGTCATACTCTTGAACAATGCCGCCGCCAAATGCGAAACCCACCCCTTGCGGGCGAGGTCAACGTACGCCTGAAATTCGACTAGAGAGCGAGCTTGCCGTCGAACATCATCTCTTTCAATTTGAAGCGCTGTTTCACTTCGCCCATCTGCGTCTGGAACACGAATTCGACGTCTTTATCGTCCTCGGTAATCGCGTCTTTCTTCGGGAACATTAGAAAAATGTCGAGACCACCCTGACGCGGTACGATTTCAACCTTTTCGGGATACATCGGGTCCTTGCCTTTGCGCCGCAAGGTCGTCGCGCTCTTAATCATTTCTTTCGCGCCATCCACACCGGCTCCGCCCCCGCCGCGGCCGCCCGGCACCGGATTATGGACCATAATCACGTAAAATGGCTCCTCTTGGGCCAGGAATTTCTTGGCTTCTTCAGAACTCGCCGCTTCGATACTGTATTTCCCTTTGAGGATGGCCTGCTTCACCGGCAGCGCGCTCTGCCAACGAACCAAAACGTTTACCGCTGGCGTGTTGCCGCTACCCGGAGTCCCTTCATCGCCACTTACCGCCCCGCGACGATTGGCCGCACCCGCGCCGCCGATGCTTTCTCCCCCGCCGGCGCTTGAAACTTCACCCATTCCGTTGCTGCCGCCGCGTCCTCCGCGGCCACCCGTTCCAGCGCCGCGTCCGCCCATCGAGATGGGAACGGCGTGAGCCCACGGTGAGTTGCTCAGCATCTTTTGCAGATCTTTGTCCGACCATTCCGTAAATGGCTTCGCCGCCCAGAAGTCGGCCGCCAGCAGTCCGATGGACGCGACCAAGCCAACACCCAGGATCAAAAATGTTTTTCGCAACATGCCGTTCCCCTATGCAACTAGCCGGATCCGCCCGGCTACCCGAAACAGTCTACACTAATCCTTTCATGAGTGTTTCTCGATGACGGAGCTCGTAGATCCTGGCGCTGCGAAGCCGGAAACAGCCGCTGCACGCTTGTTTACCGGGCTCGATCTGCCCTCACCGATCCTCGCGAATTTGCGCGAATTGCTGGAGCGGCTGCAGCCGGCGGCGCTGCTCCGCTGGAGCCCTGTCGAGAACCTGCACATCACCACCAAGTTCATCGGAAACTGGCCCGTCGCCCGCCTGGATGGCCTCAAACTCTCGCTCGAATCGCTGCCCGGAAGCGGTGCCTTCGACGTCGACATCAAGGGCCTGGGATGGTTTCCGAACCCCCACCAGCCCCACACCTTTTGGACCGGCGTCCACGCCGGAAACGCCCTCGCCGGGCTGCATACCAAAATCGACGACGCCTGCGCGGCCCTCGGAATCGCTAAGGAAATCAAGCCTTATTCACCTCATTTGACGCTCGCTCGCGTGCCGCGTGAAAAGCCGGATCTGGGTCCGCTGCGCCGTGCCGTGGCGTCCCTCGAATCTGTGGATTTTGGCGGTTTCCGCGCCGACCGTTTCTTTCTGTATCAATCGAAGCCCGGCCCCAGCGCTTCCGTTTATCAAAAACTCGCCGAATTCTCCCTATGACTCCCGTTCTCTTTTTGGTAGCCGCGTATCTGATTGGCGGCATCCCGTTCGGCTTCCTGCTGGTCAAATGGAAGACCGGCGGAGACGTACGCGCATCCGGCTCCGGCAACATCGGCGCGACAAATGTCCTGCGCACCACCGGCCGCCTGACCGGCGTCGCGACCCTGCTGCTCGATATCGCGAAAGGCTGGGTCGCCGTCTGGCTGATGGACCGGTTTTCTGGCGTCGACCCCGACGCCATTCCTCTGTGGACCAGCCTCGCCGCCATCGCCGTGATGGCCGGGCACGCCTATCCGGTCTTCCTGAAATTTAAGGGCGGTAAGGCGGTGGCCAGCTTTATCGGTGCCTTTCTCTATCTGACGCCTCTTCCGCTCCTCGCCATCCTGATCGTGTTCGTGGTCACCGTGGCCGTCACACGCCATATTTCGCTCGGCTCGATTCTGGCTGCCGGCGTCTTTCCGTTTGGCGTTTGGCTCATCCTCCACCCGCCCGTCCCCGTCGTGTTGGCGGCAACCCTCGCTGGAGCGTTCATCGTGTGGCGGCATCACGAAAACATCACCCGATTGCGCGCCGGCACCGAAAGCGTTTTCGCCTTTCGAAAAACACAATGACTGAAAGCGTATTCGCTTTTCGAAGAATTCCATGAACGACCGCCTGCTGGCCATTGTCGGCGGAGGAAGCTGGGGCACGGCTCTCGCCATCGCGCTCGCTCCGCGCTTCGAAGGCGTCCGCCTGTGGGTCTACGAACACGATTTGGCCGCCCGTATGCGCGACTCCCGGCGCAACGATGTATATCTGCCGGATAGCGTACTTCCACCAAACGTCGAGATCGCATCCGAGGTCGGTGCATGCGTTCACCAAGCTGGTTTTGTGCTCGGCGTGATGCCCTCGCACCACGCCCGGCGTGTCTACGGAACCATTCGCGAGCACCTCGATGCAACCGCGATCCTGGTGAGCGCCACCAAGGGCCTCGAACGCGGCTCCCTGCTCCGCATGTCCGAGGTTGCCAGCCAGGAAACCGGGTCCGCGCGAGTGGCCGTGTTGAGCGGCCCTACCTTCGCCAAAGAGATCGCGCGCGGCGAGCCGGCGGCGCTGGTTGTCGCCTCCGCCAACTCCAGCGTCGCGAGCGAAGTGCAGGCGCGATTCTCCACCCCGGTGTTTCGCCTCTACACCAACTCCGATCCGGTCGGCGTCGAGGTCGGCGCCGCTCTGAAAAACGTGGTCGCGATCGCGGCGGGCGTCTGCCGTGGACTCGGCCTCGGAAATAACACAGCCGCCGCTCTCATCACTCGCGGCCTCGCCGAGATCACTCGTCTGGCTGTCGCCATGGGAGGCAAGCCACCAACCCTGGCCGGGCTAGCCGGGCTGGGCGATTTAGTCCTTACCTGCACCGGCGATCTCAGCCGGAATCGGACCGTCGGCGTCGAACTGGGCAAAGGACGTCCGCTTGCCGAGATCCTCGCGGGAATGCGCATGGTGGCCGAAGGAGTCGAAACCACCGCCGTCGCCGTCGAACTCGCGCACCGCCACGGTGTCGAGATGCCCATCGCGCTGCAAATGCATCTCGTTCTAAATGAAGGAAAAAGCCCGCAGGCGGCCGTGCGCGACCTGATGGATCGCAGCCTCAAAGTCGAGTAGCTCATCGGACGCTATTTGTCGCACGGTAAGAGCGCAACCTTCTACAAACGATCGGGTTCAAAGTAGTATGGAAGCGGTGGCAATGCTTGAGCGGGACGCCGAACTCATGTTGCGAGTCCGCGAGGGGAGCGAAGCTGCTTTCGCGCTGTTGCTTGAAAGACATCGTGCGCCGGTGGTTCACTTTCTGTTTCGGATGATTCAAAACCAGGCGATATCAGAAGAGTTGGCCCAGGAAGTATTTTTGCGCGTCTATCGTTCGCGCGGAACCTACGAGCCAACCGCGAAGTTCACCACTTGGTTGTTCCGTATCGCAACCCATTTGGCTCTCAACTGGATTCGCGACGGGAAAAAAGAAAAGAGCCAGGATAGCCTGGACGCGCAAGCGGCCGAAGGTTTGGAGCGGCAGGTAGCGGACCGGTCGCTGACCGTGGAGCAAAAGCTCTTAAGGGAATCGCGGATGGACGAAATCCGCGGCGCGATCCAAGCGCTGCCCGAGAAGCAGCGGGCCGCCGTGCTGATGCACAAATACGAAGAACTGGGATATTCGCAGATCGCAAATGCGCTAGCGTGTTCCGAATCCGCCGTGAAGTCGCTGCTGTTCCGCGCCTATGAGTCGCTGCGGGCGCGGCTGGCGCACATGGCATGAAGAGAATTGCTGAGGACCTGAAAATGACTTGCCGGGATGGAAAACATTCGACCGCCGATGTGCTGGTCGATTATTGCGCGGGCACCCTCGATGCGGCGGCGATCGCCGAAATGGAAGCGCATCTTGCCGCCTGCGTCGCGTGCGATGAACTGGTCCGCGCGCAGTTATCCGCTTTGTCCGTGCTCGACGAATGGCACGCGCCGAAGGTATCCGAAGATTTCGATGCCCACCTGTACCGCCGGATTGAAGCCACGAAGCGGGACGGTTGGGCGGCGCGTTTGTGGAACAGTATCACCGGATTCGGCTTGTCGCCGATTTGGAAACCGGCGATTCCACTGGGGGCTGCCACGCTCGCGGTTACAGTGGGCCTGCTGCTGCACACCCCTTCGACGCCGCTGCTCAGCAGCGTCCCGGCCCCCAGCGTGGAACCGGGCACCACGACCGCGCAAATCGTGGACGCCGACCAACTCGAGAAGGCTTTAGACGACCTCGACATGCTGACGCCCATCGCGCGAAAGGGTGCGCTGTAGCTCGGTGCTTGAATCTGGCGACGATTCACGCCAGCAAAGCGACTTCCCCGCCCTCTTACCGGCAGGGCTCCTGTATCCAGCCCTGCAATTCCGTCATCTTTTCTGCGAATCTTTCGTTAGTGATTACATGAAGCCGCGTCGATTCTATCTCGCGCTTGCCGCGCTGCTGTTTGCGGCCGCGGGAAACCTGTCCGCGCAAGCCGCCAAGAGAACGTTTCCGCGCGCTGAGAAGGGCAATCCCAATAAAGCGCAAAAGATCAATAAGCAGCAGGAGCGGCAGCAGGCGGAGTTCGAGCGCTTTCAGCGCATGACTCCGGTGCAGCGCCAGAAAGCCCTCGATCGCCTTCCCCCCGAGCGCCGCGCCAGACTCGAGGATCGGCTTAAGAAGTTGGAGCAGAT
This sequence comes from Bryobacterales bacterium, assembly GCA_038210135.1. Lineage (GTDB taxonomy): Bacteria > Acidobacteriota > Terriglobia > Bryobacterales > Bryobacteraceae > JBBQWZ01. The sequence continues at coordinate 24,980 of JBBQWZ010000011.1, forward strand.
GCAGCCCGCTGAGCGCCAGACTCTTCTGCGCCGCTTCCAGGCGTTTCAGGCTTTGCCCGAAGAACGCAGGCGGGAAATCCGGCTGGAGTTGCGGCATCTCCGCGAGTTGAGCCCGCCGGAACGTAAGAAGCGCTTGCAAAGTCCGGAAATGAAGCAGAAGTTCAACGACGAGGAACGACGCATGCTCGAAGAGGTTTCCGCTCCCGGCGCCATTCCCACCCAGTTCTAGAGCGTTTTTTGTACAGACTGCGCTCAATCCGAGCCGCGCACAGCGCTGAATCCGAGCCGCGCACGAAGCAGCGCGTAGCGCTGCGGAGTAAGCGGTTTACATCCTGTTCCGCCACTGAAACCCTGCAACCGCTCACCTTCGCAGCCGGAAGCGAAAGCTGTAGTTTGTTCCCTAGCCATTGTTGTACAGCCTGAAGTGGATCCTCATCGCGAAATCAGGCTGCGCTTCCCAGTTGAGCGCCCTAAACGCCGCCAGCATCTTCAGAACTAGTGGATGTCCGCGAGATCCCTTTAGTACGCGGATCTCTCACGTTTAACCCCGCCCGTAAGGGCGGGGACTCTTCGTCAGTCAACCACGGTAAAGGTCGATCGCGGACAGCCCACTAGCGGCCTTCGATTAGCAGGATGCCGCGGCCCACCCGTTCGACCGGCGCGGTCTGTTCGGGCCAGAAATGAAAGCCGGGATCGTAGGCATACCGCGCTCCCTGCCAAAGTCCCAATTTCATGGGTGTGATGTTCACCGCGTTCCAGCCGGGCTTCGGACCGTTCACGTCAAGCGGCTTGATCGGCGGAAAGCCATACATTTTCCGCGGATCGCCGGCCCCGAACTGGTTGTAGTACACCTCGGTCGCGCCAACTTCTTTCAGCCGTCTCGCCAATCGCTTGGTGTCCTGACCCCAATCCAGGTCCGAGTCGATAAGAAATTCTTGCGGCTGGCTGCCCGCAATCGCGTTGAAGTAGGCGATGTAGTCGGGATGCGCGGCGATCGAATTGACCCCGACCGTAACCAGCAAAATCGCCACCGCGGCCTGCGCCGTCCGTGCACCGTTCACCCGCCTACAGAGCCAAATACTCGCGCCGCCTCCAGCGATGGCGAGTCCGACCAGGACCGGCAGCACGTGCCGCGTCCCGATTTTGATTTGCGAAAAGAAGGACGAAAAGACCAGAATGCCCAAAATCGTGCTGGGAACGATCCAGCCGCGCGGTCCGAAGAATTTGCGCACCAGCATCAGCCCGAAGCCCGCAAGACCTAGCGCGAGTACGGCGAGCGGTGTCTTGACGCCGAGTGCGATCACAAAAAAGCTAGGCCAACCAACCGTATTCACGGAGCCCATCAAATACGTCAGGTGTCCCAGCTTGTCGTGCTTGCTGACCTCTTCAATACCCCGAAACAATTCCGGAGCCGGCACAGAGAACGGGAAATACGGCGCCGATCCGAACGAAAACAAGTATCCGGCCCATACGACGAAAAGCGAGACGCCCACCGCGATTCCGAACTGCGGAAGCCGGGCCCGCACCCGCGCCACCGTCGATGGAAATGATTCACGCTGCCAGAAAAACCAGAACAGCAACCCAAACAGCGCGATCGCAGGCAGAAAAGCAAAGGTGGAAAACTTGGCCAGGATCGCCGCGCCGGTTGCCGCGCCGAACGCGCAGGTGCCCAGCGTCGTAGGCGTTTCGATCCAGCGCCAGCCTGTGTAGAGCGCCAGCCACAGCATCGCCGTGAGTCCCATGTCGGTGGTCGCGAGACCCGCGTGCGCCAGCATTCCCGGAGTCATGCTGAGAAGGAACACGCTCACCACCGCCGAAGCCGCTCCCGCGATCCATCGCGTGCAGGCGAACGTAACCCAGCAGGCAATCCAAAAAAACGGCAGGATTCCGAGGCGCGCCCGGGACAAAATCTTTTCCTCGCCGCCGTTCGCAAACAGAATCGCGATTCCGTCCTCGTACATGCCTTTTTCGCCGTGTCCGCGTGATCCGGAAATCCACGGCACAAGCGCACTCATCACGCGCGTCAAGGGAGGATGCTGCGCCTCGAAGGTGTAGGTATGCTTCTCCAGCCATTCCATACCGCACGCGATATGCGCGGGCTCATCGATGGTGTGGCTGAGAGGATCGTAGGTCGCAACGATTCGCGCGGATGCGATCAAAACCAGCACAATCGCAATCCAGCCCGCGTATCGATCCAATACCGACTCGATCTTCGGCCACATCGTCGAAGCCGCCTTCACTGCTTCCGGTTGCGGCTCCTCGCGCGAGAGCCTGCTGCGCTTTTTCACAGGACACCAGCATCGCCTACCGGGCAGGCGGTCCGCAATCGACGCTGGTATTTCAACCCGTCCGCGGCGCGCCTCAAGTTATACTTCCGGTTTATGTCCAATTCGCAGAATGGGCCCTCGCGTCCTCAAGCGGTCACCGCTGTCTGCTCGATCGTCGCGGTGCTCTCCTTACTGGCCGCGATGAACTCTTATCAGACCTCCAGTGCGTACGCGCAACAGTTTCCGGATGCATACGGAGCGGCGCGCGCGGAGGTCCGCTTCGCACCCATTGCCGCGCAAATACCCGTCAATGGCGTCGTCGGATACATCACCGATCTCGATCCCGCCGGCACCTCGTTTGCGCCGGCATTCCTGGCGGTGCAATATGCGCTGGCGCCGCGACAAGTCGTACTTCTCCAGACGTCGTCGAACAAGCCCGAGTGGGCTGTCGGCAACTTCTCGAAGCCCGTTGATTATGCGGCCGCCGGCGCGGCAGCCGGATATGAAGTCGCTCGCGAGGAAGGCAATGGCGTAATCCTGTTTCGGCGGAAGAGTTCGTAAATGTTCTGGCTTCTTCCCCTGCTTCTGAGTCTGGTTTCTGGCTGGTTCCTCTCTCGCACCCTGACGTCGCGGGCGTGGACCTCGCCCGCGGGCCTATCCTGGCCAGCGCGAGGCGCTGAAGCCGCCTTGGCAATCCTCTTTGGCCCGGGCCTCGCGTCGATCGGATTCTTTCTCCTGACCGTCGCAAATTTCGCCGGCAAATTATCCGCGTTGGGAACCGCCGCCGCACTCGCACTCCTCAGCGCCGGCGTTTGGTGGAAGTATTCGCAGCCGGATCCAATCCGGGTAGACGCACAGCCAGATCGCCAGTTCCCGTGGAAATGGATCCTGCTCGGCGCAGCCGTCGTGGGATCCGCGTTGTTCCTTCTCGATTTCCAAACCGCTTCGAGCGCGAATCCCAACGGCGAATGGGACGCGACCGCGATCTGGAATTTGCGCGCCCGCTTCCTGGCCGGCGGAACGGAAACCTGGAAGCGAGCCGTGTCAGCGGAAATCGGCGGCCGAATGACAGGCTCCGCGCATCCTGGCTATCCGCTGTTCCTGTCTTCGTTCCTCGCCCTGCAGTGGACCGCCGCTGGCAACTCCGAGGTCGCTGTGCCCATAGCCGCCAGCTTGCTGTTCTCCCTCGGGCTTTGGATCTTATTGACGACGGGGCTGGCCAGCCGGCGTTCCGTGTCCCTCGGCGCACTCGCCGGACTGGTTCTCGTGGCCTCCGAAGTCTTCGTTTCGCAAGCCGCGTCGCAATATTCCGACCTGCTCTTAGGCTTCGCGTTTCTCGCGGTGCTCATGCTGCTGGACGCCGCGTCCGAACATGCCTCGCGGCGTTTATGGATCGCAGCCGGCCTCGCCGCCGGCTTTGCGCCCTGGATCAAGAACGAAGGGCTTCCGTTCACGCTGGCAGCCCTCGCCGTGGTCGCCTGGAAATTCCGCCGACGCGGTTTGGCTTGGACCGCCGTCGGGGCCGCTCCTGGCCTCCTCGCGACCTTCATTTTGAAGCTAATTTCCGAAGGCCGCGAAAGTATGTTTCCGGCGACCCTCGGCGATGCGTTCTCGAAAATCGCCGACGTTTCGCGCTGGTGGCAGATCCTTTTGGGCTTCGGCAAAGCGATCTGGGACGCGGGAACTCCGTGGGCGCATCCGGTCCTGCTGTTAATCGCGCTCGGTATGGTTTTGGGCTTTCGCTTGCCCGCCGAACGTCGCGCCCGGTTCTGGCTGTGGATCCCAATCCTCGCGGCCCTCGCCGCTGAATATGGCCTCTACATCGTCACCACAGCGGACCTCACCTGGCATATTTCGACATCGGTAGGCAGACTCCTTGCCCAGCTTTGGCCTTCGCTAATCTGGCTGACCCTGATCCTATTGAAGACACCGGAAGAACATTTCCCGCTGTCAACGATTCCATCCGCCGACCCGATTGCCTCAGGAAAGAAAAAGCGCGTGCGGGCACAGTCCACGCCATAAAAACGAAACCCCGCCCTTGCGAGCGGGGTCATTCCCAAACTCGAATCGCCGGATCTACCGCAGATCGAAGCGGTCGAGGTTCATCACCTTCGTCCACGCCGCCGCAAAGTCCCGCACGAACGACTCCTGCGAGTCGCTGCATCCATAGACTTCCGCGACAGCCCGGAGCTGCGAGTTCGAACCGAACACCAGATCCACCCGCGTGCCGGTCCACTTGACCGCGCCACTCGTCCGATCGCGCCCCTCAAACTCGCCTTCGGCGCCCGCGGCTGCCCAAGTCGTATTCATGTCGAGCAGGTTGACGAAGAAATCGTTCGTCAACATCTCCGGCCGATCCGTAAGCACACCGTGCTTCGAATGCCCGGCATTAAGGACGCGCAAGCCGCCGATGAGAACGGTCAACTCCGGCGCCGTCAGCGTTAGCAACTGCGCCCGATCGACAAGCAATTCTTCAGCGGGCAACGGCTGTCCACTCTTCAAGTAATTGCGGAAACCGTCCGCCGCCGGCTCCAGCGGAGCAAAGGAATGCACGTCCGTCTGTGACTGCGAAGCATCCGTGCGGCCCGCCGAGAACGGTATCTTCACGGTCTGCCCGGCCTTCTTCGCAGCTTCTTCAATCGCCGCGTCGCCACCAAGAACGATAAGGTCGGCAAGCGACACCTTCTTCTTCCCGGATGCGCCGTTGAAATCCTTTTGGATCGCCTCCAGCTTCGCGATGACCTTTGCCAGTTCCGCCGGCTGGTTGGCTTCCCAATCCTTCTGCGGCGCCAATCGAACGCGCGCTCCGTTCGCTCCACCGCGCTTATCGGAGCCCCTGAACGTGGACGCCGACGCCCATGCCGTCGAGACCAATTGAGAGATCGACAGGCCCGACGCGAGGATCTTCGCCTTCAGAGCGGTCACGTCCGTTTCGTTGATCAACTCGTGATCCACAGCCGGAACCGGATCCTGCCAGAGCAGCGTTTCCTTCGGAACCAGCTTGCCAAGATAGCGCGAAAGCGGACCCATGTCGCGATGCGTCAGCTTGTACCAGGCCTTCGCAAACGCCTCCGCAAACTGCTTCGGATTCTCGTGGAAGCGTTTCGAGATCGGCAGGTAATTCGGATCCACCTTCAACGCCAAATCCGTCGTCAGCATGAACGGAGCGTGCTTCTTCGCCGGATCGTGCGCATCCGGAACCGTACCCGCTCCAGCGCCATCTTTCGGCGCCCACTGATGCGCGCCGCCCGGACCCTTCACCAGCTCCCACTCAAAGCCGAACAAGTTATCGAAGTAGTTGTGGCTCCACTTCGCCGGCGTCGTGGTCCACGCGCCCTCGAGGCCGCTGGTGATCGTGTGGGTGCCGTTGCCTTCGCCAAACGTGTTGTGCCATCCAAGCCCTTGCAACTCGATCGGAGCGCCTTCCGGTTCCACGCCGACATGCTTTTCCGCATCGCCAGCGCCATGCGTCTTGCCGAACGTATGCCCGCCCGCGATCAGCGCAACCGTTTCTTCGTCGTTCATCGCCATGCGCGCGAACGTCTCGCGGATATCCCGCGCCGCCGCGAGCGGATCCGGATTTCCGTTCGGACCCTGCGGATTCACATAGATCAATCCCATCTGTACCGCGGCGAGCGGATTGTCGAGCTGACGGTCGCCTTTATAGCGTTCGTCCCCCAGCCACCTGCTTTCAGAACCCCAGAAAATATCCTCACCCGGTTCCCACACGTCCGCGCGACCGCCGGCAAATCCGAACGTCTGGAACCCCATCGACTCCAACGCAACGTTTCCGGTGAGGATCATCAGATCGGCCCACGAGATCTTCTTGCCGTACTTCTGCTTGATCGGCCAAAGCAGCCGCCGCGCTTTATCCAGGTTCGCGTTGTCCGGCCAGCTATTCAGCGGCGCGAAGCGCTGCGTGCCGGAACCGGCTCCACCGCGTCCATCGCCGATCCGGTACGTGCCGGCGCTGTGCCAGGCCATGCGGATGAAAAACGGCCCATAGTGACCGTAGTCCGCGGGCCACCACGGCTGTGATGACGTCATCAGCGCATGCAGATCCTTGACCACGGCATCCAGGTCAAGCTTCTTGAATTCCTCGGCGTAGTGGAACCCTTTTTCCATCGGGTCGGACAACGAGGAATGCTGATGCAGGATCTTCAAATTCAGTTGCTCGGGCCACCAGCCCGCGTTCGTCGGCGATCCAGCCACTGTGTGCCGGCGCGCACCATGCGCAACCGGGCACTTAGTCGGCGTCGCCGAGGTTTGTTCTTGCTGATTGGTCGGAACAGCAGCCGCCGTCCCAGTGATTTCTTCCATTGGTTCCTTTTCCTTTGAATGAACTAAAGAATTCTGTGCCCCGCCTGTTTCCGCAGCAGCGCGACAGGCAACGGGGATCTGGTACGCAGAGTCCTCTCCGCTTGTTTCACTGTATTCCTTTTTGAGTCTCCAGGAACCCGCGCGAGGCTATGCCAGGTATAGGCGTTGCCTATGCGTGACAGCCCGACGCTATCGCGTGGCGTGATGAGTTTAGCGGGCCATGAACGCCCCGCGGTGGTTGTGATCCACGAGAAATCTCGAACACGAGCAAACTCGAATCATGACTAGCAAGGTAAACGTCGTAATTGAAAAAGACGACGACGGACATTATGCGTGGTGTCCTGAACTGAAGGGTTGTCAGTCACAAGGCGCCACCATCGAAGATGCCCTCGAAAACATACGCGAAGCGATCGAACTCTATTTAGAAACGTTGACCGCGGACGAGCGTGCCGCCGCGCTCAGTCAAGTGATCTTCACGACCAACATCGAAGTTTATGCCTAAGCTGCCCCGGTTGACGGCGGCGACCCTGGTGTTGCGCATGAAGGAAAACCCAGACCCGCCGATCCACATGCAGCAGCGAAGAAGCCCTCTAATAATGGAAACGGCACGCGAGAATTCTGATCTTGGGTGGAAATACCTGGTAGACCAGCCGATGTTCCTACGTAATTCTGCGTGACCAGCAGCCCGACAGCTCATGTCTCAACGGTTCGGGCTTTCCAACGCCGGTGAACGGTTCCCTCTGAATATCACGAACTAGACGAATGATCTTCAGTGCTTGGCTTCGCTCGGTTTCAATCCACCACGCCAGGTCTTCGAACGCGGCAGGATCAAAGTCCAAGCTTCTCAACGACTGCCTCCAGGCTGATCCCGTCCTGGCGTTGTTTTGCTGCGAGGAGTCGCTGCGTCATCGTCTCTGATTTCAGCAGGTGGGCGGTTTCGCGCTCGGACGCGATCTCGCGCCAAAGCTCGATCGGAACGATGACCGCCGTCGCTTCGCCAGCCTCATTCGATACGATTTGGATATCTGTTTCGGCCACGACTCAGTCTACCTCCCTGCTGCGCCTACAACCGCCGCGGAGTGCGGCCCAAGCGCCGAGCTTCCCGTCGCATCTCCGCCCTTCGCACTTGCGGTTCGTCCAACCCGAAATAGTGGGCGATCTCATGCCATACGGTATCCGCGACAATGCGTTCCAGATCGTCCATCGAATTCGCCGCCCGCTCGTGCGGGCCCTGATAGATCGTGATCCGGTCCGGCATCGAATACGGTTCCGAAACGCTCCGCTGCGTCCGCGGACGCCCTTCATACAAGCCCAATAACCCCGGCCTCGCCGGTTCCGGTTCCACGATCAGGACCACGTTATCCAGCAGTTTGCGGAACCGCTGCGGAATCCGCCCCAGCGCTCGCGCAACCAGCGCATCGAAATCCGTCGGAGTCATGGCCATAGCTGCATCGACTGAACCCCGACCGTAAGGGAGGGGACGAACTGCATCGACTGAACCCCGACCATAAGGAAAGGCACCAGCAGCGCCGCTACTTCAGATACTTCTGGAACCACCGCAGCGTCCGATCCTGCATGTCCACGCGATTCTTCGGATCCATAAAACGGTGCCCTTCGCCCTTGTAAACCACCAGTTCCGTCGGCTTCCCCAACGCCCGCAGCGCATGCCAATATTCATACGACTGCGGAGCCGGACACTCGGCGTCATACTCACCAACAATGATCAGCGTCGGCGTCGTCACCTGCTTGATGAACGCAATGGGCGAGCTCTTCGCGTAGACCATCGGATCGTCATACACCGAAGCGCCGAAGAACGGAATCATCCACTGGTCGATCAGATTCTGCCCGTAGTAGCTCTCCCAATTCGCAATCCCCGCGCCCGCCATCGCCGCCTTGAAGCGGTTGGTCTGCGTCACCGTCCACATCGTCATGTAGCCGCCGTAGCTCCAGCCCGTAACGCCCAGCCGGTTGTTGTCGATCGGAAATTTGCCGACCGCGTAATCGACTCCCGCCATCACATCGCGAAGATCCCCGTACCCGAAATCCTTCACGTTGGCTTTCGTGAAATCCTCACCTTGGCCGTAGCTGCCGCGCGGATTCGGCATCAACACGTAATATCCCTGCGAGGCGAACACCGCCGACAAACCTTGCACCGGCCAACCCGGTTTCTGCACCCCCGACGGACCGCCATGGATGATCACCACCATCGGATACTTCTTCCCTGCTTGAATCGACGCCGGCGGAAGCAGCCAGCCCTGCACCCGAAAACCCTGGTTCGTCCACTCCAGATTCTGCGCCTCGCCCCACTGCGCCTTCATCGCCGCATTCGACTGCGTGATCGCCTTCCACTGGCCAATCGGACCCGCCCAAATCTCCGGCGCCTTCGTGAAATTGCTGCGCACCACCGCGGTTTGCGATCCGTCCTTCGATACCGCGAAGTTCGGAAAGTTGCCGCCAGAATGCACATCCTCCGGCCCATTCCACAGCGACCGGACTTCGTTGTTCGACAGGATCAATTCGGAAATCGCGCTGCCGCCGCCGGCCGATTCCGTCATTAGAATCCGATCCTGCTTCAGCCAAAATAAAGCACTCGGCGAACTCTTGCGTCCGCGCGTGTGATTGACCGCCGTGCCGCCGCTCGAAGGCACAGTGAACAAATCGCCGCCGTGAAAGCCTTCGTCGCTCATCAGTCCTTCGATGAAAGCGATCGTCTTTCCGTCCGGCGACCACTTCGGAATCGCCAGCTGCAATTGCGGCTTGTAGATTTCCTTCGCCTGACCGGTCGCGATCGTCACAACGTGGACGCGCGCGATCCACCAGTTGTTGTCGCCCGGTCCCGGAGCCGCCGTCGCTGCGAACGCCTGATCATCCGGAGACCAGTCGAAATCGTAAATGTGTAACGCCTGCGGCGACACCTGCGATAACTTGTTCGAAGCCATGTCCAAAACAGCGATGCGTTGATTCTTGAAGGAGTCATCAATGACGCCCGTTACAGGAGCCGCGGCCAGCAGCGGACCGCCTCCACCTCCGCCTTCGATGTAGAGAAATGCAACGCGCGTTCCATCGTGCGACCAGTGCGGACGCGCCGCGTATCCCTTCAGCGTGGTCCGCTTCCGCGCGCCCTTGCCATCCGCGCCAGCCGTCCACAACTGAACCTGGTCTTTTTCGCCCGCCGTCGAAAAGAACGCCAGTGTTCTCGAATCCGGTGACCAAGCCGGGCCGGAGTCGCTCCGTGCGCCCGCCCCGCCGATCCGGATGATCGTCGCCGATCCTTTCCCATCACTGATATGAACCGCGCCATCAGAAGAAGATGCGATCGACTGTACCCAGGCATAGCGCGCGCCATCGGGCGAAATCGCGACATCGTCAAACGTAACCGTCTTGCCCAACTGCTGATTTAGGCTGCCGGTCTGCGCGGAAAGCGCGACCGCCGCAAGGGGTAGGAGAAACGAAACAAGCAAGCTGCGATTCATCCTCCGCAGTTTAACGCGTCGCGCGCCGACGTTTGAAAGCTTTGCGCGCCCCAATCCCCGCGGGGAAAAGTCCGGAAACGGTTCCTCCATCTGAACTCTCTTTACTTCTCCAAGACGAGTGCAATGGGGGTAAGACCGATCCCCTCATTGGTAGGAAGAAATCATTACTTAGTACCTACACGGGTACCTCAGACAGGCCGATGAACGGTCATAGGGATTACTGGGTGAGTCGTTTAACTATCTACGCGTGTGAATCACAACCGATCGTCTTGGAGGGCCTCCAGAAAGTCCTCGGGGCTACCGAAGATCTGGATTTCGTTGGGGCTGCGTCCACAATGACGGACGCACTGGACGGACTGCGCCGCATGGATCCGGACGTCCTGCTGGTCGATCAGGCCGCCGGACTGAAGGTCGCCTTTCAGTTTCTTTCGGATGTCCGAAGTACGTCTCCGCGCTGCCAGCCTGTGCTTTGGGTGCAGGACATGGCCGAGATCGATTGCTTCCGGGCCTTGCAACTGGGTGCCCGCGGAATCGTTCGCAAGACACTACCCGTCGAAATGCTCGTCGATTGTCTGCGCTCGGTTGCAAAAGGAACGATTTGGATCGAGAGCTCGCTCTCTAACGAAGTCGTCGGCTTCCTGAACCGCAAGTCCGCGCCGCGCCTCACGCCGCGTGAGCGCGAAATCACCCGCTACATCTGTGTCGGGCTGAAGAACAAAGAGATCGCGGAGTCGCTCAAGATCACGGCCGGCACGGTCAAGGTCCACCTCATGCACATCTTTGAAAAGACCGGCGTGAAGGATCGCTTCGAACTCGCCGTCCACGGCCGCCGCCTGTTGGGCGACGAGTCGCAATCGTCGGTGACCAACAATCAGGCCCAGGTGATGGGATAAGCAAGAGTCGCGATTAAGCCAGCAGCATATACGTCACAATCGCCATCGCGCCCAGCTTCTTCTGGTCATCCATCAGATCGATGCGCGTCACGCACAGCGTCCTGCCCATCTTGACGACATAGCCGCGCGCGATCACTTTCTTCCCCGCAATCGGACGCAGATAATTGACTTTCAACTCCGACGTCGTCATGTTCCGATCCTTCGTTCCCAACGCATCCAGGATCACGTGCCACGCTACTTCATCCGCGATCGATGCCAGCACGCCGCCATGCATCACGCCGACTCCGTTGAGGATGTCGGGCCGGATCGGGCATTCGAGCGTCACGCCATCTTTGTGATGCTTCACCATCCGCAGACCCAGCGTATTCTCGAACGCCACGCGATCCGGATAGAGCGATTCGGCAATCGACTTTTTGGACTTGGTCTTCTTCTTCATCACTGCCTTGCTCACTCCATCACCAACACAGCCTTCCCCAGAACCTTCCGATCCGCCAGATCCCGCATCGCCTCCGGAGCCTGTTCGAGCCTGTACGTGCGCGCCACCACGGGCTTGATTTTGCCTTCGAGATACATCTTCTCGAGCGCGCTCTGCACCTCCGCCGGATACTCGTGATGCGTCTGTATCCAGCCGCCCCACAAAACACCGACGATCGAAATATTCTTCAACAGGATCCGGTTCACCTGAATCGATGGAATGCGCCCCGCCGCGAATCCGATCACCAGCAGCCTGCCTTCAGGCGCAATCGTCTTCGTCGACAGATCGAAAATATCGGCACCCACCGGATCGTAGATGATATCGGCGCCGCGTCCGCCCGTCAGTTCTTTCACCGCATCAACCCACGTTCCGTCGCTGTAGTTCAAAACATAATCGGCGCCTTGCGCCTTCGAGAAGTCCAACTTGTCCTTGCTCCCCGCCGTCGCAATCACGCGCGCGCCCAGGGCCTTGCCGATTTGGATCGCCGACATGCCGACACCGCTCGCACCCGCGTGCACCAGCAGCCATTCGCCTGGCTTCACCTGCGTCCGATGCGTCAAAGCAAAATACGAGGTGTGATAAACGATCGGCATCGCCGCCGCCTCCGCGAACCCCAGGCCTTTCGGCAGCGTGAACGTATTGCGGGCGGGCGCTAGCGACATTTCGCCGAGTCCGCCGCCGTGCGTCATCGCGACCACGAAATCGCCTGGCTTATGCGTCGTCACGCCCTCGCCCACCGCATCAACGACGCCCGCAACCTCCGCACCCACCGTGAATGGGAACGGCGGCTTCACCTGATACTTCCCTTGGCATTGCAGAATGTCGAAGAAGTTCAGTGCCGACGCGCGATTGCGGATTCGCACTTGCCCCGCTGCCGGTTGCGGCGGCGCGATCTCTTCGAGCGACATGGATTCGGGTTCGCCCCAGGCGTGCACGCGCCAGGCTCTCATCAGTGAAATCCCCCTATGAAAAACACGGAAACAGACCCATGACATAATGTCTTCAAGATCTGCGAATCCCGAGGTTACCATGACAACTCAAGCCGTCCCGATGCCCGCGCACCTGCCCGTTGACCTGCCTCAGCCGCCGAAGTTCGACACCCCGGCACAGGAGCGGTTGCATCGGAAACAGATGCTCGCCGCATCCTTCCGGCTCTTCGCGAAGTTCGGTTTTTCCGAAGGCGTCGCCGGCCACATCACAGCTCGCGATCCGGAGCACGAGGATTGCTTTTGGGTCAATCCGTTCGGCATGCACTTCTCTCTCATTAGGACGTCCGACCTGCTGCTGGTGAACCACGCGGGCGAAGTCGTCGAAGGCAATCGGCCCGTAAACCGCGCCGCCTTCGCCATCCACTCGCGCTGCCACGCCGCGCGCCCCGACGTCGTCGCCGCCGCGCACGCGCACTCCTTGCACGGTAAGGCCTGGTCGTCCCTCGGCCGCCTCCTCGATCCCATCACCCAGGATGCCTGCGCCTTCTATGGCGACCACGGCCTGTTTGCGGATTTCACCGGCGTCGTTCTCGAAACCAGCGAAGGCGATCGCATCGCCGAAGCGCTCGGACAAAATAAGGCCGTCATTCTGCAAAATCACGGCCTGCTCACCGTCGGGAAGACCGTCGAAGAGGCCGCCTGGTGGTTCATCACCATGGAGCGCACCTGTCAGGCGCAGTTACTCGCCGAAGCCGCCGGCAAGCCGATCCATATTCGTCCGGAAGAAGCGAAGCTCACCCGCGGCCAGGTCGGCACGAATTTCTCCGGTTGGTTCCAGTTCCAGCCGATGTATCAGGTGATCGTCCGCGAACAGCCGGACCTGTTGGAGTAAACCTTTTTCGAATTTATGTAGACTGCGCTCCATCCGAGCCGCGCACGAAGCAGCGCGCAGCGCCGCGGAGTAAGCGGATTACATGCTGTTCCGCCACGATTCAGAAACCCGAAAGCCGCTCTAAACCTATTCGCGGGCCGCGACGTCGAAGTGGCTGAGCGTGCCCGCGTAGTTCGCAATGCCTTTGTAGAGCGCCTCGGCGATCTTCAACCGGTGCTCGCCGCGCTTCATCAGCGATTCATCCGTCGCGTTGCTCAGGAAGCCGATCTCTACCAGCACCGCCGGCATGCTCGCGCCGATCAGCACCACGAACGGCGCCTTTTTGATTCCACGATTTCGCGCCTGGGCGTTGTTCGATGACGACGTGGAGAACAGCGAATTCTGCACCCGCGTCGCGAATTCCTTCGACTCTTCAACTTTGTCTTTCAACGCGATTTTCTTCAGTAAATCGCCCAAATCGTGAATCGATTTCGTTCCGCTTGCGTTCTCGCGCGCCGCCACATCCAGCGCGGATCTCGAAGTCGTGAAGCTCAGGTAGTAGGTCTCGACTCCCGCCGCCGTGCGTAACACCGACGAATTCGCGTGGATCGAGATGAACAGATCCGCCTTGCGATCGTTCGCAAACGGACCTCGGTCCTCAAGCGGGATGAAGTTGTCATCCTTCCGCGTGTAATAAACTTCGCTGCCCAAACGCTCTTCGAGCAACGCGCCCAGCTTTAACGAAATATCCAGAACGACGTCCTTCTCGGTCAGGCCCGACGGCCCCGTCGTGCCATGATCCTTGCCGCCATGTCCAGCATCGATCACCACGCGGCCCAGTTTCAGGCCCAGCACGCGCGTCAGCGAGCGATCGCCGTTCGCGTTCGCCTTGGCCGGCAACGACGTCGCTTCCCGGTCGCGCGAAGGATTCAGCTTCGGCTCGATCCGGTCGATCGGCTTCGGCTCGCTCGGGGCGCGCAACGCCACCCGGTCGCTTCTCGTCAAACCCGTGAGTAAATTCGGCGTCGGACCGGGTACGCCCCGCATCGGTTTCTCCAACCGGAAAATCGCTAATGGATCGATCAGCACCGGTCGCGGAACGTCCACCCGCTGTTTCTGCGGCCTCGGTGGAGGCGGCTCGAACACACGCGCCGTGTTGCCCGGAGTACTTATAAAAGAAGGTTCCGTCACGACCGGCGGAATTTTCGCCTCGACTGCAACCCGCGGATTCCGGATGTCCGGCGCGATCTCCATATTCGGCGTTTGGCTCAAACGCGTAGCCCGCGAAACACTCGGCGCAACCGACGGCGCACCGTGCTCCGCCGAGCGGATCTCAATCACCAGGCGATCCGGATTGGTCATCTGCGAAGCCGTGAATTCCGGCTTCCCTTCGAGATCGAGGACGATGCGCGTCTTCCCCGGTGTCGTCTCCGCCACCCGGATCTGCTTCAGCACGCTGTCGCCAACCGCGATCACTTTCATGCCGTTCTTGCCCGGCGCCCCATCCGCGCCTAATGCGGGCTTCGCGCCGGCGATGTCGAAAAACAAACGTTCCGGCGATCCGATTCGCTCGGAATGATATTTGAAAGGCGTTGTGGTTTCGATCGCCACCCGCGTCACGTCGCCCAGCGACCAGAAGCGGATCGCAGTGACCTTGGACGATCCGGACTTGACATCGTCGTCCGTCGGAGCTTCGGTGGATTTCGCCGCGGCTCCCGGAACCTTGCGCCGCTTCACCGCTGCATCAAGCGACGCGACAGACGCCAATCCTGCGATCAGGATCGTAGCCATGCCCGCGCCGATGACGTTGCGACCAACCATAAGTAGCTATCGCGTGCGGAGAAAAATTCTCCCTTGCTCGTCCGTGTAGGATTCGAGCTTCGGATGCTCCGGCTTGGGCGGTTCCACCTTCGCCGCTTCGACGGCCGGCTGCAATTGCGCAACCTTCTTCTCGTAAGCGCGCCGCGCCTCGCCGTATTTCTTGCCCACCTGGTACACGTAATTCTGCGTTTCCGCATACGGCGGAATCCACTTGTACTTCGCCACCGCGCCTTCGCCTGCATTGTAGGCCGCAAGCGCCAGGCGATCGTCTTTGTACAAATCCTGAAGGTGCTTCAAGTACTTCACGCCAGCTTCGATATTCTGCTTCGCATCGAAGCTGTTCTGGGCTCCGTACTGACGCGCCGTCGATGGAATCAACTGCATCAATCCAACCGCGCCCTTATTGGAAATCGCGAACTGGTTGAAGTTGCTTTCGACCTTGATCACCGAATGGACCAGCAGCGGATCCACATTGTGCCGCGCCGCCGCGTCTTCGACCAATTGCTGAATGCCCGCCGACGCCTGTTCGTTCACCGGCTTCGAATTCGCCAGCCGCTCTGGAATCTCGATCGGCGCGATCACCTGTTCCGACACCTTGGTCATTTGCAGCGCAGAAGCCGCCGCTACCGGAATCGCCACTGGCTTCGAAAGCACGCCCACGCTGCGAACCAACCGCCCACTGCGCGGATCCGCTTTCACCGTGGTCGCCATCCGCGGAGCCGGAATCGGAGCGGTCATAGCGGGCGCGGCGGAGCTATCCGCGGCAAACGCCAAGGCCGAACACACCGATACCACTCCGAAACAGAACCGCATGATCCTGTTTTTTACTATACTCGCAAATTCCACTGTTATCATCATCTCATGTGGTCGCTTTCTGCCGCCTACGTTCTCACCGGTGGCCGAAGCACGCGGATGGGCTCCGACAAAGCCCTGCTTCCCTGGCCAAATCCTGACTCGCCTCCGATGGCCCAGCGCGTCGCCGCCATTGCCGCGGAGGCCGCCGGCTCGGTCACGCTGGTCGGTGATCCCGACCGCTACCGTCATCTCGGCTTTCCTGTCATTCCCGATCTGCATCCCGGTCTCGGACCGCTTTCGGGCGTCGAAGCCGCCCTCGCCCACACCCGTGCCGAATGGAACCTGATCCTGGCCTGCGATCTGCCCCATCTCGATGTGGCTTTCCTCGCCGATCTGCTTGCCCTCAAGCAGGTTAGCGTCGCCACCACTGGAGGCCAGCCGGCTCTCTGCGCCGTACTTTCCTCGAAATGCCTGGCCGATGTCCGCCGCTCGATCGCCAACGGCGATCTCGCCTGGCACCGGTTTCTCGACTCGATCCCAGCCTCCCGTGTTCCCGCCGACCCTCAAATGCTTGCTAATATGAACTCCCCAAAGGACTTGCCAGCACATGAGTGAGCAGTCGCACTATATCGAATTCCGTAATGTCTGTAAGACGTTCGACAGGCCCATTTTAGTCGACGTCAATTTTCATGTAGATGCGGGCGAGACCCTCGCTATCATCGGCCGCTCCGGCGTCGGAAAGTCCGTAACTCTACAGCACATAATGGGTTTCCTCAAGCCGGACTCCGGTAGCGTGATCGTTGCCTATGAAGATGTTACGAACGCCAACGAGACCGAAATGCGCCGGATTCGCAGGAAAGTGACCATGGTCTTCCAGTCTGGAGCCCTGTTCGACTCCCTGACCGTCGGCGAAAACATCCTCTTTTCGCTCGAACTCCGCGAAGACTACGACTCGAAAAACAAAGAAGATGTCGTCAATGGACTGCTCCACATGGTGGACCTGGGCGACTACCGCGACGTCTATCCGGCGGACTTATCGACCGGGCACAAGCGGGCCGTCGCCATCGCCCGCGCTCTCGCCGCCCAGCCCGAATGCATCCTCTACGACGAGCCCACCACCATGGTCGATGCCATCATGTCCGACCACGTCGGGAACCTGATGCTGCGCCTCAAGAGCCAGTTGCACCTGACCTCCGTCGTCGTCACCCACGACCTGGACCTGATGCGCAAAGTTGCCGATAAAGTGGTCGTGCTCTTCGACGGCAAAGCAATCTACTTCGGCCCCGTCAGCGAACTCGACCACAGCGAGCATCCTCACATCCAGGAATTCCTCGCAATGGATCGCGTCGAGATCGATTGATTCCGCTCGGCCTACTTCCCGAACATCCGCTGACGCCAGCCCTTCAACTTGTCGCTCCAACCTCCTTGATGAGGGGCATCCGGCGTCTGCGTCGGCGGTCGCTTCGCACTCGCCAGCTCCGTCTCGAGCTTCACCGGCGCGTAGCGATCCTTACGAATTAACCGCACATGGAATCCGCTGAACGCATACGTCTTGCGAACCAGCCCCGCCTTCTTGTCTTCCACCACTACCGAAAACGAAGGCGAATCGCCGGTCGTCGAGGCCTCCAGCGGAAAGTATCCCTTCACGTTCCGCTCCACATAAGCCGTTTCGTAGCGGTGATGTTTCGTACTCCACACAAAGACGCGGAAGCTGTCGAACTGCGCCTCGCGCAGCCCCTTCCCCACCGTCGCCCATAAATAATTCGGGTGCGAGACGCCTTTTTCTTTTATCTCGCCGATCGGCAGATACGCCGCGATCCGCCGTCCCTCGGCGTACTGCGCCACCTCATCCGGAATCGCCATCACCAGCATCCGCGCCAACACCCAACCGGCCTTGCCGTCGCTCGTGCGGATCAGGCTCCAATCGTCCATCACGACCAGCCCTTCCGCCTTCGGTGGCGCCTTCGCCGCCGCCTTCTCCTTCTCCTCCAACTCCTCTTCGTCAACCTGCGAAAGTTCCAGCCAGTTCTCCGGTAGCGCCGGGGCTTTCGGCATCGGCGGAGGCGGCAGCTTTTTGCTTTCGCGGGCCTTCTTGGCTACCTCCTTCAACGCCGGCTGCTCGAAAACCGGCACGTTCCGTGGAGCCAGCTTCGGCGACGTACTGTACCCGATCACGTCCACCTTCATCTTTTCCGTGATCTTGTCGAAACTCGGCGCCGTCCGCGCCGGCTCCGTATGGATATTCAGGTCGTCATAGACTGTCGCGACACCCTGCGATGGCATGTTCTTGCATTGGTTCGCCAGTCCGTTCAGACCGTCCATCTGCGCCTGGCTCAATAACGAGCCGGCGTCGGTCCATCCTTCAATATTCTGCGCCGTTCGGACTTTGATGAAGCGCCGCCGCGTCGCCAGCACATCCAATTTCTCGCCGTGCTTGACCGCCGCCGCAACAGGAGACTTCGGAGCCAGTTCCTTGCGCAGATTCAGTTGCATCGGCGCGACAAACGCCACGCCGATCGCTGGAGAAGGCGCGGCCGCGGTGTTGCAGCCTGTCAATGCGAGTGCGGCGAGGACGAAAATCGAAAGGTAAAGTTTTGCGGGCATGAACGGGTGGCCGCTTACCGGTTAGTCTAACAAGGGATGCAAACTCCGGAAGAAAAAACACGGCCGTCGACAGAATATTACTGCCCGCAATGTCATCGCGCCGTCGCGGACCCGCTGGTCTGCGGCGATTGCACCGCCGTCATCTGCCGCGTCTGCGGAACTCCACTCGAACAAGTCGACGAATTGGGTATCGGCTAAATCGACCCTCCCCGATTCTGTCTCCTCGCGGGAGCGAGGCCTACCGGGAAAGCTACACTGAAGATTCCCATGGAAATCGATAAGACGTACGACCCCCAGCGGGTGGAACCGCATTGGGCCAACTGGTGGATGGAATCTGGAATTTATCACGCCGACGTAAACGCGCCCGGACCCGTTTTCTCGCTCGCCATCCCTCCGCCGAACGTCACCGGCTCGCTCCACATGGGGCACATGTTCGAGCATTCGCTCATTGATGTCGCCGTCCGCTGGCATCGCATGCGCGGCGACAACACCCTCTGGCTTCCCGGCACCGACCACGCCGGTATCGCCACCCAGATGCTCGTCGAACGCAAACTCGCCGCCGAAGGCACCAGCCGCCAGGCGCTGGGCCGCGTCGAATTTGAACGCCGCGTCTGGGAATGGAAAGAGCAGTACGGCGGCCTCATCGTCAAACAGATGAAGCGCGTCGGCGAATCCTGCGACTGGTCGCGCGAACACTTCACCATGGACGAAGGTCTCTCGCGCGCCGTCCGCGAAGCCTTCGTTCGCCTCTACGAAAAAGGCCTCATCTATCGCGGCGCCTACATGGTCAATTGGTGCCCCAGCTGCCAGACCGCCCTCTCCGACCTTGAAGTCGTGCATGAAGAAACCCAGGGCTCGCTCTGGCACATCCGCTATCCGCTGTCGGATGGCAGCGGCTTCATCGTCGTCGCCACCACGCGCCCCGAAACCATGCTCGGCGACACCGCCGTCGCCATGCACCCCGAGCATCCGCGCGCCCGCGAACTGCACACCAAATCGCTGAAGCTGCCGCTCACCGATCGCGAAATTCCCATCATCCTCGACGCGATGGCCGATCCGAAGTTCGGTAGCGGCTTCGTGAAGATCACCCCCGCCCACGACCCCAACGATTTCGAAGCCGGTAAGCGCCACGCGCTCCCCAGTATCAAAATCCTCGACGAAAGTGCGAAGATGACGGCCGCCGCCGGTCGCTTCGCCGGCATGGACCGCTTCGCCGCGCGCAAGGCCGTCGTAGCCGCGCTCAAGGAACTCGACCTCATCGAAAAGATCGAGGATTACACCGTCAGCCTCAGCAAATGCTCGCGTTCGAAAACCGTCGTCGAGCCCCTCGAATCCATTCAGTGGTGGGTGAAAATGAAGCCCCTCGCCGAGCCGGCCATCGCCGCCGTCGAGAGCGGACGCACCACTTTTGTGCCCGCCAACTGGTCAAAAACGTATTTCGAATGGATGTACAACATCCGCGACTGGTGCATCTCGCGCCAGCTCTGGTGGGGCCATCGGATCCCTGCCTGGCACTGCCAGTCCTGCCACGAAATCACCGTGTCGCGCGAAGATCCGACAGTGTGCTCGAAATGCGGCTCGGCGGATTTGAAACAGGATACCGACGTCCTCGATACCTGGTTTAGCTCTGGCCTGTGGCCCTTCTCGACCCTCGGCTGGCCCGACAAAACGCCCGACCTCGCGAAGTATTATCCCAACACCCTGCTCGTCACCGGCTTCGACATTATCTTCTTCTGGGCCGCTCGCATGATGATGTTCGGCATCGAATTCATGGGCGAGACGCCTTTCAAGCAGATCCACATCCACGGCCTGGTGCGCGACGCCGACGGCCAGAAAATGTCGAAGACCAAAGGCAACGTCGTCGATCCTCTGGAGATTAATGAGAAGTACGGCACCGACGCCGTGCGTTTCGCGCTCCTTGTCAGCGCCGCCGCCGGAGCCGACGTCTCCTTCGGCGAAGAGCGTCTCACCAGCGCCCGCAATTTCTCGAACAAAATCTGGAACGCCTCCCGCCTCATCTTCAGCCGCGTCGGAGTACAAGTCCCGGCCGCGTGCCCGAAACTCGATACGCTCGAAGACCGCTGGATCGTCAGCCGCCTGAACGCCACCGCCGAAAAAGCCAATCGCGCCATCGAATCGCATCGCTACCACGAAGCCGCAGACGCCCTCTGGACCTTCTTCTGGGATGAATTCTGCGACTGGTACCTTGAGCTCATCAAGCTCCGCGCCGACGTGCCGGTGCTGCTGTGGGTGTATGAACAAGCCCTCCGCCTGCTGCATCCGATGATGCCCTTCATCACCGAAGAACTCTGGCAGCGCCTCGAAACTGAAGCCGGAGCGAAGCTTGGCAAATCCATTTCGCTCGCCGCGTATCCGGCTTTCGCGGAAGCGCTCGCCGACACCGCGGCCGAATCCGAAATGGCGACCATGCAGTCGATCGTCACTTCCGCCCGCACCATCCGCGCCGAACGCAAAGTCGATCGCAAACTCAACGTCCCCGGAATCCTCTACGCCGAGGGCGCCGCCATTGGAGTCGCCCGTGCCCGCGCGGAAGCCATCGGCAAGCTCGCGAACATCACCCTCGAACTCAAGGAAGGCAAGGCTCCCAAGCTCGAAGGCGCAGTTCGCTCGACCCCCGAGTTCGATCTGATCCTCGAACTTCCTGAAGCCGAAGGCGAGCGCGACCGCCTCATCAAAGAGAACGAACAGCTCAAGAAAGTCATCGAAAGCTCCGACCGTCAACTCGCCAACGAGGACTTCATCAACAAGGCGCCGGAGAAAGTTATCCTGACCATTCGCCAAAAGAAAGCCGACTACGAAGCGCAATTCACGAAGAACCTCGCCGCCATCGAGCGGTCCGCATAAAGTGAAACTCGACATCAACCATCCCGACGTCGCCGCGCTGATCGAGCGAGCCCTTGCCGAAGACATCGGTGCGGGCGATATCACGACGAACGCAACAGTGGACGCCGCCATCCAGGCCGAAGGCCGCTTCTTCGCGCGCCAACCCATGGTCGTCGCCGGCGTCGAATTGCTGAACTTACTCATGCCCGCGCCCGTCGAGGTGCACCTCGCGAGCGGCGATTCCGCCCAGCCCGACGATGTCATCGCGTCCGTGCACGGATCCGCCCGGACCCTGCTCACCCGCGAGCGCGTCTCCCTGAATTTCCTTCAGCGCCTCAGCGGAGTCGCCACCCTCGCGCGCCGCTACGTGGACGCCGTCGCCGGAACCGGCGCGAAGATTCTCGACACCCGAAAGACCACCCCCGGCTGGCGCGTCCTCGAAAAAATGGCGTCCGCCGCCGGCGGAGTCACCAATCACCGCATGGGCCTCTACGACGCGGTCTTGATCAAGAACAATCACATCACCCTCGCCGGCGGAGTCCGTCCCGCCGTCGAACGCGCCCTCAAATCCACCAGTGGCATTCGCGTCGAGTGCGAGGTCCGCACGCGCGCCGAGATCGACGAAGCCCTCGACGCCGGCGCCATGGACCTCCTGCTCGATAACATGACCCCCGCCATCGCCGCCGAGGAAATCCGCTACATCCGCGCACAGAAGGCCGGAGTCAAGGTCGAGCTCTCCGGCGGCATCACCCTCGACACCGTCCGCGCGTACGCCGAGGCAGGCCCCGATTTCATTTCCGTCGGAGCCATCACCCACTCCGCCATCGCCGTCGATATCAACTTCCATCTGAGGCCGCGCTAGCACGCCGGCCACACAAATCCATGATCGACGTCGCATATTTGCGGGAACATCTGCCTGGGCGCGAAGTCCACTGGCATTCCTCCATCGATTCGACCATGTATGAAGCGCAGCGTCTCGCGACTCTCGGCTGCCCGAGCGGCACCGTCGTCGGATCCGAAGAGCAACTCGCCGGCATCGGGCGCCACGGCCACAGCTGGCATTCTGAAGCCGGCGCCGGGCTCTACATCACTGTCGTTCTCCGCCTCGCCTCTACCGCTCCGATTGTCACGCTCATGCTCGGCGTCTCCGTCCAGGAAGCCATCGCCGCCGCCTGCGGCGTGCGCTGCGACTTGCGCTGGCCTAACGATCTACTCGTGGACGGCAAGAAGGTCTGCGGAATTCTCGCGCAGATTCACGAAGGCGCCATCCTCGCCGGAATCGGGATTAACGTGAATCATTCGGAATTCCCCGCCGAACTTGCCACCATCGCGTCGTCCCTTCGCATCGCCGCCCGCACAATGCTGAGCCGCGAAAATCTCCTCGTGCATCTCCTCGAATCCATCGATCGCCACGCCGGTCTGAACAACGACGATATTCTTCGCCTGTTCACTCAGGGCTCAAGCTTCGTCCGAGGCCGCCGCGTCATCGTGGACAACATGCACGGCACCACCGCCGGACTGAATCCCGACGGCTTCCTGATCCTCGAAAGAAAGGACCACGGCCGCACGCTCATCCTCGCCGGAGGCGTGCGGCCGGATCCTTCCAGCGACTAAATACGCGCCAGCGCGCAGCAATGCGCATGCGTCGAGGCGCGCACGAAGCGAGTCGAAGACGAGCGCAGTAAGTGCCCTTCGCGTCTTTTGCCAGCGTGCTCCCGGGACAGCGAGATACTAAACATGGAGATCCGTGGACGCCAATTACTTTAATTACTTCACCGAAGTAGAGGATCACTTTCGCCGCGCGCGTGGAACCGGCTTCTTCCTTCTCTCCACGCTCGATTGGGCGCTCATCGAGCAATGGAAAAACTCCGGCGTTCCTCTGGAAGCCGTTCTGCGAGGCATCGACGCCGCGTTTGAAAAGTGGAAGACCCGCCGCAATCGAACGCAGATGGTGAACTCCATCGCCTACTGCACCCAAGCCATCACCACCGAAGCGAAAGCCATGGCCGAAGGCGCGCCGCGCGTGTCCAAGCAAACCGCGCCGCCCTTCACGATCGACGATCTCAAGGCGCACTTCAGCCGCACCGCGCAGGCCCTTCGAATCGCCGGTGTCACGGGAATCGCCGACTCGCTCGACGCCCTCGACCGCGATGCCGATCAACATTACGCGGACCTGGAACAGTTGGAGCAGCGTATGACCGCGCTCGAAGACAAGCTGGTCGCCGAAGTCCGCACCCACGCCACCGAGGAATCGTTATTCGCCGCGCGCCGCGACGTCGATGCGCAATTGAAGCCGTATCGAAGCAAAATGACCGCGGAACAACTCGCCATGCTCGAACGCCAACTTCTCGAGCGCCGCCTGCTCGAAGATCTAAAGCTCCCCCGCCTCAGCCTCTTCTACATCCGCTAAGCCGCGCGATTGGGCTGCCCATGCGACCCTTCAGGGTGCGACTTTCTGCGTGATAGCCCCGCCCGTCAGGGCGGGGACTCGTTTCCCGTCGACCGTCGTAAAGGTCAATCGCGGAGGCCCGTCAGCGCGGGCGATAGCCCCACTTCGAAACTAGAAAATCGAGGATCGAACCACGGTCGTCCGCCTTGATCGGCGCGCCCCAGTTGACCATCTTCGTCACTTCCCGATCCCATTGCGCGCGCGTCAGCCGCTGCTGTTCCATCACGTCCGACCCGTGACACGTCAGGCACGCCGCCTTCACGTTCGCCGGAATATCGCGCACCGCCATCGCATTCGACGGGGCCGCGGCTGGTCCATGCGGATCGGTCGAAACCGCTTCCACGCCCACGCGATGCACGGCGTTGTTCTGATATCCGCTCGGATTCCATTCCTGCGCGAATGGCTGGATCGCCGACGCCGTCTTCGCGCGCGACATCACGTTGTAATAGCCGTCGCTCGCCGGCGTCCAATTCAAACTCCACAGCCGCCAACCGAACTGCGACTTGTCATTGCCAAGCGGCGCCGGCTTCCAACTCCGGCCGCCATCCACGCTGACATCGACGCCGGTAATCGGACTGTCGTCGCCCGCCCAGGCCGCGCCCGAAATTGCCGTCGGCTTCCCCGTAGCGATCTGACCGCCGATCAGCGGAGCCGCAATCACCGACTTCACGCGCAGGCTCTGCACCGGCCGCATCTTGTCCGGCGGCACCGCCACTCCAGGAGCCGCCAGCTTCTCCGGATAACGATACGCGGTCTTCATGAAGAAGCCTTCGAATTCCTTATCGAGCACCTGAATCCGGGTCAGCCACTTTACCCACGAGTCGCTCGCCCAACCCGGTACGATCACGCGCAGCGGAAAGCCATGTGCCACCGGCAGCGCCTGCCCATTCATCTCGTAAGCCAACAGCGTATTCGGATGCAGCGCGCGCTTCACCGGAATCGTACGCTGGAATTCCGGCATCGTACCGATCGGCACGTCCGCGCCATCGAATAAAACCTCGAGTGCCGCCGGCTTGATACCGGCTTTCTTCAGCACATCCGCCAGCCGGACGCCGCCCCATTTCGCGTTCCCCACGCCACCGTATTCCCACTGCAGGCCCGGCATCGAAGGCTCGAACAAACCGCGCCCATTGCCCGCGCATTCGCAGACGCTAATGGTTTCGACTTTGGGCAGCTTCTTCAAGTCGTCCATCGTGAGCGACAGCTTGGTGCCCACTTCGCCCTCCACTTCCAAACGCCACGAAGCCAGTTCGACCGTCGGCGTGTAGTGATGGCTGCGAACGAAGAAATTCTCGATCGGCGTCAGATAGTGCTGATAGCCCGACATCGGCATCTCGGCGTCGTATGGACGCGCCGATCGCACAATCATGTCGCGCTTGGTCTCTTCCGCTCCGCGAATCGTGGAGCCGGCGGCGAGCGTGGCCGCGATCTGGAATAGTTTTCTGCGGGAATAATTCATGGGATAAGAGTACAAACCAAAAACTTGAAAAACTCTACTGGCTCCAGTCGATGTTGTGCGAGCTGATGCCGCCGTCTTTCACCGACACCGAGAATTCGCGGCTCTGCCCGTCTTTCACGATCTGGAATTTATATTGGCCCACCGGCAAGTTGAACGTCGCCGGCGTCTTCGAAGGCTGCTGCTTGCCTTCGATAACCACCGTCAGTCCGGCCGGCGTCGACGTGATGTTGACGATCCCCATCATTTGAATCAGAGGGAGACTCAGGTTCGCGTCGCGCGGCAGTTCAAAGATCTTCTGCTGATCGCGATACCCTTCCAGCTTGATCACCATCGTGTGGCGGCCTGCATCCAGCGGAAGATTGCAAGGCGTCCGGCAACCGAGCGCGCTGTTGTTATCGACAATGACATCCGCGCCGGAGGGCGTCGTCGTCAGTTGCAACGGGACTTCCGCGACAGACGGACGCTTCGCCGTGGATTTGTCGGACGGCTCGCCCGTCTGCTTCGTATCAACCGGCCGCGTCGTATTCTGCGTCGTCTTCGTTTGCGTCTGCTTCTTATCCTGCTGCCCCGGCTGCATCGGATCCTCGATGATCGGGCCGTTCGGCTGCGTCGGCTTGTCCGCGTCCGTCATCTTCTTGATGACGATGAAGCCGAGTCCTAGAAACAGCACCGTCGCGACCATCGCGATCAGCTTCTTCCCGATTCCGCTCGACGGAGCCTCTTCCGTGCTGCGCTCGCGTATCGGCCTCGAGGGCGGCGCTTCCATCGGAGGCGGAGGAATCGTCGCCGCATGCGGCGCGCCCGGCAAATCGAATTCCGGAGCCTTGGGTAACGAAATCGTAGGCTCTGCCACCGGATTCAGCGGAATCATATCCGGCGTCACCGCCCGCACATCGGATCCCGATCGCAGATTCAATGGCGGAGGCGGCAACTTCAGATTCACCGGCTTGCCCGGTGCCGCGAAAATCGGATCCGCCGCGACCGTATCGAGCGAACTCGACGTCGCGATCGTCGGCATGTTCTGCCCCGCCCCGCGCGGCAGCGGCGTCCACGCCGGGTTCGTCGCACACGCCGCGGCCAACGCGTTGATGAATTCAACGCAAGTGTCGTAACGGTCCTCGGCGGCCTTCGCCAGCGCTTTTTTGAATACGGTTTCAACGATCGGCGGCAGCGTCGAATTGATTCGCTGCGGCGGAATCGGATCCTCACGCACGATCTTGAACAACAGCGTCGGCAGATATTCCGCCGAGAACGGCTTCTCGCCGGTGAGGACTTCGTACGCCATCACCGCCAGCGAAAATTGATCCGCCCGTCCGTCAATGGTCGTTCCCTGCACTTGCTCCGGCGACATGTAACTCGGCGTGCCCATCATTGCGCCCGCCTGCGTCATCTGCTGCGAAACGATTTTCGCGACCCCGAAATCCGTCACCTTCGCCGAACCGTCTTCGTGGATCATCACGTTCGCCGGCTTGATGTCGCGGTGAACAATGCCTTTTTTATGTGCGAAATCGAGCGCCGAAGCGATCTGCCGCAGAATGCTGATCAGCGATTCTTTGTCCGGAGTTTGTTCGCTCCGCAGCAGCTTCTCAAGCGGCGGACCGTTGACGAACTCCATGAAGATGTAAGCCAGGCCTTCGTCTTCCGCGATGTCGTAAATGGTGACGATCCCGGGATGCGAAAGAATGCCCGCCGACTGTGCCTCGCGAAACAACCGCTCACGCAGCTTCGCCCGCTCGCTCTCCTCGGTCAGCTCGTTGAGGCGAATGGTCTTGACGGCGATGGTTCGGCCGATAGCGGGATCGAGCGCGCGATACACGATGCCCATCGCGCCGCGGCCCAACTCCTCGACCACTTTATAACGCCCAATTTGGTCCACGGTTGTAACGTAGATTGTACCAATCGCATCGCGTCCCCCGTGCGGACCAAGCTCCACTCGGCAACTGGGATCGTAGACAACACCAAAAGCACCGCGAATCCGAGCCGCGACCACAGGCTCCGAAAGAGCACGCCGGAAGCGGACAGGTACACCGCACTCCGAACGCCATTCGGCTTGAGAACGGCTAGAATAGGAAAATATGGCAGTAAATGTGCGCCGCCGATCAGTGGCAGTCAACGTCGGCGGAGTCGTCGTAGGCGGCTCGAACCCCATCGTCGTCCAATCGATGACGAATACCGACACCGCGGATACCACTTCGACCGTCAATCAGATCATGGCGCTCGCAACCGCGGGTTCCGAACTGGTCCGCGTCACCGTCAACACCGACGAGGCCGCCGCCGCTGTTCCGAAGATCATCGACACCTTGCGGATGTTCGGCTGCAACGTGCCCGTCATCGGCGACTTCCATTACAACGGCCACCTGCTGCTCAAGAAATATCCGGAGATGGCGCGTTCGCTCGCCAAATACCGCATCAATCCCGGCAACGTGAACATCGGCAAAAAGCACGACGACAACTTCCGCACCATGATCGAGTACGCTGTCGAATACGCAAAACCGGTTCGCATCGGCGTCAACTGGGGATCTCTCGACGGAGCTCTCCTGACTCGCATGATGGACGCAAACAACCTGCTCGCCGAACCCCTGGACGCCAAGACCGTCACCATGCGCGCCATGGTCGTCAGCGCCATCGAATCCGCCAAGGCCGCCGAAAAGTACGGGATGCGGCGTGAGCAGATTATCCTCAGCGCCAAGGTTTCGGGCGTCCAGGATCTCATCCAGGTCTACCGCATGCTCGCCGCCGAATGCGATTACGCTCTCCACCTCGGCCTTACCGAAGCCGGCCTCGGAGCCAAAGGCATCGTCGCCACCACCGCCGCCCTCAGCGTTCTCTTGCAGGAAGGCATCGGCGACACCATCCGCGCGTCTCTCACTCCGCTTCCGAACGGCGATCGCACCGAAGAGGTCATCGTTTCGCAGCAGGTTCTACAGTCGCTCGAACTCCGTAGCTTTACGCCGCAAGTCACCGCCTGCCCTGGGTGCGGACGCACCACCAGCACCTTCTTTCAAGACATGGCCGACCAGATCCAGACCTATCTGCGCGAGCAGATGCCCATCTGGAAAGACCGCCACGCGGGCGTCGAAGAGATGAAAGTCGCCGTCATGGGCTGCATCGTCAACGGACCCGGCGAATCCAAACACGCCAACCTCGGCATCTCGCTCCCCGGAACTTTTGAAGAACCCGTCGCGCCCGTGTACGTGGACGGCAAACTGAAATGCACCTTGCGAGGCGACCATATCGTTGCCGAATTCATCGCGCTAGTCAACGTGTATGTCGAATCGCATTACGCCCCGGCCAACGAAACCGTCGGCGTCTAAATACTTCTAAAGCGAGTAGAGCGCCAGTCCTTTCTAATCAAGCTCGGGTCCGCGACCGGGGTCACCGTTCCGATCCTTATGGCGGCCAACGGCTCTCCCGCCGACTCAGGAATCGTCGAGCACAGAACCGCGACGGTAACGGCGCGGACCCAAAAACTTCCTCCATCTGCCAGCGCTCCTACGGAATCCGCACCCGCTTCACCAGCGCCTGGAACCGCTTCTCGCCATGCAGCCAATCGAAGTACTGCTCGCTCTTCAGCAGCACCGCGATCGCATTGTGCGCCTCGACGGCGCGCTCAAGCGACGCCAGCGCATTCTCCCGATCCTTCATCCGCACATACTGCCGCGCCTGATCGAACAAGCCCGCGTTCGCCGGATCGAGCGGACGCTCTTTCGCCTTGCCCTGCATGATCAGCGCGCGCTCGAGACACGCCTGCGCTTCGCCTGATCCTGGTTCGAGCGCCAGCGCCCGCCGCGCTTGCGCTTCCGCCTCCGGATATCGCCGCGCCTGCTGCAACAACCAACCCGCGTCGGTATTCACGCGCCGCGCCAGCGGATCGAGCGACAACGCCAAGTCCAGTTCGCGTAATCCTTCGAGCGTCCTTCCCGCCGCCACCAGCAGCCACGCGTAGTCGTAGTGCGCCTGCGCGAAGCTCGGATTCAGCGTGATCGCCCGCCGGAAATGCAGCTCGGCTTCCGTCCAGTTCCAGTCGAACCAGAACAGCCCGCCCGCCAACGCGTTGTGCGCCTCCGGATTGCCTTCGTCCAGCGCGACCGCCTTCCGCGCCGCTTCGATCGCCGCCGGATACACTTCCTTGGGATCTACCCCGGTCGCCGCCCGCGCCACCAAAGTATCCGCCAATCCCGCGTACGCCGCCGCCGATGGCTCCATCGCCACCGATTCCCGGAACCGGTCCGCGGCTGCCATCAAATCGCTTTCGCGCGCCCGTTGATGCAACCGAAATCGGCCTTCGTTATACGCTTCGACAGCCCGTGGATCGAGAATCCGCGGCGAGTGGTGCGGAACCGCATTTCCACCCAACGATTGCGACAGCCCAGCCAAAATCTTCGGAACCGCCTCCACCAGGCCTGCCGTCGCGCTCCAAATTTGCGTCTCGTCCGCTGCGCGAATCAGCCGCACCTTCACCCGGTCGCCCGCCTGGATCGACCCCTCCAGCACGTACTTCACATCCAGCTCGCGCGCGATCTCTTGGATCGCAGTCTGCTTGCCGCCGAACCGCATCACGGACCCGCGCGCAATCACGCCGATCTTCCCCGGAGCGAGCATACCCGCCTGCGTGATCAGGTCGTCGGTCAGTCCCTCAATCACCGCCGCGTCCGCGGTCGTCTCGCCCATCGCAGTGAACGGCAGAATCGCCAGCCGCGTCCGTTCGTCGCGCGCAACAACGAACCGCCAGAGCACCGTCACCAACACGACCACCGTAATAAAGGTCCCCAGCAGGAACCACGGCCGCAAATCGCGCTTTTCTTCAGCCACAGCACCCACCGAAGCCGGACCCTCCACCGCCGCTAAAAATCGATATCTCCGCCGCGAAAACGTCTGCATGAATCGCGCCGACTCCGCCGAGTCGTTTAGCGCCGATCGGAGCGGCGTGATTGCACACATGCAGGCTGCGATCGAAATCGAAGAGCGTCTCATCGCTCCAAACTTCGCGCCGTAAATCGTCCCGGCTGACTAACTCCCCCGGACGCGCGGCCCACGATTCCGAAACCTTGAACGGCTGCGGAGCCAGCTTCACGGCAAACCCGGCCTTCCACAATTCGGACCGGCGGCGGTCCAGTTCGAACACGCCGAAACGTAAGATGTCGAAATCAGTGCGGGCCGCGGTCATCGCTTACTCCGAGTATACGGGCGCGTAGGCGTAACCAAATTCAAAATCACCTGCCACAAACAATTGACCCGCCCATCCTCCAAGCGGAGCGGGTGATATCCTGAGCGTTCCCCTCTATGTCACAGTCATCCGCGCCGCGCCTGACCCCTGTTCAATGGCTGATCTGCATCATCTCGGCCATCGGGTTCGCCTTCGACATCTATGTCCTGTTGGTCGCGCCCATCATCATGCAGCCCGCCCTCACCGAACTGGGCAAGCTGAAGCCCGGCACGCCGGAGTTCAATAACTGGGTCAGCTACATGTTCTACATCCCCGCCGTCGCCGGCGGATTGTTCGGCATGGTCGGCGGATACCTCACCGACATCCTCGGACGCCGCCGCGTCCTCACCTACAGCATCCTCTTATACGCCATCTCGACCATGGCCTCCGGCTACTCGACCTCCCTCGAGATGCTGCTCTTCTTCCGCTGCCTCACCTTCGTCGGAGTCTGCGTCGAATTTGTCGCCGCCGTCGCCTGGCTCGCCGAGCTGTTCACCGATCCCAACCAGCGCGAACGCGTCCTCGGCATGACGCAAGCCTTCTCCTCAATCGGCGGAATTCTGATGGCCACCGCCTACTCGCTCATCGTTACTTATGGCGACAGCTTCCCCGCCGTCTTCGGCGGACATGCCCCCTGGCGCTACCTTCTGATCTCCGGCGTCATCCCCGCCATCCCGCTGATCATCATCCGCCCCTTCCTTCCCGAATCGCCCGCCTGGAAAGAGAAGAAGGATAAAGGCCTGCTGAAACGTCCCAGCTTCGGCGAACTCTTCCAGCCCAAATACCGCAAGACCACCATCGTCTCGACCATCATCTTCGCCTGCAGCTACGGAGCCGCTTTCGGCGCCATTCAACAAGCCCCGCGCATCGTGCCCGGACTGCAGCAAGTGATCGACACCGTCAAACAGGCTCCGACTCCCGCCGCAAAAGCGCGCGCCCAGCAGCAGGCAGTAAGCAACGTAAACTCCTGGCAGGAAACCGGCGGCCTGATGGGACGCGTCGTCCTCGCGATCCTGGCCATGTACTTTGTGTCCCGTCAAAAGCTCCTGCGCTTCTTCCAAATCCCCGGCCTGATCATCGTGCCGTTGGTCTTCTACTACGCCATGCAAAACGATCTCAGCTTCTTCAAATGGGGAATCGCGCTAGCTGGCTTCTGCACCGTCGCGCAATTTAGTTTCTGGGGCAACTATCTCCCGCTGGTCTACCCGCTCCACTTGCGAGGAACCGGAGAAGGCTTCGCCGCCAACATCGGAGGCCGCATGATCGGAACCGCCTTCGCCGCCGTCACCGCACAGCTTTCAAACATCATGCCCGGAGCCACCGCCCCAGCCAAACTAGCCATGGCCGCCGCCGCCGTAGCCCTGTTCGTCTACGTAGTAGGCCTGGCCTGCAGCTTCGCCCTACCAGAACCACAAGCCGAAACCATGGCCGCCGACTAAGTGGCATAGGTCTCCGACCTGTGCAAGCATCATAGGTCTCCGACCTGTGCATCAAAGTGGCATAGGTCTCCGACCTGTGCAAGCATCATAGATCTCCGACCTGTGCAAAACAGAAAAAGCCCCTACAGGCTTGAACCCCGAGCGTCAGCGAGGGACTCGTCAGAACCGAAGTGAGCGGCCCACCATACCAAGAACATCGCCATGCCCCGCTACCTCCTCTTCAACAAACCCTACGACGTCCTCACCCAATTCAGCGGCGACCGCCGAACCCTCAAGGACTACATAAACGTCCCCAACGTCTATCCCGCCGGACGCCTCGATCGCGACAGCGAAGGACTCCTCCTCCTCACCGACGACGGAGCCCTTCAGCACCGCCTCACCGACCCCAAATTCGCCCATCCCCGCACCTACTGGGCGCAAGTCGAACGCACCCCATCCCCTCACGCTCTCCACCAACTCGCCACCGGCGTCGTCATCGATCACCAGCGAACCAAGCCCGCCCGCATCACACTCCTCCCCGCCGAGCCGGACCTGCCCCCGCGCGATCCGCCCATCCGCTTCCGCAAAACCGTAGCCACCGCCTGGATCGAGCTCATCCTTACCGAAGGCCGGAATCGCCAGGTCCGCCGCATGACCGCCGCCGCCGGCCACCCCACCCTGCGCCTCGTCCGCGTCGCCATCGGAAACCTCCGTATTGACGGCCTCGCGCCCGGCAAATGGCGCGATCTCACCCGCGCCGAAATTCGTCATACGCTCGACTCGTTGAAACGGTAGACTGACAGAGGCCGGTAACGCACTTTGGGCAAACTTGAAGCCCACGCGGACCGCGTTCCGAGGAGGATACCTATGGACCACTTAGACCAGCTGAAGTTGAAATACCAGTCAGCGCTGAATCTCGTTCAGCAAAAGGGAGTCGTACTCTCGCACCTGCATGAAGACGGCGGAAAGCTCGTCATCCAGGGCCGCGCTCCCTCGGAAGACATCAAGAATGACGTCTGGAACCAGATCAAGCTCGTCGATTCCAGCTTCAGCGATCTCGTCTGCGATCTTACCGTCGACGAAAGCCTCGCTCCGCCCGCTCCCGATGTCAAGGAATACGAAGTGAAGGCCGGCGACTCCCTCTGGAAAATCGCCGCCGAGTTCTACGGCAACGGAGCCCAGTATCCGAAGATCATCGCCGGCAACCCCGGCCGCCTCAAGGATGAGAAGTCCGTCATCCACCCCGGCGACATCCTAGTCATCCCCGACTAACCAACCACCCACAACCCCGCCCGTAAGGGCGGGGATTCGGCCCCTACAAAGCAAAAGGCCCTGTCGCATCCCGCGGCAGGGCCTTTTCATTTGGAATTTCAATATGGCGGAGAGAGTGGGATTCGAACCCACGTTAGAGTTTCCCCTAAACACGCTTTCCAAGCGTGCGCCTTCAACCACTCGGCCATCTCTCCAGCTTGGCGTGAGTTCCCAGTTTAGCAAAGCGAAGCCTCCCGCCGCCGATTTTACTTCCCCTTCAATCGATCCCGGATCCGCAAATACCATTCCGAACCCATCCCCGCCGGACGCGCCGGAGCCTTACACCACGCCTTGCGATCCGCCGCCTTCGTCGCCAGCCATAGCCAATCCTGATCCTGCGACACCGGCATCATCCCGCTATCCTGCGCCGCATTCCGCACCAAAAACCCCGAAACCGTCGGCGGACCATCCTTCACCACTACACCCACTGTCTTCGCTTGGCACAACCACGCCGCTAACGCCGCCAGCCCGCTCGTATCCGAACTCGCCTCCGGCGACGCAACCCGCAACCCCTCCGATCCTCCCGCACGCGCCACCGTCGACAACACCCGGACCTCCATCGGATACGTGATCCAGTCCGCCGCGCCATCCACCTGCAGCTCCGGTTCGATCTTCACTCTTTCGACCGCCGCGTGCTCGTCCACCCACAAATCCAGCCAGATCACCGCCGGCCCCGCCCCCGTCACCGGCTGCGTTGCCGCCACCAACCGCACCGGAACGCCACCCGCGAATTCCTCGCGATAAATCGAAACCTTCAGCGCTTTCTCCGGATTCTCGCCAATGTATAACGACCACTTCTCCGTCGCCTTGGCGTCCACCAAAATATGAAACGAGGCGAACGCATTGCGCACCACCGCCGGCGATAAAATCTCCCGTGGCTTGGTGCCCATTCCCCGATCCGCCGCCACCACTTCGCCCCGCTCGTTTACCCGCGACAACTCCGAGAAAACCCGAATCTCCGCCGCCGATCCGATCATCCAACCGGGCACGGCGGAGTGTAGGGCTAAAAGTAGAAAGATATGTCTCATTCGCGGCACCGGACCGTACGGTATAGCAACGGCTAGGATACCCCGCATTCTGTCGAGTTACGATATTGTATCCGTGAACGACGACGCCGCTAACAGCGGCCAGAGGAAGAAGAGAATGTCAATTCGCATCAACGACGAAGCACCGAATTTTACCGCCGAGACAACTCAAGGCCCCATCGATTTTCATAACTGGATCGGCGACGGCTGGGCCGTGCTGTTTTCGCACCCCAAGGACTTTACCCCGGTCTGCACCACCGAGCTGGGCTATATGGCTGGCCTTGAACCGGAATTCGCCAAGCGCAACTGCAAGATCATCGGCCTCAGCGTGGATCCCGTCACCAACCACGGCAAGTGGGCCGCCGATATCGAGGAAACCCAGGGCCATAAGGTCAACTTCCCGATGATCGGCGATCCCGAATTGAAGGTCGCGAAAGCCTACGACATGCTCCCCGCCGACGCCGGCGAAAGCTGCGAAGGCCGTACCGCCGCCAACAACGCCACCGTCCGTACCGTGTTCGTCGTCGGACCCGATAAGAAGATCAAGCTCACCCTCAGCTATCCCATGAGCACCGGCCGCAATTTCGACGAAGTCCTGCGCGTACTCGACTCTATCCAACTCACCGCGAAACACACCGTCGCCACACCCGTGAACTGGAAACCCGGCGACGACGTCATCATCCCGACCTCCGTTTCGGACGAAGACGCAAAGAAGAAATACCCCGCCGGCTTCAAAACACTCAAGCCGTATCTAAGGACCGTCGCCCAACCCAAATAGCGCTCCGAGTCTCTCCGAAACGCAAAAGGCCGTCCCGGGTCCAATCCCAGGGCGGCCTTTTTCGTTACGACCTGAGTTTCCAGCAGGCATCTAAGGGTTAAACCTAATAGACCCGATAAGTGGGATGGAGTACATTGGCGCTTAGAGCCACTTCACAGAAATACATGTCTGCCAGTCCAATATTCGCGCAACAGCGCCGCGCCGCAACGGCGAAAAACTTGTTCGCCATCCTCGCGATGCTGACCGCCGCATTTCTCCTGCCCGCCTCTGCCCCCGCTGCCACCTTGTACCTGAACGTACAGGTCTTTGGTCTCTGCGACGACGCCGGAGCCAATTGCGCGTCCACCGGTCCGGGCGGCGACCCCTTTTTCGGACTCGAAACCAGCAAAATCTGGGCCCAAGCGGACATCAACGTGTCATTCACCTTCGTGCAATCGATCAACAGCACCCTGTTCAGCAACATCGACGATGGCTCCGCGAATCATACTTTCGACCAGTTGGCAGCCACCTACGGCGCCATGGGACCGAGCAGCACAATTGTAGACTTGTTTCTGGTTCACACTGTCGTTGGCGCGTTCGGAGAGGGTTACTTGGGCTTCGGCGGCTTCGTCATCGGCATCGACTCCGTCCTCGCCTTCAGCGCCAGCGGCCGTCTCGACACCATCGCCCACGAACTCGGCCACAACCTCGGACTCGTCCCCGTATCCCTCGGTGGCGACCCCGGCGGTCACTCCACCAACCCAAATGAATTATTGGCGTCCGGCGGTATTCGACACATCCCCAGTTCGCTCGCCGACATCGCCCCTGACGGCCTGATGTACGATCTGCTCCCTCTGAACCAAATCAACTTCGCGCGCCAAAGCACGCTGCTTACCGACACCGCCGTGCCGGAACCGCTCAGCGTCGTCCTGGTCGGCTCCGGTCTCCTGGCCTTCGGCATTCTTCGCCGCCGCTCGGCCCGTAACGCCTAATTCCCGCCGCCCGCTTCCGCTTTATGCTGCTTCGCAAAGAAGTCCAGCATCGCCCCCATCCGCGGAGCTACTACATCGTTATGGCTGCCGCCCGGAACCTCTACGTATTCGATCGTCGCGCCCGCCTTCTTTCCCGCCTCAACCATCGACCGTGACGACCCCACCGCCACCGTCTTATCGTTATCCCCGTGGACCACATACTGCGGAATGTGCTTGATCTTCACCATGCCCCCCGGCTGCCCGCCGCCCGCAAACGGACCCAGCGCCGCGAATACCTCCGGATGATTCATCGCGATGCTCCACGTGCCGAATCCGCCCATCGAATGCCCCATCAGGTAAACGCGGCTCGAATCCACCTTGTAATCGCGCCGGACTTCCGCCAACACATCCATCACGTCTTTTTCCGCCGTCCCGCGATACATCGACGCGATCGTCCGGCCCTTCGGACACGCCACCAGGAACCCCAGCCGCGCCGCTTCGCGCTTCAGATTCTGCGCGTAATTGTCGAACATCGAATCCTCGTCGCCGCCCATTCCATGCAGCGCAATCACCAGCGGAGTCGCCTTCGTGCCGTCATACTCCTTCGGCACAAACATCCGGTACGGCTGCAGCGTCTTGTCCACATCCGACCGGTACGCGCGCCGGAAATCGCCCTTCATGCTCGCCAGCGGATCCACACCTCCGTCGAGCGCGTCAATCATCGCCGTCGCCGTCGCGATCTCTTTCCGGAAATCATATCGGTGCGCATTCGCCGCTCCCGAATCCACCCGGTCGTACAACGTCACAACATATTCCGCCGACACAAAGGCCGCCGTATCCTGGCCCTTCGCTCCCGCCAGCCGCGTCCGCAATCCAGCGATCGCCGCGCCCAGCGATTCGACGTGTACCGGAATCGACTTCGTGAACGTCGCCTTCGCCTTCGGATCCGCTTCGCCGCCGACCGGAGCCAGCCGGACCTCAAGCACATCGTTGCCCTCCAGCTCCACCGGCATCGTCGCGGCGATCGTCTGCGGCAAAGCCGCGGCATCGATCTTTTCGATCCTCGTCAGAATCTTTTCCGCGCCCCCGCCCTTCGCCGGCCGCAAAACCAGCACCGCCGTCAGCGATTGCTCCGCCGGAATCGTCGTCGCATACAACGTCGTCAGTTTCACCACCACCGGTTTGCCAGGCTGCGCCAACGCGTGGTCCACCTTCGCCTGCATCGACGCCGCTAATTGATACGTCCCCGTCCAGGAAACGCCATTCATCAGCGCCAGTCCTTGATGGAAGTTCCGCATCGCCTCGCCAAACTTGCCCGCTAGACCCAGCTGCATCGCCTGCGCGCCCAGCCGGTCCGCTTCCTTGCGCTGCTCCTCCGTTAATTGCGTGTTCGACGCCTTCTGCGTGTTGTACAAAACCGAAGTGAAAAGGACCGTTTCGCTGTCCTGCGAAAACGCAGGAACCGAAAAGGCGAGCAAGAGCAAAACGGATATTCGCATGCTGGCTATCCTAGCGGGTCCCAGCCATTTCGGCAATCCGCCGTCGAGTATCCAACGTCGAGCCCGCCACAAGCAAAAAAGAAGACGCGCACGTAATCCGCTTGAACCCCGAACGTCAGTGACGGGACTCCAGTAAACCGCCCCGCGCTCAAGGCGCGACCGGCTCGCGCTTCCAACGCACCCACCCCACGCAGATTGAACCCGGAGCGTAAGCGACGGGACCCGCAATTTCACACACGCTCGTCAGGTCGCGCTCACCAATCTGGTTGCATCCACTACAAAAAACCAAGAAACAGCTCTCTAGCACCGAACCGCGACCGTAACCGAGCGGACTCGTTTTCAAGCAGTCCTGTGAAATGACCGGACGTTAACAAAAGCGACGCAATCCGCGCCGTGCATCCAGCCCCTCGTATCCGAGCCGCGACCAAAGTGCTCCGAAGGGGCACGTCGGAAGCGGACACTCCCCACAAACGCAAAAAAGGCGGACCCGGTTAGGGTCCGCCTCTTCATAACCAACTTCAAAAATCGATCTATTCCGGATCGGTACGGCGCTTCTTGCGGTTCCGTTTCCGGGCAAGGGCTTCTTTGGTGCGACGCTTCTCGCCTGGCTTCAGGTAAAAGGAATGACGCTTGATTTCTTTAATAATGTCTTCCTGTTGGACCTTCCGCTTGAACCGGCGAAGCGCGCTTTCCAGGGTTTCTCCGTCCTGGATATGGACTTCAGCCAAAAAATATCACCCCGCTTTCAACTTCCTCAGTGTAGCAGAGCTAGGCTTCGAGCCGCAGATACCCGAAATGATCAATCACCCTGAAATCCGTACGCACCGAAGCGATCCTCTCGCCCCGCTGCTCAATCCGCTCCGGCTCGATGTTCCCTAGCGGACCAGCGAGCTGCAAATACTCAACCTGCTGCGGGTTCAGACCCATGATCCGGCAGCACGTCGCGTCCACCGCCAATAAATCCGACCCCATCACCAGCACGCCCGCCGGCTTCGGAGTTCCCTGGATCGGCCCGTTGCCTTCCATCCCCACAATGCCGTCTACAATCGCAAAGCTCCGGCGTCCAAAAATCCGGTTCAACCCGACAATGGAAGCCGGAATCCCTATATGGTGTAGGTGGTTTTTCGGCCATCCATAAATGCTGCCCGGGACCACGCCGAAGAAATTCTTCATCGATAACGTGGCGCCCGCCCAATGGTGCGTCTTCATCTTCGCGAGCGAAACCACTAGATCCGCCCGCAGCGCCGTATTGGGCAGATAGATTTCGCCCAGCTCGGCCGTGCCTTCGATCGGCGTCACATCGTCCCGGTTCAAATCTGTAAAAATCTGGTCGAACTTCGAAATCTCGCCGCGATATCTCGCCAATTCCGCCAGGTCGTACGTATCCCGCCGATGCCCCGGACCTTCGCCGATCCGGACCTCGCTCGCCCCCAGTTGCCGAAACACCTCGTAAGCCGCCGCGACCACCGAAACATCCGTGTTGATACAGGTGTTCTTGTCGAATTCAACCATGTTCGGCTTCAGCAGCACTTTCTTGCCGCGCACGTCCAACCCACAGGTCTTCACGCCTTCAAGGATCCGCTGTGCCAGCTCCGCCGAGTAGCCGGGAGCCTTTACGATCGCCACCGAAGAAAGCCAGTCCGGCCGCCGACCCGCTTTCTCCAGTTTCAGCCCGCCCCAACCCGCCAGCGCGCCCGCACCCAAAATCGGCAGCAGACTCCGCCTGCTGATCAGGCCATCTTCCGCGAGCGCTCCATCCGTCTTCTGGACGTCGTCGCTCATTGCGAGTCTCCTGTCTTCAAAACCTGGTACGCTCCGCCCGCGACGCCCATTGCCTCAAGCGCCGTCACCAACACGTCGCCGTTGCTCGCCAATTCCGGATAGTGCGATTCCGCGACCGTCTTCCCATGCAAACGGAGCGCAATCGTCAGCCAAGCCGACGCCACCCTCCCCTGCCGTTCCGCCAGCAATCTCTGGGCGAATTCGAGTGGCTTGCTGAGATCGGTGCGCGTATCCTCTAGACCCAACAGCGCCAGCCCCGTTGTTTCGGGATACGACGGAAGCGCCACGCCGAGACTGTGATTGGTGCCGTAGTTCCAGCCGCCATCGGAACAGCGTTGATCCAGAATCGCGGCTTCCCCCATCGCGATCCGCGTGCCGATTTCCGGCAAAGTCAGCCGCTTTCGCGCCAGTTTCAGAGCGGTCAGCGCGTGCGCCGTTGGTTCAATCCAGGCGCTATTGCCCGGTTTCCAAGGCCACGCCTTATGATCCGGATTTCGCCCCGTGTCCACACCCACCGCATTGAGGGCCCGGACCTTCAGCGACGATTCGGCATCGTAAGTCTCGAGCAGCCAATGCAAGCCCCGCTTGTACGGCTCCCCGAATTCGTTTCGGCTATGGCTGATCGTGACCGAAAGTGCTGTCACCCAGGAGCTTACCCGTATATTCGGACCCGGCCGCCAGCTGCCATCCGCCGTCTGTAGGCCCAGCATCCACGCCCAAGCCAGATCCGCTTCCGGGCGTCCGCGCAAGGCGATAGCGGCCCACGCCGTTGGCTCCATCCAGGACTGCTTGCCGGGAAAATAACCCCAGCCTCCGTCCGGATTCTGCGTCCTCGCCAGGAAATCCAGCCGCGTCCCAAGGAACGAGTTTGCGCCCGCTGGCGGCATTGCCATGTCTATAAAATCGGTGGACTGAGGCGAATACTTTAGTTGCCGGGGCCAACCCGTCTGGTTGTGGGCCAAAAATGTCACGACCTTGTGTCATCGGGCCACATTGGGAGTATGCTCGTTGCAGGTAAGCCGTTCTTTTTCAGTGCCTAAGATTGGATCCAGAATTGCTCCTTCCAGTCCAAGCCGTTCTCGGCAAGTAAGTCATGCGCTGGTACTCCGCCATTTTCGCGATCGCCGTGATCCTCTCGACCAGGTCCGCGCCGGCGTCTACTGTCCAGCTGCTCTCGAATGATGACCTGATCGCCCGCTCCACCAGCATTGTTCGCGGAAAAATTCTTTCGGAATCTGGAACTCTTCGCCGGTCCACGATTTACACAAACTACCGCTTGCAGGTTCTCGAAGTCATGAAAGGCGCCGCGGATGCGCAAATCGATGTCGCCGTCCCCGGTGGCGTGGCCCAGGGCATCCGCGAGATCGTTTCCGGAGCCCCCAAACTCCAGACCGGCACCGAATACGTCCTGTTCCTGTGGACCAGCCCGTCCGGCCTCACCCAGATTCTAGGTCTTTCGCAAGGTCTCTTCCTGTCCGTCCAACAAACCAACGGTACGATGTTGGCCGTCCGCCCCGGTGGCTCCGCCGCTACTTTAGTCGATATCAAGACCGGCAAAACCTCATCCGATAGCGGATCGCAAATGTCCGTCGGCGACATCCGCAAGCTCGTCAATGCCCTCCCGGCTTCCCCCGGAGCTTCCAAATGACGGGCAGCAAAGTGACAAGCTGCAAGACGTCCCTCATTTCGCGCCTCGCCCTGGTCCTCGCCGTAGTCCTGCTGACCTCCGGACTCGCCTCCGCCTACTACCATTTCACCTACTTCGACAGCCGCCAGGGCTTCCAGCCCGTTCCGGTCCGCTTTGATCTCGGCTCCATCCCCGGCAAGACGGTCTACTTCTTCGTCTCCGAACAAGGGCCTACCAAGTTTGCTCCGGGCGACACGTTTCTCTCGGTAATCAGCCAGATTCGCGCCGCCGCCGAGGTCTGGAACAGCGTCCCGACCTCCGATCTGCGCCTCCAATTTGGCGGCATCACCGCCGCCGGTACCCAGCAGTTCGGTCCCGGCATCGACGTACAATTCGACGATGACATCGATCCCAGCCTGATCGCCCTCGGCGGCATCAAGACCATCGCCGACCTCAGCTATTTCCCCAGCGGCTTCATCCCCATCGTCCGCTCCGTCCTGCGCCTGCGCAAGGACCTCAGCACCAACGATCCCGCTTACTCCGATCAGTTCTTCCTGACGCTCGTCCATGAATTCGGCCACACCCTGGGCCTCCAGCACAGCTTTACGTCGAGCGTCATGTCCACCCAGGTCACCCGATCCGTCACCAAGGCGCGCCCTCTCGGCGCCGACGATATCGCAGGCATTTCGGTTCTCTACGGCTCGACCCAATTCGCCACCACCACTGGCTGCATCACCGGCCGCATCACCTACTCGAATAGTGGACAGGGAGTCAATCTGGCTTCGGTCGTCGCCATTACGGCCCACGGCGAAGCGGTAAGCTCCCTCACTAACCCGGACGGAACTTTCAAGATCGCCGGCTTGGCCCCAGGCCAATACATGTTGTATGTCCACCCGCTGCCTCCCGCGCGGCCCGGCGAGCCTACTCCTGGCGCGATCCTTCTGCCGTTGGACGTTTCGAATACTCCTTTCGGCGTTGGCGGCGCGTTTGACACCGTTTTCCTTCCCGGCACG
Source organism: Bryobacterales bacterium (assembly GCA_038210135.1). Taxonomy (GTDB): domain Bacteria; phylum Acidobacteriota; class Terriglobia; order Bryobacterales; family Bryobacteraceae; genus JBBQWZ01. Next base: position 66,789 of record JBBQWZ010000011.1, read on the forward strand.
CGCGACACCACCCAGGCCACGCAGGTCAGCGTCACCGTCGGAGCCAGCACCGACAGCGTGAACTTCTCCGTCGCGCCCCGCGCCGCCTCCGCCGTCTCCTCGGTCGAGCTCTACGGATATTTCGGCGACCTCGGACTCAAATTCCCGCCGATGCTGGCCAATAACCCGGCCTCGATCGTCATCACCGGCCAGGGTCTCGTCACCAACAAGCAGATGACCGGCGGCCTCACCGTCGCGCTGCTCGGCGAAACCGGAATCTATACGGCGCCCACCTATTACGCCGCTGGTAACGGAATCCTCTTCGCCATTTCACACACCCGGAATCTAGGCCCCCGGCACCTCATCGTTAGCGCGAATAACGACATCTACGTCCTGCCGTCCGCCATGACTGTCGTGCAGCAAAAAGCCCCCAGCGTCGCCGCTCTCACCCCCGCTTTGGACGACCTCGGCAATCGCGCCGTCATCGTTTCCGGCGCCAGCTTGTCCGCCGGAACCCGCATCTGGTTCGACGGCGCCGCCGCCACCATTACAAGAGTCAATCCGGAAGGCTCCCTACTGGTCGCTCCGCCGGCTGCCAACGGCAACTACACCGCGCACGTCGTCGCCTTGAATGCCGACGGACAGACTTCCGCCTTCACTTTGGGCTCAGCGCCTCCTCCGCCTTTCGGCTACGACGCCATGGCGACTCCCAGCGTCTCGGTGTTTCCCTCGAGGGTCGCCGCCGGCACCGACGCCATGGTCGAAATCACCGGCTACAATACCAACTTCGTGAACGGCCAAACTGTCGTCGGCTTCGGATCGAGCGACGTCGTCGTCCGGCGTCAATGGGTCGTCAGTCCCACCCGCCTGCTGCTCAACGTCAGTGTGAACGCCTACGCGCCGTTCACTTCCACAACCCTTACCGTCGCCAGCGGCCTGCTGCTGGTCTCGCAGCCCCTGTCGTTTCAGATCACGCCTGCCAACGCGCGCCAGATCACGATGCGCGCTCCCATCGTCAACCAGGCCACCGGCCTTGCCGGCGTTCCCGTCGGAGGCACCGCGGTCGTCTCGGTGACGAATCTTCCCTCGTCCGCCGCTGGCCTCGTTCTGACCGTGTCCGACAAGCCGGCCGCCGTGGTTTCAAATGGCATCGCCCTCACCTTCCAGGTTCCCGCCGGCGTCTCGACCGGACCCGCCGTCGTGAAGCTCACCACGGCGCAAGGCGACGTCATTTCCCCCGTCATTCTGCAAGTCGACGCCCCCGCACCGAACATCTCCAGCGCCAATACCGAATCCTCCGGCGCCGTCGATAGCAGCCGCCCCGCCAATCGCGGCGAGACGATAACGCTGATCGTCTACGGACTCGCCGACGGCAACACGTCTCTCGCCAACTCGATCGTGAAAGTCTCGGTCGGCGGAACCGACCAGCCTGGCACCAATGTCCTCCAGCTCAATCCGCTGGGCGGATCGCAAGTTCAGTTCGTGCTCTCAAAGAACACACCCCAGGGCGTCCAACCCGTCGTCCTCACCATCGACACTCGCGTTTCGAACACCTTCAATCTCGCCGTCCAATAAAACGTCGCGTGCCCTCCTTCTTAGCCACTCAAGCGTTTTTTGAGCTTATGTAATCTGCGCGCAATCCGAGCCGCGCACGAAGCAACGCGCAGCGCTGCGCAGTAAGCGGATTCCATGCTCTTCAGCCACCGGACAGAAACTCTGAAACCGCTGTAGCGCGCTCGTGGGACAATTTCCTTTACCCCCCAGCTAAGGAATCCCGTGAGCAATATCCTCCAATCCCTGCCCCTCGGCGAACGTGTCGGCATCGCCTTCTCAGGTGGCCTCGACACCAGCGCCGCCATTTATTGGATGCGTCAAAAAGGCGCCGTCCCCTACTGCTACACCGCCAACCTCGGCCAGCCTGACGAAACCAATTACGACGAGATTCCCCGCCGCGCCCTCGAATGCGGAGCCGAAGTCGCCCGCCTCATCGACTGCCGCAGTCAACTTGTCCGCGAGGGCCTCGCCGCCCTCCAGTGTGGTGCCTTCCACATCACCACCGCCGGCGTCGCCTACTTCAACACCACCCCCATCGGACGCGCCGTCACCGGCACCATGCTCGTCGGAGCCATGAAGGAAGACGGCGTCGACATCTGGGGCGACGGCAGCACCTACAAAGGCAACGACATCGAGCGCTTCTACCGCTATGGCCTCATGGTCAATCCCAGCCTGCGCATCTATAAACCCTGGCTCGACCAGACCTTCATCGACGAGCTCGGCGGCCGCAAAGAAATGTCGGAGCTGCTTGAGAAAGCCGGCCTCGGCTACAAAATGTCGAAGGAGAAAGCCTACTCCACTGACTCGAACATCTGGGGAGCCACCCACGAAGCCAAGGACCTCGAATTCCTCAAGAACGGCATCCGCATCGTCGATCCCATCATGGGCGTCGCCCACTGGCGCAGCGACGTCGAAGTGAAACCCGAAGAAGTCCGCGTCCGCTTTGAAGAAGGCCTGCCCGTCGAGATCAACGGAAAAACCTTCGCAAGTGCCGTCGACATGGTGCTCGAAGCCAACTCGATCGGCGGACGCCACGGCCTCGGCATGTCCGACCAGATCGAGAACCGCATCATCGAAGCCAAAAGCCGCGGCATCTACGAAGCCCCCGCCATGGCCCTGTTCTACATCGCCTACGAACGCCTCATCACCGGAATCCATAACGAAGGAACGCTCGAGCAATACCGCGACATGGGTCGCCGCCTCGGCCGCCTCTTATATGAAGGACGCTGGTTCGATCCGCAATCCATGATGCTCCGCGAGACCTTGCAGCGCTGGGTCGCGAAAGCCGTCACCGGCGAAGTCACTGTCGAACTGCGCCGCGGCAACGATTACTCCATCCTCAATACCGAGAGCGCCAACCTCACCTACGCGCCCGAACGCCTCAGTATGGAAAAGGTCGAAGGCGCCTTCACGCCTCAGGATCGCATCGGCCAACTTACCATGCGCAATCTCGACATCGCCGACAGCCGCGCCAAGCTGTTCGTCTATTCAAAGGCCGGATTACTAGGTCCGCAGGTGTTCGAGGGCCTCCGCCTGTTGGACAATCCCGACAAGAAAAAGGACTAGACTGCAAACAAGGAACCCATGGCTTCCAGCCCCATTCATAAGCTGACCGAAGAACAATACCTCGCCATCGAGGAAACCGCCGAGGTCAAAAGCGAGTTCTACGACGGCGAGATGTTCGCCATGTCAGGCGGTACGGCTCCACATGCGCGATTGCAGGCGGACATGCTCTTCGAACTGATGTCGCGATTGCGCGGCGGACCATACGAAGTGTTGAGCGCCGACATGGGTATCCGCGTCAACAAGACCCGCCTCCACACCTACGCGGACGGCCTTGTTGCGTGTGACGCCCCTCGTTTTGCAAACAAGAAGAGGACCCTTCTCAATCCCAAAGTCCTCATCGAAGTCCTCTCGCCTTCCACCGAAAAGTACGACCGCGGCCGTAAATTCCAGCACTACCGCCAAATCGAAAGCCTCTCCGACTACATCCTCGTCTCGCAGGAAGAAATGCGCATCGAGCACTACACCCGCCTCGACGACAATACGTGGCAACTCCGCGACCACTCCCACTCCGGCGCGGAACTCAAAATTGATTCCATCGGCGTCTCCATTCCCCTCGCCGCCATCTACCGCCGTGTAGAATTTAGCGAGCCGACCGTCCTCCGCGACGTCCAGCCCCAGCCGGAATAAAGCGCGCGCTACGCACGGAAGGACACTCCCCCATGACCGCCGACTCCCACGTCCACTTCTTCTCGCACCGCTTCTTCCAACTCCTCTCAGCCGACCCCAAAAAGCTCGCCGCTCTTCAACTCGAAATGCCGCCCGAGGACCCCGTCGAGTTCGCCGCCCGCTGGATCGCCGAACTCGACGCCAATAAAGTGGACCGCGCCGGTCTCATCGCCAGCCATCCCTCCGACGCCGGTTCCGTCATCGCCGCCAAGCGAGCCTATCCCGCACGCTTCGCCGCCTTCTCCATGGTCCCGCCCTTCAGCGGCTTCCTGCCCGACGACATCGACTGCGCCTGCCTGTTTCCCGCTATGCACGGCTACTCCCTCCACGACGATCGCGTCAAGCCGGTCTTTGAGAAGTACAACCGCATCTTCGTCCATTGCGGAGTCCTCAGCGTCGGCATTCGCGCCAAGCTCGGCCTCCCTTCGCCGTTCGATATGCGCTTCTCGAATCCCATCGATCTGCACGCCATCGCCCTGCGTTATCCCAACACGAAATTCATCGTGCCTCATTTCGGAGCCGGCTATTTCCGCGAAGCGTTGATGCTCTGCGACCTCTGCCCCAACGTCTATCTCGACACCTCCAGCTCCAACGGGTGGATGAAGTACGAAGGCCTCGACCTCGCCACCGTGTTTCGCCGCGCCCTCGAAATCTGCGGACCCGATCGCCTCCTGTTCGGCAGCGATTCCTCTTTCTTCCCCCGCGGCCTCAACCGCGCCATCTACGAAAAGCAGCATCTGGTGCTCAAACTCGAAATTGGCTTGAACCAGGTTCATCTCGCAAAAATCTTCGGCGGCAATTTCGAGGAACTCTTCCCCGCCGCATAATCCCAGCGAGCCCCAGACCACCGAACCGCGACCGTAAGGAAGCGGACGACCAGCCCCAGACCACCGAACCCCGACCGTAAGGAAGCGGACGACCAGCCCCAGACCACCGAACCGCGACCGTAAGGAAGCGGACCAGCACCCCATAGCACCGAACCGCGACCGTAAGGAAGCGGACCAGCACCCCATAGCACCGAACCGCGACCGTAAGGAAGCGGACGACCAGCCCCAGACCACCGAACCGCGACCGTAAGGAAGCGGACCAGCGAGCCCCAGCGATGCGTCGAGGCGCGCACGCAGCGGCACGAAGTGCCGCGGAGTAAGCGCTTTCCCCGCCGACCCGTGAAACCCCATCCAAGCCGCGACTACAGTGCCACGCCAGAAGCGTATACTCACTTTCCTCGTCAGCCGAACGCCACATATCTCGTTCAACGTGAGAAAAATTCCCATCGCCCGCCACTAATCGAGTGTGGTAGTACGGCTCCGTTGGACACCGCGACATCGACCTCAGTCTCTTCCTCCGAGGGACCGTCTTCTCTCCGCGTTAGCCCGGACCCCGTACTACCAAAAACTAGGGACGATTCCGACGTCCCCAGTGTCGCTGACCACGTATCTCAACAGCATCGAGTTGTTCCGGAATCCGGCCGGCTCGATGCCAGCGACTCCCGCATTCCACTTTCCCTTCGATCCCGCTCCAAGGACCGCCATTCTGCTCGACGGCTTTCGCGAAACCAAAACCACCCGCGTGTTCGCCGGCGGCTGGTCGCACGCCGCCGCCAGCTTCAACCCGGAAGCCATCGCCGGACCCTTTTCGCGCTTGCGCGACCTGGCCTATCGCATCTTAGATCGAGAAATCGCCATCCCCTCGCTCGACCGCGCCGTCATCGTATTCGAACGCCTCTCGGGCGACTGGTCTCTAGGCCGGACTCTTACCGCCTCCGATCGCAATCTCCTCTGGCGCGCCTTCCGCGTTCCGATTTACGTGCAGTATATCGGCCTCGGCACGAACTCTTTGCCCAGGAATGCGAGGCTCTCGACGGAGCCCACATTCAGCCCAACGCCGCCGAATTTTCCGTTACCACCGACGGACGCCTCACCGTAACGCCCCTCGGCAACACCGCATTCCCCGCCATGAATTTGTTAACCGGCGTAGCCGCCGAAATCGACGAAACCCCCTGCGCCTGTGGCCACCCGACCGCCAGGCTCCGAGGACTCCACAGTTTCGCAATGAGACCAGCCCGCGCCCTGGCCGCGGCAGCAGCCGCCGGATAATCAAGCGCGGCGGGCGCTGCGTAAAGTCGCGCCACCCATCCGGATTTCCCCGCGATAGCGAAAGCGTTCCGAATCCGAGCCGCGACCAAAGTGCTCCGCAGGAGCACGTCGGGAGCGGACCCCACCGTGATGTTCGACTCAGCTCCCGACTCCACCATGCAGCTGTAAACCCCCATGCGTCAGCGCGGCAATTTCAAAACGCAAGGGCCCTAAACCAACGCAGTGCCGCGCCAACCAAATTTATATCCCCAACCTCCTCAACCAAACTCACGCCTACCCACCCCAAAACACAAAACACGTCAGCTACCGTAAGCGCGGATGGAAACCCATTTTCGAAAAAGGAGCCCAACGTGTCACAAGCTGAGACCAACCGCGCCAACGCGCAAAACTCGACCGGCCCGAAAACCGACGCCGGCAAAGAGCGCAGCAAATACAATGCGCGTAAGCACAACCTGACCGGCCAAGCCATCGTGAGCAGTGAAGAAGACCTGAAAAACTACTTCGACTGCTCAGCCCGGCTCGTAGCCAGCCTTCACTGCGAAGGCGAAAGCGAACTCCGAATCGCCCACTCGCTCGCCGACGCGCAATGGCAGCTTGACCGCGCGCGAGCCATCGAAACCAACCTCTTCTTCCAACTCGCCGCGCCACACATGCCCGAAGACTCGACCGACTCCGCCGACTGGGCGCAAGCCCAAGCCAAGGCCTTCCTCGAAAATTCGAAACAGTTCGACCTCCTGTCCCGCTATGCCACCCGTTACCACCGCCAGGTTCTCCAGCTCCACGCACTACTGGCCCAAACCCAACAGGAGCGCCGAAAATTTCAGGAAGACCGCCACCAGCAACGCCAACAGCACCAGCGCGAAACTTTCGCCGAACGCCAGATCGGCGGCGTAAGCAATAGGAAACACGGCCACGACGGACGAGTTGGCTTCGTTTCGCAGCACGCCGCGAACAGGTCGCGCGAAGAGACCGCGACAAGTTCAGCGGCTGCGAAAATGCAACAAAAAATCACCCCGGAGAGCGTCGGAACCACCCGCTAGAAGCAAAATCACGCCACGACACGCCAGCCCGAATCAAGTGCATCAGGTGCGTTGCGCTTACTAGCGCCAAACCAGCGAAGCAAGCAGAATCTATTTGAAGATTTCTTTCAGCCGCCCGAAAATGCCTTTTCTCTCACCCGGCGCAGGCTGCGGCTTGATCGGAATCGTCGTCACCGACCGCCGGTCCCCAGGAGCAGCCGTCGTAGGCGCTGCGTTCCCCGGATTCGTAGACGCTACTTCGCGTGTCCGACCCGACGGAGCCTCGGAGCCCACCGGACCCGGCACCGGATTCGCATCCCAGCCCGATACCTGAGTCCGTCCGCCGCCATGCAGCGTGCACGTCTCGACTGGTTGGCTTCCCGCGATGAACACTTCCGCCCGCGCCTCGCGGCACGCCGAAGTCGCTAGCTGTCCGCTCAGCGGGTCGATCTCAACGCTGACGATTCCCTCAGGAGCGGGGAACGCATGCACATTCCGGTACTCCCGATGCTTGTGCGCCCGCTTCATGAATTCAGTCCAAATCGGCAGCGCCGACTGCGCCCCTTCGAGCTTCAACTCGCGGTTGCCTTCGTCGAACCCGACCCACACCACGCAAATGATCCGCGAAGTGAATCCCGCGAACCATCCGTCATGCGACGTCCCGGTCTTGCCCGCCGCCGGAAGCCCGAAGCCGCGCGCGCGGCTGCCCGCGCCAGTGCCCGACCGCAGAACCTCTTCCATCAGGTTCGTCATCAGGTACGCCACCCGCGGATCGATCACCGGCTTCTTCTCAATCTTGCTCTCAAAGATCGCGCTGCCCGCTTCACTACGAATCGACTTCACGTACGTTGGCCGAATGAACATGCCGCGATTCGGGAAGATCGTGTACGCCCCCGCAATCTCGAGCGGCGTCACTTCATACGCCCCCAACGCGAGCGAAGGCGTGGCCCGAATCTCGAGGTTCATTCCCGCATTGCGCGCGATCCGCACCACGCTGTCAAAGCCCACCGCTTCGCCGACCTTCACCGCCGGGATGTTCAGCGACTTCGCCAGCGCGGTCCGCAGCGACACCATGCCGAAGTAATGATTGCCGTGGTTGTTTGGCTCGTACGACCGGTTGTCGTACCAGAACGTCGTGGGCTCGTCCATGATCTGCGTGACCGGCGTAAACACCTGCGCCGCGCCATCCATCAACGCCGTATTCATCGCCGCTGTGTAGACGAACGGCTTGAACGACGATCCCGGCTGCCGCTTCGCCAGCGCCCGGTTCAATTGGCTCTGCCCGTAGTTGCGCCCGCCCACCAGCGCCTTGATTTCGCCCGTCTCGGTGTCGAGCGCGATCAGCACCGCCTGCGCTTCCGGAATCGTCGTGCCGTATCCCTTGAAGCGGCGCTTCAAAGCCGTATCCACTTCAACCAGCCCCGCGCGCATTGCCGCCGAAGCGTCGCGTTGCAGGTTCATGTCGAGCGTCGTGTAGACCCGGTAGCTCTGCCCCTGGAAGTCGTGCTCCTGGAACTTCGACGTCAGCAGGTCGTTCACATAATCCACGAAGAACGGTGCCTCGGTCGATTCCGATTCGCCCCGCGTCACCTTCAGCGGAGTCGCGACGCCGTCTTCATATTGGGTGTGGTTGATGAACCCGCCGTCGCGCATCATGCGCAGCACCAGGTCCCGCCGCGTCTTGGCCTTGTCCGGAGCGCGGAACGGATTCCGCGAACTCGGAGCCTGAATCATCCCCGCGAGCGTCGCCGCTTCAGGCAGCGTGATCTGCGCCAGATCCTTGCCGAAGTACACTTGCGCGCCTTCGCCGAACCCGCGGATCGCGAAGCTTCCCTGATGCCCTAAATCGATCGAATTGGCGTAATACTCGAAGATCTGCTGCTTCGTCAGCTTCTGCTCCAGATGCAGCGTGATCAAAGCCTCGGGAATCTTCCGCCGCCATCCGCGTTCTTCATTCGTCAGCCACAGCGTGCGCGCCAGCTGCATGCTGATCGTCGATGCGCCCTGCCCGTGCTTGCGATCGCGAACGTCCACCCACACCGCCCGGACAATGCCGATCGGATCGAAGCCGGCGTGCGCGAAGAAGCGCTTGTCTTCCGCTCCCAGGACCGCGTTCACCATCACCTGCGGAATGTCGCTGAACTGCACGATCCGGCGCTTCTCGCGCTTGCGATCGAACAGATTGGTGATCAGCTCCGGCTCAAGCAGATAGCGTGTGCGCTCGGTGTTGTCGCGCAGCGAGACGATCTGGCTGACCTTGCCGCGCGCGAACTTGATCACGGCCGGCTCTTCGTCAAACGCGTCCGGACCCGGATACACATCGATCACTTCGCCCCGGATCTGATACCAGCCCATTCGCGAGTTCTTCGATTCGGCGTAGCCGCAGCGGCGCAAGTGCGAGGCGATCTCGGACGCCGTGGTCTCTTCCCCGACCATCACCGGATCGGGAGCCGCGAATAGCATCGAGCGGTCGCTGAATGGACCCGCCTTCAGCTTCTCGTCGATCAGCTTGGCATACTTGACGTAAAAGAACGTGAACACGCCCAATCCCACGATCAGGGAAAGGACGATTCCGGCCATCAACGCCTTGCCCCAACGGCTGGTCACCAGCCGACCGAGCCAGGCGGCTTTTGGAATATGAACACGGAGCCGACCCGAACTACTTCTTGGTTTCTTCAAGGGCGACGAGTTCTTTCCAGTAGTCTTCATGCGGTTCCCAGTCGCGCTGCTTGGTACCCTCCAACCGCAGCTCGTTCTCCTTTAGGGTCCCATGCCCGTAAGGGCAAATCCATTCGAGCTTCGGCGGCGCCAGGATCACGTACTTCCACGATCCCGTCGCGATCGGCATCCGTAGCCGGCGCAGGCATTCACGGCACCGATACCGCTGATCCCAAACCACCATCCAAAGGATCCCAACCGCCACCAGCCAACACGCCATCACGATGAAGGTGTAGGACAAATCGTGCGTGAACGGGTGCCGGTTTCCGTAATATTTCACCGGAAGCGGATTCGCCAGATACCGGCTGATCACCCACTCCATCCCGAACACGATCAGGGCCCACACGCCCAGCTTTGCTGCGAAGTAAGCCCAATACTTCATGGAATATTGGACTCCTGAGGTGGCGGTACAGTTCCAGACTCCTTTTTCAGTGTCCCATAGGACAAGGCTCGCCGAGCCTTTACCGCCGTCCCGTCCCAATATTCCGCAACCCAAACCGGTTCCGTCATAGTCTTATAGACGATGCCACTACGGCTCCCAGTTCTGTTTATCTTGGGTCTCGTCGCCCTGATAAGGTCGGCGAGCGCGCAGATCCTGATGGATCCAGCCACCTCAATGGGCGCGCAACTGGTCCAGATCTTTGAGGCCGATCGTGCCGGAAAGACCAAGGACGCCGGGCCATTGAAGTGCGAAGTCACCCGGATGAAGCCGGCCCTCAACTTCGCCTTTCGCTATCAGGCCGGCTACCGCGTCACTCTTCCGCTGAATCAGCTCGCCGAAGACAACAAGACTCTGGTCATCGCCTTCCGGGTCACGCCCGACGGTGCCGAGCCGGATCCCAATCCCGGTTCCACCGCCGATCCGAAAGCCGCCGTACCTGCTTTGCGGCCGTCCTACTTCCTCCAGTTCCTGCGTACCGGCAAGCTCCCGCCGCAGACCCGCGAGGCGCGGGCGAAGTTCCAAGCCGTGTTCGACGGCGGCTTCTTCCTCGGCGCCGGCAATTACCAGGTGGACTGGATTCTGCAGGACGGGCAGTCACGCGCCTGCCGCGCATCCTGGCGTATCGATCACCATCCCAAAGACGTCTCGATCAAGGAATTCCTGCAAACAGGGCAGGTCAGCAGCCTGCGCTTGAACCGTCTCGCGGCCATCGAAAACGGACCCGCCCGCACCCGCCGCGTCGCTGTCCTGCTGCACGCCGCGCCCCAGTATCCGCGCAAGAGTGTTCTGTCCGGCTTCGACATCTCCATGCTGATCAGCTCGTTGACTTCGCTCTTTGAAGACAGCCCGTTTACCGCCGTTTCCGTCACCGCCTTCAGCCTGCAAAAGCAGAAGGAGCTGTACCACTCCGACAAGCTCGATCGCGCCAGCTTCCGCGAGCTGAATCGGGCGCTGGATCAAGTGGAGAACGCCACCGTCGACTGGACCACGCTCAAGAATCCGAAAGGTCAGGCCGACCTGCTGGTCCGCTTAGTGAACCGCGAACTCGCCTCCGCGACCCCGCCCGACGCCATTATCGTGATGGGTCCGAATTCCTGGAATTCCATCAAGATCGCAGCCGGGCGTCTCGAGAAGTCCACCCTCTCGCCGCCGGTCTTCTACATCCGCCACGACCTGTTTCCAAATATGTTCCCGTTCCGCGATACCGTCGAGGAGCTCACCCGCGCCGCCGGCGGAAAGATCCTGACCGTCCGCGGACCCAAGGATCTGGCCGACGCCATGAAGAAGATCGAAGCCCAGCTGTCCGCGCGAACGGTTCCTCCGACGGACAACTAGAGCTACTCGCCAATAATCTTGACCAGCGCGCGCTTCTTGCGGCGTCCGTCGAATTCGCCGTAGAAGATTTGCTCCCACGGGCCGAAGTCGAGCTTGCCATTCGTAACGGCTACCACCACCTCGCGGCCCATGATCTGGCGCTTCATGTGGGCGTCCGCGTTGTCTTCGCCCGTTCGATTGTGCAGGTATTGCGAAACCGGCTCATGCGGAGCCAGGACTTCCAGCCATTTCTCGTAATCTTGATGCAGCCCGTGCTCATCGTCGTTGATAAACACCGACGCCGTGATGTGCATCGCGTTGACCAACACCAGACCCTCGCGGACTCCGCTCTCGCGCAAACACGTCTCGACTTCCCCGGTGATGTTGACGAAGCCGCGGCGGGACGGAACTTCAAACCAAAGCTCTTTCCGGTAACTCTTCAACGGCCCCTCCGTTCAAATCAGGATCGCATCGACACGATCCCCCCGTTAGGGCGACTGTCGCGGTATAACATCTAGAGACACATCCATGGCACAAGTACAGTTGCGCAAATCGATCAAAGCCAGGAGACTGGACCCTTCCGGGCAGCCGGCTGGCACGCATGAATATGCCGTTCCCTCGGGAGCGATCGTCGAAGACCTGTTCGAGGAGAACGGGAATTACCGCTTCCTCTGGCTGGGCCACAACTACACGTTGCCAGCCGGGCAATTGGGCCGCGCCTACGTGGAAGTGGAATAGGCGCTGTTGCGGTTGCCGGAATTCGCCGCTTGCGTGACGCCGGAGCTTAGGGCCAACTGCGTCAAACCGGCGACATTGTTTACGCCTAACTTCTTCATCATCGTCTTGCGATAGCTGCGTATGGTTTGCAAGCCAAGATCGAGCAGGATCGCGATTTCCTTGCTCGTTTTCCCGTCCGCAACCATGCGCAGCACTTGTAACTCGCGCGGCGACAAACCGTCGAGCGCCGAGTGGGCGGGCTTGGCATCCAGATCGCCTCTTTGGATCCGACTCAGCAACTGCTGAGAAACCTGCGGCGAGAAATATAGACCTCCCCGCGATACCATGCGGAGCGCTTCGATCAGGTCATTGTCGGATGCTTTCTTGAGCACAAAACCGCGCGCCCCGCTGCGCGTGGCCGACATCACCGACTGATCGTCGTCGTACATCGACAGGATCACGATCTTCGATTCGGGATGGCCGCGCAGAATTTCGATGGTCGTCTCGACGCCGTTCAGGCCCGGCAGGCCGATATCCATCAGGATGAGATCGGGCCGAAGTTTGCGCGCGAGCTGGACGGCATCGGGTCCATTTTCGGCTTCCGCTATGACAGTAAATTCATCCCCACGGCCCAAGATGGCCTTGATGCCGTCGCGCATGATCTTGTGATCATCAACGAGCAGTACTTGTAGGGGCATAAAGCAACGTCACAATTGTACTCCTGCCCGCAACAGACTCCACAAGAAATGTCGCGCCGATCCGCCGCGCCGCGGCTTGCATGCGGAGGATGCCAAGCCCCGCCCGGCTGCCTGCTGAGACAGTAAATCCGCGGCCATTGTCTCGAATTTCGAGAATGGCGCGCCTTTTCCCGCTAATCGTCACTTTGATGCGCGATGCGCCGGAATGCTCCACGGCATTCTCGAGCGCCAGTGCGGCGACGTCATAAAATGCGAGCGCCACCGCGCCGTTCAGCCTCTGTTCGGTGCGCCAGGCAAACGCAATGCGGCCCGGAAAGCCAGGCTGCACCTTCTCGATTTTCTGTTCGAGCGCCATCCGCAGGCCCGCGCGGTCCACCGGCGAATCGCTGAGCTGCTGGCTGAGGGCGCGGACCCGCTCCATGCCGGTCGCCAGGATCGCCTGCAATTCTAAAGTGCGTTCCGCAACGGCGGGGACGTCATAGCGCAGCGCATCCAACTGGAATCCGAGCGCACCCAGTATCGGCCCGACGTCGTCGTGGAGAATCCGCGAGACGCGCCGGCATTCGGCGCCATGCGACTCCATCGCCTCGACCAGCGCGTGGCGGGCGGATTTCTTCGATGCCCGCGTTTTGGACGGGTCCGCCGGTTTGTGTGCGCCCAACTTGCGCCTACGATTTCCGGGCGATGGCCTTGCGCGCTTCAGCCACGATTTCGCTGGCCACCAGGCCGTATTTTTTGAGCAGCTCCTCGGGCGTGCCGGATTCGGCGTAGCGGTTGTCGATACCGACGAACTCCATGGCGCACGGCGCGGTCTGCGCGACCACCTGCGCGACGCGCGTCCCGAGCCCGCAATCGACCAGGTGCTCTTCGGCCACCACGATGGCGCGGGTTTCCTTGGCCGCGCGTTCGATCGCGTCGCGGTCAATCGGCTTAATCGTATGGAAATCGAGGACGCGGGCGGCGATGCCTTCCGCCTCAAGTAAAATGGCGGCCTTCAAGCACTCGGCGACCATCAGACCGGTACCGATCAGCGTCACGTCGCGCCCCGAAGACAGCTCCATGGCCTGGCCGATTTTGAAGTCGTCCTTGTCGTCATAGAGGATCGCGGCCTTCGCGCGACCAGCGCGAATGAATACCGGCCCGACGTGTTCGGCGGCCGCCTTGCACAGCGCCATCATCGAAACTTCGTCGGCCGGGCAAAGCACCGTGAAGCCGGCGAGCGAAGTCGCGAGACTGATGTCTTCGATCGACATCTGCGACGGACCGTCCTCGCCGATCGAGATGCCGGAGTGCGTGCCGACCACCTTCAGGTTTTTATTCGGGAACGCCGCGGTAATGCGCAGCTGCTCGAAACCTTTGTTCAGCACGAATGCCGAGAAGCTCGCCACGAACGGAATCTTCCCGCTCGCCGCCAATCCGCCGCCGATCGCGACCATGTTCGATTCGGCGATGCCGCACTGGAAGAAGCGCTCGGGAAATTCCTTCTGGAAGCCGTTGGTGTAGGTGGATTTCGAGAGGTCGGCATCGCACACCACGACGTCCTTGTTGGTTCTACCCAACTCGACCAAAGCCTTGCCGAATGCCTCGCGCGTCGCCGCGCCCAACTTGTTTTCGAATTTCTTATGCAGTGCCATTTAGACCAACTCCGCCAGCGCTTTTTCCATCTCTTCTTTGGTCGGCGCGGACCCGTGGAACTTCGGATTGTTCTCCATGAATGAAACGCCTTTGCCCTTGATCGTGTTCGCGATCAGAACGGTGGGCTTGCCCTTGGTGGCTTCCGCTTCCGCGAACGCCGCCTCGAGGGCTGCCAGGTCGTGGCCGTCCACTTCGATTACGTGCCAGTTGAAGGCGCGCCATTTGTCCTCAAGCGGCGACAGGTCCATGATGTCGCTGACGAAGCCGTCGAGCTGGATCTTGTTGCGGTCGACGATGCAGCAAACGTTGTCCACTTTGTGGAAACCGGCGAACATCGCCGCTTCCCAAATCTGGCCTTCCTGCACCTCGCCGTCGCCGAGGACGACGTAAGCGCGGGTGGTGGTGCCGTCCAGTTTCGCAGCGAGCGCCATGCCGATGGCGAGCGACAGCCCTTCGCCAAGCGATCCGGTGGAGGCCTCGAGGGCCGGCAAAAAACGGACGTCGGGGTGGCCCTGATACATCGAGCCAAGCTGGCGCAGCGTATTCAATTGATCGACCGGGCAGTAGCCGCAGTCCGCCATCACGGCGTACAGAACCGGGCAGGCGTGGCCTTTCGAAAGCAGGAAACGATCGCGTTCCGGCCACTTCGGGTTCGTCGGATCGTGGCGCATGACGCTGTGATAGAGCGTCACCAGGATTTCGACCGCCGAGAGCGATCCGCCGGGGTGGCCCGACTTTGCGGCCGTAATCATTTCGATAATCTGGCGGCGAGTCCGTAGACAAATCGCCTTTAATTCGTTGCTGTCGGTAGTTTTGGCAAACATCTTATTGAGAATCCATCATTGTGATTGTGTGAGATGGCAAGGTTAGCGAACCGGCCAAACAAAGACGGCGGTTCGACATTCAGGGTAACATCGGACGTAAACCCTCGAAGGGGCGAATACGTCATTCCCAACCAGAGGTCTCTCACCGATGAAAATGTTGTCTGTTCTCGCACTCGCTTCCGCCAGCCTCGTTTTGGCCCAGGCGCCCCCGGATGCGCCTCAGCGCGGACGCGCGAATTTTGCCGGCCGGCCGGCGCGCGCAAGCCGTATCGACCATGTCAGCGAAGTGCTAAATCTTTCCGCCGCCCAGCAGCAGAAGGCGCACGAGCTGTTCCAGGATGAGGCTGTGACCTCACAGGGTTTCGGGCAGAAGATGGCCACGCAGCATGCCGCCATGCGCGATGCGATCAAGCGCGGAGCGACTGCGGAAGAGATCGACCGCATCGCCCAGGACGGCGCCGCCGTGCAGGCGCAGGCGACGGCTACCCATGCGAAGACCATGGCGAAACTGTACTCCACCCTGACGGCCGATCAGCGGAAGACCTTCGACGAACATCCGGAATTGATGGGCGGCGGCGGTTCCGGACCGCGCGGTCCGCGTCCGGGTCCGGACGGAGCCGCTGGAGCGCGTTTCAAGAAGTCCGCTCCCGTTCAGCAACAGTAATCAGGCTTCGGCCTCTCAAAAAAAACGCGCCGCTCCGGGTTCGCCCGGGCGGCGCGTTTTTGTTGGCGGACGACTCGCCCGGCGGATTCCGAATGGTTAATCTCATGGCGGACCCGCGCGCGGGTAATCCCCTCGAAGCGCTTACCGTCAACTGTAGTGAGGAGGCTGTTAAAAGCCACAAAATGAAAATGAAAACGAAATTTATGCTAGCCCTGGCCCCGGCCATGCTGGCCGGCGTGTTGCTCGCACAGCCGCCGCCCGCCGCCGGTCAGCGACCGGCTCCGCGTCAAGGTCAGGCGGCACCGCAGGGTCAGAATATGCAGGGGCAGCGTGGACTGGGTCCGGTGAATCCGGGTCCGCGGACGCACATCCAACGTATGGCCATGATGTTGAAGCTGACGCCGGATCAGCAAGCGAAGGCGCGGACACTGTTCCGTGCGGAAGAGAGCGCCATGATCCAGGCGCACCGCCAGGCGCGGAACGCGCGGGAAGCGCTGCAGGATTCGGTTCGCACCGGTACCTCTGATTCCGAGATCGATCGCCTGGCGCAGGCGGCCGGTTCGGCCCAGGGCGCTGTCGAAGCGATCCATATTAAGACGCAGACCAAGTTCTACGCGATGCTCACGCAGGATCAGAAGGATCTGTTCGATGAGCGTGGTCGCGGAAGGATGGGCGGCGGCGGACGCGGACGCCGGGGTCCAGGCGCCGACCAGCATATCGGTCCCGGTTGGCGCGGCGGAATGGGCGGCGAACCCGGCGGACCCGCCGGAATGCGAATGCGCGACGGCCAAGGCGGTCCGGATTGGAACGGCGGACCCGGTGGTCCTGGCGGTCCGCGGCGCCCGCGCCAAGAGGAAGAAGAGCAGTAACCTTTCGCCAAAATTCGACACGCCAAGGCCCCGCCCTTCGGATAGGCGGGGCTTTTGCGTCCCCACTGATCCCGGTTTCCGCCATTTCGCGCATAATGAGGCGAGGACTCATCTCAAATGAAGTATTTACTTGCCTCCGTCTTGATGCTGGCGGCGACGTTGCCGTGTCTGGCCGACGATGCGTCGAAGGCGCAGAAGATTGAAGAGATGTTGACGCTGACAAAGGCCGACAAGCTGATCGATCAGGTCTTCGATCAAATCAACAATGCCGTCAAAGCGCAGTTGAACAGCTTGCCCTTATCGCCCGACATGGACCCGCAGCGAAGGCAGATGGCGATGGATGTTCAGAAACAACTGATGGATCTTTTGCGCCGCAAGCTGGCTTGGGACAAAATGAAGCCGCTGTACGTGCGGATCTATTCGGAGTCGTTCTCGGAGGAAGAAGTGTCCGCGATCATCGCGTTCTATACGACGCCGGCCGGGAAATCGATGCTCGAAAAACTTCCACTGGTCATGTCGAAATCGATGGAAATGGTGCAGCCGATGATGAAAGACATCATGCCCGAAGTCCAGCGAATCATCGAGGCGGCAGCCGAGAAAAACGGCATTAAGCCGTAGTCCGCCTCTTAGTCGGAACCCAAGAAGTCTACGAAACGAGCTCCGTCTCTTAAGACGGGCCCGTGGCCGAAGCAAACGATCTTCGGATTCAGCGCCGCGAGCTTCCGCGCGCTGGCGCGATTCTGAGCCGGATCGAAAGTGAATCGGCGCACGGACCAGTGCAACCCGGACCTGAACGTGATCATGTTCATGTTCATCGCCACGTCGCCGAGAATCAGAATGCGATCGCGTTCGCGCCAGTAGGCCAAGTGGCCCGGCGTATGCCCCGGCGCGTCGATTACCGTGAAGCCGCCCGTCTCGTCGCCTTCGCGGAGTTCGCGTTCGACGGGATGTCCAGCGATTGGAAGCAGCCTCTGCTGCCAGCCCAGCCACCAGTGATCCGGATCTGGTGCGACGCGCCGCATGTCGCCGGTTCTCGCCGAAGGGGCATCCATCTCGCCGCAAATAAAATCGAGCTGCAAGGCTTCGCACACCGCGTTGCTCGCGCCCATGTGATCCGGATGGGCGTGCGTCAGGGCATGCGTCCGGACCTTGTGGCCGCGCAGTTCCCTGCAGATCCGGGTGGCGGAAAACGGTAAGCCGGCGTCGATCAACGTATCTCCGGCGAGGTACATGTTGACGAGGCTTCCCGGATGGACGTTGAGCTGGTAGAGGTCCTCGGCGATTTTGCGCATGAAGGGACGGCGGGCAGGGCGCTGATCGAATTATATCGGCGTTGGCCGGCCCGTCCGAAAGACTCGGAATCGACGCGCGTCGTATAATCGCGGATAGTGAACCCCGTGAAGTCTATCGTAGCCGTCGCCGCCGTCTGCGCCGCGCTGGTCGGATGTTCGCCGAACATCCAGAACAAAGAAGCCGTCAAGAAAGGCGTCATCGAATATTTCAAGTCCAACAATTCGAAAATCGGGTTGAACCTGGATCAGATGGCCATCGACGTTGTGGACGTAGCCTTCCACGATAAGCAGGCGACCGCGACCGTGGCGTTCCGCGCGAAGAATGCGCCGACCAACGACGCCGCGATGCAGTTGAAGTATCAGCTGGAACAAAAGGGCGACAAGTGGGTGGTGAAGGGCAAGACCGGCGCGGACATCCATGCGCCGGCGGCTGAAGGGCAACCTCCGATGCCGGTTCCCGAAACGGGTATGCCCGCGACGCCTCCGATGCCTCCGGGCGCGAATATGCCGAAGGCGGGTGCGTTGCCTCCGGGTCACCCTCCGGCTGGTGCGGCGACGCCGAAAGGCGGCAGCCTGCCTCCCGGTCATCCGCCGGTTGACCCGAAGGCCAAGCCGTAATCACACGAAATCTTAATGCGTCCTTGACGGCCGATTCTGAAACGTATGCCGGGTTGGAACGGTCCTTCAGAGGTACCGCGGAGTGAGCGACGTTGAGCGCTAACTCCGGCGGAGATCGGGGGCGTGTGGCCAGGTCCGCGGTACGCGCAAGATTCTTTACGCTGCTTCATCGACCCGTAGCATTCAATGAAGTAGGCTTATGAAAGTCATGAAAACCGTTGCCGTACTGGGCGGGGGTCCGGCGGGATCGTTTGCGGCCGAGCGCCTTGCAAAAGCGGGACTCAAAACCATCCTCTTCGACGAGAAGCTGGGATGGGAGAAACCGTGCGGCGGCGGAATCACCTACAAAGCCTACAGCCAGTATCCGTATCTGCTCGACAACGACACGCCGAAAAAGGTGGTGACGCATACCTGCCTCGCTTCCGCCACCTCGGGCGGCGTCACCATGGAGTTGTCGCGTCCTCTACTGATCTATTCCCGCCTCGATCTGAACAAAATGCTGCTCCGGCGGGCTGAATCCGCGGGTGTCGCGCTCGAACAGACGCGCGTTTTGAAAATGGATCGGACCGGGCGCGGTTGGCGTCTCGAAACCCGCGGCGGCGCCGTCGAAGCCGATTTCTGCGTGCTCGCAACCGGAGCCCGCAATCCGCTGCGCGATGTCGGAACCCGCTACACGGCGGCGGACACGATGTTCGCGCTCGGCTATTACGTGCCCTCGAATCAGGAGCACATCGATATCCAGTTCTTCGCGCGGTTTGAAGGCTACATCTGGGTATTTCCGCGTTGCGGGCATTTGTCGGTGGGCATTTGCGGCAAAGGCGTTCCGGCCGCGGTGCTGCGGAAGCGGCTCGAGAAATATATGGCCGAAAAAGGCATCGACCACAAGAACGCGCAGTTCTATTCGCACATGCTGCCGTCACTTGAAGCCAAGGCCTGGTCGGAAAATCGCGTCGGTGGGGATGGTTGGCTCGGCGTCGGCGACGCGGCCGGACTGGTCGATCCGATCACCGGCGAAGGCTTGTATTACGCCATGCGCTCGGGCGACCTCGCGAGTCAGATCGTGCTGTCGGAATCCGCGAATCCCGCGTCGGCCTATCGCGCCCTGCTCGATTGCGACTTCGCCCGCGATCTCGAATTCGGCTCGCGCCTGGCGAAAAGCTTCTTCCTCAATCGCTTCCTGTTTTCGACGGTTCCCGCGCGGATGATCGAGTTTATGCGCCGCAGTCCGCGATTCCGCGAAATCGTGCAGGATCTGTTCGCGGGCACGCAACCGTACCTGGGTCTCAAGAAACGCCTGATCGAGAATCTCAACGGAACGATCCACGAAATCGCGATGAGTTTTTTCCTGAAGCACATGCTGCCGAAGGGCCGGATCGCCAAGGCCTAGTGGGCTGTCCGCGAAAAACCTTTAGCGTTGAATGACGTCATTACAATAGATGGCATTGCCGAAACCCCTTCCCCTCACACCGACACAACGAGCCGAGTTGCAGGCGTATTTGCGAAAGCAGAACCTGGCCGCCGGCGTGGCTCAGCGAATGCGGATCGTTTTGCTGCTGGCTGACGGCTCGACCTACCGCGAGGTCATGGAGAGTCTTTCCACTACCGCTCCGACCATTAGTTTGTGGAGGAAGCGGTACCAAAACGAAGGCGTGGTGGGCTTGGGAACCATCCGCCCCGGGCAGCCTCCGCAGAAATTAACTCCGGCCTTGCGGGCTAAGATTCTGGCCAAGACGCAGCAGGCGCCACCCGATGGCAGCACCCATTGGAGCCTCCGAAAGATGGCGGTCGTGATCGGCGTGGGCAAAGAATTGATCCGCAAAGTATGGAAGGAAGCCGACCTCAAACCGCATGTGCTGGAACGCTACATGGCTAGCAACGATCCGGCTTTCGAACAGAAAGCCGCTTCCATCATCGGCCTCTATCTCAACCCGCCCCAACACGCAGCCGTATTCTGCGTGGACGAAAAGAGCGCCATTCAAGCTCTGGATCGGCTCGACAGGAGACTCCCGTTGTCACCCGGCCGCGCCGAACGCCACGGCTTTGAATACCACCGGCACGGCACGCTCTCGCTGTTCGCAGCCTTCAACCCGCGAACTGGCGATGTCATCGGACAGACCGCCAAGCGCCACACCAGTGTGGAGTTTGTCGCGTTCCTCGAAGCGGTCGTGGCGCCCTGCGCCGCCGACCAACCGGTTCACATCATTCTCGACAATCTGAGCGTTCACAAAGCGCCCCTCGTACGGGAGTTCCTCGCCCAACATCCCAACGTCGAGTTCCACTTCACGCCCACCTATTCTTCCTGGCTGAACCAGGTCGAAAGCTGGTTCTCCAAATTGCAGCGCGATGTTCTGGACCGCGGCATCTTCACTTCCGTAGCCGACCTGCGCAGGAAGATCATGCGCTACATTCGGCTCTACGGAAAAACGGCAAAACCATTTCAGTGGAAATACGCTAACTGCCGCCAGCGGATTACGCCATGGTAAAGAATCCTCGCGGACAGCCCACTAGTCTGTCCCCGCCGTCCCGCGCTGGGCGACAATGGGAGCGCTCGCATGATTACCACACGGTCGGAAGAACTCTTCGCGCGCGCCCAGGTGCGCACGCCCGGCGGCGTCAATTCGCCGGTTCGCGCATTCCGCGGCGTCGGTGGCACGCCGCGCTTTATCGCCTCCGGCAACGGAGCGCGCATGCGCGATGTCGATGGCAACGAATACATCGACTATGTTTGTTCCTGGGGCCCGCATATTCTGGGCCACCGTCCGCCGATGGTGATCGAGGCGCTGCGGGAAGCGCTTGAAACCGGCACCAGCTTTGGCGCGCCGACCGGACGCGAAGTGGAACTGGCCGACGCGATCTGCCAGGCCGTTCCGTCGATTGAGATGGTGCGCCTGGTGAATTCCGGCACCGAGGCCACGATGAGCGCCCTCCGCGTCGCACGCGGATTTACCGGCCGCGACCTCACCATCAAGTTTGAAGGCTGCTATCACGGCCACGTCGATTCGCTTCTCGTGAAAGCCGGATCCGGCATGGCGACCCTGGGCATCGCCGATACGGCGGGCGTGCCGAAGGGCTTCGCCGAAACCACCATCGCCCTGCCGCACAATTCGATCCCCGCCGTCGAAAAGGCTTTCGCGGAGTATGGCGACAAGATCGCCGCCGTGATTGTCGAAGCGGTGGTCGGCAACATGGGCTGCGTTCCGCCCGCGCCGGGATTTCTTGAAGCCTTGCGTTCGCTCACCGAAAAGCACGGCGCGGTGCTGATCTTCGACGAAGTGATGACCGGCTTCCGCCTCGCGCTCGGCGGCGCGCAAGAGCGTTTCCATATCAAGCCGGATATGACCACACTCGGCAAGATCGTCGGCGGCGGACTTCCGCTGGCGGCCTACGGCGGACGCGCCGACATCATGAAAAAGGTTGCGCCGGTCGGGCCTGTCTACCAGGCCGGAACGCTCTCCGGCAATCCGCTGGCGGTCGCCGCGGGACTGGCCATGGTGCGGCATCTGATCGCGCATCCGGAAGTCTATACGACCATCGAGGCGCGCACCGCGCAGCTCACCGCATGGACTCCGCCGGGCGTCACCATCAACCGGGTCGGCTCCATGTTCACGTTCTTCTTCACCGCGCAGCCGGTGACCGATTGGGCGTCGGCATCGAAGTCGGACACCGCGCGATTCGGCAAGCTGTTCCACTGGATGCTCGATCGCGGATTCTATTTCGCGCCCTCGCAGTACGAAGCCGGATTCGTCTCCGCCGCGCACACCGAAGCGGACATCGCCGCGACGGTGGCCGCCATGCGGAGCTTCTTCGAGGCGTAATTTGCCGCCCGGAACCGAAGCCGGATTGTGCGCCACATGCCAGCATTGCCGCGTCATAGAATCGGCGAGAGGCAGCATGTTCTTCCTATGCGAGCGCGCGCTTAGCGATCCGTCGTATCCGAAGTATCCACGGTTGCCGGTGCTCCAATGCCGCGGTTACGAAGCGAAGCCGGAGCCGGACCGGCCCTAGCCGTGCACGTCCTCGAGTAACGCCAGCTTACGCAATTCATCCAGCCGCACATAGAGCTGATTGGCCAGTTCGCCGCGCGAACGCCCGGGGAATTTCTGTACCGTTTCCTCGAGCAGCGCGTCGTGATCGCGCGTGCCGTCGAGCAGGTTCAGGAACCAGGCGGCGTTTTCGTCTTTTAGATCGATGGCCTGATGGAGCAGGCTGCTCAGCGAAGTTTGCCGCCCGGCCTGATACCGCGCGAGCTTGCTCGCTCTGGGCTTGCCGGTCGGAGATCCAACCGTCGAAGGAATGGTGTGCAGATCGATCGAACCGCCGCGGTACATTCGTTGAAACAAGCCGTAGAGGTTCCGGTTCGACTCCGGATCTTCGTTTTCGAATTCCTTCACCGCGACACGCTGCGGATAGGCCGCGATCAGCCGCCGAAGGATACCGATCACCGCGGCCGACGGCGTCGTCAGCGTAACGAAGTCCGGGATGGTGAACGTCACCGAACCGTCCGGATCCACTTTCGTCTCGGTCAATTTGGTAGACGCGTACATGTGCTCGACGACGCTGACCTCGTCCTGCTGGGCGAGAGTGGCCTCCTTCCGGCAAATCAGCGACCGGCGGAAGCGCCGTCCGACGATCTGATCGACGTATTGCGCTTCGAGTAACTGGTTACCGGCGCAGAACTCGTGGATATACGTCATCACGGCGGCCGGAACCTTGGGTGCATCGGGTTCCGCCGCCGTGGCCTCGTCCATGAACTGCAAGCCATACGCATCGAGATGCGTAATAAATTGCTTCAGCGTGAACGGGTCCCAGTGGTCCGACAGAATGTCGTGATAGACCAAGGCGATTGGCCGCTCCAGCACCAGGCCCGCCTCGTAGAACAAATCGGCGCGCGAGGGAGTGGCCTCCGCGGGCGGGTTGTCGCGCAGCAGCTGGAGGAAATTCCGCGTCTCCTCGATCTGCTGCTCCGGCGTTTCGAAGCGCCCCGGATGGGCGGCGCGGCGGGCCTCGAGATGCAGCAGCGCCAGATCGCGGATCCGCTTTCCGCTATAGCTGCCCGGATACACGTTGTAACTGATGTACCCGACGCCCTGGGGCGACAGTACTTTCGCGATGATCTCCATCAGCTTGTCGCGCACAATTTGCGGCACCCAGGAGTAAAAACCGTGCGCGATCACGTAATCGAATTTCTGCTCGCCCGGATCGAATTCGAGGAGATTCTGACTGAAGAATTCGGCGTTCTTGAGCCCGATGCCGTTCTTGAACGCATTCGCTTTCTCAATCGGAACCTTGCCGAGGTCCATTCCCACGAACTGGCTGTTGGGCAAGGTGTACGCCATCGAAAGGATGTTGCCGCCCTCGCCGCAGGCCACCTCAAGGACGCGGCAATTGTCCACCGGAGCGGGATGCAATCCCTTGAGCTTCGCCAGTGTAGCCAGCCGGTCCGGATGGGTCTGAATGTAAGGAACACTCGGATAGTCGTACAAATCCGCGAGAACGATTTGGTCGGTTTGTGTGGGCATGCTAATGCTTTCCGCGCAACTAGAGTACCGCGTGGCTCATCGGCCGGAACTGAATTCAAGGGCCTAAATGGGAAACGCCCCGATTGCTCGGGGCGTCAGGCCGAAGATGCGATCTTCGGGGCTGTTCAAAACTTATTATTACACGGGTCCCGCACAAGAAACAATATGCTAGCTTTAAGCCACTCCCATGGAACGGGTTATAGCCTATATTGACGGATTCAACCTGTACTTCGGCCTAAAGGCTGCTGGCTATGACCGATTTTTTTGGCTAGATGTAGCAGGCTTGGCTGCCTGCATCTTAAACCCTCGCACTCAGTCATTGGTCAGGACGAATTACTTCACTTCAAAGATTTCTGACCCGCCAGAGAAGGTGGCGCGCCAGACGGTATATCTGGAAGCAATTCAGGCCCATCGTCCAGACCTCAGAATTCACTACGGCCAGTACCAGAGTAAGCTCGTCAAGTGCAGGAGGTGCTCGCTGGAGCATCGATCCCATAGTGAAAAAATGACGGATGTGAACATCGCTTGCGAACTGCTGCACGATGCTTTTGAAGACGCGTTTGATGTCGCGTTGTTGATTTCAGCCGACAGCGATCTAGCGGCGCCGGTAACAAAAATTCGATCGCTTTTTCCTGCAAAACGAGTAGTCATGGGATTTCCGCCGTCCCGAAAATCAAAGCACCTCCGATCGATAGCAAACGGAGTAATCGACATCGACCGTCGGCACTTGGCCCAAGTTCAACTGCCGCCTGCCGTGGTTCGACCGGATGGCTTTGTCCTGACTCGGCCCGTACGTTGGGTCTGACGGGCAGAGCAAGACCGGATTCGCCCGAAACCAGAGGATCGCGGTGTTATTCTAAAAGTGTCCAACCGCGACACCTTTTTACCCTTCTATGCTGCAAAACAAGGTTGATCCACCTTCCGATCGCAATCCCCAGGAAACTGCCGAGTGGCTTGAAGCCCTCGATCAAATCATTGACGAATTCGGTTCCGAGCGCGCTTCATTTCTGCTCGGCCAACTGCTCGACCGCGCCGCGCATTTCGGCGTCACCGGCGCGCTGAAACTCAACACTCCGTACATCAACACCATCCCCGTCGATGAAGAAGTGCCGTTTCCCGGCGATCGCGCGCTCGAACAGCGCATCCGCGGATTCGTCCGCTGGAACGCCATCGCGATGGTGGTCCGCGCCAACAAGTACGACGCGAATATCGGCGGCCACATCGCCACTTTCGCCTCGCTCGCGACGCTGCTCGAAGTCGGACAGAATCATTTTTTCCGCGGCAGCTATGGCGACGAACCTGGCGATTTCGTATATTTCCAGGGTCACGCTTCGCCCGGAATTTATTCGCGCGCGTTCCTTGAAGGACGCTTGAGCGAAGAGCATCTCAAGAATTTTCGCCACGAGCTTCGTGATACGCCGGGCCTGAGCAGCTATCCGCATCCGTACCTGATGCCGCATTTCTGGCAATTCCCGACGGTGTCGATGGGTCTCGGACCGATTTCGGCCATCTATCAGGCGCGCTTTATGCGCTATCTCGAAAATCGGGGCATCGTGAAAACCACGAAGCGCAAAGTATGGTTGTTCATGGGCGACGGCGAGTCGGATGAGCCGGAATCGCTCGGCGCGCTCACTCTTGCATCGCGCGAGAAACTCGACAATTTGGTGTTCGTCGTCAACTGCAATCTGCAGCGGCTGGATGGCCCGGTGCGCGGCAACGGCAGCATCATCCAGGAACTCGAAGCCGCCTTCCGCGGCGCGGGCTGGAACGTAATCAAACTCGTGTGGGGCGCCGGCTGGGACAAGCTGCTCGATGCCGACAGTTCCGGTATGCTGCTCCGCCTGATGCACGAATGCGTCGATGGCGAGTATCAGAAGTTCAAGGCCATGGGCGGCGCGTACACGCGCAAGGAATTCTTCGGCCGCTACCCGGAAACAGCCAAGCTGGTCGCGCACATGACCGATGACGAAGTCGCCGGCCTGCTTCGCGGCGGCCACGATTCGCACAAGGTCTATAACGCCTACAAGCGCGCCGCGGAACATACCGGCACGCCCACCGTCATCCTGGCGAAAACGGTGAAGGGCTACGGACTCGGCGAAGCCGGCGAAGGCCGCAATACCACGCACCAGCAGAAGAAGCTGACACAGGATCAGATGGGTTACGTCGCCGAGCGGTTCAAGATCGCCGTCCCGCAGGAAATCAAGCAAAGCGGCGACTTCTATCGTCCGCCGGAATCGAGCGCCGAGATTCAATATCTCAAGCGGCGCATCGAAGCGATGGGCGGATCGCTGCCCGTGCGAAACGCCAAGCGGATCGAGATGAAGAGTCCACCGCTCGAGGCGTTCGCGGATGCAATGCAGGGTTCGCGCGGACGCGAGGCATCCACCACCGCCGCGTTCGTCAGCATCCTGAAGACGCTGCTCAAGACTCCGGAATTGAGTAAGCTGATCGTGCCGATTATTCCTGACGAAGCGCGCACGTTCGGCATGGAATCGCTGTTCCGCGAGTACAGCATCTACGCCAGCCAGGGCCAGTTGTACAAGCCCGTCGATAGCGATGTGCTGCTGTATTACAAGGAAGCCAAGAATGGCCAGATCCTCGAAGAAGGCATTACCGAGGCCGGCGCGATGGCTTCGTTCAGCGCCGCCGGAACCGCGTACGCCAACTACGGCGTGCCGATGATTCCGTTCTTCACCTACTATTCGATGTTCGGTTTCCAGCGTGTCGGCGACATGATTTGGGCGTTCGCGGACCAGCAGGGCAAAGGCTTTCTGATGGGCGCGACGGCCGGCCGCACGACGCTGCTGGGCGAAGGTCTGCAGCACCAGGATGGCCACAGCCTGATCCTGTCGAGCACGATTCCGACTTGCGCCAGCTACGATCCGGCGTTTGCGTTCGAGCTGGCCGTTATCATTCAGGATGGCATCAAGCGGATGTATGAGAACAACGAAAACCGGTTCTACTACATCGCTGTTTACAACGAGAATTACGCGCAGCCGCCGATGCCGGCGGGTGATATTCACGAGGGCATTCTGAAGGGCCTGTACAAATACAAGGCTTCGGAAAAGAAAGCCCAGGTCCAGTTGTTCGGCAGCGGCACGATCCTCAATGAGGCGCTGAAGGCGCAGCAGATTCTGGCTGACAACTTCGGCGTCGCCGCGGACGTCTGGAGCGCCACCAGCTACAACGAACTGCGCCGCGATGCGCTCGAAGTGGAGCGCTGGAACCGGCTGAATCCCACCGAACCCGAGCGGGTTCCCTACATCCTCAAGGCGCTCGAAGGCGCCGAAGGGCCGATCGTCGCCTCCACCGACTTTATGAAAGCGGTGCCGGATCAGATCGCTCAGTGGTTGCCCGGCCGCATGGTGACGCTTGGAACGGACGGCTTCGGCCGTAGCGAAAACCGCGAGCATCTGCGCAAATTCTTCGAGATTTCGGCCGAAGCGATCGTCGCCGGAGCACTCTCGAAATTGGCCCGCCTGGGCAAGTTCGACGCGTATCTGGCCGCCGACGCGATTGCGAAGTTCGGCTTCGATCCGGCTTCAGCGGATCCGGCCACGCGCTAATTCGCCGCTGTTTTCATCTCACTTGAAAACCCCGCCTCGCAAGGGCGGGGTGTTCTTTTGTAACCCAAAGCCGCGGCACATCGCGAAAAATGGCCTTACCGTAAAGCAAATCCTGGAATTCGGCGGACCACGCGGCTAGTATGGAATCCATGAACCTGCGTCCCGCTGCTGACGAGTATCTCGATTATTACCACCGCTATATTTCCCTGGTTCCCGACGGCGACATCGTCGAAACCCTCAAGCGCCAAGCGAAGGAAACCGTCGCGTACCTGTCCACACTCACCGAATCACAGGGCGCTTTCCGATACGAACCGGGTAAGTGGAGTGTGAAGGAATGCGTCGGCCACGTTTCGGACACCGAACGCATCTTCACCTATCGCGCCTTGCGGATCGCGCGCAACGATCGCACTCCGATTGAAGGCTTCGAGCAGGACGACTATGTGAAGTACGGTTCGTTCGATTCCTGTACGCTGGCCGGCTTGATCGTGGAATTTCAAGCCGTTCGCCAGGCGACTGTTCTTCTGTTTGAACACCTCGCGGAAGAGGCGTGGACGCGGCGCGGAATCGCCAACAAGAACGAAGTCTCGGTTCGCGCGATCGCTTATACCTCCGCCGGGCATGAGCTGCATCACATTCATGTGCTGACTTCGAAGTACTTCCCGGTTTTCTGATCGAAACGGAGCGGATAGTAGGTCCGCGCGCCTATGCGAAACTCAGAGACGATCATGCACCGTCTCTACGCCGCATTCCTTTTAGCCGCTTGCGTCCCGCTCGGCGCCCAACGGTTCGACCCGAAGCTGTACTCCGACATTAAATGGCGCCACATCGGCCCGTTCCGCGGCGGACGCACGGTTCCGGCGGAGTGCATTATTAAGCAGCCGAACGTCTGCTACATCGGCGTCAACAATGGCGGCGTCTGGCGCACTACCGATTATGGACGGACCTGGGATCCGATCTTCGACGACGCACCGACCGGTTCCGTCGGAGCCCTCGCCGTCTCGCAATCGGACCCCAACATCATTTACGTCGGCAGCGGCGAAGGCTTGCAGCGTCCCGATCTGTCTGTCGGCGACGGACTCTATAAGACCGCCGACGCAGGGAAAACCTGGCGCAACATGGGGCTCCGCGATGGTCAGCAGATCAGCCAAATCGTCGTCGATCCGCGAAATCCGAATCGCGTGTTCGTCGCCGTCCTCGGCCATCCCTACGGACCGAATCCGGAGCGCGGCCTGTATCGCACGATAGACGGAGGCGGCAGTTGGAAGCGCGTCCTCGGCAACGACGAAAACACGGGCGCTATCGATGTGCAGTTCGATCCGGTGAATCCGCAGATCGTGTACGGCGTTCTCTGGGCCGCTCGGCAGGGTCCGTGGGAAAACGGCCAGTTCACCGGACCGGGTACAGGACTCTTCAAATCCATTGACGGCGGCGACACCTGGAAGCCGCTGACCGCGGGCCTCCCGACCATTGAGCAGGGACTCGGCCGCATCGGCATCGGCATCGCGCCCAACGATTCGAACCGCATGTACGCGATGGTCGAATCGAATCGCGCTGGAGGAGTCTATCGTTCGGATGACGCCGGAGCGACCTGGAAGCGAACCAACTCCGAGCAGCGCGTTTTCGGACGCGGCTCCGATTTCGCGAACGTCCGTGTGCATCCGAAGAATCGCGACGTCGTGTTCACGGCGAACACTTCAACGTATCGCTCGAACGACGCCGGGATGACGTGGACCGCGATTCGCGGCGCGCCAGGCGGCGACGATTACCACACCATTTGGATCCACCCCGACAATCCCGAGCACATGCTGATCGCCGCCGACCAGGGCGCCATCATTACGGTGAACGGCGGCAAGACTTTCAGCAGTTGGTACAACCAGCCGACGGCGCAGTTCTATCACGTGATCACCGACAATCAGTTTCCCTATTGGGTTTACGGCGGTCAGCAGGAAAGCGGCTCCGCGGGGGTCGCCAGCCGCAGCGATTACGGCCAGATTACGTTCCGCGATTGGACCACGGTCGGCGTCGAAGAGTACGGCTACGTCGCGCCGGATCCGCTGAATCCGAATTTGATTTATGGCGGCAAAGCGACAGTATGGGATCGCCGGACTGGCATGGTGCAGAACGTCGGACCCGCCGGCCGCCGTGGCGGAGGCGGTGGAGGCTATCGCTTCCTGCGTACCGCGCCCCTCTTGTTTTCGCCCATCGATCCGCACGTCCTTTATCTCGCGGGCAACGTCCTATTCAAAACCACCAACGGCGGCCACAGCTGGGACGTCATCAGCCCTGACCTTTCGCGCAAGACCTGGGACGTGCCTGACAGCGTTGGCGTCTACAAGAAGGACGTGGCGGCGGAAGGCCGTCAGCGCGGCGTCATCTATTCGCTCGCGCCGTCCTTCAAGGACGTCAACCTCATTTGGGCGGGCACCGACGATGGCTTGATTCACGTGACGCGCGATGGCGGCAAAAACTGGAAAGACGTGACGCCTTCGCAACTCACGCCCTGGAGCAAGGTCTCGATCATGGAGGCCTCGCACACGGACGTGAATACGGCGTATGCCGCCGTGAACCGCTTCCGCCTCGACGACTTGCGTCCGCACATCTACCGTACGCGCGATGGCGGAAAAACCTGGGTCGAGATCGTCAGGGGAATCTCCGAAAACGAAGTCGTCAATACCGTGAAAGAGGATCACGTCCGCAAAGGACTGCTCTTCGCCGGAACTGAACGCCGCGTCTGGGTCTCGTTCAATGACGGCGACGATTGGCAGCCGTTGCGCAACAACATGCCGGCGACTTCCATCCGCGATCTTGTGGTTCACAACGACGACGTTGTGGTCGGAACGCATGGCCGCGGCTTCTGGATCCTCGACGACATCACCGCGTTGCGCCAGATGTCGGACACGGTGGCGACCGCCGATGCGTATCTTTTTAAGCCGCAGGTAACCTACCGCATCAAGCGCGATCAGTACACCGATACGCCCTTGCCGCAGGAAGAGCCGCACGGCCAGAATCCGCCAGACGGCGCGATCCTCAATTACATTTTGAAATCCGACGCTCAGTTGGTGACGCTCGAGGTGCTCGATTCCGGCGGCAAGCTGATTCGTAGATTCGCGAGCACCGACAAGCCGGATGCGATCGATCCGGAACTCAACGTGCCGCATTACTGGATTCGCCCGACGGCCATTCTCCCCACGAACGCGGGCATGCATCGCTTCGTTTGGGACCTGTTCTACACGCCTCCGGCCGCGCTGACCTTCACCTACCCGATTTCCGCCGTCTACGGCGACACGCCGCGCGATCCGCACGGAACCACGGTGCTGCCGGGCATGTACACCGTCAAGTTAACCGTCGATGGCAAGAGCTTCACGCAGGCGATCACGATCAAGATGGATCCGCGGGTAAAGACGCCTGCCGCAGGACTCGCGGAGATGTTCACGCTCTCGCGCAAAGTCTCGAACCTGATGCAGCAGAATTACGACGCGCTGATGGCGGTCCGCGACCTGCGTGCGCAAGTGCGCGTCCCGCAGGGCACGCAGCAGGCTGCCGCGATTCAGGCCTTCGATCAGAAGCTCGCTGCACTTGGCGGCGGAGGAGGCGGCGCGCGTTTCGGCCGTGGCGTCGGAGGCGGCCAACCCGACTTGGCGCGGCTCAACGGAGAGCTAAGCGCCCTGCTCACCACCATCGAAGGAGCGGACGCAATTCCGACCACGCAAACCGCGCGAAGTGTCAGTGACGCGGAAAAGACGCTGCAGACACTGCTGGCGGCGTGGTCCGCGATCAAGACGACCGATGTGCCCGCGGCCAATCAGGCCCTGCAACAGGCCGGGCGTCCGGCGCTACGGCTGCTCGAAAAACAGTAGACGGCAAGGCGCGCGGTAGAATCACAATATGAAGACGGTCAGCCTCGAAGAACTTCACGAGAGACCAGCGAACTGGTTGCGGAAGCTCAGTCTGGGGAGCGGATTGCCATCGAACGCGAGGGAAACGTAATCGCGGAATTGATTGGCCAGCCGTCGGCGACCAACCAAGGTTTGCGAGAAAGCCCGACACTTCGTCTTCGTCTGCCGGAGCGCTTAGCGGAGATCTCCACTCTGCCGAAGACAGACAGCGATAAGATTATCAACGAAATTCGCACGTGATTCTGTATTTCGATGCCGCCTACGTAGCCAAGTGTTACTTGAATGAGTCCGATTCGAATGACGTTCTGAAGCTAGCTAGCTCTGCGAGACAACTGATCTCATAAGCATCTGCATCGCCGAGGTTGCGGCGGTATTTCATCGGCATATTCGCGAAGGCGGCCTCAATCCGCTTCAGGCAGATCGGCGGCGCGAACGATTCGCGGCTGACCGCAACGCCTCTGTTTGGGTCTTTACTCCGCTATCGACCGCAATTCTTGATCGGGTCGAAGCTGTGTATCATCGTCTTCCTTCGACAGTCTATCTGCGTGCCGCGGACGCGATTCACCTGGCAACGGCCGCCCATTTGGAGGTCGCCCTTTGGTCAAATGACAAACATCTTTTAGCGGTGGCCCAACACTTCGGGCTGGGAGCCGGAGCATCCTGGTGTCCTGACTACTTTGCGCGCTGACCAGCGAACCAGCTATCGAAGAAATCCAGTGACGCCTTGTTCGGCACCGGAACCATCTTCACGGTATCGCCCAGTTCCATCGCCATGTCGTTCTTCGCCTGATACGCCGGCCACTTCGGTGCGCCCTTGCCGTTCGGATCTCCGGTCGTCGCGAAGTTGACCCAGTAGGTCATCATCGTGTGCGACAGCTTGCGATCCGTATCCTGCGCGCGCTCGCGATTGTAGGTTCCGAAGGCGTACTGAATCTCGGCGGCGTGATAGGCCTTGTAACGATCGCTCTCGGGCTGCGGGGGGATTCGGCTGAAATAGTACAGATACGCCTTCGACTTTCCTGTCTTCTCCTGCATGCGTGCCCAGGTCCGCATCTGCCAGCCGAAGACCTGATCACGCAGTAACGCATAATGCGAACTCTTCGCTTCGTCGAGCGTACCCGCCGGAAACACCTTGAACGCATCCGCGGCGCGATCCTTGAACTGCGCTTTGATCCGCTGCTCGAAGCTCTCGGCAGTCGCGTTCGGCGACCACGGAGCCAGCGAGGTGCCTTCGTCCGCGTTCGATCCAATCAACACCGCAACGTCATTCTGCTTGCCCTCCGCGAAGATCGTGTACACGTCCGCCGGAAGCAGGTAGCCATCGACACTGACGCCCGCGCTGTTGGCGCCCATCTTCAAAATGTCTTCCGCGGATTTCGCGCGCAAGTCCGAAATCGAATTCTTGCCTGCCAGCCGCGAACCTTGTTGCTCGAGTTCCGCGAGCTTCGGCATCTGCTGAAACTGAGCGCCGCTCTCGCCGATCGCGCGCTGGAACAAGCCCTTCGCCAGCGGCGTTGCGACCAGTAAATTCACGCTCCACGAACCCGCCGACTCGCCGAAGATTGTCACCTTATTCGGATCTCCGCCGAACGCGCCAATGTTCCGCTTCACCCAATCGAGTGCGGCGACCTGATCGAGGATTCCGTAGTTGCCCGACGAATTGCGATCCGATTCTTTCGTTAGATCCGGGTGCGCGAAGTAGCCAAAAATGTTCAGCCGGTAATTGATCGTTACCAGCACGACGCCCTTCTTCGCCAGTTCCTCGCCGTCGTACATCGGAATCGATCCCGCACCGCGCGTCAGGGCGCCACCATGGATCCACACCATCACCGGACGCTTCTCGTTGGCCTTCGCCGTGGTCCACACGTTCAAGTACAGGCAATCCTCGCTTGACGGCTGCGGGGGCTGATAATACAGCGAATTTTGCGGGTAGCCGGCCTGTTCGCACTGCGGAGAAAAGTCCTTGACCGCGCGAACACCTTGCCACGCCGCCGGAGTCTTCGGGGCCTTCCAGCGCAAATCGCCAACCGGCGCCGCCGCGAAGGGAACGCCTTTGAACACACGAACCTTGGCATCGGCGCCGGTGGTGCCCGCAAGCTGGCCTTGTTCCACCCGGACGACGTCTTCCGCCAATAACGAGCTGCTCAGCGCAAGCGCGGCGGCGAAGTACACGCAACGATTTCGAAACATACTTGGATGTGTCCTAACGGGAAGATTCCCAGCTACTCGGTGCGAACGAACGTTCCGCGCTCGCGGTCCTTGCGGACGCGGGCGACCGGGAACGTTTGATTATGCATCACCACGTACACGCCGGGGGGCAGCAATTTAGCGGCGAGCAGACTCTCGGTCAGATTCTGAATTCCGTCCGTGCCCTCGAAGCCGAGCGGAACCATGGCGCCGGTGAGGATCACAGGAATGTGTAATGGCTTCGCCAGCTCCCGATCGAGAAATCGCCCGGTCTCGACCATCGTATCCGTGCCATGCGAAATCACGATCGGCGCGCCATCCGGCAGCTTTTCGCGGACTGCGTCCAAAACCAGACGCCGATCCTCATCCGTCATGTCGAGGCTGTCCTTATTGAGGATGCGCGTCGTGACGATCTCTGTATCCGGCAACCGGAGCCGCGAAAGATAGCGCTCGATCTTGCCCTCGACATTCAGGACCGCGCCGGTCTGCTCCGAATAAATCTTCTCGATCGTGCCACCGGTCGAGATCAGATGAATCTTTGTCATTCGGGGCGAGTGGCCGGCGGAGCCTCAAAGATCACTGCTTTGGCGCTACGGCCGGTGTCGTCACACCCGCGGCGGCTGGCTGCTTGAGGATGCGACCGAACATGATGCCGCCGTGCTTCGGATTGCTGCTGCTGCGCCACGTACCGGCGTATTCATCCTTATAGATCAGCAGCCGGACCGTGAACGCGCCCATCATCGCTACCCCGAAATTGGTCATGTGAATCATCGGCGTGTCTCCGGCCCACTTCAGAGGAATGTTCATCGCGAACTTGACGTCCTTGCCGTTGTACTGAATCCGCGCGGCAACCTTCCACAGATCGTCCTTCACCTTGGTGACGCTGTCGATCGTATATTTGTCGGTCTGCAGGTCCGGTTTTCCGTCGGCCGTGTACGATCCCTCGAGGATCACGCCTTCCATCGACTTCTGGAATTCCAACTCGGCCGCATTCATCGGCGGCGGAGCGGGCGGGTCCGCCGGCTTGTCCTGGGCGAACAGCGAGAAGGCGGCGAGCGGCAACGCGAGCAACACCAGGGTCTTCATAGGCATGTACCAACAGACTACAGAATCGCGGATCCGTTTGCACCCGGCTCTCTAGTGGCCATGAGCGAAATCGCGGCCGGATTGCGCCCTTACTGTACGATGGTGGTTCTCCTGGACGGGCAAATATCGTGAGCTGTTCGCCATCTACGACGGAAGAAGAGGAAATCGATATGGGACTCGCCGAACGACGCAAGATCAAAGAACTCGAAGAAGAAATACTACCGGGCCGCGTGAAGGAGATCGCCGAAATCTGCGGCGTCGCCATCCCGTATGAAGTGGATTGGGAAAGCTTCGACGAAATGCAGGCGTTGAACTTCCTGGACAACCTGTCCTGCCACCGCCTGAACATGGCGCTCCGCGTGATTTGCCAGGACGACATGGGCCAAGAAGCGATCCGCGAGACGTTGAAGAAGGTCAAGCTGAAGAACGTCAAGACGGAAGCGGAGAAAAGCATCGCGATGGAAGGCGGGGTCCTGGAGATGCACTGCGCCTACGCGTTAGGCACATCCGGAATGCTCAGCGACAATGAGATCCGCGAGTACTTGATGAAGAAACTATAAAAACGTATTAAATAAAAATTGTTTGTCTGCTATAATTTCTGGTATGATCTTCTCAGAAAGAGAAGCCCATGACCGTAGCGGACACGATTTGGCTTGCCACCAAACAGCTGGAACTTGAGAATCCGGATGCAACAGGATTCTCAAGAGATCAGATCGAGCGCCGCGTTCGCCAGATCGATCCGACACTCAAGTCCGCGACCGTGGCGATGCACTTAAGCGCTCACTGTCTGGCCTGGAAACCGGCACGCCCATCTAGACTCCGGACGTTGTCACAGAATCCTGACGGAACACTCCGGCTATTTCGTCAGGGCGATCCGTTCCACCCTGAGCGCCACGGCGGCCGAGTCGCACCGAAGGTTTCTGCCGTGTCTGATCAGTATCGCGATCTCTTGGGAGGCTTCGACGATAAGACGCAGACGAGTCCAAGTACTGACTCCAAAAAAGATCCGCTGCTAGCATTGGCAGGAAGTTGGCCTGCTGGGGCGCCAAAGCTGTCCAACATCATCATCGCTTTGCGCGAAGAGACTTTTCCTCCAGATTTCGACCTATCCAACGACGGATACCCGCTCAGCGCAGAAAGCGACAAAGTCCACGTCTATGTTTCGTTGAAAAACCGGTTCGCTCAATCCGCCGACACGAGCAACGAGCCGAGAAAACGCAAGCCACCGCAGCGTGAAATCTGGGATCAAGTTGTCAAATTGCAGCGGCTTCCCTTCAAGACCGTAAAAGGCGAACCTTTCTTCTACGAAGTGAAAGGTAACGGTATCGTACCGCATCCCGGCATGGGGCCTGCTACCAACCGGATTCTTCCCCGTACCGATCTTGAAAAAGCGTGGAGCCGGATGCCCGTTTCCGGACCCGGAGCGCTTAGCGACCTGCAGGGCCCTTCCTACCTTTTTGGCATCCTCACTGACCCTCGCGTGAGAGGCGCATGAGCCTCGTCTTTTGGGACACGATGCTCTTCGCCTATTGGATTGAGCGCAACCCTGCGTACTTCGACCGGGTGATCGAAATCAGAGAGCGAATGCTCGAACGAGGGGACAAGCTCAGCACCAGTTCGATTGCAATCGGTGAACTTCTAGCCGGTGTCAACCTCATGGAGATCCCGGAATTTGGCGAAAAGTACCGCGAGCTGCTCCGTCCGCCCTATGTTCAGATTATCGACTTTGACACCCGTGCCGCGGAACATTACGGCCGTATTCGCACGGACCGCTCTATTCCTCGCATAGATGCGATGCACCTTGCGTGCGCGGCCGCCGCCAAAGTCGATCTTTTCCTAACGAACGATCTTCGGTTGAAGCGCAAGATCATACCGGGGATTCAGTTTGTTGGCGGCCTCGATAGCGATCTGCTTTGACGCAGATTTGCGCTATCCTCAAATCAACCAAACGCCTTGGGCGCATGCCCAGCCGGGCCCTTGAGGATTCTCAAACTCGTGCGCCTTCGCATTTTTCTTTCGGCGAGTCTGCTGGCGCTTCTGCTTCTTACCACCCTGCACGGACAAAAACCTTTCAAACAATATCAGGGGATGGAATATGAAGATTTCCCGCTGCCTCCGGACTGGGAAGAGAAGACTGAATTCACCTTCGGACGCCTGATGTACCCGGGCATTCCGCGCCGTGAATACCGACCCGGCAACACGCGCAGTTGGACCATCGATTACCCCCGCTCGGACCGTCATTTGCTGGCCGGAATCCGCCGCCTGACCCGCGTTCACGCCCGTAGCGTCGAACAAGTCATCGACCTCGACGATCCTGACGAAATCTTCAACTGGCCCTGGACCTATGCCGTCGAAGTGGGCCACTGGAACCTGACCGACGAGCAGTGCAAGCTGATTCGCGGATTCCTTCTCAAGGGCGGCTTTCTGATGGTGGACGACTTCCATGGCACGCAGGAATGGGAAGTGTTCATGCGCTCCATGAACCGCATTTTCCCCGACCGCACCGTCGTAGAAATCCCGAACGAGGATCCCATCTTCCATACGCTGTTCGATCTGGATGACCGCTACCAGGTTCCGGGGGCCCAATTCCTTTATAGTCATAGGGTTTACGAAAAGGACGGTTACGAAGCGCGCTGGCGCGGCGTCTATGATGACAAGGGCCGGATTATGGTTGCTATCTGCCACAACATGGACTTAGGCGACTCGTGGGAGAATTCGGATGATCCCAGGTACCCGGAGAAATATTCAGCTTTGGGGTACCGGATTGGCGTGGATTACGTCATTTACTCCATGACGCACTGATTCGGTGAGGCGACGTGTCTCTAAGAGCGCGCACGAAAAGTCTATTAGAGCGGATCAGGCGGAAAGCGGCGGATGTTCGAGTTTCTCTTCAAGTACCCAACTAGCGTGTTCTCGAAAGGCAGCTTCGTGCTGCTGGGCGGATGGCCGGTGTGGCTGCTCGCGATCCTGATCGCGCTGACGGCCGCTGGACTGGGGTGGTTCCTGTGGCAGCGCCGCGGGACCGATGCACTGAAAGGCGCGCGCGGAGTCGCCGTCTGGCTGATGCAGACTTTGCTCGCGTGTCTGCTGCTCTTCCTGCTGTGGCATCCCGCGCTCAGCATCGCCACCCTGAAGCCGCAGCAGAATCTGATCGCCGTCGTGGTCGATGATTCGTCCAGCATGTCCTTGAAAGATACCGACGCCGGCAGCCGTCGCGATCAAGCGGCCAAGCTGCTCGATGGCGGGTTGCTCAAGAATCTGCAAGA
This sequence comes from Bryobacterales bacterium, assembly GCA_038210135.1. Lineage (GTDB taxonomy): Bacteria > Acidobacteriota > Terriglobia > Bryobacterales > Bryobacteraceae > JBBQWZ01. The sequence continues at coordinate 104,980 of JBBQWZ010000011.1, forward strand.
CAGATTCCAAACCCGCCTGTACAAATTGAGCGACGTGCTGGCGCGAGTCGAAAAGACTGAACAAATTACCGCGCAAGGCAAAGCCACGCATCTAAGTGACGGGTTGAAACAAGTCGTCGCGGAATCCGCAGGCCTGCCCGTGGGCGCGATCGTGCTGCTTTCGGACGGCGCTGACAACTCGGGCGGCATCGAGCTCGAAACGATTTCCGCCATCCGCGCGCAACGCATTCCCGTCCATACGATCGGCTTCGGGCGTGAGAAATTCTCGAAGGATGTGGAAATAGTCGATGTGCTGGTTCCCGTGAAGGCGCTCGCCGATTCGCGCGTCGCGGCCGAAGTGACTTTGCGCCAGCGCGGCTTTGCCGGTTCGAAAGCCCGCCTGACCATTCGCGATCATGGAAAGGTTTTGGCGTCTCGCGACATTACGTTCAAGGCGGAGGGTGCTCCGCAGACTGAAATGCTGCTGTTCAACGCAGGTCCGGCCGGCGCGAAATCTCCTGAGATTTCGATTGATCCTTTGCCGGGCGAAGAGAACACGCAAAACAACACCGTCACCCGGCTGGTCAACGTGACGAACGCCAAGCCGCGCATACTCTACCTCGAAGGCGAGCCGCGCTGGGAATTCAAGTTCCTGCGCCGCGCCGTCGAAGACGATGCCAACCTAAAGCTCGTCACCATGCTGCGGACCTCGCAGAACAAGATCTACCGCCAGGGAATCGACGATCCCAAGGAACTCGAAGATGGCTTCCCGACCAAAATCGAGGACCTGTTCAAGTACGACGCCATCATCCTCGGCAGCGTCGCTGTCGCGTATTTGACTCCCGCGCAACAAGAGCTTTTGAAGACTTTCGTGGACCGTCGGGGTGGCGGACTGCTGTTCTTCGCCGGACGCGAATCGTTGAACGACGGCGGCTGGGGCAAGAACCAACTTGCCGATCTGATCCCGGTGAATCTGCCCGCGGGCAAGACCTTTGAGCGTTCACCCGCCACCGTCGAACTGACGCCGGTCGGACGCGACAGCCTGATTTGCCGCCTCTCTGAGGAAACTAACGCGAACCTGGAACGCTGGAAAAAACTCCCCTACCTGATGAATTTTCAGGACGTCGGTACGCCGAAGCCAGGCGCTGCCGTCCTCATCGACATGACGCCCAAGGGCACCAACAAGAAGCTGCCCCTGCTTGTCACACAAAACTACGGACGCGGCCGCGTCGCGGTATTTGCGAGTGCCGGAAGCTGGCGCTGGCAGATGTTGATGCCGCTCGAAGACAAGTCGCACGAGATGTTCTGGCAGCAGATGCTGCGCTGGCTGGTGACGGAAACGCCCACTCGCGTAGTCGCTTCCACCTCTTCGAACCTGCTCCTCGACGAAGGCAAAGTGAAATTCCGCGCCGAGGTTCGCGACAAGGCCTACGCGCCTGCGCCCGACGCCACCGTCCAGGCCAACATCATGGGACCGGGCGGCATCGCGCAATCGATCGAACTCCATCCCGATCCCTCCGAGCCCGGCGTCTACACCGGCGATTGGACCGCTGAACAGCCCGGCTCCTACGTCACCGAAGTGGTCGGCAAGCGCGGCGATCAGGAACTCGGGCGCGACGTGATCACCTTCCGCCGGGAAGATGGAGTCGCCGAGCACTTCCACGCCGAACAGAATCGCGAGTTGCTCGACAAGCTTTCCGCCCAGACCGGCGGAAAGTATTATGCGGGCGATGACGCAAAGAAACTGCCGAGCGAGATCTCGTATTCCGAAGCCGGCATCACTATCCGCGAGACGAAAGATCTGTGGGACATGCCGATCCTGTTCCTGCTGGCGCTCTCGCTGCGAGGCGGAGAATGGCTGCTGCGTCGGCGCTGGGGTGTGATTTGAGACGTTCTGTAAAGGGTCTGTTGCTAGCCGGTTTTTTGCTTGTTGGCATCTCGCAAGCAGCGACCTTTTACGTTACCGTCGCTGGAATCGGCGGCGAGCCGGAGTACGATCAGCGGTTCACTTCGTGGGCGAAGGACATCGACAAGATCCTGCGCGCGACGCCGGATGCACAAGTCGAAACCCTCTACGGAGCGGCCGCTACAAAAGCGAAAGTGGACAGCGTGTTTCGCGACATCGCAACGAAAGCCAAGCCCGACGACGGCATCGTCGTCATGCTGATTGGCCACGGCAGCTTCGATGGAGTGGATTACAAAATCAACTTGCCGGGTCCGGATCTGAGCGCTGGCGAATTGGCGGCGATCCTCAATAAGCTGCCCGCCAAGCGCCAACTGGTCGTCAATATGACCAGTGCCAGCGGCGGATCTCTGCACGCTTTGCAGCGCGAGAACCGGGTCATCATCACCGCCACGAAATCCGGCAGCGAAAAGAACGCGACCATCTTCGCGCGCTATTGGGTCGAAGCGCTGCGCGATCCGGCGGCTGATTCCGACAAGAACGAAATCGTCACCGCGCTTGAAGCCTTCAAATTCGCTGAACAGAAAACCGCCAAGTTCTACGAATCGCAAAACCGCATCGCCACCGAACACGCGCTGCTCGAAGATACCGGCAAGGGCGAAGCCGTAAAGGCTCCGTCGCCGACGAACGGGCAAGGCCTGGTCGCCGGACGCTTCACCATGGTGAAGCTCGGAGCCGAACAGGCCAAGGCCTCCACACCCGAACGAAAGGCGCTGCTCAAGAAGAAGGAAGACCTCGAACTGCAAGTGGACCAGTTGAAATACCAGAAGGCCGCGACGCCCACCGGCGAATACCGGGCGCGCATGGGCAGCTTGCTGCTGGAGCTTTCGAAGGTGCAGGCGGAGTTGGATAAGTAAGAATGAACATCCGCATGTACCTGGCGGCTCCGCTCCCATGCACGGTGATGCTCGCCGCGCTCACGATCAACGCATGCGCGCAGACTCCGGCTCCCCAGCCGAAACGTGTGCCCACCGCGGCCGATGCCTGCTGGGGATTAAAACGCCACGGCAAGCTCGCGGAAGCGAAGTCCTGTTTCGTGAAGCTGACCGCCCAGCGCGATCCCGCGCTGGAAGCGGAAGGCCACTTCGGCCTGCGCGATTATGTGTCCGCTAATAAAGCGTTCCAGTCCGCCATCGCCAAGAACCCGCGCGATCCCTATTTGAAGGTCCGATGGGGCCTGATGTACCTTGAGCGCTACCAGCCCAAGGATGCCTCCGACCTGTTCGGCGAAGCCCTTGCAATTCAAAAGGATTACGCGCCTGCTCTGATGGGCCTCGCCAAAGTCGCTTCGGGTGGCTTCGAGAAGAAAGCGGTTGAATTCGCGGAACTGGCGCTGAAAGCTGACCCGATGCTGGTCGAAGCGCAGGAGCTTTTGGCACGCATGGCGCTGGAGGATTCGAAGCCCGGGAAGGCCGCCGAAGAGGCGGAGAAGGCGCTGAAAATTTCCGCCGAAGCGCTCGACGCCATGGCGGTGCTCGCATCGGTGGACTGGCTGAACGACAAGGAATCGGCCTGGATCACGAAGATCCTGGCCATCAACCCCATCTATGGCGAAGCCTATGCGACCGGCGCGCACTTCTTCGATATCAATCGCCGCTACGCGGAATCTATTCGTTGGTATCGCAAGGCGCTCGAACTGAACCCGGAATTGGTTGAGGCGAAATCTGAACTGGGCATCAGTCTGATGCGCCTCGGTGAAGAGACCGAAGCGTATGAGCAATTAAAGCAATGCTTCGAGGCCGGGTACGCGCCGCCGTCGGTCAAGAACACGCTGACGCTGATCGATAGCTACAAGAACTTCACGACGTACAAAACGCCGACCACCATCTTGCGCGTCCACAAGAAGGAAGACGAAATCCTGAAGCTGTACTTCGAGCCGGAACTCGAACTCGCCATCGCCACCTACGAAAAGAAATACAAGGTGAAGCTCGAGGCGCCGGTGCAGCTCGAGGTCTATCCCGACCACGAGGACTTCGCCGTCCGCACCATGGGCATGCCCGGCCTGGGCGCGCTCGGCGTCACCTTCGGCACCGTGGTCGCGATGGATTCGCCATCCGCGCGCAAGCCTGGGCAGTGGCATTGGGCCAGCACGTTGTGGCACGAACTCAGTCACGTTTTCGTTCTCACCGCCACCAAGCATCGCGTTCCGCGTTGGTTCACCGAAGGGCTCGCTGTCCACGAGGAAACGGCCATCCACAAGGATTGGGGCGACCGCCTGGACGCCATCAGTATCGACGCCATCAGAAAGAAGAAGCTGCTCCCCGTGGCCGACCTCGACCGCGGTTTCGTGCGGCCAGATTACCCGATGCAGGTGCAGGTTTCCTATTTCCAGGCCGGCCGGATCTGCGATTACATCAACGAAAAATGGGGCTGGGACAAACTGCTCGGCATGATGCACGACTATGCCGAAACCAAGCCCACGCCTGAAGTGATCCAGCACAATCTTGGCATTTCGGCGGAGCAGTTCGACAAAGAATTTCTCGAATGGCTCGACAAACAGACGAAGAAAACTGTCGCCGGCTTCGACGAATGGAAAAAGGGTCTCAAGGAATTGTCGGAGATCGTCAAGCTGAAGAAGTGGGACGCCGTCCTGATCGAGGGCGAACGTTTGCGCGACCTTTATCCGGATTACGTCGAAGGCGGCAACGTCTACGATTTCATGGCCGACGCCTACCTCGAAAAAGGCGACAAAATCAACGCCACGAAGCAGCTCGCAGCCTATAGTAAGATCGGGGGTCGCAACCCAGCGACCTTGAAGAAGCTTGCCGCGCTTGAGGACGAGGCCGGGCAAAAGAAAGAGGCGGCGGCTACGCTCGAACGGCTCAACTACATCTATCCGCTCGACGAGGATCTGCACAAGCGCCTGGGTAGACTCGCGCTTGGCCTCGGACGGCCGCTCGAAGCGGTGCGCGAATTCAAGGCGGTGACGGCGTGGAAACCGACCGACATCGCCGGGTCGCATTTCGAGCTCGCGCGTGCCATGCAGGCCGCGAAACAATTTGACGACGCGCGGGAGGAAGTCCTCATCGCGCTCGAAGCCGCACCCGGATTCAAGCCGGCGCAGAAGCTACTTTTGGAACTTAGCGGGAGCAAACCTTAACCACTTTTATGTCGGCTTACACCACGACCGCATCCACCCTCGACTCCGCCGATCTGAAGGACCGGATCGCGCGGTTTCAGCAAGTCCAACAGGACATCGTGACCCAGGTCCGGCGCGTCATCGTCGGCCAGGAAGAAGTCCTCGACCAGCTGATGATCGCGCTGTTTGTCGGAGGCCATTGCCTGATCACTGGCCTGCCTGGAACCGCGAAGACCTTGCTGGTCCGCACCATCGCGCAGACCCTGGGCCTCAAGTTCCGCCGCATCCAATTTACGCCCGATCTGATGCCGACCGATATGACCGGCACCGACATCATTGAAGAAGAGCCCGGCACCGGCAAGCGCACGTGGACCTTCGTTCCCGGCCCGATTTTCACCAACGTCCTGCTCGCCGACGAAATCAACCGCACTCCTCCGAAGACGCAATCCGCGCTCCTCGAGGCCATGCAGGAATTCTCCTGCACCGTCCGCGGCACCATCTACCAGATCGACCGCCCCTTCTTCGTGCTCGCCACGCAGAATCCGATCGAGCTTGAAGGAACGTATCCTCTTCCAGAAGCTCAGCTCGATCGCTTCCTCTTTAATACGCTGCTCGATTACCTGCCCGCCGAACAGGAAATGCAGGTGCTCGGCCTCACCACCACCACCGCGTACGCCGAAGCCGTCGCCGTCACCACCGCCGCCGAAATCATCAGCTTCCAGCAACTGGTCCGCATGGTGCCGATCGCGGATTCGGTCGCGCGTTACGCCGTCGACTTGATCCGCGCCACCCGCGCCACCGATCCCAGCTCGCCGGACTTCGTCAGGAAGTACGTCAACTTTGGCGCCAGCGTGCGCGGCGTGCAGTTCCTGGTGCTCGCGGCGAAAGCCCGCGCACTCATGAACCGCCGTTATCACGTCACCTACGACGACATCGCGAAGCTGCTGCGTCCGGTGCTGCGCCATCGCATTTTGCTGAACTTCCAGGCCGAATCGGACCGCCAATCGCCCGACGACATCCTCAAGAAGCTCCTCGAAGTCAAGCCCGCGCCCAAGGATTAATCGCTCGATCAAAGGCAAGAAGCAACGTGCTGCAACGTTATCTCCAACCCGACGTGCTCGCGGGGATTTCCGGTCTCGAACTGGTCGCGAAAACTGTGGTCGATGGATTCCTCTCCGGTCTCCATCGCTCGCCCACCTTCGGCTTCAGTCAGGAGTTCGCCGAGTACCGCGCCTACTATCCCGGCGACGATCTGCGCCACGTGGACTGGAATGTCTTCGCCCGTTCGGAAAAGATGTACCTCAAACGCTACAAGGGCGAGACCAATTGCCAGACCACGTTCATGCTGGACGCCAGCGCGTCCATGCAGTATGGCTCCGGGCCGGTCACCAAAATCGCGTACGCGAAATATCTCGTCGCCGCGCTTGCCTATATGGCCGTCGGGCAGCGAGACGCCACTGGACTCTGTGTGTTCGACGACGACGTGCGCGGCTGGGTCCAGCCGTCTACCCGCCAGGGGCAACTTCATCGCATTCTGAATACGCTCGATAAAGCCACGCCCGGCAAGCGAACCTCGTTCGAGAAACCGTTCGTCCACGTCCGCGAATTCCTCCATCGTCGCGGCCTGCTGGTCATCGTCTCCGACCTTTGGGAAAACCCGGAAACCATCGTCAAAGTGATGGAGCCGATGCGCCACCACGGTAACGAAGTCGTCGTCTTTCACCTGCTCGACGAGCAGGAACTGCGGCCGAAATTCAAGGATCCCGTTCTGCTCGAAGACATGGAATCCGGCGACACCATGGAAGTCACGCCGCAGTACGCGGCCACCGAATACAAGGACAAAATCACCAGCCATTGCGACGACATGGCGAGCAAACTTCGCGGAGCAGGCCTCGACTACACGCTCGTAGACACCTCGCGTCCGCTCGATGAAGCTCTACGCGGCTACCTGGCCGCGCGCAAGGGGAGGATGTAGGTGGGCTTCCTCTCTCCCTGGTTTTTAGGCGGCCTGCTCGCCGTCGGACTCCCTTTGTGGATCCACCTGCTGCGCCAACACAAAACTATCCCGCAGCTGTTCAGCTCGCTGATGTTTTTCGAGAAGCGGACGCAAAGCTCGGTGAAGCATCGCCGCCTCCGCTACATCGCCCTGCTGCTGATGCGCATGGCGATGATTCTGCTTCTCGTCCTGATGTTCGCGAACCCGTTCTACAAGCGGACGCTCAAAGCCGGTGAAGGCACGCAGGCGGTCGTCATCGTCGTCGATCGCTCGTTCAGCATGCGCGCCGGCGATCGCTTCCAGAAGGCCAAGGACGGCGCGATGAGCATGATTTCCGGCTTGGCTCCGGGCAGGACCGCGCGGGTCCTCGCACTCGGCGGCTCCGTCGAAGCGCTCTCGCAGGCCACCACCGATAAAGGCGAGATGGGCGCGGCCGTCCAATCCATTCAAGCTGGCGACGCGCGCGGTTCCTACGGCGAGCTGATCAAGACGCTGAAATCGCTGATGGCCAACGGCCCCATGGAAGTCCACTTCTTCACCGACCTGCAGCGGACCGCCATGCCGCCCGCCTTCAACGACCTCCGCATGCCGGACAACTCCAAGCTGGTGCTGCACGCCGTCGGCGAGGAACAAGCTCCGAACTTCGTGGTCGAAAGCGCCATCGCGCCGCGTCATATTTACGACACCAAGAAGGCCCGCGTCCACGCCATCATCGCCGGCTACGGAACGCCCGCCGCCAAGAAGACCGTCTCGCTCGTTCTTAACGGCAAGACTCTCGCGACCAAGACTGTGGACGTACCCGCGAACGGACGGGCCTCCGCCGAATTCCTCGGCGTCGAAGCACCCTACGGCTTCAGCCGCGGCGAAATCCAAATCGACGGCGGCGACAGCCTGAAAGCCGATGACCGTTTCACGTTCGCAGTCGAACGCGGCGATCCGAAAAAAGCTCTTCTGATTCACGACGGCCGCCAGGCGCGCGCCGCTTTGTACATCCGCGCCGCCATCGACGCCTCCGCCGAAGCTTCCTATCAAATCGAAGTCATGACCGCGGATTCCGCCGCGAACGTCAGCCTCTCGAAGTACGCTTGGGTGCTGCTCGCCGATGTCGCCGCTCCGCCCGCGTCTCTTGAAAAAGCGCTGAACGATTACGTAAAGAATGGCGGAGGCGTTTTGCTCTCCATGGGGCCCGGCTCCGCCGCTCGCCAGCGCACTCTGCTCGCGGACGATCCGATTGATGGATCGCGCTACGCCGCCCGCGAGGGCGACCTCTTCCAGACCGCCGGTGAAATCGATACCGGCCACCCCGCGCTCCGCCGCGCCGGCAAGTTCGAAGGCGTGAAGTTTTATCAGTCGGTGCGCGTCCGGCCCGAGAAATCTCGCGTCCTCGCCAAAATGGCGGACCAGTCCGCGCTGCTGCTTGAGCGCAAAATCGGCGAGGGCCACGTGCTGACCTTCACCTCGTCGCTCGACAACGTCGCCAACGATTTTCCGCTCCACGCCAGCTTCGTGCCCTTCATCGAGCAGTCCGCGAACTACCTCGCCGGACTCGACGAGCAGGCCGGCACCATCCTCGTCGGCAGCTTCGTCGAATTGCGCTCCGATAAGTCGCAGACCGCCGCCGCCGAAGTCACCGGCCCCGATGGCAAGCGCCTGCTCAGCCTTCAGGAATCTACCTCCGCCCCCAATTTTAAGGTGAAGGACGAAGGCTTCTACGAATTGAAGCGCCCCAACGGCAAACAGGAATTGATCGCCGTGCACGCCGACCGCCGCGAATCGAATCTCGAAAGGATTCCGGCCGACGCGGCAGTCTTATGGCAGAAGACTGGGCAGGGAAACGAAACCCCCGCTGGCGCGTCCGACCCTGATAGTGCGGCGCGTGAAGAGAAGCGGCCCTTGTGGCCGTACTTGCTCCTAGTATTGTTGATAGTAGCGCTGGTCGAATCGGTGTTCGCGAACCGGTATCTGGCCGGCGATCCGGACGACATCAAGCGAAGAACTGAGCCGAAAGCGGCTTAAATAGACCGGCCCACGAAGCGCAGGTTTGAGGGAATTACGGCATGAATACGCAGCAATTGAACGCCTACCTCCATAAGCTCGAAGCGCGCATGCGCTTGGCAACCTGGTGGCAAGGCCTCGCGATCGCGGCCGCAGCGGCGCTCGGCGCCACCATTCTGCTGGTGCTCGTCGCGAATTCGTTCGGCTTCTCCACCGCTAGCCTCACCTGGAGCCGCGTCGCGCTGTTCCTCTGCCTTGCCCTCGCTATCGGCTTCGGCATCGTGATTCCGCTCCTCAAAATCAATCGCCGCCGCGCCGCCGGACGCGCTGAGCAAACCTTCCCGCAGTTCGAACAGCGCCTGCTCACCTTCACCGAACGCTCGAAGACCGGCGATCCGTTTCTCGAACTCCTCGCCGAAGACGCCGGACGCGTCGCCGCCGCCAACGCTCCCGCGCGGATCGTCAATCAGAAAACCATCCTCGCGATGGTGTGCTCCTTCATCGCCGCCGCCGGAATTCTGCTCTGGCTGATCCTGGCCGGTCCCGGCTACCTCGGCCACGGGGCGTCTCTCTTATGGGCGGGGATGCCCCGCGCGGGATCCTCCATCCGTTATTACGACATCACCGTCGAGCCCGGCAACCGCACTGTCCGCCGCAAGTCCGATCAGGCCATCCGCGCCCGCCTCGTCGGCTTCATGGCGCCACAGGTTCGCCTGTTTGCGAAATTCAACGGCACCAGCAAATGGGAGCCGGCCACCATGCGGCCCGTCAACGACAGCTATGAATTCGTCTTCGCCGGCTTGAACGACAACGTCGAATACTACGTCGAAGCCAACGGCATCAAATCCGAAACTTTCAAACTGGTTGCCGCCGACCTGCCCAACATCGGGCGTATCCGCGTCGTGTATCACTTCCCGGCCTGGCTGGGCCTTGCCGACGGCATCGAAGACCCGGGCGGCGATCTGCGCGCCGTCGAAGAAACCGTCGCCGAACTGTCGGCCACGCCCGACAAGAAGGTCGTCAACGGCGTCATTATCCTCGACGACGGAACCCGCATTCCGCTCGAGAATCAGGGTGACAAAATCATCGCCAAGGTTCCCATCAAGAAGGACGGCATGTATCACTTTGCCGCCATGGAAACCATCTCAGGCGCCAAGGAAACCTCCGAAATCCGCCTGAGCGAGGACTTCTTCATCGAAGCCCGCCGCGACGCCGAACCCACCGTCAAGATCACCCGCCCTGGCCGCGACACCAAAGTGAACCCGGTCGAAGAGGTTCCCGTCGTGGTTGAAGCCGAAGACGATTTCGGCCTCCGCGAACTCGACCTGCACTACTCCGTGAACGGCGGCCCCGAGAAAGTCGTCAAGCTGCTGCAAGGCAATAACGTGAAGCACGCCCAAGGGCAGAGCCTGATCGCTCTCGAAGAGTTCAAGCTCGTCCCTGGCGATGTCGTCGGAATTTACGCGACCGCGCGCGACGCCCGTAAGCAGGCGCGCACCGACATGTACTTCATCGAAGCCCAACCCTTTGAGCGCGAGTATTCGCAATCGCAGGAATCCGGCGGCGGTGGTGGCGGAGGTGACGACGATCAGCAGCAGATCTCGCAGCGCGAGAAGGAAATCATCAGCGCCACCTCGAACGCCCTGCGCGGCGGGACGCCTGCTTCGGCCGAAAACGCCAAGTTCGTTTCCGAAATGCAGACGAAGCTGAAGGGGCAGGTTCAGACCTTGATCGAACGCATGAAGGCGCGCCAGCTCTCCGGCACCAACCAGGACTTCCAGGCCTTCGTGAAGGAAATGGAAGCCGCGTCGAGCTCCATGGGTCCGGCCGCGGACAAGCTGAAAGCTCTCGCCTGGAAGGATGCGCTTTCGCCCGAACAGGTCGCTTTGCAGCACCTGCTTCGCGCCGAAGCGTTGCGCCGCCAGATTCAGGTCGCCTTCGGCAACAAGGGCGGCGGCGGTGGCGGTGGACAAGGCCGCGACCTCGACAACCTCTTTGACCTCGAACTGGATACGGAAAAGAATCAGTACGAAACCGGCCAGCAGCAGTCCTCGCAGGAGCAGAAGCAAAAGGACATCGACGAAGCTCTGCAGAAGCTCGAGCAGCTCGCCCGCCGTCAGCAGGAATTAGCGGATCAGCAGAAGCGCGATCCCAAGGCCAGTTTCGACCAGCGCTGGCAGCAGGAAATGCTGCGCCGCGAAGCCGAAGAGCTGCGCAAGCAAATGGAACAGCTGCAGCGCAACAGTTCGCAGCAAGGTCAAACGCAATCGCAGTCGCAGAACGGCCAAGGTTCGCAAGGCGGACAGCCGTCGCAAAGCGGACAGCAGTCGCAGCAGCAATCTCAAAGCGGTCAACAACAGCAGCAACAAAAAGCTCAGCAGCAGAAGAGCCAGACGCAACAGGATCAGAAGCTGAAAGAAGCCTTCGACCGGATTTCGAAGGCGACCGAAGACATGCGACGCGCGCAACAGCAGAATGGTCAGCCCGGCCAGGGTAAGGAAATGACGGGCCAGGACGCCAACGCCCGCCGTGCCGCCGAGCGCCTGAACGAAGCCAAGGATCTGCTCAGCGGAATGCGCCGCGACGAATCCTCCTCGAAGCTGGAATCGCTGGCCGAGCGCTCGGCTCGTCTCGCGCAACAGCAGAAGGATTTCGCCGAGCGCCTGAAGAAGGAATTTGGCGACCAGATGCCCGATCCCCGCGGACGGAATCTGCAGCAATCCGGCGACCCTGTGAAGGCGCAACAATTCGCCAAAGAGAACGACCAGCTTCGCGAAGATCTGGACAAACTCGAGAAGGACATGCAGAAGTCCGTTCGCGAAATGGCCGGCTCGCAGCCCGGTCCCTCGTCGCAAGTGCGGGAAGCGCTTGGCGACATGCAGGGTTCGGAGATCAAACAGCGCATGAAGCTGGCTTCCGAATGGATTCGCCGCGGCTATGGTTCCTACGCTGCGCCGCAGGAAAAGCCCATCACTGAAGGCATGGAGCGGATGCGCGACAAGCTCCAGCAGGCGCGCGCCGCGATGGATAAAAACGGCGACAAGAACGGCAAAGGCGGAGCCGGTAAAGAAGGTCTTGAACAGGCTCTTGCCCGCGTCGAACAGCTCCGCAATCAACTGCAGCAGGGCCGCCAACAAGGGCAAGGCCAGCAAGGCAAGCAGCCCGGCCAACAGCAGGGTCAAGGTCAACAGCCCGGTCAGCAGGGCCAAGGTCAGCAACAAGGTCAGGGGCAGCAGCCCGGCCAACAGGGCCAACAGCAAGGCCAAGGCCAGCAGCCCGGCCAACAACAGGGTCAGGGACAACAAGGCGGTCAGCAAGCCGGCGGACGCCAACCCGGACAGCAGCCCGGCGGACAACAACAGGGTGGCGGACAGCCGGGGGGACAACAAGGCGGGTCCAATCAGGGCGGCGGCAGTTCGCAGGGCGGAACCTTTGCCGGAGGACGCGAATCCTGGGGCGGCAATCGCCAGATCGACCTCGACTCCGCATCCCGCGAACTCGCTCAGATCCGCCAGGGTCTGATGGAGAAGAACCCGGAAATCGCCAAGGAAGTCGGCGACATCATGCGCGACCTGCAAAAGGCCACTCTCGGCGCGTCCCAGGGTCCTGAACTCGGCGCGCGCCTCGATCGCCAGGTGCTTCCCAATATCGAGCAGCTGGAACTGGTGCTCCGCCGCAAGCTCGAGGAACAGAACGGCGGCCAGGTCCGCTCCGGCGCCTCGGACCGCGTTCCTCCCGGCTACGGCGAAGCCGTCGCCGAATACTTCCGCAAGCTCAGCAAGGGCAAATAGCCTTCAAATCGTTCCGTCATTCCGCGACGAAATGCCGCTCTACGCGCAGGTGGTGTTTGGGCCAAATCACCCAACCGCCGCCCTCGCCTATACTCAACTCCTTGCATCTTGAAGAATCGAATACCTGCTTCCACGTGGCCTGCTAGTTGCTTTAAGTGGTAGCGAGGTTAGGCGCTCCCATGCTGGAACTTAAACGAATTCTTTTTCCGGTGGACTTCTCCGCGAAGTGCAAGGACGCCGCCCATGCTGTTCGAACTCTGGCCATCGAGTTTAAAGCCGAAATCGTCCTTCTGAATGTCGTCGAGACCTTCGAGGAGGAAATGGTCTATGCGAAGGACGACATCGCCGCCCGCGTCACCATTGCCAGAAAGCGTCTTGAAACTTTCCTCTGCTCCGAATTCAAGGATCTGCAGACCCGCACCGTCGTACTCAAAGGGTATCCGGCGGAACTGATCGTCGATTACGCGCACCGCGAAAAAATGGATCTCATCATGATGCCGACGCACGGCTACGGCATGTTCCGCCGTTTCCTGCTCGGCTCGGTGACCTCCAAAGTCCTGCATGACTCGAACGTGCCGGTTTGGACCGGAACGCATCTCGGCGCGGACGCCGCTCAAAAGCCGAATCCAGAGTTGAAGAATATCCGCAAAGTCATCTGCGCCATCGATCTGGGGCCGGAAAGCTGCAAAACCGCGCTCTGGGCGGCAAACCTCGCCAAACGTTTCGAGGCCGACCTGATGCTCGTGCATGCGATTCCCGTCTTTACCGCCCCGACTCCGGAAGCCTGGCCGGTCGGATGGCAGGAAGAAGCACTGCGCTTTGCCGAAGAGCAGATGGAAGGCTTGCTCCAGCACCTGAAACTCGAATGCCCGGTGCGCGTTTTACAAGGCAGCGCGCCGTTCGCGATTCGTGAGGCCGTCAAAGAATGGCAGGCCGACCTGCTCGTCATCGGGCGCACAACGCACACCGGCATCATCGGCCGCCTGAGTTCGGATGCCTACGGAATCCTCTGCCATTCGCCGAGTTCCGTGGTCAGCGTCTAATTTCCGTTTCGTACATCCCGGGTCCGAACACCTCCGAAATTCGCTCCCTGAGATGTCGAAGTCCCACTGTTGCGGGTGAGGGGAAACACCCGCGGCTGCGGGAGTCATGTCCCGACAAGCGTCCACACTACAAAAACAATGCATTGATTTCCCTGTTATTTCTATTATACTCGAAATATAGAAAGGGAGCATGTCATGAACGCGGTCGAAATTAAGGAAGTAGTTCGCGAACGCTATGGAAAGGCCGCCCTCAAAGTCGGAGCCTCGTGCTGCGGCGCCGTCTCCAATTGCAGTGCGGATCCGATCACCGGCAACCTCTATGACGACGCCCAGAAAGGCTCTCTGCCAGAGGCCGCTATCCAGGCCTCGCTCGGCTGCGGGAATCCGACGGCCCTCGCCACCCTGAACCCTGGCGACACCGTGCTCGACCTCGGTTCCGGCGGGGGAATCGACGTCCTTCTCTCCGCCCGCCGCGTCGGTCCGACGGGCAAAGCTTACGGACTCGACATGACCGACGAGATGCTCGCTCTCGCTAACGAAAACAAGGCCAAGTCCGGCGCCACCAACGTCGAATTCCTGAAGGGCGAAATCGAGAACATCCCGCTGCCAGACAATTCTGTTGACGTCATCATTTCAAATTGCGTCATCAACCTCTCTGGCAACAAGGATCGCGTTTTCGACGAGGCCTTCCGCGTTTTGAAGCCGGGCGGCCGCTTCGCCGTGTCCGACGTCGTCACCCGCGGCGAGATGCTACCCGAAATCCGCAAGAGCGTCCTGCTTTGGGTCGGCTGCGTCGCCGGAGCACTCGAAGAATCCGAATTCGTCCGCAAACTCGAGGCTGCGGGCTTCACGAATGTCAGCGTGGAACCGACCCGCGTCTACCGCGTTGCCGATGCCCGCGAATTTCTGGCCGAAGCCGGACTCGACGCCGACGAGATCGCGCCGCAAGTCGATGGCAAGTTCATGAGCGCGTTCATTCGGTCCACGAAGCCCAAAGCGGGTTGTTGTGATCCCGGCTGCTGCAAATAAGATCGTTGCGCTCAGCCCTCTGTTCTTGGCGCTAACGCGCCGTATCCCCGCGCTCAGCCTCGTCTAAACGCCGAGCCCCACGAGCCTGCGTATGCTGGTGGATGGTTTGCACGGCCACAGCATAGCCATCGGGTCTTTCTTCACCGGCACCCTTATCGCCTTCATGACGGGCGTGCTGATTACGCTGCTGCTGCTGATCCTGACCCTGCGCGCGGCCCGGCTTCCCGGCACGCCTTTCGCCAATATCCTGTTCGCGCTCTGCGCCCTGTGTTGGAGCGCCGGTGGACTCGGGCGCTTAGCCGCCCTCGGCTCGGACGTCCCGCATTGGAGCACCATCGTGCGGATTTCCTGGGCGCTCCAATATATCGGCGCGGCGGCGATTCCCATCCCGATCCTTGCCTGCTGGCGGAGGTACGCCGTAGACGGTTGGCGCGAGTCGGCTTCCCGCATCCTTGGCATTGTCGCGATGATCAGCGCGGCAGCGATTTCGGCGACGCTGATCTTTCGTTCCACAGGACTGCTGGACATCGGCGTCGCCTCGATGGAGCACGCGGCGACCTTCAGCTCGACCGTTCTGCTCGTGCTGGGCGGCGCTTTTCTGCCGCGCCGATCTACTCCATCGAGCGTCTACTATCCATCCTTGGCGATGGCTGCCGCCGCCTTCGGCACGTCGGTCGTACTGCTTGTCCGGGGCCATGCGGCTCCCGATGCCGGACAGGCCGCTTTCCTTGGCGCTCTCGGCAGCCACCTGGTTCTGTTGATCGCGTTATTCGCGTTCTTCCTGTTTGCGCGATTCCGCTACGCCGACATCTTCGTCCGATACGGAACCCGCATCCTGCTGGTCGGGCTGCTAACCTCCATCCTCACCTCCGCTCTCCGCGAGATCCGGATAGAGCAACTCACCTCGACCCACGCGCCGCCCGCCGCCTTCACGCTTCATTTATCAGGCGTCGTGCTGCTCGCCAATATGCTCCTGCTGTCGTTCACTTTCGTCGACGACTTCCTCAGTCGCCAGCTGAATCGCTGGTTGTTCCGTCCCGCCGACACGCGTTCATCGGCCCGGAAACTGGCGGCGGACTTGTCCGCTATCCACAACGAAATGGAGATTGCGCCGGTGGTCGAGGACGCCGCACGAGTCCCTCTCGAACTCAGCGGAGCGCGCCTGGTTCCCTTCGATAAGGAAGTTACGATTTGGCCCGCCGGACTCATCGAAGGCGAGATCGTCGAACTGAATCCGTCCGACTCGCTGCACAGAACGCTGCCCATGCCGAACGCCGAGGTGCTGGTGCCGGTGACCTCCGATGGCCGTGTGTCTCATCTCCTGTTGGCCGCGCCTGGACCCGCGCGTCCTGGTCTCGTGCAACACGATTTGAACTTCCTCCGGATGGTCGCGCTACAGGCCGGCAGCCGCTTTGACATGCTCCGGCGCGAGCGCGAAGCCATCGATCGCGAGAGCCGCGAAGCGCTGCTGCGGCAGCAGATCGCCGAAGCCGAGTTGCAAGCCCTGCGCGCACAGATCCATCCGCATTTTCTGTTCAACTCCCTGAACACCATCGCGGACCTGGTCGTTCGCGACCCGCTGCGGGCCGAGACCATGACGCTGCGCCTCGCCGCGACCTTCCGCCACGTGCTCCGGAACGCATCCCGCTCGCTCACCACCGTGCGCGAGGAGATCGAGTTCCTGCGCACCTATCTCGCGATCGAGGAGGTCCGTTTCAGCGACCGCCTGACGGTCGAGTTCGACGTCGATCCGGAAGTGGAAGGCGACGCGATCCCGTCGCTGATTCTTCAGCCCTTGGTCGAGAACGCGATGAAGCACGGCTTGGGTCCGAAACCCGGTCCTGGCCGCCTGATTATTTCGGCGAAGGCCGATGGCCCGATTCTGATTCTGCGCGTCGAAGATGACGGCATGGGATTAAGCACTTCATCTCCGGCCGCGCACTCGAATGGGATGGGGGTTGCCAACGTCGCTGGACGCCTTCGTACCCTTTATCATGACCAGGCCGGAGTCGCGCTCGATCCTCGGGAAGGCGGAGGAACAAGAGTGACGGTAACGCTGCCGCGCAACAAAGTGGAGAAGGCATGAGAAGCCTGATAGTCGATGACGAGGAGTCCGCGCGCTCGCGTCTGCGGCGGCTGCTGGCGGCGCATCCCGAGATCGAAGTAATCGGCGAAGCACGCGATGGGCTCGAGGCGGTCCGCCAGATCGAGGCGCTTCGGCCCGCTCTGCTGTTCCTCGATATCGAGATGCCGGGACTCACCGGCTTCGAAGTGCTGCGCGCGATTCCGAACGACGCCAACATGCCGCTGGTGATCTTCATCACCGGCTACGACGAGCACGCCTTGGCCGCGTTCGAGGCGAACGCTCTGGCCTACCTTCTGAAGCCGATCGAGCCGGAGCGGCTGTCGCAAGCAGTCACCCGGGCGCACGCTTTGCACGCCGCAGTTGACGGCGCGCCGGAACGCGAGCGGGTCTTGAAGGTGGCTCGCGAATCGCAGCCTGTTCTACGCCAGATCGTATGCCGCAAGCGCGATCGCGCCGTGCTGCTGCCACCGGATCAGATCCTGTGGTTCCGCATGGAGGGCGGAATCGTCAAGGCGCGGTCCGCGTCTGACACCTTCTGGGTGAACCACTCGCTCACCGATCTCGAGGCCGGCCTGCCGCCCGACGTGTTCTTTCGCGCGCGCCGTGAAGTGCTGGTGAATCTGGCGCGCATTAAAGAGATCCGGCCCTACTTCAAGAGCGGGTTCCTGTTGGTCATGGCCGACAACGAGGCGACCGAAATCACGGTCAGCGAGCGGCAGGCGAAGTTGCTGCGGCAGCGGATTCCGGGGTTGTAAGCAACCTGCGCTCGACGCCGCTTTTGCCGCGCCAGGGTTGCACTCTGCGCGCTCGGCGGCTTGTGCTTGGCAGCTGACCCGACTCGCGCCTACTCTTCGATGGAGGAGATCTATCGTGTACCGTATTTTGTTTGTTCTGGCGGTTGCCCTGTTCTCGATGTCCTGCGACGCGGCGCACGCGCACGTCCGCGCGGTGACGCATAGCGATCCGGTGGGCGCGGTGAAAAACCATTTCTCGTTCTTCCTGCAGCACGGCGCGACCGATGTGGCGGGCAAGTGGGAGATGACGATGGAGACTCCGCACGGCGTTGCAAAGGGCCCGCTCGAGTTGAAGCAGGAAGGTGTAAAGCTCACTGCAAAGTGGGTGTCGGATCAGGTCGGCACGCTCAAGGGGACGGGTACGATCGAAGGCAAGGCGGTCTCGTTCACAATGGACGCACCCAACGGGCAGGCGTTCACCTTCAAGGGATCGCTTGAGCCGAAGAAGATGGGCGGAACGACGGAGATGGGTGGCGCGTGGAGCGCTAGCCGCTAACGGCGACCGAGTCCCCTCACTCACGTTCGGGGTTCAATCCGTTGGCGCCATCGCTGTTGTTTAGCACACGATTCCTGCTAAAACAAGAGGCGATGCCTTCGACTTCCAAACCGATTCCGCAGAATCAGCAGCAATCCCTTGTCCCCCGCCTGATGAGCGCGTGCGGCGGAGCCTATTCGCCGGAGACGCGGCGCAAGTATTACATCTCGGGTCCGCAGTGGGCGGCGGCGTATGAGGGGCATGCGTTATTCCATGCTCCGACGCGGCCCGCGGTCGGATTTGAAGAGGTCATTCGCAAGTACGGCGAAGTCGGAGTCGGGCATTGGGCCACGCATGACACGGACGTGATCCCGAACGAGTCGCTCGGCACCGACGCCCAATGGAGCATCGTCGGGCGGATCGAGACCTCGCTCCGAGAGAGCGGTGTGGCTTGCTCGATGGTTACGACCGAGACGTTCCATCACGCGGTGTGGGCGGCGGGACCGGCGGCCGAATCTCCCGCGGTTCGCGAGTATGCGAAGTACCGCGTCGCCAATACGGTCGATATTGGGCACAAGCTGAAGGCGAGTTTCGCCGTGTATTGGCCGGGATCGCTCGGCTACTTCGTACAGGGCGCGATCGACGAGACGCAGTCGCTGAAGTGGTATGCGGACGTGATCAACGCGGCCTGCGAGCATGACATCGCCATTGCGGCCAAGCACGGGCGACCGACGCTGAAGCACTGCATGGAGGCGAAGCCGTTTGAGCCGCAGGCGGAGATCCTGCTGCCGACCAGTGACGCGATGCTCGCCTTCATTGCCTCCGGCCTGTTGAAGCATCCCGAAATGGTCGGCCTGAATCCGGAGTACCTGCACGAACTGATGTGGGGCGGCGCTCCGCGAGCCGCGTTGGCCCGGGCCCTGGTGGCGGGCAAGCTGTTCCACTTCGATATCAACGACGGATACCGGTTGAAGCACGATGTCGATATCGGCGTCGGCCTGGTGAACCCTCTCGATTGGCTGAACGTGCTGGTGCTGCTGCGCAGCCACGGCTATGCCGGTCCGTTCAATCTCGACTACAAGCCGCCGCGGACGACCAGCGCGTCGGGCGTGTTCGAGGTTAGCGTGCCGACGGCGGTCGATCGCTTCATCACGCTGTGGGAGATGGCGGGCGAGGTGATCTCGGACCCCATCATTCACGAGGCGACCGAGGCGTTGAAGGCCGGCGGCGAAATGGCCGCGGGAGCGAATCCGCTCGATGCCGAAGCGATTACCGCGGCGAATCGCGAACTGCTCACGCTGCACGAATTGATCGCGCACCGTCTGGTCCAGATCCTGATCGGGCAACATCGCGGCCGGACGTTTTCCGTCTAGCCAGGCACGCACGTGACGCGGGGCTGGTGATAAGCTAGCAGGACCAATGAGACGGGCCATTCTTTTCTCCGTGTTCGCGACGCTGTTGACGGCGGCGTTCTTCGCCAGCCGCTCGGAGGCGCAGCCGAATTCCGTCAAGGAGGTCGTGCCGGGCGTGTGGTTCCGCGAGGGCGACATCATGAAGGAAGGCCACTGCAACAACACGATCATCGAGATGAAGGATTACCTGATCGTGGTGGATGCCAACTTCCCGTCCGGCGCGCGCGCGACTCTCGCGGATGCGCAGAAGGTTTCGAAGAAGCCGGTGAAGTACGTCTTCGATACGCATCATCACGGCGATCACGCGTATGGCAACGCGGTTTGGACCAAGCAGGGCGCGATCACGATCGCATTTTCCGGGGTGGCTGAGGAATTGAAGCGGTGCGAACCGAAGCGCTGGCAGGATACGGCCAAGCAGCGCAAGGATGTCGGCGAACTGGATCTGACGACGGCGGAACCGCCGAAGGAGACGTTCTCTGGCACTTCGCACGTGATCAGCGATTCGACGCGGAAGGTGGAATTCCACTTCTTTGGCTGGGCGCATACGCGCGGCGACGGGTTCGTGTATCTGCCCAAGGAGCAGGTCCTCTGCACCGGCGATGCGGCGACGAATGGTCCGTACAATTTTGTCGCCGACGGTAACATTGCCAACTGGCCGAGCGTGATTGCGAAGGCGCAGAAGCTGAAGGTGAAGCACGTGCTGCCGGGTCACGGTCCGAATGGCGGTCCGGAGATTTTAGAAGGCGAGCGGCAGTTCATGCTGGCGCTTCACAAAGGCGCGCAGGACGCGATCAAGGCGGGAACCAATCCTGAGGACGCGAAGCTTCCGGATTCGGTGAAGAACTGGATCGGCCCGTCGTTGAAGGGCCAGTTGAAGGCGGCGGCGGAAGAGATCAAGCAGAAGAAGGCTTCTGGCGATCTGCCGCACTAGATGGCATCGGTCACCTGTGGGCATACACTTAGAGCGTAAGTTTCTGGTCCCTTGAACCAAGTCACTTACCGCGCCTCGACGCGACGTTTCCTGGCGAAGAAGATGTCGAGGAAATTGATGCTGGCTGCTGCGGGCACAGGTCGGAGACCTATGCCACCTAGGCGGCTGCTCCGGCTGTTTGACGGAGAGTTTGAGGCGGCGATGTGCAGGCGTACGATCGCGCCTCGTTTGGGTCCCGTCGCTGACGCTTGGGGTTCAGTCCGGGGTCGAGCGCTGGTGGCTGGTGAGCGCGATCTTTACGATCGCGCCTCGGGTCCCGTCGTTTACGCTTCGGGTTCAAGCCGCTTCGTACGTTTACTGGCCTAGGATTTGGTAGGTGGTGGTTCCGTCTACGCGGATTTTTTCGTAGAGTTTGGTCCAGGTTTCGTGGGCTGGGCTTTTGCCGTAGGCGTCGAAGGCGGCTTTGTCTTTGAACTGGAAGCAGGCTCCATGTTGGCGGGCGATCCGTTTGACGGGAAGGCTGATGGTTTCGCCGGCGCGAAATTTGTCGATGGTTTCTTTGGCAAGATCTTCGCGCTTGGCGGCGACATCGATTTGCGTGAGCGGGTTCGCGAGTTTGCCGTACCAAACGTGCGTAAGGCCGGGGATTTCCTTCGGCAATTTATCGGTGGCGGCTTCCCATGCTTTCCAGTCGGCGGCGGTGGCTCGGTCGAGGTCTGTAAAGGCGAAGCAGTGCATCAGTGATTTGTCGCCGGCGGAGAGGGATCCAGCGAGAAGCAGGGTTCCGAGGGCGAGGGTGAGTTTGGTCATAAGAGTGGCTCCTTTTTTGGCTGTCTGAGTAGAGACGCGTTTGGGGCGGGAAGGTCTCTCAAATTAGTATGCGGGTCCGGAAAGGAAAGTTGCTGTCGGCTCCTGACGTGCCTCCTGGCCCGCTCCGGGCGCGCTCCTTCGGAGTGCTGTGGATTGGCCGGTATGGTGGCTCGGGAATATTTTGGGAGCGTGACCTGACGTGTGTGAGAGATCAAGCGGAATCCACGGGTTCATTGGCGGGGTTATTGGAACCGGAGGTCCCGTCGCTTACGCTCCGGGTTCAAAGTGAGTTAGTGAGCGCGGCCTGACGGCCGCCCTCGGAGCATTTTCTCATCGAAGGATGAGCCTGAAGCGGGGCGTTGAGGGTGGGTGAGGCTGGAGTCTTTCTTTTTTGTTTGAGGAAAGAAGCAATCGTAGGCGCTGTGGGAATGTGGGAAACGCGGGAGCGTTTTCCAAGGG
>JBBQWZ010000012.1:0-125490 GCA_038210135.1 Bryobacterales bacterium
CGGAGGCGGTTCTCCGAGACGTTCCGCCGGCCGCCCATGCAGACAACTGGGCCGCAGACCGGGAATAACGCGTCATAACAATTCCTTCGAGTGGGGACCTCGAGTAAAACTCCCGCTTCGCCAGGCCTGGCGACACCTCTAGAAAAGGTGCCAATCACAATTCAGCTTGAACCCCAAGCGTCAGCGAGGGGATTCCGCAACGATAAACCCCGCACGTCAGTGCGGAGATTCCGTAGCCGATCCACAGCCCCGCACGTCAGTGCGGGGATTCCGCGCCACTCAGCACCGAACCGCGACCGTCAGGGAGCGGACCTCTTTACTCGCATACGGGCATTCCGCCCTTGTTGACTTGAACCCCAAGCGTCTGCGACCGGACCGCCTTGGCTTCGTTTCGCAAAACTTCCCACGCCCGCCTATCATAGGTGTCTGTGAAGACCATCATCGAGCCGTTCCGCATCAAGAGCGTGGAACCTCTCCGCAAAACCACCCCCGTCGAGCGAGAAGGATTCCTCCGTGACGCCGGCTATAACCTGTTCCAGGTTCGCGCCGCCGACATTCTCATCGACCTCCTGACGGACTCCGGCACCAGCGCGATGTCCACCGAGCAGTGGGCCGCCATGATGCGTGGCGACGAATCCTACGCCGGCAGCGAAAGCTTTTTCCGTCTGCAGAACGTCGTCTGGGAACTCACCGGCTTCGAACACGTCATCCCCACCCACCAAGGCCGCGCCGCCGAGCGGATCCTCTTCACCATCCTCTGCAAAGCCGGCGACATCGTCCCCAGCAATACCCACTTCGACACCACCCGCGCCAACATCGAGTACACCGGCGCCAAAGCCATCGACCTGCCCTTGCCGGAGGCCGCCGATACCCAACTCCAACTGCCCTTCAAAGGCAACATGGACGTCGCTGCCCTCGCCGCTCTCATCACCGAACACGGTGCCGAAAAGATCCCGCTGGTCATGCTCACCGTGACCAACAACTCCGGCGGCGGACAGCCCGTCTCGATGGCCAACATCGCCGCGGTCTCGGACCTGGCCCATAAACACGGAATCCCCTTTTACCTCGACGCCTGCCGCTTCGCCGAGAACGCCTACTTCATCCATCAGCGCGAACCAGGCCACGATTTGCTGACTCCCAAAGAGATCGCCAAGCGCATGTTCCTGCTCGCGGACGGCTGCACCTTCTCCGCTAAGAAGGACGCCTTCGCCAACATCGGGGGACTCCTTTGCACCAATGACACGACACTCGCTGAGAAGCAGCGCAACCTGCTGATCCTGACCGAAGGCTTCCCCACCTACGGCGGACTCGCCGGCCGCGACCTCGAAGCCATCGCCGTCGGACTGGACGAAATCCTCGACCCCGATTACCTCGAATACCGCATCGCCTCCACCGCCTATCTCGGCCGCCACATCGCCGACAACGGAGTGCCGATTGTCGAGCCGCCCGGCGGACACGCCATCTATATTGATGCCGGCCGCATGCTGCCGCACATCCCGCGCGACCAGTTCCCAGGCCAGGCGTTGGCCGTCGCCCTCTACCGCCATGGCGGCATCCGCAGTGTCGAAATCGGCAGCGTCATGTTCAAAGGCAACGCCCGCTTTGAACTCCTGCGGCTCGCCATCCCTCGCCGCGTCTACACGCAAAGCCACGTGGACTATCTGGTTGAAACCATCCTTGAAGTGAACCAGCGCAAGGACAAAATCCGCGGCTTCAAAATCACATCCGAGCCCGAATTCCTCCGCCATTTCACCGCCAAATTCGAGGAGCTGTAGGCGCGGTACAATCGGCCTTCACCCGCCGTAAGGGCATCTTTAAACAATGGATTGGTTTCCGCTTTGGCTCAGCCTGAAGGTGGCCGTTCTGTCGACTGCGATCGCGGTCGCCGGCGGCACGTGGCTCGCGTATTTGCTGGCGAATCGCGAGTTCCGCGGTAAGGAAATCCTGGACGCCGCCATCACGCTGCCTCTGGTTTTGCCGCCCACCGTTCTCGGCTATTACCTGTTGGTGCTGATCGGCCGCAACAGCGCGCTGGGCAAAATCTGGGAAGCCATCTTCGGCGCGCCCCTGGTCTTCACTTGGAAGGCCGCGGTGATTGCGGCCGTATTGCATTCGCTCCCTCTACTGGTCAAGAGCGCGCGGGCCGCGCTCGAAAGCGTGGATCACTCCTACGAGCGCGCAGCTCGGACCCTCGGCGCCTCCGAATGGCGCGTCTTCCAGAAAGTGACACTGCCCCTCGCTCGCCGCTCGATCCTCGCCGCTTCCGCTCTCGCCTTCGCCCGCGCCCTCGGCGATTTCGGCGTCACGATCATGGTCGCGGGCAACATTCCCGGCCGCACGCAGACCGTCGCGGTGGCCATCTACGACGCCGTCGAAGGCGGCGATGGCGCGACCGCGCGTGCCTTGGTGCTGGTCGTATCCGTCCTCGCGCTCGCCGTCCTTGCGCTCGCGAACTACCTCAATCCGAGCCCCTTCGGAAGGCGCTCCGGATGATCTCCGCTCGCATTCGTAAGACGTACCCCGGCGGCGAAGACTCGGCCGGCTTTGTGCTCGATGTCGAACTGAAGGCCGCCGCCGGCGTCACCGTTCTGTTCGGTCCGAGCGGGGCGGGGAAGACGCTAACCCTCGACGCCATCGCCGGCTTTGTTCGACCCGACGAAGGCCGCATCCTGCTCGACGACGCCATCCTGTTTGACGGTGCGACCCGCGTCCACCTGCCTCCGCAGGAGCGCCAGTGCGGGTACGTATTCCAGAACTACGCCCTGTTTCCCCACATGACGCTGCGCGAGAATCTGGAGTTCGCGGCCGAGCGCCGCCCCCGCCTCGAGCGCCACCGCCGTGTCAACGACCTGATCGAGAAGTTCCGCCTTGCGGACGTCGCCGGACGCAAGCCGCACGAAGTGTCGGGTGGCCAGAAGCAGCGCTGTTCGATCGCGCGCGCCCTGGTCGGAGCGCCCAAGGTCCTCTTGCTGGACGAACCCGCGCAAGGCCTCGACGCTCCGTTGAAAGCCGATTTCTACGAGGTTCTGCAACAGGTCCGCCTGGAGTTCGATACGCCGATTCTCCTGGTGACCCACGATCTCGAAGAGTGCTTCGCGCTCGGCGATCAAATGGTGATCCTGCGCGAAGGTTCGGTTGTGCAGGCGGGCACCCCACGGCAAATCCTCGACAAGCCAGCCTCGATCGAGACCGCGAAACTGCTGGGCACGCACAACCTGCTGCAATCGGAAATCCGCGCGCTTGACCCGGGCCGCAACACGTCGAAACTGCGCGTCGGCGAATTCGAAATCAACGGACCCTACTTGCCCGGCCACCTGATCGGCGATCGCGTCTGGCTCTGCGTGCGTCCGGAAGACCTCGCCGTGAAGCCGCGCAACGGCAAGCCGGGAACGAATCAAGTCCCCGCGCAATTGCGTAGCGTGAATGAGCGTCCGCAATTCATTCGAATGGATTTCGACGGCGGCGAAGCGATTGGCGACTTGACCGTCGAGCTGCCGCGTCGCGAATACGAGGCGCTGGGCGGATCGGACGTCCGCGAGTGGGTGGTCGAATTCCCGGCCTCCGCCATGAGCGTCCTCTAGCCGATGAAGGTCTTGTGCATGATCACCGACGGCACCGCGGCGAAGGACCGCGAAGCTTGGATCGATCGCGTCGTCGCGGGCCTCAACGCCGGTGCGAACATGATCCAGATTCGCGAGAAGGACCTCGACGCCGGTGAGTTGTTAGAGCTGACGCGCCTCACCGTTGCGCTGGCGGGCGAGGCGCCGGTCGTCGTCAACTCGCGCGTGGACGTCGCCATTGCAGCCGGCGCAGCCGGCGCGCATCTGCCCGCCAACTCGATCCCTGCATCGCGCTGGCGCGGCCTCGCCCGTGGCTTGGTTCTTGGCGTCTCCTGCCATACGCTCGCTGAACTCCAAGCGGCCGAGGAAGACGGCGCCGACTATGCGATCTTCGGGCCAGTTTTCGCTCCGCTTTCTAAGAACTCCGACCTGACCCCTCGCGGCCTCGACGGCCTTCGCGCGGCGGCCAGTTCGGTGCGAATTCCGATCTTCGCTGTGGGCGGCATTACCGCCGAAAATTCGCAATCGTGCTTCGACGCGGGAGGCCGCGGCGTCGCCGCCATCACCTTATTTCGTTAGCCTAAGGTCGATTCGCTGAGACCTGCGGGACCGGTCCTTGGTAGAATCA
This sequence comes from Bryobacterales bacterium, assembly GCA_038210135.1. Lineage (GTDB taxonomy): Bacteria > Acidobacteriota > Terriglobia > Bryobacterales > Bryobacteraceae > JBBQWZ01. Next base: position 4,189 of record JBBQWZ010000012.1, read on the forward strand.
CTTCGTGGCCGCCGCTTTCGCCGCTAAGCAAAACGTGACGAGAGATCAGGCCCGGCGGAAGTTCGGAATCACCGAGCGCCAACTGCTCACCTGGGAGCGTCAGGGCTTTCTTGAGGCCGCCGAAAAGTACGGTTTCACCGAACTGGTCGCGATCCAGACTCTGATCAAGCTGCGCAAAGCCAAGGTCAGCGTTCCGCAACTGAAGCGCGCCATCGCTGCGCTTCGAGAAAAGCTCGCTCATATCAAGAACCCGCTGACGGAATTGCGGCTCTACGTCGACGGCGGGCGCATCCGTGTCGAACTCGACGGCCATTCGATGGAGCCGGAGAGCGGCCAACTGCTGCTCAATTTCGATCGCGAAGAGTTAACGCGGCTGGTAAAAATGCCGGATTCGAAGGTCAACCTGGAGCGCGAAGCGAAGCTCAGCGCCGAACGCTGGTTCGAGCGCGGCATTGAACTCGAGCAATCCGGAGCGCCGATCGAGCAGGTCATCGAAGCCTACGAAACGTCGGTCACGCTCGACCCGCATTCCGCCGGCGCGCTCGTAAATCTTGGCACCATCTACTTCAACGGGAAGCTGTGGGTCGAAGCGGAGCGTCATTATCGAAAGGCGCTCGAGGCCGATCCGGATTACGCGCTGGCGCACTTCGATTTAGGAAATCTGTTCGACGAACGCGGCGATCGCGCGAAGGCCCAGTTCCATTATCAGGCGGCGGTCCGCCTGAATCCGCGTTACGCGGACGCGCATTACAATCTGGCCTTGCTGTATCAGGCGACGAACAACGTGTTGAACGCCGTCAGCCACTGGAAGTCGTATCTGAAGCTGGATCCGCAGAGCAATTGGGCCGCGATCGCGCGCCGCGAGTTGACGAAGTTGCGGCAGCAGACCATCGTTCGCGGATCCGGCAATTAGGGCCGCGGTGAGAGGTCCGCACCCTTACGGTCGCGGTTCGGTTGGGTAAGTACACTACGGTCGTTTGGATTTGAGGAATGCGGCGAATTCCTCGTATTGATCGACAGCGATGAGATCGACGCCGGCGTCGATAGCCGCTTTCCAGCGAGCGCGGACCGCCTCATGCGAGCCGAAGTTGTAGCTTTTCTCCCAGCCCTGATTCTCCTCGGGCGTGAAGCCGTCAAGCGTGTAGAACCGGATCCAGAATCCCTGCTTGTGGGCGTGGTCAACCAGCGATTTCAGGCGCACGTTGTCGGCGGCCGTCCAGTCGCCCGCGCGAGTCTGACCGCCTTCCTCGACGATCGCCCACGGGTTGTTCCACCAACGTCGATAATTCGTCGGACGCTCGCCGAGCAGCTTCTCTGGCGGCATCGAGACGGCGAGTTTCGCGCGCTCCTCCCGCGTCGGCGCATCGATCTTCGCTGTGTGCGCCGATCCGAAGATGCGCAGCTTTTTTCCGACTGGAACCTGCGTGAAGAAGACCTGCTCCTGCGCGTCGGACTCTTCGGTTAAAACGAGAAGAGGCTTGGCGTCGAACGCTTCGAGTTTGGCCGCCTTCTTCCCCTTTTTAGCGGTCGTGATCCAGCCTTCATATTCGCCAAGCAAATCCCAGACGGCCTGAAACAGAGCCGTTTCCTTACCTTTAAAGTCGAAATGCAGGACGATCACGGGCCACTGCGAACGGTCTTTGGTCTTGAGCGCGTCTTCGATGATGGGCCGGACGCGCTCGAAAAAATGGGCGCGCAAGGTAGGCTCCGCGCCCGTGACTGCGTCCGAGTGCGAGACAACGACGGAGCCTTTGCCGGTGGCCTTATCCACAACCCAAGCGAGGTCCTGCTCGATGGCGACCGGAGTTCCTGTCCTCAGCGCGCGCTCGATGCGATCCGCCCATTTCCCTTCGTAGGGGTAGCAGTTGTGGGCGTCGAAGAGCGACCTATTATTGTTGAGGAACTTCAGGTCCTGCGCCGCGAGGATGAGCGAGCCTGCCACGATCAGCAGGCCAGCTTTCAACAAAGAGCTAAAGTGCATTGGTCTGATTCTATCGGGCCGCGCGCGCTGTGTTCAATCGAATTGCTGCGTGGTGGTTCGCAAGAGAACGCCGTGCGAGCGCTTACTCCGCGGCACTTCGTGCCGCTTCGTGCGCGCCTCGATGCCTCGCGACTGATCTTTTTGACAGCTATCGGGCGCGGCGCCGCCGCTATTTCTTGTTCGCGGCTGCGTAATCCTCGTTCGCTCGCTTGATGACGTAGGCGTGAATGGCGTCGGCGTCTTGCTTATTCAACACATCCTTGAACGACACCATGCCGGCGCTTTTCAAGATTCCGTTGAGCACAATCGCATCCCAGTTCTTGTGGGTCGCGGCGTCGATCTTGCGAAGGTCGGAGACGACTCCGTTGCCGAGCGCGCTGTCGCCGTGGCAGACTTTGCAGTAGCTGTGAAACAGGTCCTTGCCTTTTTTCACGGTGGCGGCGTCGGCGGTCAACGCGGGTGGTTGCGGGAACGCCTGGCTGACCGGACGGATGACGGGGAGCGTCTCTTTGCCGCCGATCTTAAAGGTCAGAACGCGGTGCGCCTTGCTGTCAACCGGCGGCGCAATCGCACCTCCAGCGACTAGGATGGCGGCTCCGCTCCAGCCAGTCATGATCGAGATGTAGTCTTCGCCGTTCGCGGAAAACGCGATGGGCGTGGCTTGGATTCCGACTTGCGTCGGGAAGGACCACAGCTTCTTGCCGGTGTCGGCGGCGTAGGCGACGAACTCCTTGGCGGAGGTGCCCTGGAAAACGAGATTGCCCGCGGTCGAGAGAACTCCACCATTCCACGGATAGGGATGTTCGACCGTCCAGGCGGGCTTTTGCGCGACCGGATCCCACGCGACGAGGTGGCCTTTAATGATTCCGGCGAGCTGCTTTAGGCCTTCGGGGTCGTCGGGTGCCGCCGTCAGCGGCAAGTCGATTGCGAGGTTCCAACGGTCCTTCAGATATTTGAACGCCGGCCCTTGCGCGTAGGCGAAAGGCAGATCGAGAGCGGGAATGTAGACCAGCTTAGTCAGCGGACTAAACGACATCGGCTGCCAGTTGTGCGCGCCGAGCGGACCGGGTAAAGCCACTTCGGGGCCTTTGATGTAACGAGCATTCGGCGTCTCGATGGGGCGTCCGGTTTTCATGTCAACGCCGGTGGCCCAACTCATCGCGGCGGTGTACGCCGTCGCCGAGAGCAGTTCGCCGGTCTTGCGGTCAAGGACGTAGAAGAAGCCATTCTTCGGAGCCTGCATCAGGACCTTGCGCGTGGTTCCGTGGATTGGCAGGTCGGCGAGGATCATGTGCTGGGTCGCGGTGTAGTCCCAACTGTCGCCGGGCGTGGTCTGGTAGTGCCAGATATAGTCGCCGTTGTCGGGGTTGAGGGCGACGATCGAGGACAGGTACAAGTTGTCGCCGCCGCCCGGACTGCGCACTTCGCGATTCCAGGGCGAGCCGTTTCCGACGCCGATGTAGAGCTGGTTGAGATCGGGATCGTAGGCCATCGAATCCCATACGGTTCCGCCGCCGCCGACTTCCCAGTAGCGTCCGTTCCAGGTCTTCGCGGCGCGCTCCATGGCTTTGTTCTCGAAGCCCTTCGCCGGATCGCCGGGGACGGTGTAGAAGCGCCAGGCTTGCTTCCCAGTGTTCGCGTCGTAGGCGGTGACGTAACCGCGAACGCCGAATTCCGCGCCTCCGTTGCCGATCAGGACTTTGCCTTTGACGACGCGCGGCGCGCCGGTAATGGTGAAGGGCTTGGTCTTATCCGTGGTCTGATTCTCCCAGGCGACTTTGCCATTGTTGGCGTCGAGGGCGATCAGGCGTCCGTCGAGTGTGCCGACGAAAACTTTGCCTTCCCACACGGCCACTCCGCGATTGGGCGGTCCGCAGCAGGCCTTGGCGAGCATCGCGCGAGGAACTTTGGGATCGAATTTCCAGAGCATTTCTCCGGTCGAAGCGCTGACGGCGTACACGATGCTCCAGGCGGAACTGGTGTACATCACGCCGTCCACGACCAGGGGCGTAGCTTCGAGACCGTGATCCGCATCGAGCGGGAGCGACCACGCGAGACCGAGCTGAGACACGTTTGTGTCGTTGATCTTCTTGAGTGGACTGAAGCGCTGTTCGTCGTAGGTTCGGCCGTGCGACATCCAGTTGCCAGGTTCCGAATCGGCTTTGATGATGCGGGAGCCGCTGACATCGGCGCGCTTCGCGTTGGGGCGCTGGGCGCTTCCGGCGGCGGCGAGCAGAAGGGCAATGGCGATGGGTGCGATCTTCGTGGTTCGCATAATAATTTCGATTTCGAGCTAGAGGAGATGATACCGCTGCTACCGCGCAGTTGGCGCGGACGTAGTCCGATATGGCGGCCTACCGGTGCGGGGATACTCTGGACACATGCCTCCGATTGCGTTGACGATTGCCGGGTCGGACCCGAGCGGCGGTGCGGGGATCCAAGCGGACCTCAAAACGTTCCACCAGTTCGGAGTCTATGGCGAGGCGGTGATCGCGCTGCTGACGGTGCAGAACACGCGGTCGGTAAGCCGCGTCGAGGTTCTCGCGCCGGAGTTGGTGGTGAGCCAGTTGCGTGCGGTGCTCGACGATATTCCGCCAGGCGCGGCGAAAACCGGTGCGTTGGGTAGCCGCGCGATGGTCGAGGCAGTCGCCGCCGAGGCGGCCGGATTCAATTTTCCATTGGTGGTCGATCCGGTGATGATTTCGAAACACGGCGCGCGGCTGATCGATGAGGATGCCGGACGCGCACTCGCGACGCTGTTGCTGCCGCGGGCGTTTCTGGTGACTCCCAACCTGCAAGAAGCGGAAGCGCTGGCCGGATTCGAGGTCCGGTCGATTGACGACATGAAGCGGGCGGCGCATGCGATTGTCGAACTCGGGGCCAAGGCGGTGCTCATCAAGGGCGGGCACCTTTCGGCGGATTCGATCGCGATCGATGTATTGCTGAGCGAGGGAGTGCTCTTCGAGTTTCCCGGAGAACGCATCGACACTCCACATACGCATGGGACCGGATGCACGTATTCGGCGGCAATCACGGCGTTGTTGGCGCGCGGAGTTGTTTTGACGGACGCGGTGCGCCGGGCGAAGGCGTACATCGGCGAGGCGATCCGCACTAATTATGGTTTGGGCGGAGGCTCGGGGCCGGTGAACCACTTCGCGCGGGCGGGCCAGTAATAATCCATTTCGGGTTGTTCGCGGATGAGCTGCTGGACCTCAGCCTCGGATGCAGCATGAAGTACAGTGCCGAGAGGCTCGCCATTGGGCGCAAGATGCTCGACGTCCATTTTGCGAAGTTCACGCATAAAGCGGGGCAGGTTCGCGCGCAACGCGAGAAACTCGCGCACGGTCATCGAAATTCCCATTTCGGCGAAATTCAGAGGGAGTGAGATTCGCGTCACGGGGTTGTCGATATAGAGGTAGCGAATGCGGAGGAGGGGTCCACCGCACTCGGCCGCCAGCGTCGCGGAGACGAACTGATCCTGCGGCTCGATGATGACTAACTCGCGACCGTGATGTTTGTTGGCATAGTTCGCGACTTCCGCCAGGGTGGGATCGGACGTTTCCGCTGCGAACGGGATCCCCCAGGAAAATTGCGGAAGGCACAGCTTGGCTAGGACCACGAGGGCGAGCGTCGCAATGACGAGACGTCCGCGTATTGCTCCCGCGGCCAGGATCGCCAGCGGCGGAAGAAGCGGCAACAGGTACGCGGCGGAATGATAACCGAAGGCGGATAGCGCGATCAGCATGGCGGCGCACCAGGCTTCGATGACCAGCAATCCAGGCGTCCGGCGAGGCGCGGTTAGCAAGGCGACGGCGGCAGCGATCAGCAATGCGGGATCGGTAGCCCAGAGCCGGGTCGCGTAAAACTGGAATCCATTTTCGGCGGAAGTTTGTGTCGGAGCGGCCAGGCCCCACGCTAGCGTCTCGGTGAGGATGAACTCAGCGACGAACCACTTCGGGTGGACCAGCCACTGATAGAGGAACCAGGGCGCGGCGAACGCAAGCGAGCACACGCCGGTTTGGAAGATACGCGAAAAGGGGATCCGGCCGGAGCGCAGGGTTCGCAGGTAAAAGATCAGAAGAGCGAGCGGCGCAATAAATCCGGCAATGCTTTTGGTCAAGATAGCCGCGGCGACCAGCGCCGCGAAGCCGAGTCGAGTCCGCCAGCGATCCAGCCGGTGATCGCGATAAAGCAGGTACAGGGCGGCTGTAGTGAGACAGCAAAGCAGGGGATCCATCAACGCGACGCGATCAAGGACGAAGAAGAGATGGCTGGTCAGCAGCAGAGTCGCCCCGGCGATGGCGGAGAGCAGGGAGACATGGCTGAGCCACAGAAAAACCAGCGCGACGCTGAGGGCTCCGGCGAGCAAAGCGGGAAGGCGCAGGGCGAAGTTAGAGGGTCCGATGATGCGCGCGGCGGCTCCTGAAAGCCAATACAGCAGCGGCGGTTTGTAGAGCGCGAAGCGCCCGAGGAAGTGGGGCGTCAGCCACCCGCCCTGCTGCGCCATGCGGAGCGATGAGTGGGCGTAGGTGGCTTCGTCCTGGGCAAGCAGCTTTCCGGCTGGATCGATATAGGCGGATGCGAGTCCGTTGGCCGAGACCCCGATCGACAGGATAATAAAGGCGATAAGGAAGACGGCGGCGGCGAGGCGCACGGTTCATTATGGACAAAAACCGCCGTCGCGGATAGATACGAAACAGGGCGCGGAGTGAAAGAGGAAGTCAAAAAATAAGGTCCGATAAAAGCGTGTACACCGAATTGGATCTGAATCCGTCAGAATGAGAGAGTAAGTGTTCACGAAGGGCGGTGGTCTGCCGTAAGGCGGCATCGCGCTGGAAAGAAATTATACATGCGCGCTCTGAGATATGTTGCTTTCGCCGGCTTGCTTGCCGCTGCGGGCTTCTTGGTGACTCGTAGTACGACGAAGGTTAAAGCCCAGGCCGCCTCCGGGTGCGATGCGACGTCGTTGAACTCGGCGTACGGTTTCGTCCAGTCCGGCTTTTCCTACGACAGCAACGGAAATCTATATATCATGGCGGGCAACGGACGGATAGCTGGTGACGGAAACGGCAACGTGACGGGTGGGGACACGTTGAATTACGACGGAACCGTTTATCGCCGCACGCTGACTGGAACGTACACGATCAACTCGGATTGCACCGGTCAGGTCGTGCTCACTTTTTCGGATAAGACCACGATGCATGCCGACATTGTTGTGACCAACGACGGCAAAGAAATCGCCTACAACGGAACGGATACCAATTTCATTTATTCCGGCACCTGGAAGAAACTGAATCAGGGAGCGGCGGTTGTGACGCCGTAGATCCGGATCGCGCCAGACATCCTGTTTCTCATTCGGCCTTCGCGGGCGATGCTCGCGAAGGCCGATTTGTATTCCCGCGGCAGGAACATCGCGCGGATCCCGCTTCTGTTCTTTTCGAAAGGTTCTGCGCGGGCATTGCAGGTCCCGTCGCTTACGCTCCGGGTTCAAACCGGGTATGGGGGGCACTGGAGTTTTTAGCGAGCGCGATCTTGAAAGGCCAGGCTGGGCGGAGTTTGCCATACTGGGGCCGGGCTTCGAGGAGCGAACCGGGATGACGCGCCGCCGCTGGATTTCACGACTCACTTGCGCAGGTCTCTGCGGCGTAACTCCGCGGCTCCGGCAAGCCGCATTTGCTCAGCCCGCGAGAAGGAATCCTATGTCCACTCCCAATCAGGCGACACCAGAAGACTGGCAAAAGCTCGAAGAGCGCGTTCAGCTGTCGCGGGTGGCGGTGCGGGCCCAGAACGAATTCGGGATGCATCTGCTGCGGGCCGTCGTTCACGAGAAACCCGGCTCGAATGTGATGCTGTCGCCGCTCAGCGCGTTTCTGGCCTTCGCGATGGCGGAGTCGGGATCGGCGGGATCGACGCGCACGGCGATGCGGAAGGCGCTGACCCTACCTGACAAAGAGGCGGCGGTGCTCAACGGGTCGATCGACGCGCTGACGCGGGTCCTGGGGATGCCGGGCGGTGCGGAATTCCTGGTGGCGAACGCGCTGTGGACCGGTGAGACCGCTCCGATTGCTCCCGCTTTTATCAAACAGTGCGAGGTGGTATTCCGGGCACAAGCCGCGACGCTGAAGTTTACCGATCCGCAAAGCGCGAAGACCATCAACGACTGGGTTAGCGCGAACACCAAGGGCAAGATTCCGGAGATTGTGACGCCGGACATGATCCGTTCGGCGATGTTGATTCTGACGAACGCGGTCTATTTCGCCGGCAAATGGACCCGGCAATTTTCCAAGGGTGATACGAAGGACGAGCCGTTCCATTATGCAGATGGAACCGCCAAGCCCGTCGCGATGATGCACGATGCGGACCGCAAGCTTGGGTATCGCAGCGGACCTGGATTTGAAGGCGTGGTCTTACCGTATCAGGGCTCGTCGATTTGCTTCTACGCGCTGTTGCCCGAGACGGGAAAGAGTCCGGCGGATGTCCTCGCGAAACTGGATCCGGCGAAACTGGTCGATTCCAGCGGCGAGTTCGATGTCGACTTGAAAATGCCGCGTTTCAGTTTCGATTTTGGGGCTTCGTTGACGCCGTACTTGAAGAAACTGGGCATGGCGGTCGCGTTCCAGTATCCGGGGGCCGACTTCAAGCCGATGGGTTCCGAGTTGTTATACATCAGCGACGTGATTCACAAGACGCGGATCGAAGTGGACGAAGAAGGAACGGTGGCGGCAGCGGCGACGGTGGTGCTGATGATGGCGGGTTCGGGCATGCCGAAGCCGCGCGAGAAGAAGACGCTGGTGCTGAACCGGCCGTTCGTGGCGTTGATCATCGACGCCCGAACCAAAGCCCTGCTGTTCGCCGGCGTGATCGAACAACCGGCGTAAAGCTACTTTCTGAAAGCCGCAATTTCGGCCATCAGGCGCTGGCGTTCGCTGATGAACGTCGGATTCGCGGCCTGATTGGTTTGCTCCGCCGGATCGTTCTTCAAGTCGTAGAACTCCGCAACGCGAGCTCCACGCATAACCAGTTTGTAACGGCTGTCACGCGCCATCACGGTGTCGCGCCATTCCGCGAAACAGGTGGATGCCTTGGGCGCGGTAGTGCCGCCGATTTTCCTGGGCTGATAGCGGGCGTTGAGCCACGGCCAATAATTCTGTCCAACCAAACCGTCGGGCGCGGTCGCGTTGACGGCTTCGCACAGGCTGGGCACGAGGTCGAGCGCGCTGACGGTTTCAGGACGCGTACCCTGGACCGGGACGACGCCGGGCCAGTTCCAGATCATGGGCGTGCCGACAACTTCGTCGTACATGTTATCCGGCTCGGAAGCGAGGCCGTTCGACCAAAGCCCGTGGTGCCCGAGCAGGAAGCCGGCGTCCGAAGTAACGATGACCAGCGTGTTGCTCCGCAGGCCCTTCTGATCGATCTTCGCAATCAGCGAACCGACTTCGGCGTCGGTCGCCGATACGATGGCGGCGAATTTACGCAGGTTGCCCTGAATGTCGTCGAACATCAGGCGCCCGAAGCGGGCCTGCTTGGAGACCGGCAGCCAGCCTAGTTTGTCGAACTTCGTGGTGGCGTAGAGCTCCGCGAATTTGGGATCGTAACCGCCGTAGGGAACCTTCGTGCGCGGATAGGAAACCTGGAGGAAGAACGGATTCGCGCTGGTGCTATTGGCGGGCGACTGCTTATCGAGAAAGGCGGAAGCGCGGCTGGTGACCCACTTCGGCCCGAATTCGGTTTCGGCGGGATCCAGCGAATCGAACTGCGAGAAGCCGTGTTTGCTCTTTGTATCCGCGATTCCGGCGGCGAAATTCCACTCGCCGGCGAAGCTGCAACGGTAGCCGGCGCCAGATAGAAGATCGGAGAGCAGGGATCCGGTAAGGGCGGCGGGCGCATCTTCAGTGATGCCGAGCTTGGACGGCCGGACGCCGGTGAGCAGGGATCCACGGGCCGCCGAGGCTACGCTCGAAGCGGCAAAGTGATACGTAAAGTGGGTTCCGCCTTTGGCGAGCTGGTCGATCTGCGGCGTCTTCAATTCCTGGTTGCCATAGCAGCCGAGCATCCAGGAGCCGACGTCGCCGAGCACGATCAGCACGACGTTCGGGCGCGGCGGAGGCGGAATGTTTTCGGCCTTTTTCTTCTTACGTTGGCCGAAAGCCGGGGCGGCGGCGAGCGCGCCCGCGAGCAACAAATTGCGTCTTGAAATCATGGCGGAGAATTTCCTATTGTAGCGGTCGGCGGCTGGGGCCATGGGCCGTTCACGGAGCTGTGCCAAGATCGAGGCAGGAGGAATCGTCCATGTTCAATATGCGTGCTGTTCAGGTTTCGGCGCCCGGTGGCGCCCTGGAGTTGGTGGAGCGGGCGATTCCAGATCCGCCGCCAAATACCGTGCTACTGAAGGTGGAGGCGTGCGGAGTCTGCCACAGCGATTCGCTGGTGAAGGAAGGCCATATGCCGGGCATCCGGTATCCGCGGATTCCGGGGCATGAGGTCGCGGGAGTGATCCAAGCGGTCGGCGTCGGAGTGGCGAATTGGGCGGTCGGGCAGCGGGCGGGCACCGGGTGGCACGGAGGCCAGTGCGGAGCTTGTGGACCGTGCCGCCGGGGCGACTTCTTCGCTTGTGAGACCGGGCAGATTACTGGTCTGACGTTCGACGGCGGCTATGCGGAATTCATGATCGTTCCGGCATTGGCGCTCGCCGCGATTCCGCCGGAGTTGACGGCCGTCGAGGCGGCTCCGCTGATGTGCGCCGGGGTGACGACGTTCAACGCGCTGCGCAACGCGGGGGCGCGTCCGGGCGACACGGTGGCGATTCTCGGGCTGGGTGGGCTCGGACACTTGGGCGTGCAGTTCGCGGCGAAGATGGGCTATCGCGTGGTCGCGATCGCGCGCGGCGCGGACAAAGAAGCGCTGGCGCGTCAGTTAGGCGCGTGGCATTACATCGATAGCAAGGCGGCGGATCCGGCGGTGGAACTGACAAAAATGGGCGGCGCGAAGGTGGTTCTCGCGACGGTGACCGACGGACCGGCGATGGCGGCTACGATTGGCGGCTTGGCTCCCAAGGGGACGCTGATGGTTCTGGGCGCGGCGGGCACGATGACGATTTCGCCGCTGGTGCTGCTGGGTGGCCGCCGTGGGATTCAAGGCTGGTATTCGGGCACGTCCATCGATTCCGAGGAGACCATGACGTTCAGCGCATTGACCGGCGTCCGCTCGATGAGCGAAGTATATCCGCTTGAGCGCGCCAGCGAGGCGTACGAGCGGATGATGAGTGGCGCGGCGCGGTTCCGCGTCGTGCTGACGATGTAGGTCGGGAGAGGCAGAGTGCGGTCTCGTGGCAGCACTCCGTCGAAAATCAGCGTTCGTGTCCGCTCCCGACGTGCTCCTTCGGAGCACTTTGGTCGCGGGTCGGATTCGTAGGGGCGTTTGACTTCGTCCGCGCTTCGTGCGCTTGATGCGCCCCGCTCACTTCGTTCGCGGTTTTGAGGGAGGGAAGAGCGAGCGCGACCGAGTCCCGTCGCTTACGCTCGGGGTTCAAGCGGGGTCGTGCCCAGGGCACTGTTTAGCCTAGGAAGCCGATGTCTGGGGTCGCGAAGTTCGCGATCGACGGAAAGACTTGCGGCAAGGCGGCGGGAGCGACGCCGAACCACTTGGCCATGGTCGCTCCATATTGATCGAGCGAGGTGGAGGGGATCAGCACGCCGCGGTTGTTCGCGTCGTCCGGTCCGCCCAGGGCCAAAGTGGGGAACGTACCGTAGAGGTCGCCGCCCTTGACGGAGCCGCCCATGACGAGATGGTGGCTGCCCCAGCCGTGGTCGGAGCCGGTTCCGCTCGGCTGCAGGGTGCGGCCGAAGTCGCTTTCGGTGAAGGTGGTTACCTGGTCGGCGATCCCCATTTCGATGGTCGAGTTGTAGAACGCCATCATCGCCGCGCTGATCTGGCGGAACAGATCCCACTGCTCCCAGCTCTGGCCGGAGTGGGTATCGAAGCCGCCGAGCGAACAGAAGAATACCTGGCGGCTCATGCCGGTGGCTCCGCGCAGGCGGATGATCTGGGCGACTTGCTGCAACTGCTGTCCGATGCTGGTCTGCGGGAAGACGGTGGAGAGCGGCTGGCCGGCGGCGAGGCTCTTCAGCATGGCGTTGAGGGTCAGCGCATCCTGGCGGACCTTGTTGGCGGACTGCACTAGCGCGAGTCCGGAATCAAAGGTTAGGACTTCCTGCAAACCTTGCGTACGGGCGTTGGTAGCGGAAGCGGGCCACGCGCTCATGCCGTTCAGTGTGAGATCGAAACCTGGAATCAGGCTGGCGGACTGCACGGCGTTGCCGGTACAAAAGAGCGCGGATCCGGCCATGGAGATGGACGGCGGGAAACTGGATGCCCCGTTCATCGACTGCACGGCGTCGGCGACGCGGCCGGCCCAACCGGTGCCACCGGAGCCGTTTGGATTTCCGGCCTGCATCTGAATCACCTGATCGGAATGAGAGAACAGGTTGGTGGGCACGGTGGCGCCCGAGAGGTATTGCTGGCGCGTGGTCGGCTGGACCAGCATGCCGACGTTCGCTACAGCGGCGAGCTTCTGCTGTGCCCATAAGGGATGAATGCTGGCGAGGCCGTCATTCAAGGCGTAGGGTGTGCCGTTCACGGCGGAGATGGGAAGCAGTTTCGCGTTGCCGTCGGGCAGCGAGAGCGATCCGCGAATGCTCTTATAGGCGTTGAACTGCGCCTGCGATTGGGGCACCAGCATATTGTGGCTGTCGTTGCCGCCAAACAGGAAGACGCATACCAGGGCTTTGTAATTGGACGCGCTTTGCGCGAAGGCGTTCATGAGGCCGAAGCGGCTGAAGCCGCCGGCCGCGGCGAGTCCGCCGCCAACCCGCAGAAAATCCCGTCGTGAATTGTTGTTGGTCATGGTGTTTTCTCTTCGGATTTAATATTGGATGGCGTGATAGCCCGAAAGCGCCGCGAGGTAGAGCGCGGTTTGCATTTTGCCGTTGTTGTCGGATTGCGCGGCGATCGCGGTCGCGATGCTCTGCCGCACGCCTTGTGGCATGCGTCCGTAGAGCAGCGTCTGATCCACGGCGTCGATCAGCGCCGGAGTATTTCCGACGACATTCAGGAACTGCGAGAGGTCGATGCCAAATTGATTGGGCTGGCTGACGACGTACCAGAGGAAGTTACCGCGCAAGACGGATTCTGTCGGCGTGTAGATCTGGAATTCGGGGCCGACGTTCGGCGTCCGTGGAATTCGATAGAGCGGCGAGTAGAAGCTGAAAACCGAAGGCGGCGTCAGCGGGGTCTCCGCCATTTGCGAGTAGTTCCAGGAAAGGCCGGCGGCCGGTCCGATGGTGCCGCCAAGCGAGCGGATAAACGAGATGGTGTGGAAGATGGGATCCTTCAAGCGGCCTGACGTGGGGGTGGCGGTATCGTTGCGTGCTTCGGAGTCGAGCAGGATGGCTTTGACGACGGCCTTCAGATCGCCGCGCACGCCGGATCCATTGTTCGCGAAGACAGCGGCAATCCGCTGAATGTAGCCCGGGGATGGATTGCTGGTGACCAGGCTGCGAATCAGGCGGGTGGCGATAAACGGCGCCGAATTCGGGTGATTGAACAGGCAGTCGAGCACGGCGTTGGTGTCTGTCACGGTGTTCTGTCCGGCGGCGAGGGTGCAGCCAAGGAATGATTTCCCCGTGAAGTCGTGGTTCGTATCGAGTGGCGTCATGGGCCCGCTGAAGTCCTCCCAGGCGTTGCCTTTATAGATCCAGCCGGTGAGCGCGAGGGCGATCTGTTGGATAGCGGTCTGGTTGTAAAGCGGCACGGGCTTGTTCTGCGCATCGAGAACTGTCGAGCCGTCCTGATTCAGCTGATACAGGCCGACAGTGAAGAGCTGAGTGAGTTCGCGGGCGTAGTTTTCATTGGCTCCGCCGGCTGGCGAGGGCTTCGCGCTCTTGGCGAGGTCAAGGTACTTGCCCATTTGCGAGCTGACGGTGATCTCGCCGAGCAGGGTCCGATAGCTGCCGAAAGCGTTGCGGCTAAGGATCTGCAGATAGGGCACGATCTCGTCGTTGTAGATGTTCTTGTTCATCGAAATCACGATGATCTGGCTGAGAGCGAACGCGACGCGCTGGCGAAGTTGATCGGGAGCGGCGGCGAGACGGTTGATGTATTGATCCTGGACCGTCGCACTCGACTGCGCGGCGGGATTTGTAATGAGGGTTTCGGGCGTACTGAATTGCGCGGTCAGCCACGCGTCGTAGCCGACCTGCTTCACGTGCGCGATGGAGGCTGGAGTGGGTCCGAAGGAAGCCTGTTCGAGGAAACGGCCCGCGCCGAGGTTTGGGGTGCCTTGTCCGGTACCCGGATTGGGCGGTCCGACGATGTTGGCGATAGCGGTCGCGCTGGCGGCGGCCGAGGCGACACTGGTGGCGCGAACCGTGACGCTCGAAGGAACTGGCGCGGCGGCGGGGGCAAGGAAAAGCCCGGTGACGGAGATGCTGCCGATCGTCGAATTGCCTCCTGCGATTCCGTTGACGCTCCAGGTTACGGCGGTGTTCTGAGTGTTCGTCACGGTGGCCATGAATTGCTGCGAGACGGATGGCGCGATTGTTATCGATGCCGGCGAAACGCTCACCGTAACGGCGGGCGGGGGCGGCGTTTGGAGGGTGACTGTCGCCGAGGCTCCAGCGGTGGCGTCCGCCGCGCTAGTGGCGCGCACCGTCACCGCTGCTGGACTGGGGACGGCGGCGGGAGCGGTGTAGAGGCCCGCGGGCGAGATGGTGCCGACGGTGGCGTTGCCGCCCGCGATTCCGTTAACCGACCACGTCACGGCGGTGTTCGAGGAGTTCGTGATTGTTGAAGTGAATTGGCGCGTCGCGCCGGTCGAAATCGTCGCCGAACTCGGCGAGATGGTCACGCCGACGGGATTCGCGACGGTGATCTTGAGATTGACGGCGGCGGTGGTTACGGGTCCGAGTCCGGTATTGGTCACAGTGATCGGGACCAGCGTGCCGACCTGCGCGGCGGTCGCGACGCCGGTGGCCCGGAGTCCGGTGGCGGACAACAGGGTCGTCGTCAGCGGAGTGCCTCCGAAATTAACAACGGAGGCGGCGGAGTAGTTGGCTCCGTTTAAGGTGATGGTGAACGAACCGGCGGGAACGGAGGTCGGGTAGACGCTCCAAAGCTCGGGAACCGGCTGCGTAACGGTCATAATGACCTGGCCGAATTTCGTCGCGTCGGCGGTGCTGGTAGCCCGGACGGCGACGGCGTTGTTCATCGGCACGACGGCCGGGGCGTTATAGAGTCCGGTGGCGGAGACCGTTCCATAAGTCGAGTTACCGCCGGGAACGCCATTGACGGACCAGTTCACGGTGTTGACTACGAGAGGCACGTAGGCCGTCAGTTGGCGGTTCTGGCCGACTGCGAGATTCGCCGCGGAGTAGACCGTAATTTGCGCGGCAGCCGGGGCGAGGAGTGCAGCGAGGAGGACGAGGAGTCGAGTCATAGTTTAGTCGGTACTAGTACTTCTGGACAACAAGGCAAAAGTAGCATGGTTCTGCTTGGATCCCTATGGGCTAAGGGTATTTTGGTTGGGACTAGGGCTTTTCGCGGTGCACCGCTGCTGGATGGGGTGTCGTGTAGCCCGCCCGTTAATTTAGGTTGAGCCTAAGAGGCCGATCACAGCAAATCGTAAGGCTCCATACACTTAAGGACGCTGAACACCGTGCGGTGCGAATCTTGGTCGCGAACGGCCGGGGTGGTGGTTTTCAGCCAGATTGACGGCTGGCTTCGTTTCGCATCTCTTTGATACGGTTAGACATTTCTTTGGACCTAGACGTGTTAATAAGACTTCAGGTAATGGCTATGTACCGCCCATTTCGATCTCTAGTCCCTATGCTGGCATTGGCGAGTGCGGCTTTTGTTATGGGCCAGCAGGGTCCGCCGCAGGGCCCTCCTCAGCAGCAGGGTGCCGACGCGCAACAAGACCAGCAGCAGGATAACGATCAGGATCCGACACGCGGTGTTGCCCGGATCAGTGTGATTGCGGGCGAGGTCAGCGTCCGGCGCGGCGACTCTGGCGAGATGGTCGCGGCAGCGTTGAACGCTCCGCTCCAGGTGCAGGATCGGCTGATTACGGGTGCCAACGCGCGGGCGGAGATCCAGTTGGATTTCGCAAATTTCGTGCGGCTGGGTCCGAACACGGAGATCCGGATGGCACAGCTCGAGGACGGCCGCTTCCAGATCCAGGTTGCGGGCGGAAACATCACGTTCCGCATGTTGCGCGATTCCGATGCGCAGATTGAACTTTCCACACCGAACGTGGCGGTGCATCCGTTGAGCCGTGGTGCGTACCGCGTGGCGGTCATGCAGGATGGTCTGACCGAAATCATGATTCGGTCCGGCGAAGCGGATGTGTACACGCAGAATGGCTCAGAGAAAGTCCGCTCGGGCCAGATGATGCTGGTTCGCGGGGGAGCGGACAATCCCGAATTTCAAACACTCGCGGCGCGGCCCGGCGACGAATGGGATCGCTGGAATGACGCGCGTGACCGCGAGTTGATGACTTCGAAGAGCACGCAGTACGTTCCGCGCGATGTGTACGGCGTGGAAGATCTGGATCACTACGGCAAGTGGGATAACGATCCGCAGTACGGCAACGTATGGGTTCCGCAGGCGACCGCGGATTGGGCGCCGTACCGCAATGGCCGTTGGGCGTGGCAAGACTACTATGGCTGGACCTGGGTCAGCCACGATCCTTGGGGCTGGGCTCCGTATCACTGGGGCAGCTGGTATCAACGTCCAGGAGTCGGCTGGTGCTGGTTCCCTGGCGCGGCGTACGGTCGGCATTACTGGCGTCCGGCTGTGGTGGGATTTTTTGGCTGGGGCGGCGGATCTGGTAACGGATTCGGATTTGGCCACGTCGGCTGGGTGCCGCTGGCCCCTTATGAGCGGTTCCATGCGTGGTACGGCCGAGGGATTTATGCCGGCTATCGCAACGGCGGCTTTGGCGGGCACACCACCATCGTCGGCAACGCGAACGTGTATGGCTCGTATCGGAACGCGCGGATCGGCAACGGCATTACGTCGATGGACTCGGGTCGCTTCGGGCGCGCCGGCGTCGATAACCGGAGCTATGCGCGAGCTTCGCAGACCGACTTGCGGTCCGCAGGTCTGGTGCGTGGACAGCTTCCGGTTTCGCCGGACCATTCGAGCACGCGGTTTGCGGATCGCGAAGTACGCGGATCGCAGCTGAGCCGGTCATCGGATAATGCGCGATTCGTTTCGCGCTCGCAGCCGTCGCAGACATCGAGGGTATCGTTCGACCAACAGCAGCGCGGGTTCGAGAATGGCGTCCGGCAGGGGAACTTCAATAGGCCCGCGACAGCGTCATCGCCGTCCGGCGGCGGATGGCGGAGCGTGAATGAACAGCCAAGAGGCACGTCAGGATTCGCGAGTCCGAACGGATATTTGAACCGGAGCGCGGCTCCCTCGGGTCCGGCGTCGGGCAACGGATGGCGGCGTTTTGACGGCGCCGGCAGTTCGCCACAGGGCGGATCTCCGAATACGGGCCGCGGCTGGAACGGATCGCAGAACCCATCCGGGTCGCAGCCGGTGCGGATTAATCCGCAGATTGTCCGCGAGCGTCCGCAGGGCAATTATAGCGGCGGCGGATATTCCGCTCCGCGCCAGTCGGCTCCTAGCTATTCCGCACCGCGGCAGTCGGCGCCCAGTTATTCCGCACCGCGGCAGTCCGGGCCCAGTTATTCGGCACCGCGGCACTCGGCGCCAAGCTATTCCGCACCGCGTCCGGCGAGCGGTGGGGGTGGCGGATCCGCCCCTAGGCCTTCGGGTGGTGGCGGCGGAGGGGGCGGAAGCCGCCCTAGCAGCAGTAGCGGTAGCAGCCGCGGACACCGCTAAAGCGAGATCGATTTTCCCTCAGGCCCGGATGGCGGTTTCTAAGCCATCCGGGCTTTTTTTACTTGTTTTGCGGCGGCGGCATTAAGGCGGCGGGTCCGGCCTCGGTCTTGCCGAATCGCGAAGGTAATTTCTGTTCGATCACCATGGCCTGAATGGTGTCTTCGCGCGCGCCGAGATTGTCGCCGAGTTTCCGTTTCGCAAGGGACCGAAGCATATACGGATAGGGAACCCCTTCGCGCAGGCTGATGTACGCAGTGTAGTCGTCGATAGCCTTCTGCCATTGACCGAGCGACGCGAAGGCCTGGCCGCGTTCGAGTAGATTTTCAGGATTGGCTTCGAGATCGACCGAAGTATTCAGATCGGCGACCGCCTTTTCATTGTTGCCCAACGTGCGATACAGTTTGCCTCGCGCGGTATACCCGCGAGCCCAGTCGGGTTTGATTTCGATGACTCTGCTGTAGGCGCGCAAAGATTCGTCGTTCCGACCGAGGATGCCGAGGGCTTCGCCGCGGGCGAGGTGCGCCTTTTCGTTGCGGCTGTTCAGGGAGATGGCGCGATCGAATTTCGAGATGGCGGCTTCGTAAGAATTCGGAGTTAGCAGCTTCTCGCCCTCGAGGTACGCAGCTTCCGAGCGCGCGTCGAGGCCGTTTACATAGGCGTAGACACCGCAACCGAGTCCAATTGCCACGAAGACCGAAACGGCATACAGCACCATTCGAATGCGTTTCTTGCGAAGGTCGGATTCAAACGGGTTTGTCGGCCCGGCCTCGCGATACCAACGAATGGGATGGCGAAGAAAGAAGAGGATCTGTTCTCTGCCGGGAACTTCAAAAGGCAATGCGTTTCCCTCCCAATGCGGAACTCAAATCATACGCGCTAGGGTTCGATGAATTCAATGGCGGCCAGTACCAGACCGGTTGGCTGACGGCGGTATTCTACGCGTACTCGAAGCGGTCGAGGAAGCGGGCAGGGAATTTCGGCTCCGGAACTGCTTTCCTCAGGGCGACCGTTGACGAAGCGAGCGACACGCGTGTCCGCCGTGGCGGCGAGTGCGAGCGCGCCTTGGGGCGATTCAACATGCAGGAGGGCGCCGTTGGCTCCACAATCGACGCGGACCAGCTTGCCTTCGGTGCGGCGGTCGCCTTCGAGGCGCGGCTTCCAGGAATCGGGTGTAATGATGGCGGTGCCGGGGCGGTCGAGTTTTGGCTGGTCGATCAACTGCGCCAGCGATTCCGCCATACCGCGCTCGGCGGGATCCTTAGCGGCATCGAGCGCGGATTTCGCAGACTGGCGAGCGGCGTCGAGCTTCCCCGCCTTCCACTGCGCGTAGCCCAGCGCATGCCAGACGGAAGTATGGCGAGGGAGGATGGCGGCGGCGGATTGAAGGTGCGCGAGCGCGCTGCCGAGGTTGCCGGCGGAACTAGCCTCGACGCCGAGCAGCAGATGCGCTTCCGCGTGACGCGGGCTCAGCGCGAGCGTGCGCTCCAGCCAGCGGTCGATTTCGCTGCGCGGAGCTTTCGATTCGCGCAACAGCATGGCGTATTCAAAGACGGCGTCGGAACCGGCCCCCAGTTCGATGGCGCGCAAGACGTGCCGGGCGGCTTCGGTGCGATGGCTCGCGATTTGCTGGGTCGATCCCAGGGTGCTCTCGAACATGGCCAACTGGAACAGACCCATTTCAGCGGCAGCAGAGGTGGGATAGGTTGCGGCGATTCGTTCGAATAGGGCGGCGGCAGCTTCATGCTTGCTGACTTCGAGCAGCATTCCGGCGCGTAGAACGAGCGCGTCTACCTCGGCGATTTCAGTCGCCGGCTCCGCTCTGTCTTCGATGGGCGCGAGCGGAATGCGGACGAGCAGCGATCCGCGGACCTGCAAGATGGCGGCTCGCGCGGCCGCCCAACCGCGTGCGTACTGGGCGGGTTCGCTGTTCGATTCCGGATTCCGCAGGGTACGCGAATGCGACTCGACGTCGTAGCCGGCGACCGCAAATCCTTTACGAAATTCGATGGTCGAATAAAACTCGGCGATGCCTTCCTCGAGCCAATGGGAAAGACGGCCGCCTTGATGATTCCGGAGCAGATGAATGAATTCGTGCGCCAGGACCTGATAGGTGAGAGAGCCTTGCGAGAAGAGAACGATGGTGTCGAGATCCGGCCCGCTCTGATAGAAGCCTTTTTGATAGGGGTCGGAGCTGTAGGCGGCGAACTCGGTTTCGTTGGCAAGCAGGATGATGCGAACGGGAAGCGGCAACGCGCCGCTGGGTGCGAGAGCGGCCCGAAGCTGGATGAGACGCTCGACGATTTTGCGCCCAGTACCCTCACCGGAGTCCGTTAGTACCTCAAAGGCAGCGACGGAACGCCCGTCCGCGCCGGACGTGTGGGGTGCGCCGGACGATTCAATGCGAACCCATTTCTCCTTTGCGATCAAGGGCTGAGAAGCGATCAGGCTTGCGACCATGACCGCTATCGAAAAATTCGATTGGATTCCGGACGGCATCGGCGACTACGCTCAGTCATGGTAGCAACTCTTCATCACGAGCTCCCCCTCGGAGCAGCCGAACCTCCCACGTCTGAGGTCGCGATTCTTCACCGGATTTCGAGCATCGTCAGCTCGCACTTGAGCCTCGATGAAATGCTTGGAGACATCATCGGACTCACCGCCCAAGTTACAGGCTGCGACGCGTGCCTGGTGTATCTGCTCGAGACGGCGACGGGCGAAATCGTCCTGCGCGCTTCGCAGCTGCCGCACAAAGCCGATCTTGGGGAACTGCGCATGAAGATGGGAGAGGGTGTCACGGGTTGGGTAGCGGAACATCGTAGCGTGGTCGCGCTCAAAGAGAACGCGGCGGCCGATCACCGGTTCAAGCGTTTTCCGGCATTGATCGAAGACACCTACGAAGCGTTCCTGTCAGTTCCGCTGGTAAGCGGCGGGAACACGATCGGAGTCATCAACGTTCATCACCGCGGTGAACACGACCACACGGCATCGGAAATCGCGCTGCTGACCTTTGCCGGGGAACAAATGGGTACGGCGATTTCGAAGGGTCTGCTCGAGAACGAGAATGCGCGTCTGCTCGAGGAAACCGAGGAGATGAAGCGTCAGCTTGAGACTCGGAAGCTGGTGGAGCGCGCGAAGGGGATCCTCCAGTCGCGCCACGGGCTGACCGAGGAAGAGGCGTATCTGCGGCTGCGGAACGAGAGCCGCCGTCTGCGCCGTCCGATGAAGGAACTGGCGGAAGCCATCATCCTGACCGAAGATTTATCCCGCAAGTCCGAAGCGTAGTTCAAGTTTGTAGCGATGGAACTGGGCCGAGCCCGGGCGACCGCCTGTGGCTCGGCTTTTTTATTCGCGTGCGGAGCTGGAAGGCGATTGGCCGGAACTTCGATGGGGAACGCCGGTTCGGAGCACTTATTTCGCGGCACTTCGTGCCGCTTCGTGCGCGCCTCGACGCAACGCTCGGTGCAGGACCGCGTCTCCACGACTCTATTCGTTCACCGGACCAGCCGGACCTTTTCGTGAGCCGCGCGTGGGACGATGAGGCTGATGCTGATCGGCGGTATCTTCCGCGTCTCGACTTCGGTTTTGGAGGTCACGTCCCGATGCCTATCCGCTTTTTCCTTATACCTATTCTGATTCTGGTGGGAGCAGTATCCGCATACGCTCAGCCTTCCGGACTCGCTACCACCGATAACGGTTCTCAAATTTACTTTTCCACTTCGCAAGTGCTTCGTGGCTCGGGCGAGGTTATGAATCCCAAGATTTTCAGGCTGGATAGTAATGGACTCGCCCTTGTGGAGCAGCGGGCGCAGGACGGTGTTCCGAACTTCACCAATTTTTTCCAACTGACGTCCGCGGATGTGAGCGGAGATGGAACCGTTCAAGTGATCAATGCCGATCGGCCCTGCAACGGCGGGAGCGCATGTGTTCATTTTGAACGCTGGAGCTGGACGATCTCGAGTTCCGGGGAGAAGAGCACCGGCTCAGGGCACGCTCGGATCAGTCGAAATGGGCGCTACGCCGTGATTTGGGGCACCGCGGGATTTCCCTCGAACAATCTGTTGACGTTGTTGGACCGGGTCGGCAAAGCGTACAGTGTATTGTCGAATGCCACCTACGCAGGGATGCAGAGCGGTCGCGCCATTACGGCGGATGGTGGGGTACTGATTCTGCGGCAAGGGGCGCTGAGTCTTTGGCGCGGGGCTCGTGAAGTTCGGATTCTGACCGCTGAAGTTCCGATCTCGGCGGTCATTGACGACGGCGCGACTACCCTGATTTACGAAACGGCCGATCATCGGAGTCGGCAGCTGCGGCTTGGCGGAGGCAGTGAGGTCGCGTTGAATTCGGACATGTTTGCTCGAGACGCACAAATCAGCGCTGACGGGCAAATCGTGATGTTCACGGCGTTCTCCCGCTATCTGCCTTTCGGCCAGCAGCTCTTTGCGCAATACGCGGATGGCACGGGTTTTCGGCAGATCTCGGCGGATGCAGACGGCATTGTGCAGGCGACGCTGGCGGGCACCGGCTGGGTGGCGTACGCCTCGACGGGGATCGGCAGAGTGATTGGCATCGATGTACGCACCGGTTCCAACTTCGAATTCCTGCCGGCGAGTCCGTCCATTCAACTGGCGCGGGGCGGGTTCGCGCCGGGCTCGGCGATTCGGATTTTCGGAAAGGGATTCGGGGGGGTTCCCTATATCGCCCTACAACCCCTGCCGCTGCTGTTTAGGGACGTACAAGTGTTACTGGACGGAACCGCGATGCCGATTCATGTGGTGTCTCCAACGGAGGTACGCATTCAACTGCCGTGGGAATTGACGCCGCCCGCGGCGGGCACCGTTCGGCCGGCGCGATTGATTGTGCAAATCGGGGATTCTCCATTCGACGCGGCAGTGGATGTGAACCTTGCGGCGATCGATCCGCGCGCCGAGCCAGTGACTCCGCCGGGGTTTGCTGAAGAGCAGATCGCTATTCACGAGGACTATTCTTCGCCCGTTAGCTCATCGAATCCGGCGAAGGCCGGCGAGATCGTGCACATTTATATTACCGGTTTGGGTGCCGTGAATCCTCCGGTGGCCACCGGCTTTGGTGCTCCTCTTAGTCCGCTATCGCTTGTCAGTCCGGTGAGTATTCAAATTGGAGCGTTCGACGCAGAGGTTTTGCAGGTACGTTTACAGCCGGGGCTGCTCGGATACTACATGGCGGACGTGCGGATTCCGACGGGGCTTTCTGGCGTCCAGGGCCTGTTTATTCGCGAGACGTATGGCGGAGCGGAGTACTTCAATGTACTGGGAGTTCTTTATGTCCAGTAAGAAATGCCCCATGGAGGGTTTGGGCACTGATGCGGCAGGTAATCGCGATCGCCGATCCGCCGATCGATCCGAAGGGGAAGCGGCGGTTGGTGATCAAGTCGATTTCAGCGAAGCAAAGGCCGCGGCGGCCGGGGAAGTAAAAAAGGCCACCGGGCGCAGCCGGCGGCTTTCGTTGCTGAATGGTTTCAAACTGGCTAGTAACGTTCGCGACGGCCACCGCCGCCTCCACCGCCCCCGCCGAAGTCACGGCGTCCACCACCGCCGCCCGCTCCTCCGCGATTGCCGCCGCCACCACCGCCGCCTTCGCGGTTCATCGGGCGCGCTTCGTTCACGACCAGGGCGCGCCCTTGCAGGTCGCGTCCGTTGCAAGCTTCAACTGCCAGCCCCGCCGCTGCGTCGTCATTGATCTCCACGAAACCGAACCCACGGGCCTCACCCGAAAAACGGTCGCGCATGACGAGAACGCTATCCACTGTAAAGCCATTCGCTGCGAAGAAATTCTGCAGATCCGTTTCATTCGCCGAATAAGGAAGATTGCCAACAAACAGTTTTTTCACTAGGAGCTCCTAAGTCAAGAAAGGCCGAGAAGGGGCAGGCAAACGCGCCGGAGGGTGGGCTGCGAAAGGAGGGGCGGACCGGAGGGTCAACTGACACTTCACTCTATACCGGAGAACAGTATGCCAGAGTACTCGGCCCGAGTCAAAACAAAAATCGGCACTTCCAGGCCCTTTTGAGGCCGTTCTGGGAGTACGGAAGCACATTATTCTCCCAGGAACGAAGGAGCTTCGCGTTTAGCCCAGGCGGCGAGACCGATTTTAAGATCGGCGGAACGCATGGACTCGCGTATCGTCGTGTTGGTCGTTTCGAG
This sequence comes from Bryobacterales bacterium, assembly GCA_038210135.1. Lineage (GTDB taxonomy): Bacteria > Acidobacteriota > Terriglobia > Bryobacterales > Bryobacteraceae > JBBQWZ01. The sequence goes on from JBBQWZ010000012.1 coordinate 28,256, forward strand.
ATCGAGTTCCGCGCGGGCAATTTGGTTCAGTGCCCGTTTCATTCCCTGGATCGGAATCGGGGCAAGCGCCAGAATTTGTTTGACATATTCGTCTACTACCGCCTGGAGTGCGGATGCCGGAACGACCGCGTCGAGATACCCGAAGTGATGCAATTCCTGGGCATCGATTGGTTGGGCGAGCAGGAAGATTTTCTTCGCGGGACCGAGTCCGATACGGTTGACGAAGCGCTGCAAGCCGCTGGCGTAATAGTGAACGCCGAGGAGTGCGGCCGGGACACGCAGTTCCATATTTTCGACCCCGATGCGGAAGTCGCAGGCAAGTGCGAGATCCGCCGCACCGCCATAGACGCCACCCTGGATCGCGGCGATGGTGGGGACGCGAAGGCGTTCCAGGCGGTTCACCATGCGTTCAAAGACGAGGGGCGCGGCTTGGACACCATGCGGGTCGTCTATGGACGTGACGCCGATCGCGCCGATGTCGAACCCGGCGCTGAAGGTTTTCCCGGTGCTAGAAAGCACGCACACGCGAATTCCTGGGGCGGCGTCGATTTCGGCGAAGAGGCGCTCGAGCATGTCGAGGTCTTCCGGCAAAAGCCGATTGTGAAGCGCCGGGCGCTGCAGCCGGATTTCGGCCAGGGGTCCGTCGAGCGTCAAAATGGGTTGAGTTCCCAACGATTTTTCATTCTCAACGTTATGCAAGAGTGGCCGTCCTATCCTCATGATGCGCTTTCTTGCACTGGCCGCGCTGACCATGTCGCCGGCGTGCGCCGCGGACCTGCTCGAGTTTCGCAACGGGTTCTGGTTGAATCTGCACTTGCACGCCTACCGTGACGGCCAAAGATTACGATAGCCGTGAGACGATCTTGTAGCCGGATGCGTGGATCAGGCGACGGCCTCCTTCGGCGGCGAAGAAGCTGGGAGCGCTGGCCTGCGTGGAATTCCAGGTCCCATCGCTTACGCTCAGGGTTCAAGCCGGGGCGTCGCCGGAAGTTTGGCGCGGATGAGCTATCGCGGGAAGGCTGGCGAGTAGGCTTCTAGATACTTGAGGCCGCAGCCGGTGTTGTAGATCACCGTGCGCTCGTCGGGATTGAGAAAGCCGCTGGCGAGGAGTTTGCGGAGGGCGGCGACGCAGGCTCCGCCTTCGGGGGCGGCGAAAATTCCTTCGTCGGTGGCCAGTTCAACGCCGGCCTGGATCATGTCTTCGTCAGAAATCGCGATACACGTGCCGCCGGATTCGCGGACGGCCTGGAGGACCAGGAAGTCGCCCAGTGCCTTCGGCACGCGGAGTCCGCTGGCGGCGGTGTGCGCGCCTTCGAAGAATTCGGATTTCGCTTCGCCTTTTTCAAATGCACGAACGATGGGCTGGCAGCCTTCGGCCTGAACGCAGATCATCTTCGGCCGCTTCTTGCCAATCCAGCCGAGCTCCTCCATTTCGCCGAACGCTTTCCACATACCGATGAGGCCGACGCCTCCGCCGCAGGGATAGAAAATGACGTCGGGCAGTTCCCAGCGGAGCTGCTCGGCCAGTTCGTAGCCCATGGTCTTCTTGCCTTCGATGCGGTAAGGCTCTTTGAGCGTCGAGACGTCGAACCAGCCTTCGGCGTCCTTGCGCGAGGCGACGATCTTTCCGCAATCGCTGATGAGGCCGTCCACCAGCGTCACTTTGGCGCCCGATGCCGAGCACTCGATGAAGTTCGCCTGCGGGACGTCTCTGGGCATGAAGATGTGGGCTTCGATGCCGGCGGCGGCGGCGTAGGCGGCCATGGCTCCGGCGGCGTTTCCGGCGGAGGGGATGGCAACCTTCTTGACGCCGAGTTCGACGCACATGGAGATGGCGCAGGAGAGGCCGCGGGCCTTGAAAGATCCAGTGGGATTGACGCCTTCATCTTTGACGTAGAGGTCTTTTGCGCCGAGGCGGGCACCGAGGCGCGGGGTCTTGACGAGAGGCGTCATGCCTTCCCCGAGCGAGGTGATGGCGGCGGGTTTCGAAACTGGCAGCACGGGAGCATAGCGCCACATGCTGGAGGGTCCGTTGGGAATCCAATCCCGATTCCAGCTTTCGCGGGCGCGAGCGAGGTCGTAGCGGACCAGCAACGGTCCACCACATTCGCAGAGGTTGTGGAGCTGTCCGGCGGGACGCTGTTTCCCGCAGATGCTGCATTCAAGGTGTGTGATGGTGGTCATTTGGGAGGGGAAGCGATCAGGATACTATGACGACGGGCTCGGCGCACCTTCCGATTCAGCATTCCGAGGCGGCGATCTAAGGCCTTCACCCCATTGCCGCGCGGGGCGAATCTGCTTAGGCTGGAGGCATGATGTCGTACCTCGTTCTTCCTGCCGCGACGCTCTTCGCGGGTTTCGTTTTTGCGCAGGCGCCCAGTACCACGACGAGCTTTACGACGGATATCAACGGAAACCGTGTTCCAGCGGCCAGCATTTCCTCGACTGGGAATAGCCGGGTGGAGCGTACCCAAAACGTCAACGGCCGCACTGTACCGTTGGAGCAAGTGGAAGACAAGGTCGTGCGCGAAGACGCGTCCGGCAAGACGGTGGAGCGCACGATCCGCCGCTTCGACGAAAACGGAAATGCATTGCCGATCGACCGCATTACCATCGCCGAAACCAAACAGGCCGACGGAACGACTCTTACCGACACGATGGTGAAGCGTGGCGACATGAACGGAAGTCTGGTGTTGTTCGAACACACGAGGGCGGAGACGCGCAAAAGCGGGGCGTCCACTGTTTCCGAAATCACGATTGAGCGCGCGTCGATCAATGGCAGCCTGGAGCTCCAGGAAAAGCAATCGATCGCCGCCATCGAGCAGGGTGAAACGGTTCAGCAAACGTCCACACTGCTGCGGCGGGACGCGAACGGCAACTTCTTTGAAGCGCGCCGGGACATCAAGGACACCACCAAGTCCGGTACCACGACTACGGAGAACGTGGCGGTTTACGAGCCGGGCAGCGATGGACGCCTGACGCTTGCGAGGCAGGAAGCGCGAACCGTGGTGAAGAGTCCGGATGGCAGCGAGCGAAGCCAGATCAACGTGTTCGACAGCGTGGCCGGGCGGGCTGGAGAATCGAACGCGAAGCCTCAGTTGCGGGAGCAGGTGGTGATCGAGAAGCGCGTGACGGGCGATGGCGTGGTGGAAACTCAGAAAGTGCGGCAAGCGAGTCCGAACGACCCGAACCGGCTCGGCGAGACGCGCATCATTTCGGAGACGGTGTGCAAGGGGAAGTGCTCGTAAGCTTCGAGCGCGGCGCGGCTCAGCCGTGCCCGAGATACATCAGCCAGCTGAGACCGAACAAGGCGGCTACGAAGCAGCCAAAGCAATACAAGCCGTAGCGCCATCGCTCCCGGTCGGATCGCTTGGTGATGATTCCGAGGACGATCGAAGTAAAAAGCGCGAACAGCAGCGCGGCTTCAAAGTGAGAGAGGTTCGCCTTCATGCTGGGTGCCTAATCTTTCTTACCCGTGGCGATTTCGAAGGCATCGACGATGGCTAAAACGTTGAGGAGCCCGGCCCCGACCAGGAACTTGGTTCCATAGTCGTGCACATGACCGGCGGCGTCCGGCTGGGTGTAGCCCAGCCAGGAGGCCAGGAAGTAAAAGATCCCCGACATCAGGTTGCACAGAAAGCCGCCGTAATAGATCACGGTGGTGAGAAGGTCGCCGCCCTGCGGCTCGAAGAACGCGCCGCGCATCAGCAATCCGAAAAGGAACATCAGCGCCACGGAGCCGAGCATCAATGCTCCGCGGTAGTAACGCTTCAGAAGAAAATGGCCCGCGCCGGGTATCAGCCAGCCGAGCGCCACGGCGGGAAGCCAGGCGCTGATCGGCACCTGCGCGCGTTTGTCAATTGCAACGGATTCGGCCATCTAGCGTCAGTTTACCGCAGAGCGGCCCGCACTGGTTTTTTGTTTCCACAAAGGTTGGTCACAGCGGAAGAAAATTTACTATATCGCTCATTCCAAACTGGTTGAGCCGGGATTCTGTTTTGGCATCCCCGGGTCAACGCGCAGGGGCGGACTATGCTTCGGCCGCGAGGAGGCATATTCACGATGAAGTTTTTCCGCCGAGGGATGCTGATGGCGGCATTGGCCGCGACAGTGGGTACGGGTTGGGCACAACCGGCGCTCACAACGATTCAGGACACGCTTTTTAAGGCCGACGGTACTCGTTATTCGGGCGCCTTGACGATCCGCTGGACGAGTTTTCAATCCGGGGACAGCGTCCCGATTGCGACGCAGCAGGTGAACCTGCAAGTGGTGAATGGTTCGCTCAAGGTCAAGCTGGTTCCCACCACGACGGCATCGGCCGGCGCGAATTATCAAGTCACCTACGCGAGCCAGGGGAAGCTTCAGTTTTCCGAGACGTGGGCGGTGCCGCCGAGCCCGACGGCGTTGCGGCTCCGGGACGTTCGAGTGTCAACCGGGGCGGTCGTTGGTCCGCCGGCGGTGACGTCGCCGATATTCATTTCGGATGTAAGCGGGTTGTCGAACGAGTTGAGCGCACGTCCGCAGAGAGGTGCGGGCTATGGGCCGTCGCGCGCGGCGGTAATTAACTTCGGTGGTCAGATCGACGCTGCCACCGGGAATCCGGGCGATTGCATCCGCGTGGACGGTAGCGCCGGGCCTTGCGGGGAAGGCGGCGGCGGAGGTGGAAGTTCGCCATCCTTCGTAGACGGTGAGATTCCGACCGGCTTGCTGAACGGTTCGAATCTCCAGTTCACGTTGAATAACACACCGTCGCCGCAGGCGAGCTTACAGCTGTACCGCAACGGAATCAGGCTCAGTTCCGGGGTGGATTTTACACTCAACAGCCGCACGATTTCATTCTTTTACGCCGCGACGCCGCAAAGCGGCGACGCCCTTACGGTGGCGTATCGCTACGCGGACCCGGCGAACCCGTTTAGTTCGTTCGCTCCTCCTCAAGTGATCTGCTCCAGCAACGGCACCAGTTCCTCTTCGACAACGCTCCTGCGGTTGGGAAGTTGCACAATTCCGGCAGGGATTCTTCATTCCGGAGATCGAATTTCGGTGGTTTATCAGTACTCGCATACCGGAAATACTTCCGGAATCGGGGGGCAGATTTCGTGGGGCTCGACGCCAATTTTCTCGCGAACCACGGTGGCCGGGGAATCCCAACTGGGCGGCCGAATCGAATTCGGGCTTGACGGCGCGGGCGCGTCCTGGTCCACCCAGGATTGGGGAGCGATTTCGCCCCTGGCTTCTTCGATGGGATCGGCGGGCGATAACTATTCGGTTGCGACGACTGTCGATTTTCAAGCGCAGGTATTGTCCGGGGGCTCTGACGCGGTCGCGCTGCGGCATTTCACCGTGCTGCGCTATCCGGCTCAGTCGAACCCCTAAGTTCAACCGAAGGAATGTCCTTAGTACCGGCCAAGTAAGCGATTTTCTTAGGTTCGCTACGGTCAAATTAAGGTTGCCCATTTCCGGAAAGTTCGTCAGTATAGGTTCAACGGCGACGATAAGACCATTCGTGGCGGGAAGTTCTGCAAGGGAGGGAAGCTATGGCGCGGCACATGACACTTTCGTCGATCCGGCGATTTTGGGATAACGAAGACGGTCAGGACATGATCGAATATGCGCTGCTGGCCGCGGCGCTGGTGATCGTCGTTGCCGGATTTCTTCCTACTACGCTGATGCCTTCTGTTAGCACGATCTTCTCGAAGATCGGTTCCAGCATGAACGCGAGCTGAGCGGTTCCGGAAGCTCTTCGCGAGACTGGGCGCGCCCGTGGGCGCGCCTTTTTTTAGTCCAGATATTTTTTTAGGTCGGGGCTGATCTTAGTTTGGATTTCCGGGGTGTTGAGATTTTCAGGAGTAACGAGAACTGCTTCCAGGCTGCGGTTTTTCTCGACCGGTTGGCTGGCGATCTTCTTAGACGCCGTCTTCACCGATTCATAACCCATCTTGAAGGGGTCCTGGATCACCAGCGAATCGACCAAGCCCGACTTCAGCCCGTCGATCAGTGACGGACTGGAATCGAAGCCCACCAGCTTGACCTTGCCCTGCCGACCTTTGAGAGCCTGACTGGCTCCGACCGCGCTCGATTCGTTGGACGCGAAAATCCCAGCCAGTTGCGGATGGGCGGTCAGCATGTTTTCCGATTTCGAAAGCGACGTCGCCACTTCAGCCATGCCGAACTGCTTGTCTACGATTGCGATTTTCGGCGCGTTCTTCTTGATCCAATCCTCGAAACCTTGCTCGCGCGCCAGCGTGGAGGCGGCTCCGGGCATCACCGCCACGATCGCGACCTGCCCGGCTCCATTCAGGATCTTCGACATGCGTTCGGCCCCGAGCTCGCCGGCCCGATAGTTGTCGGTCGCGATCTGCGAAACGTACTGGTCGGTGTCGATGCCGGAATCGAAAATGATGAGCGGCACGCCCTCTTTCGCGGCGCGTTCAACAACGCTCACCATCGCTTTCCGATCAATCGGCGCCAACGCGATCGCGTCCACGCGGCGGTTGATCATGCTTTCGACGATTTTGATTTGCCCCGTAAAGTCGGCTTCGGTGGCGGGTCCGTTCCAAATGACGTCGAGGTTATCCTCCCGCGCGGCGGCCACCGCTCCGGCATGAACCGATTGCCAAAACAGATGGGCGTTGCCCTTGGGGATGACGGCGATGGATTTTTTGCCCGAGCGATTGCAAGCGGCGGGAATCCCGGCGATGACGGCCAACAGCGAGCGGCGGCTGAGAATCGGTAGGTTCATGCGGGGAACTTTCCTTTTGAATTCTTAAAATTTGGAGGGCGAGCGGGAAGCTACTCCGGAAAGATCCGCGGAACCTGAATCTGCTGCCAGCCGTTTCCGTCCAAGGCGTGAAGGAAGTAGACCAGGTCCTGCTTCTCTTCCCTGGTCAGCTTCAACGGCTTCATCTTTTCATCCAAATTCTTGTTCATCGTGCCGCCCTTGTCATAGAACTCGATTACCTCTTCGAGAGTCTTCATGCTTCCATCGTGCATGTAGGGAGCGGTCCGCGAAATGTCGCGCAAAGTTGGCGTTTTGAAAGCGCCCCAATCTTTGGGGTCTTTGGTCACTTCGAAGCGGCCCAGGTCCGGCTTGGGAACATCGATGTTGACGCCGACGTTATGAAATGAATTCGCCGTGAAGTTAATGCCTTCGTGGCAGGAATCGCATTTCGCCTTCTTGAAGTAGACGTTCATCCCGCGAATCTGCGGAGGCGACATCGCCTTTTTATCTCCCGCCTTGTAGCGATCGTAGGGCGAATCGCCGGAAAGCACTGTTCGCTCGAAGGTGGCGATGGCCATGGCGACATGATCGATGGTGATGTCGCGCGTGCCGAACACCTTTTCGAACAGGACGGCATAGCCCGGAATCGCCCGCAGCTTTTCTGCGCAGGCGGAGTGTGAATGGCCCATCTCGATCGGATTCTCGATCGGCCCTTTGGCCTGTTCCTCGAGCGTTGCTGCGCGCCCGTCCCAGAACTGCGCGAGGCTGTAAGCGCGGTTGATGACGGTGGGCGCCGACCGGCGGCCGTTGGCGCCGTGGATGCCAGCGGACGTTCTGGCGCCATCGGTAAAAGCCAGTTTCGGCGCGTGACAAGTGGCGCAGGAAATGTTGTCGTCGAGCGAAAGGCGCTGGTCGAAATATAAGAGCCGGCCAAGCTCGGCCTTCGCCGGCGAATACGGGTTGTCCCTTGGCCATTCGATGGGCAAAAGGCCGAGGGGCACTTTAGGCGGAACCGGTTTCGGCACTTCGGCGCCTTCAAGGAAAGCGCCGACCAGACAAAAACCGGCTACGACGAACAGCGACGAACGGATCATTTACTTCTTCAGGAAGCCGGTGACGTACAAAGCGTTGTAGCCGTTGAGCGACCACGCGGTTCCGGTGACTTCCATGATGTGGCTGGCGTGGTCGGTGGCGGCCTGGCGGAAGGTTCCCATGCCGTCGCGGCGCGGATCATGCTCTTCTTCCATCAACATGTACAGAGTTCCGTTTTCGGTAAGCAGACCGATAGGCTGGCCGGCGGTGAAGCACTTTTGCGCGCAGGCGCGATGCTTTTCGCCATGCTTGCCGATTTGGAGATAGCAGGAAAAGTCAACGATTTCTCCGGTGACGGTCTTGATGGTCGCGCCGTGGTTGGGTTTTCCATCGACGGCGGCGCCGAGCGTGGTCGCGGACCAGGGCTGAGCCGGCTTCTCGCCGATCTTGCCCATCGGCTCTTTGTAGGTGCCTTTCTCGACTGCCATTTGCGGTTGGAGAATCTTCGAGGAAGCGGCCTTCTTCGGTGCTGCCGCTTTCTTGTCGTCTTGGGCGACGGCGGTGGTCAGGACAGCCGCGGCGAGCGCGGCGGCGAGAAACGTGCGGGACGGAATCGACATTTTGTAACCCCCAGATTGGTTGTTTCGAGAAACGCGGATTGGCGCTGGCTCAACCGCTCCAATCCAAACGACCAGTGTATCTCGATCGATTCGCGGAGGGCTAGCTCCGAGATTCCGGATGGCCGTTGGCGGTTCGCCCCAATCTCAATGACGTCCTACGAAATTTTTCCGATAGTGATTGCATGAGATCTGTGTTTTTGGTTCTCGTACTGTGCGGCGGCCTTCTGGGCGGAGTTCCGGAAGATGTCCAGAAGATCGCCATCGGACAGAAGATCATTGTGATTCTGCCGGATGGAAAGGAGCAGTTCGGCCGCTTGGGTCGGATCGGAGCAGCCGACTTCGACCTGAATGATGAGGCTTCGCATCAGCGGGTGACGTTTCAGTACGGCGATGTGAAGAAGGTCCTGAAAGGATATGGCGGACGGACCATCAACGGCGGACGGGCTCACCTCGGGCGGTCGAGGGTCATCGCGATTGTTGTTGTCGGATCGCTCGTAGCTCTTGCGTTTATCGCGGCCGTTAATTTGAAGTAAGGACGGCGCAGGCGGAGGCTTGTTACGATAAAAGCCTCCCCAATGTTCCGATTTGAAACTGCCGGCGAGTCGCACGGCGAGAGCCTGGTAGCGACGCTGACCGGCCTTCCGTCCGGCATCCCGATTTCGACAGACGCGATTGACCGCGAGTTGTGGCGGCGCCAACAGGGCTTTGGCCGCGGCGGCCGGATGAAGATCGAGATCGACAAGGTTCACTTCGTAGCGGGGATCCGGCACGGCATCACCATCGGCTCGCCCATCGCACTCATCCTCGAAAACAAGGACTGGAAGAACTGGACGGAATCGCTTCCTGTCGAAGCCATCGAGGGCGGGGAAGACAAGAAGAAGCGCGTCACCCGGCCGCGTCCGGGGCACGCCGACCTGGCCGGCGCGATCAAGTACAACTTCGACGACGCGCGCTACATTCTCGAGCGCGCGAGCGCCCGGGAAACCACGGCACGGGTCGCCATCGGCGCAATTGCCAAACAGTTTCTGGGCGCGTTCGGTGTCGAGATTCTGAGCCATGTCATTCAGGTAGGCACCGAGAAACTCGGGCGGATGGCGACTTGGGATGAATTGCGGACCCTAGCGGCGCGTGAAGAAGTACTGCTCGCCTGCGTGGATCTGGAAGCTGAGCAGCGGATGAAAGCGGTGGTCGATATCGCGTATCGCAGCGGAGATACGGTGGGCGGAGTTTTCGAAGTGATCGCGCGCGGGCTGCCGCCGGGATTGGGTTCGCACATCACCTGGGATTCGCGGCTGGATGGAAAGCTTGCGCAGGCGATCGTATCGATGCAGGCGGTCAAGGGTGTTGAGATCGGTTTCGCCGAAGAGGGCGCGACCGCGTTCGGCTCCAAGGTGCAGGACACCATCCACTACAACAAGGACGAGCGGGAATTTTTTCGCGGCGCCAACCGCGCGGGCGGCCTCGAAGGCGGCATGACAAACGGGCAGGACGTCCTGGTGCGCGGGATGCTAAAGCCGATTTCGACGCTTCGGCGTCCGCTCGAATCCGTGGACCTCGATACGCGTGAATCCGCAGCGGCGGCATACGAGCGCAGCGACATTTGCGTAGTGCCGGCCGCTGGCGTGATCGGCGAGGCGATGGTCGCGATCGTTCTGGCACAAGCATTCCTCGAAAAATTCGGCGGAGACTCGCTGGTAGAGACCGAACGCAATTATCGGGGATACTTAGAGCAGGTACGGAATTTCTAAATCGCGGCGCGTGGGTTTCCCGCGACGCACCCCTTTACCGACATGATTCATCCGATCGTCAAATACGGCGACCCTGTGCTCGAGACGCCCGGCGCGCCCATCACGAATTTCAAAACGTCCGAGTTGCAGAAGCTGGTTGACGACATGTTTGAGACCATGTACGCGGCCCGCGGAGTTGGATTAGCGGCTCCGCAAATTGGAGTTTCGAAGCGCTTGACCGTGGTGGATACGTCTAGCGCCGAGGATCCCACGCAGAAGTTCGTGCTGATCAATCCGGAAATTGTTTTGCGCTCCGGTTCGCAGACTGGCGAAGAAGGATGCCTCAGCATTCCCGGGTTCCGCGAGCAAGTGACGCGGGCACAGAAAGTTGTGGTCCGTGCCTATGACGTCAACGGCGAGCCGCACGATTATCAGGGCGAGGATCTGCTGGCGCGCGCCTTTCAGCATGAGGCGGATCATCTCGATGGGGTGCTGTTCATCAGTCATATCAGCCCGCTGAAGCGCGACCTCATCCGCCGCAAAATCAAGAAACTCGTAAAACTCGGCGAGTGGTCATAGGATCGCGTCGATGCGCCTTGTGTTCATGGGAACGCCCGCGTTCGCGGTTCCGACGCTTGAGGCGTTAGGCACGGTGGGTCACGAAGTCGTCGCGGTATTCACGCAGCCGGACCGCCCCAAGGGGCGCGGTCAGGAGCCCGCGATGTCCCCGGTAAAAGAAGCCGCGTTGCGATTGGGCATTCGCGTCGAACAGCCGGAGCGGGTCCGGCGTCCCGAGAACGTCGAACAGCTACGGGGATTTGACGTGGACGCCATGGTTGTCGTCGGCTACGGACAGATCATTCCGCAGTCGATCATCGATCTTCCGAAACACGGGATCATCAACGTGCATGGATCGCTGCTGCCGAAATTCCGCGGAGCGGCTCCCATCCAGTGGGCGATCGCGCGCGGCGAGAAGACAACCGGCGTGACGACCATGAAAATCAACGCCGGCCTGGATACCGGCGATATGCTTCTCAAATGGGAAACCGGGATCGGCGCGGAGGAAACCGCGATCGAACTTGCTGCGCGTATGTCAGTTGCCGGCGCTCAACTTCTGATCGACACGTTGGCGCGAATCGGCGAGATCATTCCGGAGCCGCAAGATAATGCGGCGGCGACGCTCGCGCCGATCCTCAAGAAGGAAGACGGCTTGATCGATTGGCGACTGAGCGCAAGCGAAATCCACAATCGGATTCGCGGATTTCAGCCCTGGCCCGGCGGCTACACGATTTTTCGCGGAGGCCGATTTGTGATCGCGTCGGCGCGCGTTTTGGAAGGCGCGGGCGAACCGGGAATTCTGTTCGCGAACAATAGGCGATTGATCGCGGGATGCGGCGAGGGATCGCTTGAACTCCTGGAAGTGCAGCCGGAAGGCAAAAAGAAGATGGCGGCCGCGGCGTTCTTGAATGGCGCCCAGATCGTGGTTGCCGGAGAGAGAGTCGGAGAATGAGACTGCCCAAGGGATTTCGATACGGCGCCGTATATGCGGGAATTCGCAAAGTGTCGAAGCCTGATCTGGCGCTGATCGTGTCGGAGGAGGTCGCTTCGGCGGCATCGGTATTCACGACGAACCGCGTGCAGGCGGCTCCGGTTTTGTTGGCTCGAAAGCATCTGGCGGCGACGAAAGGCCGGGCGGCGGCGATTCTCGTCAACGCGGGAAACGCGAATTGCGCCACACGCACAGGCGACGCGGTGGCGCTCGCGTCGTCTAGATCCGCGGCACTCGCGTTAGGTGTTAGGACGGAGGAAATTCTGCCGGCATCGACCGGCGTGATCGGCGTGGAACTGAATTCGCGGCTGATCACCGGTTCGATGAATACCTTGGTTTCGGGGCTCGATGCGGACCGATTCGAAGAGGCGGCGACGGCGATTTTGACGACCGATACGCGGATGAAGATTGCCGATGCGGCTTGCGGCAAGGCGTCGATTGCCGGTATGACGAAGGGCTCGGGCATGATCCATCCGCGCATGGCGACGACGCTGGGGTTCGTCGTGACGGATGCGAAGATCGCTCCGGGGGCGCTCACGAAGATCTTGGCGCGCGCGACGACGGCGACTTACAACCGGATTTCTGTGGACGGCGATACTTCGACGAACGACATGGTTTGCGTGCTCGCGAACGGACGCGCGGGCGCGGTGGACGAGGCGAAGTTCGAGAAGGCGCTGACGGCCGTGCTCGAATCGCTCGCGGTTCAAATCGTTCGCGATGGCGAGGGCGCAAGAAAACTGATCACGATTTCCGTTGAGGGGGCGAAGACCGAAGCGGACGCGGACAAGATTGCGCGTTCGATCGCGAATTCGCCGCTGGTGAAGACCGCGATTGCGGGTTCGGATCCGAACTGGGGACGCCTGATTTGCGCGGCTGGATACGCGGGCGTCGCGTTCGATCCGCTGAAAGTGGATATCTACTTGCAGGGTGACCTAGTGTGCAAATCAGGGTTGGCGGCTCCCATGGATGAAGCTGCGATGTCTGAGAAATTGGACGCTCCGGAGTGTTCGATCCGATTCGTCCTCAAGGGCGCGGGCAAGGCGCGCGTCAAATTCTGGACGTGCGATTTCACCGACGACTACATCAAGATCAATGCGAGTTACCGGACATGAAGGCGGCTCGCCGGTTGCTGTTGGCCGGCCTTCTGCTCGGTGCGATCGGCTTCGCGGATTCGGAAAAAGATGTCGCCGATGTCGTTAGCGATTTGGCGACCGCACTGGCGGGAGACAATGTCGCGGGTTTCTTGAAACACATCGATCCCGCGACACCGGGTTACGTGAAACTGCGAAACCAGATCGAAGGGCTGGTCAGCCGCGCGGAGGTGTCGTCGTCGATCTCGATTTTGGAAAATCAGGGTGACAACGCGCGCCGCACTTTGTCTCTCGATTGGTACATCGAGATCCGGAGCCGCGGCCTCGGCGACCAGACGGAGCCACGCCGCAAGACGGTCCGCTGCGTGGTCGCGAAGTCCGGTAAGGGATGGAAGGTCGTTGAACTGGATCCCGCCGGTCTATTCGATTAGTCCGGCACAGCATCTGTGGCACCATAGAGGCGTGGTACCAGCTGTAACATTTCTGGCCGGAATTGTTTTAGGCCTCTTCGTCGCCTGGCTGTGGCTGCGCGGCAAAATTGAGATCGCCGAAGCCCGCTCGAATGCTTTCGAACTGTCCGCGATGAAGGCCGGCGAAGCGTTCCAGGGCTATGCGGACCAGGCTCTGCGCTCGACCCAGGGAGCTTTTCTAGACGTTGCGCGTTCGACCGTGGTGCAACCTCTGGCGGACACACTCGGAAAGCTCGAAGCACACGTGCGCGCGTACGAAGGCGCCCGGAATCAGGCATTCGGCGGACTCGAAAAGCAGGTGGATTCGCTTGCTCGGGAAACTGTGATTTTGTCCAACGCGCTCCGCGCACCGCAATCGCGCGGACGCTGGGGCGAGTTGACGCTGCGCCGGGTAGCGGAACTCGCCGGTATGGTGAAGTTCTGCGATTTCGAGGAACAGTCGTCCTCATCCACTGGCGGATCCCGGCAGCGGCCCGACATGATCGTCCACCTTCCTGAAGGCCGCACCATTGTCGTCGATGCGAAAGCGCCGCTGAACGCTTACATGGATGGAAGCTCGGCGAAGGACGACGCGGCGCGCAAGATTGCCATGACGGCGCATGCGCAGCAGGTCGGACGGCACATCGATAGTCTCGCCGCCAAGCAGTACTGGGCGCAATTTCACACCGCGCCGGACCTCGTCGTACTGTTCCTGCCGGGCGATCACTTCTTGAGCGCCGCCCTCGAAGCCAATCCGGAATTGCTCGAATCCGCGCTTGAGCGACGCGTTTTGCTCGCCACTCCGCTGACGCTGATCTCCATCCTCAAAGGCGTTGGCCACGGGTGGAAGCAGCAGCAGGTCGCCGAAAACGCCGAGCAGATCCGCAAGCTCGCCCACGAATTCTACGATCGTTTGGGCGTCTACGTCGCGCACTACGCCGACGCCGGCGCGCAATTGAACAAAGCCGTCGAATCGTACAATAAGAGCGTGGCATCGTGGGAAACGCGGTTGACACCGACGTTGCGGCGGATACGGGAGTTGGGCGTCGGAGCGGAGACTCGGGCGCCGGAACAACTGACCGTGATCGCGCGGGAACCCGCGGTGGAGCGCATTCCGATCGGATCTTCCGATCTCGGACGGCCATCCTAGGATGCTGTCCCCGCTTTCATGACCCGCCAATTCTTTCTCTATCTATCGCACCAGCGCGGATTGCGCCGCTGGATGGAGACGTCGGCCTTATCGCGAAAATTGACGCGCCGATTCGTCGCCGGAGATCAGCTTGCAGAAGGCATCGCTGTTTGCCGGGAACTGTCTCAGCAGAGAATGCTCGCCACGCTCGATCATCTCGGCGAAAATGTATCGACGGTCGAGGAAGCCGCGGAATCGCGCGAAGCGATCCTCGAAGCGTTGCAGAAAATTGCCGCCGCCTCGCCGAGTTCAACGGTGTCGATCAAGCTGACGCAATTCGGACTGGACGTCTCAGAAGACTTGTGCCGCGAGAACGTCCGTCAACTGGTCGCGCAGGCGACCGCGATCGGCAGCCGCGTCGAAATGGACATGGAAGCCAGCGAATACGTGGAACGCACGATTTCGTTGGTAGCCGCGATGCGCGAGGAGTTTGGCGATCATGTGCGCGCCGTGATCCAAGCCTATCTTTTTAGGAGCGAGAAAGACATCGACAGGCTGAACGAGTGGAGGGTGCCGGTCCGTCTTTGCAAGGGCGCGTACAACGAGCCCTCGAGCGTCGCCTACCCGAATAAGAAAGACGTGGACTCTAGCTACGTCCGGCTGATGAAGACACTTCTTGACCGCGGCGCATATCCCGCGATCGCCACCCACGATCCGAAGATTATCGCGGAAGCGCTCGCCTATATCAAAGAGAAGCAGTACGACGAATCCCGCTTTGAATTCCAGATGCTGTACGGAGTCCGGCGCGATTTACAAAAGCAGATCGTGGACGCGGGATTCCGCATCCGGCTCTACGTTCCGTACGGCACCGCCTGGTATCCGTACTTTATGCGCCGTCTCGCTGAGCGGCCCGCCAACGCACTCTTCCTCCTTCGCAATCTAATTCGAAGCTAAGGCTCGGTATTTGCACCTTGCTGTTGCGATACAGCATCCAAGCTGCAGAAATCTATGAATCTATTTTCACCGCTATCCTCGACCTTGCCTCTTCGAAACCGGATCGTCATGGCGCCCATGACCCGTGCGAGGGCCGATGCCCAAGGCGTTCCATCGCCGCTCTCCATCGAGTACTACAGCGCGAGGGCGGACGCCGGATTGATCATCAGCGAAGGAACTGGGCCGAGCGCCATGGGAATAGGTTATGCGCGTACGCCTGGAATTTATGACGACGCGCAGATTGCCGCTTGGCGAGACATCACCTCGGCTGTCCACGCCAAGAACGGCAAAATCTTTATTCAGCTTATGCACGTCGGCCGGATTGCCCATTCGGCCAATCGAACGATCCCCGATCCGCCGATCGCACCGTCGGCGATTCGCGCGGCGGGCCAGATGTGGACCGATTCCGCGCAGATGCAGCCGAACGATATGCCGCGCGCGCTCGAAACGCACGAGATTCCCGGAGTGATCGCGGAGTACGCCCACGCGACGCGGAACGCGATCGCAGCCGGATTCGACGGCGTGGAGTTGCATGCCGCTTCCGGCTATCTACCGAATCAGTTCCTGGCACCCGGCAGCAATCGACGGACGGACGCCTACGGCGGGTCGGTCGAGAATCGAATCCGCTTCATATTGGAAACCTTACAGGCCATGACCGCGGCGGCCGGTTCGGCGGCGCGAGTCGGTATCAAGGTCAGTCCGGGGATGAAGTTCAACGACATCCAGGACGAGGATCCGATCCCGACCTACGTGGTCTTGGCGCAAGCACTGAATCCGCTCGGCCTCGGATACCTGCACGTCATGCGTAGCGGGATTGGAGCGGAAAAAGCGTTACGGGAGGCATACTCGGGCACACTTCTGCTTGGCGGAGCGTATCAGAAGGAGGAAGCCGAAAAAGTCCTGACGGAAGACGGGGCAGACGGAATTGTGTTCGGCACGGCATACCTGGCGAACCCGGATCTGGTTACCCGCTTCGAGAAAAACGCGCCGCTGAACGTGCCCGATCAGGCGACGTTCTACTCTCCCGGCGCTAAGGGCTACACCGATTACCCGGTGCTCGGTTAACATCCGGGCTGGCTAACAGGCGCGCTGGGCTAACAGGCGATTGCGCTCATTCGCTCGGGCTGGCTGGCGACGATATAAGCGTCCCTGAACAGGTCGCTCATGGGGGAGCATCCGGCGGACGGGTACAGACTTGCGAAAATCTTCGTCAGACCGCTGCCCTTGATGGATCCGCAGCAGGCCGCGGTTTCGCGAGCGGACCGCGAAACGCAAGTTTCGCAATCGAGTCCCACGGCGAGACAGCGTATCGGCGAGTTATCCTCAAACAGGTCCATAGCGACTCCTGACTGGCGGGCCCGGCGCACCACGCCGAGCCTCACCTAAAGCTGAAATCCAAACGCAACTTGATTCGTTTCGCGGGAATCCCATTGTCTAGGCAGAACGTCGTAGAAGATAGGGCAAAGTTGAGGGTTTGGCCACACTACTTTGCGGGTATCGGGTGAGAAATATTTCCGTTGGGTGACACGAGCTCGGATGCGCGCGTTGAGCGGCGACGCGGACCTTTGGCTGGGTTTGGGGGGCCTGGAGCAGGCAACTCACGCGATCCACTGAGTGTGGATGCTGGCAGGGCCGGACATACGGCGCGGTTTGCGAGTACGCGAACCGCACGGCAGCTGGGATTTCATTCCGACCTTATTGCGACTGATCCGGAACGCAGCCAAAACAACCGCTACCCGGGTTGGCGGTTGGCGAGATACTGGAAAGCAGATGGATCAAGAGCAACTAAAAGGCCTGTTGGAACAAGTGCGCAGCGGAGCCGTGGATATCGATGCCGCGATGGAACGGATGCGGCACCTGCCTTTTGAAGACCTCGGCTTTGCGAAGGTGGACCATCACCGCGCCTTGCGGCACGGCATGCCCGAGGTGATTTTCGGCAAAGGCAAGACGCCCTATCAGGTCGTCGAAATCGCGAAGGCGCTCGCATCCCAGGCGAGTAACCTCTTGGTTACGCGCGCGACGCGCGAAACCGCCGATGCGATGATGGCTGCTTTTCCGGATGCCGAAGATTTTCCGGCTTCGGGCGCGATTCGATTTTGGAGAGACCGCACGCCGCGGGGTCGAGGCAAGATTGCCGTCGTCTGCGCAGGCACCAGCGACATGCCGGTCGCCGAAGAGGCGCAAGTGACGTGCGAAGTGATGGGCAATGAGGTGGACGTGATCCACGATATCGGCGTCGCGGGCATCCACCGGTTGATGAGCAATCGCGCCCGGTTGTCGGAAGCGAAAGCGATCGTCGTTTGCGCCGGCATGGAAGGCGCCTTGCCAAGCGCGGTCGGAGGCTTGGTGTCGTGCCCGGTGATCGCGGTCCCAACCAGCGTCGGCTACGGGGCGAGTTTCAATGGACTCGCGGCGCTACTGGGCATGTTGAACAGTTGCTCAAGCAACGTGAGCGTCGTCAATATCGACAACGGCTTTGGCGGCGGGTACGTCGCAAGCCTGATCAATCGTGGATAAATTCGGCGCTAAGCGGCGGCTGTCGCGGTCCGCATTTCTTCCGCTTTGATAAAGAAATCGAACAGGGGCAATTGCTCCCTCAGATCCCAGCGGCGCATCTGCCATTCCGCGCGCAAGTAGCGAACGGTCGGCCGATTTCTCAGATCGACGATCGCGTCGTAGGTTCCGCAGTAAAATTTCTTGGGCAGGGTCAGGACAGGTTTGTCCTCCCAGGTTTCCCCATCGGCGGAACCGTAGATGGAAACCTTAAGGCTTTCCTTCTCCGCACTGCGCGTAATACCGAGAGTGAGTTGGATTGGCTTGCCGACCGCCGCACCAAGTTCGAAGGCCGGGCTCAGTCCGCTTTCGCGGGCCAATTGGCCGGAAACGAGAAACGCAGGTAACATGAACTGATCCTCCCGCAACAACATTGCGCTAGGGTCACCAGACGTTGGTGGTCCAAAGAACGTAGATACCGTAGCGGGGTATCCAGTTTCCATCCGCAGCGCTAAGTCTTCAATTTCTGAAGACGCCGCTCTGCCTCATCCAGGGTCGCATCTTTTTTGCAAAAACAAAAGCGTACAAACTGGGCGCCTTCTTTGGCGTCGGAAAAGAAGCTGGATCCGGGAACCGCGGCCACGCCCACGGTCTTGATCATGTGATGGACGAATGCGGTGTCATTATCGAATCCAAAGGCCGAAATATCGGTCATGATGTAGTACGCGCCACCCGGCTTGAAGCAGCGGAAACCCGCCTTTTCAAGAATCCCCATCATGCGGTCCCGCTTGGTAGTGTATTCGGACGTCAGATGTTCGTAATAACTATCCGGCATCGCGAGCGCGGTGACGCCGGCCTGCTGCAGTGGAGCCGCCGCCCCGACCGTCACAAAGTCGTGGACCTTGCGGATAGAATCCGTAATCTCAGGCGCCGCTAATACCCAACCAACACGCCAACCGGTGACCGAGTACGTTTTGCTCATGCTGTTTACCAGCACCGCGTGATCGCGCAAACCTTCGACCTGAAGAATCGGTACGTGCTCCGCGCCGTCATAAAGGATGTGCTCGTAAATTTCATCCGTGATCGCGAGAGCATCGTGCTCGCGGCAAAGGCCGCCAATGAACTCCAGCTCTTCGCGGTTGAACACGCGGCCGGTTGGATTGTTGGGCGTATTCAGAATGATGGCTTTCGTCCGCGAAGTGAACGCGCGACGCAGTTCGTCGCGATCGAACGTCCAGTCCGGGGCATGCAGCTTAACGAATTTGCGCGTCGCGCCGCACAACATCGCGTCCGGTCCATAGTTTTCGTAGTACGGTTCGAACACGATCAGCTCGTCACCTGGATCGGTCACCGCAAGCAGCGCGGAAATCATCCCTTCGGTCGAGCCGCAGACTACCGTGATCTCGCGGTGCGGATCGATATCGATGTCGTAAGTCCGCTTGTATTTTTCAGCGATCGCGTCGCGGAACGGCTTCGAGCCCCAGGTAATCGCGTATTGATTGATGTCATCGGCGATTGCCTGCGCGGCCGCATCCTTGATGACTTGCGGAGCGGGGAAGTCGGGAAAACCTTGCGCCAGGTTGACGGCATTGTTGGCGATGGCGAGCCGTGTCATCTCGCGAATTACGGATTCCGTGAAATCCCGGGTGCGTTCGCTGCGAAAACGGACGCGGTTCGACACTGCGCTCTGAACGGTGCTCATGGGATCAATGTACTACTGTTCGGGCTAACCCTTTTTCGGGGTGGTTGTTCGGCGCTTCGGCGCTGCTTTTTTAGCGGGAGGCTGTTCGACGCTGGCGCCGATATCGATCACAGGCTTGCGCTCGCCGTAGATGCGCCGATACACATCCGCGTTCCGGAGCACGCTCTGCACGTAGTCGCGGGTCTCGCTGAACGGAATGGTCTCGACGTATTCCGAAGGCTCGCGAAATTCGCCCCAACTCATCCAAGCCACGGCGCGTGAGCGGCCCGCGTTGTAGGAAGCCAGCGTCGCTTCCACTTTGCCTTCGAGCGAATCGAGCAGCGAGCGGAAGTAGTAGGCGCCGAGTTTGAGATTGATCGCGGGAAGAAACAACGAATTCGTCGTGTACGGAGTCACCTTCAAACGCCGGCTCAGTTCGCGGCCCGTAGGCGGCATGATCTGGGTGAGCCCATACGCCTTGGCCCGCGAAAGGGCCTTCGGATTGAACTCGGATTCCTGGCGAATCAGCGCTGCCAGCACATACGGATCGAGCGAGCGCTCTCTTGCATTATTCTCGAGATCGGCACGAAACGGGAGCGGAAACGCCAGTTGCCAGAAGCGCACCGGAGCGGCGTCGATCGGCAGCATCAAGTATCCCGGCACGTATCGTTTGATCCAGCGCAGCCCCTTGTCGGGCGCGTCATTGCGGGTCGCTAGCTCGGCCAGTTCCATGGCGAACACCGCGGGCTGATCCTCGTTCTGCGCGCCGAATCGAAGCTCCGTCTCCGCCCAATCATCGAGCGCAGCCGATGACAACAGGCGTGCCCGTTCCAACCGGTACTTCGAAGCAGCGGACGGATCGAAACTCAAAACCCGATTGCTCGATCGAAGCGTGAGCGCCTTCAGGAACTCCGCCGTTTTCGGAGATGCCTCGGTGCGTCCGACTGTCTTCAAGCGCTCGCGCGCGAGGGTCGTGTAGTAGTAGTTCGGGAAAATGCGTCCGATTTCGTCGTAGTAGCTGCGAGCCGCGGCGTTGTCTTTTGAAGTTTCGGCGAGGCGGCCGAGGTAGTAGAGAGAGGCGGCTCCGTGCTCGGATTGCGGGAAGCTCCTAAGATGCTGGCGAAGAAGATCCGCGGCATCGGAACGGCGCAGCAAGTACGCAAACCAAGTCGCTTTCCAATGACAACCGGCTGCCTGAGGATCGTTCGGAAAGGCTTCGTAGCAGGCGCGAAACAAGGGTTCGTATTGCGAAGGCTGATTTTCCAAAACGTAATAATTCGCCGAAGTGACCACGGCTTCGAGACGCCAGCGCGACTGCGGATACTTGCGCGCGAGAGCCGCCAGAGTCGAGTTGACTTCGTCGATGTTCTTTAGCCGTCGCGCGGCTGCGAGTACATAGTACAGGCGTTCGGCGTCCGCTTCCGGTGTCGCGAGATCCAGAGCTTTCAGATAGCGGAACGCCCCTGCGTAGTCCTTCGCCACATAGTCGGCGACGCCAACCCGGACCCGCGCGAGTTCTTTCTCCGGTCCGCTTAATAGCGGAATCAGATTCTCGAGCTCGGCTCGAGCCTTCGACGCCTGCTTGTTGTCGAGCAGTTTGAGCGCCCGCGCAAGCATGCTCTGCGGCATGGACGGAGGGTAATTGGCGCCCATCGCGGGGCGAAGTTTCACGGCGGCCGTTTCTGCCTGCGCGGATTCACTGGACGTCGGGTATCCGTAATAGACGCGTTGGTAATAGACCACCGCGCGAACCGGATCCGCAGCCGCCTCAAACGCTTTGGCCATCGCCAAGTCGGCTTGCGGCTGAGGTAGCGCGTTGTAATGCTGCTGCAAAAGCGCGAGAGCCTGCTTCGGAGAATTGCTGTCGGAATAGGCTTTTGCCGCCAGCAGGATCGCCTTCGTGGCGAGCGGCGATTTCGGCTGGAAGCTCCAAACGGAGGAAGCGGATTTCGTGGCCGCTTCGAAATCGCCGTTGCCGGCTTCGGCCGACGCGACTGCGAATGCCGCGTAGTCAGCCAGCGTGGGAAGCCGGCGGGCCAGTAAGCGCAAGGTGGTCAGCGCTTCGGCATCGCGATGATTTTCGACCGACACAGCGCCTGCGGCCAGCAGGGCCAGCGAGCCGGACGGATCGCTGGGGTGTCCGGCGGCGAATTTCAAGAGCGCGGCCCGGTTGATCGCCGTAGGTTTTTCACGATACCCGCGCGCCAGGGCTTCGAGAGACGACTGGGCGTGCACCAGCGCGCACCCCGCGACCGAAATCGCCGCGGCTCTAAACCAGCGAACCCGGATAGTGTGAGCCCAGAAGGGCAGGGTCATCATTCGCGAGCGTTCTCACCAATTCCACGTGAAAGTAATCGAGCATCGTGGGCGACAAAGCCAGAAATTGTTCTCTGAAGGCTTCGCGGCCGCTGTCTATTTCGACGCGCAAAGTATCGTATAGGTTCTGTTCGAGACGCCCCGTGCGCACAGCCGCGGACTTATACAAACGCATCTCGGCGATCTTGACCCGCGCAAAACGCTGCGCCTTGAGGTGAAGATCCTGCTCGTCGCGCGACAGCGCGGACCAGCTTTGGGCTGCGGCGCGCGCGGGCGGCTCTTCAGCAGCAATGGGAGGGGCGGCGATGGCCTGCACCGGGGGCGGCCCAACCGAACTGATCGCGACCACGTTCGATGGACGGCGCGAATCGGCCGAAGCCAAATGGCCTTCGAGCAGCGCTCCCGCAACAGTGGCTAATAACTCGAGAGCGCCAGTATCCACTGGACGCTCGCCGGGCTCGGCGTACAGAAGCGCGACGATCCGTTCGCTGGTTGCCACCGGGAAAATGTGAACGCGTTGGTTGGCATCTTCTCCGAAATAGCTCGCGACCGGCTCGGAAATTTCGCTGGCCACGCGAATCGTGACGATGGTGTCCGCGCTCTCGACGGCACCCAACAGCGCCGGAGCCGCTTCAAGGGGAATCTCCGCATCCGGCCTTTGGCCGTGGGTTTCCGGACCGCGATCGGCGAGAAAGCGAAAGGCATGGCTCCCCGCGTGAAACAGCGCGGTGCGGGAGCAGAATCCGATCGCGCCATCAAGCAGCGCCATGCACCATTGGGCTTCGCTCTCGAACTGCCGCAAGCGCCGGACCGCCAGGCTCATTTGGTCGGACATCTCGCGCCGGGCTTGCACCGCGTGCGCCGCCGCATGTTGATCCGCTTCGTTGGCGATGCTGTGCGCAAGTTCGGCAAAGCGTTCTTCGAGGATGCGATCTACGCTCGATCGCCAATCGGCTTCGAGCAAATCCTGAATTTTCTCTATGTGGAGCTGCCAGGCGGCTGCAATCTGTTCGCGGGCCGATTCGCGCGCTTCTTCGAGAGCGTGGCCGGTCGAAGGCGCACTATCGCGGGGGGCATCGGGGAGAAGGTCGGGCGCCGCCACGCCTTCGATTGTACCGGAACTAGCTTCAGAACAAAATGATCCCGCAATGATTTACGGATCGCGTGCTATCCGCACCTTGGTTTCCCGGCTGTGAAACCTGCGCCCACTCTCGAGAAACTCCATCGAACGTGACAATCGCTGTAACCCCTTCAGCCGGGAAGCGTCTGAGACCTTTCTGACTCTGGCGGGAGGGCGACGCCTTCTGGCAGCCGGATTGCAAAATCAGCAGAGGCGCAGTTCGCCCCGCGCTCCGGAACCGCGTCGTGCTCTAATAGAGGAATCCGTTTCTACCATGCGTTTATTGGGTCTTCTCTCGCTCGCTTTGCCGCTTTGTGCGGCCAACACCCGGGCAACCTCCATTCTTGACCAGGCGCCGTTGCGCTTTGAAGAAGGCACCGGAGCGAATCGCTTCGTGGTGCGCGGCAGCGGGCTCGGAGTCCAACTCCGGGACGAGGAAGCCCGCCTTCAAGTCCGAGGCAACTCGGGCAACTGGCATCAGGTCCGCGTCACTCTACCGGGCGCCAAGCACTCCCCAATCGTCGGAGAAGCGCAGCAGGTCACCAAGACTTCGATCTTCCGCGGCGCGGAATCCAACTGGCGCAAGAACATCTCGAACTTCTCGAAAGTCCGCCAAGCGGGCGTGTACCCTGGCGTGGATCTCGTTTACTACGGAGCCGGTAAGCAACTCGAATACGATTTTGTTGTGGCGCCGAACGCCGATCCCTCGCGGATCGTCATGCGTTTTTCCGGTGCAAAAGCCAGCCTCAACGCGGACGGCCAGTTGATCCTACGCGCTGGCGATGCCGAACTCATTCAGCATGCCCCGGCCATTTATCAGATGAATGCGGACGGAAATCCCGTCACCATCGCCGGCGGATATACGATCGCTAAGAATGGGTCTGTCGGTTTCCGGCTCGGTGCCTATGATCGCTCGCGGCAGCTAATCATTGATCCGGTGATTTCCTACTCCGCGTATCTGGGTTCGACCTACGCGGACGGCGTGGTCGCCGTTGGGACGGATTTGGCCGGCGCACTCTACATCACCGGCTATACGAACTCCACCGATTTGCCGGTCACTCCCGATGTCACCCAGAGCGTGAACCTCGGGCTCCAAGATCTCTTTGTCGTCAAAATCGTGAACGGCGCCATTACGTATTTCACGTACCTCGGCGGCATCGGAAACGACGAGCCGAAAGCGATGGCTGTCGGTTTGAGCGGCAACGTCTATATCACCGGCGTTACGCAGTCTTCCGATTTCCCCACGACGTCCACCGCCTATCAGAAAACATTAGGCGGCAATAGCGACGCATTTCTGGTCCGGCTGGATCCCAGTTCCGGCTCGCTGGCCTACTCCTCGCTACTCGGCGGAGCCCTCGACGAGACCGGTTACGGAGTCGCGGTTGCTCCGGGCGGCATCGCTTACATCACCGGCTTCACTAGTTCGAACGACTACCCGATCAATTCGAGTAACGCGTTCCAGGGGACCAGCGGCGGCAGCTACGATATGTTCGTGGCCAAGTTCGACACTACCGCGTCGGGTGCCGATTCGCTCCCCGGATCGTCCTACATCGGCGGCGGCAGCCAGGATGCCGGCCGCGCGATCGCCATCGATCCCACGGGCGGCGTGTGGGTCGCGGGCGTGACGTATTCGGGCGACTTTCCGCTGTTCGGCAATTCCTATCGCCAGGGTTACTCGGGCAACGGCGACGCCGTTCTCGTCAAGTTGAATAGCGCTCTGACTGCGATTTCTTACACCAGCTACTTTGGCGGATCCGATCTCGAAGAAGTCCATAAGCTAACCGTCGATTCCGAAGGCAAGCTGTATCTGGCTGGAATCACTCTCTCGACCGACTTGCCGGTTACAACGAACGCGTTGCAGGCCGCGCCCAATGGCAACGGCGACATTTTCATCGCGGTGCTCGATCCAACCAAAGCTCCTCAGCAGCAAGTTACCTACTGCACCTACTTCGGCGGCAGCCTGGCCGAAGCGCCCTACGATCTTCTGCGTGATGCTGGAACGGGCTACTTGTACCTGGCCGGCTACACCCAGTCGCGGAACTTCCCGACCACTGCCGACGCCCTCCAGTCCGCCTCGGCGCAGGCTGGCACCGACGGCTTTGTAGCCATCCTCAACCCGGCGAAATCGGGCATCGATGGCTTGGTCTTTTCGAGCTACGTGACCGGCCCCGGCAACCAGATTGCGACCTCTCTTGCCCTCGCGGCGGACGGCACGCTATATGTGGGCGGAGCCTCCAGCAGTAGCGTATTTCCGGACGGAAACGCGACTCGGACCACCCCCAAAGGCAGCGTGGACGGCTTTGTCATGGGGTTGCGAGGCAAGCCCATCGTGGCCCCGGTTGCGGCCGATCCGGCTAATACCGGATTCTAAGCGTTCCTACACAGGTACTGAACTGGCACCCGGCTGCGCTTTTTCGGCGAGCCGTGCTACACTATGAGTTCGCGTGTTTCGGAGGGTAGAGGACGTGTGTTCGCTGCCGCTGTGACAATTTCCGGGGGCCTTCCGGGTTCGTTTTGTGAGCCGGAAGCCGCCAGCGGACCGAGGAGTGCTGGTGAATCTGCGCTCCGGCGAAAAGGGTTAAGCCGTGTTTTATTCCGTTCGGGATCTCGAACTTCGCAAGGCCCAGTTCGATGTCTCTATCGAGCCGGGCGTCATTGATTTTCTGGACGCCAACCTTAGGCAGGCTGGCCCGGTGGCAGCGCAGGGTACGGTGGAACTCGTGCCGTATTCAACGGGCGACATCCAGATGCGCGGCCAGTTTCGGGTCCGGATGGAATCGGATTGCGACCGTTGTCTTGAACCGGCGCAATTCGATGTTGAGAATAACTTGGCTATCCTGTTCAAGCCTTCTTCGGAAACTGAAGAGGATGAAGAGGCCGAGTTGGCGGAAGGCGAGACGGACGTCGCGTTCTACGATGGCGACGGGGTTTTGCTCGAAGATGTCGTGCGGGAGCAGATTGTTCTCGCCTTGCCGATCAAGCTGGTCTGCAAGGAAGATTGCCAGGGTCTTTGTCCGGTTTGCGGAGAGAATTGGAATCTACGGGAATGCGAGTGTGAGCGGACACCGGTGGACGTGCGTTGGAGCGCGTTGCAAGAGCTGAATTCTTCGCCCACTGGTAAGTCGGCTAAGTAACGAGTTTTAGCGGAAGGCTTACAAACAAGCGCTTCTGAACATTTTTTGAATAGGTAGGAACTAGCAATGCCAAATCCAAAACGGCGCCACTCCAAGCGGCGCACCTCCACCCGGCGGGCCCACGATCACCTGCAGAAGCCGGCGATGTCGGAATGCCCGCAGTGCCACGAGCCCAAGCTCCCGCACCGCGTCTGCCCCCACTGCGGCAATTATAAGGGCCGCGAAGTCATCGAAGTCGCCGAGGAATAGAATCGGCCTTTTATGCTCACCATTGCGCTCGACGCCATGGGCGGCGATGACGCTCCCAAGGCCGAAGTTGAGGGCGCGATTCGGGCCGCTCGAACTCTGGGCATCAAAGTCATTCTTGTGGGCCGCGAAGATGTTCTCCGCAAGGAGTTGCAGCAGCATCGCGGCTGGCAGGATCTTCCGCTCGAAATCCATCACGCCAGCGAAGTGATCACGATGGACGATTCGGCCGCCAAGGCCATGCGCTCCAAGCGCGATTCATCGATTCGTGTCGCGACTCGCTTAGTCAAGGAAGGCGTCGCGCAGGGCGTCGTCTCCGCCGGCAACACGGGCGCCGTGATGGCCACCGCGAAAACCGGGCTCGGCATGCTTCCCGGCGTGGACCGTCCGGCTCTGGCTTCCGCACTCCCGACTCTCAAAGGCTCCCCCGTTGTTGTTGTCGACGTCGGTGCCAACGTCGATTGCACCGCCCGCATGCTCGGGCAGTTCGCGATCATGGGCGACGTGTACGCCCGCATCATTTTCAAGCAGCCGAAGCCGCGCGTCGGCCTCCTGTCGATTGGCGAAGAAGAGCACAAGGGCAACGAGCTGACCAAGGCCGCGACGCCCATCCTCAAATCGCTCCCCATCCACTTCATCGGCAACGTCGAAGGCCGCGACATTTACTCCGGCATCGTAGACGTGGTCGTCTGCGATGGCTTCATCGGCAACGTGGTCCTCAAGGTGAGTGAAGGCGTGGTGGATATGATCAAGCACCTGCTCAAGGATTCGCTCGCACAAACCATCACCCGCAAAATCGGCTACGTGCTTTCGAAGAACGCCTACGAGGATTTCCGCAAGCGCGTGGATTATTCGGAATACGGTGGCGCTCCGTTGTTGGGCGTCAAAGGCGTTTGCATCATCTGCCACGGCCGCTCCAACGCGACGGCGATCATGAACGCGCTGCGGGTCGCCGCCGAGTTCGCCGCGGGCGGGATGAGCGACCAGATCGAATCCGAGCTTTCGAAAGGCGCCGCCATGCCGGTCGCCGCTCCCGCGAATTAGATCCGTTCCTCTGAATTCATTCAGCGGAGTGTTGCCTGTGCCCGCATTGAGCCGCCCCGCCCCTCGAAGCTTGACGCTCGCGGTAGAATCTCCTAGACCAAGGAGATCTCGTGCGCCGCATCCTCATTCCTTCGCTCGCTCTCTGCGCCCTGTTTAGCGCCGCCCTTTCCCAAGATACGCCCTCCGACAAAAAAGGCGATAAAAAGGCCGCTGACAAAAAGGGACTGCCCCTGAAGCCAGAGCGTAAGCTCGAGTTCAAGACCAACGAAGGAACGTGGCTGTCACTCGACGTCTCGCCCGACGGCAAGACGATCCTCTTCGACCTGCTCGGCGATCTGTACACGCTTCCGATCACGGGCGGAGAAGCCAAGCGCATCACCAGCGGGATGGCGTTCGACTCCATGCCGGTGTATTCGCCCGACGGCAAGAAGATCGCCTTCATCAGCGATCGCGAGGGCGCCGAAAATCTGTGGATCGCCGACGCCGACGGCACCAATCCCAAACAGCTCTCAAAAGACCAGCAAGCCGGCTATCACTCACCCGCCTGGACCCCGGACGGCGACTACGTGATGGTCTCCCGTCAGAATCAGGTGCCCGGCGATATCTGGATGTTTCACATCCAGGGCGGCAGCGGAGTCCAGGTTACGAAGGCGACACCGACTACCCCTGTTGACGCGGGCCCCGGTCCCGGCGGACCTCCCGTGCAGCGCCGCGCCGCCGGCGCCTTCGCATCGAAAGACGGAAAGTACATCTACTTCGCGCGCCGCAACGGAAACTTTTCTTATAACGTGACCTTCCCGCTGTGGCAGATCGTGCGCCGCGATCGTACGACTGGTGAAGAGGATGTGATTACGAATCAGGTCGGCAGCGCCTTCAAGCCAGTGCTTTCTCCCGACGGAAGCAAGTTGGTCTTCGGAACCCGCCTCGACACCCAGACCGGCTTGCGGATCCGCGACATGAAGACCGGCGAAGAGAAATGGCTGAAGTATCCCGTCACGCGCGACGATCAGGAATCCGCCGCCACGCGCGACGTGCTCCCCGGCTACGCCTTCACGCCGGACGGCAAGGATTTGATTGTCACGATCGGCGGCAAAATCCAGCGCGTGCAGATTGCTACCGGTGAGGCGAAAGAGATTCCTTTTGAAGCGCAGGTATCACTCGATATGGGTGCGCAATTGAAGTTCGCCTCGCGCGTGGAAGAAGGTCCGGTACGGGCGCGGCTGATTCAGGCTCCGGCGCAATCTCCGGATGGGAAGCGGGTCGTCTTCTCGTCACTCACGCAGCTGTACACAGCCGACCTCCCCGGCGGAAAGCCGAAGCCGCTGGGCATGGGCGGATACCAGCCTTCCTGGTCGCATGACGGCCAATGGATCGTGTACTCGACGTGGTCCGGCATGGGCGGCCAGATGTTTAAAATGCGCGCGGACGGAAGCGGAACTCCGCAGCAACTCACCGCCGTTCCGGCATACTATCGCGATCCCGTCTGGTCGGCGGACGACAAGCGGATCGTTGCTCTGCGTTCCTCGCGGCAAGCTCGACTCGAGTCTCCCAATGACAACGGAAACCCGATTGGGATGGACGTCGTCTCGATTCCGGCGTCGGGCGGTGACGTCAGCCTGATCGTGCCCGCGCGCGGCGTCGGACGCCCGCACTTCACCAGCGATCCGGAGCGGATTTATGTGGGTTCGAACCAGGGCTTGCAATCGTTCCGCTTCGATGGGAGCGATCGCCGCACGCATCTGCGGATCGAAACCCGTGGCCGCGGCACACGGCCCGCACAGGTTGCCGACGTACGGATGTCGCCCGATGGGAAATATGCGCTGGCGAAAGTGAACAACCAACTGTGGGTGATTACCGTTCCGGTCGCGGGCGGAGACACGCCGGTCGTGAACGTGGATACGCCCGCCGTGCCGGTGCAGAAACTTACCGATTTGGGCGCGGACGATTTCCGCTGGGCCGAGGACGGCAAGCAAATCACCTGGGCGCTCGGCAGCAGTTTCTTCCGTCAGGCCGTTTCGACGCTGACCTTTGAAGACAAGAAGCCCGGCCCGGTCGGCGAAAACGCTGGGGAAAAGAAAGACGACGAAGCAGCGCCGATCGTCAAAAAGCAGCTCGCCGAAGAGTACGACATGGTCGTCGAAAAGCCGCGCGCAAAGCCGAGCGGCACGGTCGCGATTCGTGGCGCCAAGATCGTCACCATGAAAGGCGATGAAATCATTCCCGATGGCGACATCGTGGTCACCGACAACCGGATCACGGCGATCGGCAAGAAAGGATCGGTCACGATTCCCCCCGGGGCGAAAGTCATCGACGCCAAAGGTGCCACCATCATTCCCGGATTCGTGGACGTCCATGCGCACTACTTCGAAGTAAAGCGGGGCCAGCTCGATCTGCAGAACTGGACCTACCTCGCGAACCTTGCCTACGGCGTCACCGCCGGACGCGATCCGCAAACCGGATCGAACGACATGTTCGCTTACCAGGATCTGATCGACACCGGCGACCTCCCCGGTCCGCGCGCGTATTCGACTGGACCCGGAATCTTCGCCGACACGAACTTCCAGTCGCTCGAAGACGCGCGCAACGTAGTGAAGCGCTATAAGCAGTATTACCGGACGAACACCGTCAAATCCTACATGGTGGGCAACCGCAAACAGCGTCAGTGGATGGTGCAGGCTTGCCGCGAAAACGGCATCATGCCGACCACCGAAGGCGGCCTCGACGTGAAGCTCAACCTGACGCACGCGATCGACGGCTTTGCAGGCAATGAGCATTCACTGCCGCTGGTGCCACTTTATAAGGACGTCGTCGAAGTGTATTCAAAGTCGGGAATCTTCTATACGCCGACGCTGCTGGTAGCCTATGGCGGCCCATGGGCGGAGAATTATTTCTACGAGACGACCAACGTCTATCGCGATACGAAGTTGCGACGCTTCATTCCGCGCGACATTCTTGAAAGCCGCGCGAAACGCCGCCAGTGGTTCTCCGAGGAAGAACACATCTTCCCGAAGCTTGCCGCGGAAGCAGCAAAGATTGTGCGCAATGGCGGCAAAGTGACCATCGGCGGACACGGCCAGTTGCAGGGCATTCAGGTCCACTGGGAAATGTGGGCGCTGCAGAGCGGCGGTTTGACTCCGCATGAGGTTCTTCGCTCGGCGACGCTGTTCGGCGCGGAAGCGATCGGCCTCGATCAGGATCTCGGCAGCCTCGAAGTCGGTAAAATGGCCGACCTTCTGATCCTCAATCGCGATCCGCTCGACAACATCCGCAATACGAATTCGATCCGCTACGTAGTCAAGAACGGCGAGATCTACGAGGGCGATACGCTCAACCAGATCTGGCCGAAACAGAAGCCGCTGGGCGATTTGTGGTGGTGGAAAGAACTGCCGTAAGGTTCCTTCCGCCTCAATGCTTCGGTTGGGTGGGCGCCGCGCCTTTCGCAGGTTGGTCCATCTTATCCGGCTCACCAAGCACGCCGGTTCCATTCAAGATAATGATGTCCACGCGGCGGTTCCGGGCGCGGCCCGCTTCGGTCTCGTTGGTATCGATGGGCGCCGTTTCGGCGTAACCGGCAATCGACAGTTTTTCGCGCGGCACCTCTCCGCGGGTGGTTAGGTATTCGAGAATCGCGATGCTGCGAGCCGCGGAAAGCTCCCAGTTGCTTTTGAATTTGGGGCCACTGATCGGAACCGAGTCGGTGTGGCCTTCGAGCCGGACCGGATTCGGCACCTTCCGAATGGCGGCCGCGATTTTGTCGAGACTTTCAAACGCATCGCGCGAAACAGTGTCCTCTCCCGATGGGAACAGCGCCGCCTGCGCGAAGCTGATGGTCAACCCGCGGCTCTGCATGGAGACCTGAATCCGTCCTTCGGCAATCTCCTTCTTCAGCTCGGCGGCCAGAAATTTCATCGACGGAAGAAGTTCGACCAACGTCCCCGCCTCCTTCACTTGAACCGGTTTGGTGATTCCGCCCGGGCCTCTCTGCGCCGCGTTCCCTTTGCCCTTATCGTCCGCCACGCCCCCCAAAATCGCAGCCACGATCGCGCTCGCGTGAGTGCCTTCTTCGAGCGCTTTCTTTACCGAGTCCGAAACCTGCTGCGCTTTCGTTTTGTCGGTCTGGCTGGTGGCAAACATCACCACGAAAAATGCGAACAATAAAGTAATAAAGTCCGCGTAGGAGATCAGCCAGCGCTCATGGTTGGCATGCTCCGGGGGTTTCTTTTTTCTCACCGTCCTTCTTTCCCGCAGCTCATCCTTTTGCGGCGGGCGCTTCCGCGGCCGCGGCTGGGGCGTCCTTGCGGCCCGCCTCCTCTTTCTTCGGAACCGGCTTCGGAGTGTGATCGAAAACTTCCAACTTGCTGCGGATCAGTTTTGGATTCAACCCCTCGACGATGCTGAGAACGCCTTCAAGGATCAGTTCCTTGCAAATCGTCTCGTCCTGCGCCCGCGCTTTCACTTTATTGGCC
Source organism: Bryobacterales bacterium (assembly GCA_038210135.1). Taxonomy (GTDB): domain Bacteria; phylum Acidobacteriota; class Terriglobia; order Bryobacterales; family Bryobacteraceae; genus JBBQWZ01. The sequence goes on from JBBQWZ010000012.1 coordinate 60,064, forward strand.
GCGGGAAGCAGTAAGAGGTTCGACAACCCGACGCCGTATACGGTCGCGACGAATGCCACCGCGATTCCGTGCCCCACTTCTTCAATATTGGCCAGGTTCTTCATCACCTGGATCAAACCCATTACCGCGCCGATGATGCCGATGGTCGGCGCATAGCCGCCCGCGCTCTCGAAAACCTTTGCCTCGCAATCCGCCTGATGCTCACCCACGCTGATCGCCAGCTCGAGCATCTTGCGCATCTCCTGCAGATCCGTTCCGTCAACGGCCAGCGTTAACGCCTTCTTCAGAAACGGATCTTTGACTTCTTCCGCGTCACCCTCGAGTGATACGAGCCCGTTCTTGCGCGCCTTGGTCGCGTAGCCGATGATCTCCTCAATCAACTTTCCCGGCGGTTCGGTTGAATCGAAAAACACTCCGACAACTCGCTTTGCGGCCGCCAGAAATACCGGCAGCGGCGTGTTAATCAATACCGCGCCGAACGTTCCACCCAGTACGATCAGCGCCGCCGTGATCTGGGCGATATCTTTCAGACTGCCGCCTTCGAGCAGCAGTCCGCCTACAATGCCGCCAAAAGCCAGGAAAACCCCTGCGATCGATCCGAGATCGGGCTTACCGCCGCTCTTTTTCTCGGTTTTCTTTTCCGCAACGTCCGCCATGTGCGCGTCCTAATCTCCTCTAAGCACACAGAGTCCACTCATCAGTTTGCGGCGGAATTGGATTACTCTTTGAATCACTTCCTCGGTTGTCTCGCGGACCATGAACTTCTGACCCGTGGTCATACTGACCACCGTGTCGGGAGTCGCTTCCACGTGTTCGATGAGGTCCGAGTTGACGACCAACTCTTGAAGATTGAAGCGAGTCAGACGGATCATTGAGGGTCCTAAGTGCCCTTATCGGCAACCCGGACCCCGCCTTGAGAGAAGTGGGAGGAAACTACGCCAGCAGGGAGAGGATGTCGGTCAATTCTTTACGAATTGCCGCCATCGCGTCGGCGGAATTGTCGAACAGCATGGCTTGCGCCTGGGCCTTGGCCGGAACCGCCTTCAGCCCGGGCTTCGGAGCCGCGCCCCGCGGCCGGTCGTCGAGGAACTTCCGCGCGCCCTCGATCGTGAACCGCTTCTCGTACAACAGCCGCTTGATCTCAAGCACCATCTCCACATCTTTACGGCGATACAAGCGATGCCCCGTCCCCGATTTCTTCGGGCCCAGGCCGGGGAACTCCGTCTCCCAGAAACGCAACACGTATGGCTTTATTCCGGCAAGGCGGCTGACGTCGCCGATACGGAAATAGAGTTTGTCGGGAATCTCCGGTGTTACGACTACCGTTGCTGAATCAGACATGGCCTCACCTCACCGCTTCTTCCCAAAGCCCGTCGTCGAACCGGGCTTCCTTGGACAGCGCATCCTTGAACCCCGGGGGAGGGGCGGCTTCAAGGGTACTCTTATCATAATGGCTGTCGTCTGTGGAATCCATCCGGTCCGGGAACTGCTTCGCGCCTCCCGTCCGCTCGAGCGCGTCATGATCGCCAAAGGCGCTGGCGGAACGCGCCTGCAGGAGATCATCGATCTCTGCCGCGAACATAAAGTCCCGGTGCGGTTCGAATCCCGCGACACCCTTGATCGCGCCGCCGTCGGAGCGACGCATCAGGGCGTCGTCGCGTTCGGTGTCGCGCAAGCCTACGCCGACTTTGAAACCATCGCGGCCAAGGCGAAACTTTTGGTGATCCTCGATGGCGTCGAGGATCCGCATAACCTGGGCGCGATCGTCCGGACCGCTCACGCCGCTGGCGCCGATGCGGTCGTGATCCCCGAACGCCGCGCCGTTGGCTTGACCGACACGGCGGCGAAAGCGGCCGCCGGCGCCCTTGCCTACCTTCCTGTGGTCCGCGTCACCAACATCACGAAGTCTCTCGAATCGTTGAAGGCCAAAGGATTCTGGATCTACGGCCTCGACGAGCGCGGCACCCAGACCTACGACCAACTGGACTTCGCCGAACAATCCGCCATCGTGCTGGGCGGCGAAGGTCATGGCCTGCACGACCTGGTCGCGAAGAATTGCGACATCCTGGCCAAGATTCCGATGGCGGGCGAGATCGCGTCGCTCAACGTCTCGGTCGCCGCTGGAGTGGTTCTCTTTGAGTGGCGAAAACGCCGCGCCGCGTTACGGAACTAGGTTTGCCGCGTCACATGATATGCTGAAGCCGTTACGGGCTTTGCCCATGCCAGTACGCATCGTAGTATCCTCGATTCTGCTCGGTCTGCTTCTGTTGGGCGCACTCAGCGCGCAGAAACCCTTTAAAGAATGGCCCGCCATCGAGTACGAGGGGTTCGCCGTGCCGAAGGACGCCAACCAGCCCGCCGAATGGACGCGCGCCCGGATGCGCTATTCGGACGAGACCGGATATCCCAACCGAAGCCGCTTCCGCATGAACGACGGTAGTCCGTTTGCGGGCTACTGGACCATGGATTATCCGCGCTCCGACCGCCATCTTCTCGCTGGCGTTCGCCGTCTGACTCGCATTGATTCGCGCTCCGTCGAGCAGGTTGTGACCTTCGACGGCACCGACGAACCCTATAACTGGCCCGTGATGTACGGCGTTGAAGTCGGACACTGGCAGCTGGCGGAAGAGGAAATTAAACAACTGCGCGAGTATCTTCTTAGAGGCGGATTTTTCATGTGCGACGATTTCCACGGCGATGCCGAATGGGAAAACTTCACCCGCAGCATGAATCGTGTCTTCCCCGATCGCCAGATCGTCGATATTAAGGATGGCGATCCGATTTTCCACGTCCTCTATGATCTCGACGACAAGTTCCAGGTGCCCGGCGCGCAATATTTCGATACCGGCCTGACCTATGAAAAGGGCCCGTCCGGCAAGATCCCGCATTGGCGAGGAATCTACGACGACAAAGGTCGCCTAATGGTCGCCATCTGCCACAACATGGATTTGGGCGACGCCTGGGAGCATTCGGATGAGCCACGTTATTCCGAAAAGTGGGCGTCGTTGGCGTACCGCATCGCGATGAATTATTTCATCTACGATCTAACGCACTAATTGCCTGCTTCGCAGCATTCTCTCTTCGCCTTTGAGCAAGCATGCGCGATAGACGTAGGCGTCCGCCGTTGTCAGCAATGCCCCGGCATCCGCGAAACAGGTAAAATCGATCTCATGCGCTCTCTGTTGCCGCTTGCCGCTTTGGGATTGGTTTGCGCGGTGTTAGCACAGGGCCGCCAGCCGGTTCGCGCGCGCAAGGCAATGGTCGTTGCGCAGGAACCGAACGCCACCGATGTCGGTCTCGCCGTTCTGAAAAGCGGCGGAAACGCGGTGGATGCCGCCGTCGCCGTAGGCTTCGCTTTGGCCGTTACGCATCCCTACGCCGGCAATATCGGCGGCGGTGGATTCATGCTGATCCGCCTCGCGGATGGCCGGACCACCTTCATCGATTTCCGGGAGAAAGCCCCGCTCGCCGGTTGGCGCGACATGTACCTTGACGCGAACGGCAAGGCCACCCGTGACAGTATCGAGGGCTGGCGCGCGTCCGGCGTTCCCGGAACCGTGCGCGGCATGGAGCGCGCCAACAAACAATATGGGAAGAAGAAGTGGGCCGAACTTCTGCAGCCCGCCGTGGACTTAGCCACCCACGGATTCCCCGTTACCTATCCTCTGGTGGAATCGCTGAAGAGCAATAAGCTGCTCGCCAAGTTCCCCGAGTCGAATCGCATTTTTCTTCGCAACGGCAAGCCGTATGAAGTGGACGAAACCTTCCAGCAGCCCGAACTGGCGCAGACGCTGAGCCGCATCCAGAAATTCGGCGCCGACGAATTCTACCTCGGTGATACCGCAAAGAAGCTGGTCGCCGAGATGAAAGCCAACGGCGGTCTGATCACGATGGAGGATCTGCAGCGGTATCTGGCGATCGAGCGGCAACCCCTGACCGGCAAGTATCACGGCTATGAGGTCCTCACCGCTCCGCCGCCGAGTTCCGGCGGAATCGGCATCCTGCAAATGATGGCCATGCTGGACGGCACAGGTTATGAGAAGGGCGGAGCCGGATCCGCTTCGAGCATTCACTTCATGGCCGAGACCATGCGCCGCTACTACGCGGATCGCAGCGAGTACCTTGGCGATTCCGATTTCTTTAAAGTGCCGATGATCGGCCTTTTGAGTCCGGCGCACATCCGTGTCCGCCGCGAATCCATTAACCCGAAACGCGCAACGCCGAGTGCACAGGTGAAGCCTGGTGGCCGCGAGATGCGCGAAAGCGGAGAAACCACCCACTACTCGATCGTCGATGAACAAGGCAACGCCGTCGCCGTCACCTACACGCTCAACGGCGGCTTCGGCAGCGGCGTCACTGTTCCCGGCCTTGGGTTCCTGCTCAACAACGAGATGGATGACTTTGCCGCGAAGCCCGGCGAACCGAACATGTTCGGCCTGATTCAGGGCGAATCGAACGCGATTCAACCGGGCAAGCGCCCGCTCTCCTCCATGACTCCGACCATCCTCATCAAGGACGGCGTGGCGGTTCTTGTCGTCGGCGCACCCGGCGGCTCGCGCATCATTACCGCCGTCCTGCAAGTCATCCTCAACATTGTGGACTTCGGCATGAACGCGCAGGACGCGGTGGACGCGCCGCGAATCCATCATCAGTGGATGCCTGACAAGCTCTATCTTGAACAGGGAATTTCGCCCGACACGGTCGCGATTTTGAAATCCATGGGGCATGACGTGGATCACAATCGGGGCGTGGTCATCGCCCGCGTCGAGGCGATTCTGCGATCGAAGGGCTGGCTCGAAGGCGCCTCCGACGGCCGCGGCGCCGGCAAAGCGGCTGGCTACTAAATGGTGCTGCGCGCTCTTTCCACCAGACTCTTCGTCAGCCATCGCCTGACTACGGCATGGCTCGACAAGCTGTCGCGGACGACGGTTCCGTCGGTTGAGATTTACTGTGCCCGCCAGCATTTCGACTATCACAACAAGGCGCAGATCGCGGAGCTCGGGCATTGGTTTCGCGATTCTACGCTCGACCTTCTGTCGCTCCACGCGCCGGTCTATACGGACGATGTCTGGGGCGTCTCCGGTCCGCAGGCTTTCATCAATATTTCCGAGCCGGTGAAGTCCAGGCGCATCGCGATGCTCGACGAGATCAAGCGCACTCTTGAAGTCGCCGAAACGATTCCCTATAAATTTCTAGTCCAGCATCTCGGCGGCAACGACGAGGAATATGACGAGCGAAAAGTGGATGCGGCTTTCTCGTCTCTCGAAGAAATTTGCCTGTTTGCCAAGCAGCGCGGAGTCGATGTGCTGATCGAGAATACGCCTGGCGCGATGACCACCGCCGAACGCCTGCGGATTTTCCTCGAGCAAACCCATCTCGACTTGCACTTCTGCTTCGACGTTGCGAATGCGCAGCTGAGCCATACCATCGACGGCGAATTCGCCATCATGAAGAATCGCATTCGCTCCGTACATGTCCACGATTGCGACGCAAAAGGAAGCACGCACCTGTTTCCATTTCTGGCCGAATCGGGTGGCGTGATCGACTGGCCGGCGGCGATGCAAACTCTGGGCACCCGCGCCGGACAGTATCCGCTGGTCCTCGAACTGAACGAAGCTCCGGACATGCAAAATCCTCTCGAAGCGGCCATCGCAGTGTTCGAAAAGCTGGAGAACCTGCGAGTGGCCGCGCAAAGCGAATCGACAATATCATGAGCAACGACAATCTCGCGCCTCGCATCACCATTGCCGAGGTCAGCAAACACGAAGGCGAAACCGTCCGGCTGGCGGGGTGGTTATACAACATCCGCAAGTCCGGCAAAATCGTTTTTCCGCAACTGCGCGACGGCACGGGGATCATCCAATGTGTCGCTGTGAAGAGCGCGCTCGACGAAGCGACGTTTGAAGCGCTGAAGGACTTGACGCAGGAATCGTCGCTGATTGTCACCGGCAAGATCCGCGCCGAAGCGCGCGCCAAAGGCGGCTACGAGTTGGACGTCGAGTCTGCGGAAATCATTCAAAAAGTCTCGATCGAGACGCCGTATCCGATCACGCCCAAGGATCATGGCATCGACTTTTTGATGGATCATCGCCACCTCTGGCTCCGCAGCAGCCGCCAGCACGCGATCATCAAAATCCGCCATGAAGTCATCAAGGGCATTCGCGATTTCTTCGATTCGAATGGATTCACGCTGGTGGATACGCCGATCTTTACGCCCGCCGCTTGCGAAGGCACTTCCACGCTGTTCGCGGTGAACTATTTTGAAGACGAGACGGTCTTCCTGACGCAATCCGGCCAGCTCTATAACGAAGCCAACGCGGCCGCATTCGGCAAGGTGTATTGCTTCGGACCGACCTTCCGGGCGGAGAAATCGAAGACGCGCCGCCACCTCACCGAGTTCTGGATGGTCGAGCCGGAAATGGCGTACGCCGACCTTGAAGACGTCAAGCAACTTGCCGAAGGCCTGGTCTGTTTCGTCGCCGGGCGCGTGCTCGAAAACCGGCGCGAAGAGCTGAAGGTCCTCGAGCGCGACGTCACCAAACTCGAATCGATCAAGGCTCCGTTCCCGCGCATGACCTACGACGACGCCGTCGTGAAGCTGAAAACCAAGGGTAGCGAGATCGAGTGGGGCGGCGACTTCGGCAACACCGACGAAACGCTGATTACCGAGGATCTCGACCGTCCGCTGATGGTCGACAAGTATCCGACTGAGATCAAAGCGTTCTATTTCCAGCCGGACGCCGAACGCCCGGAGCTCGCTCTTGGCGTCGATGTTCTGGCTCCTGAGGGCTACGGCGAAATCATCGGTGGCGGCCAGCGCATCCACGACCTGGATCTGCTGCTGAATCGCCTCGAACAGCATAATCTCCCGCGCGAAGCCTTCGAGTGGTATCTCGATCTCCGCAAGTACGGAACGGTGCCGCACGGCGGATTCGGAATGGGCGTCGAGCGCTTCGTCGCCTGGATGTGCGGCACCGAGCATATCCGCGAAACCATCGCCTATCCGCGAATGCTGTACCGGACGCGTCCCTAACGTATGCGCCAATCCAGCATTGCTATTATCGGCGCTCCCATGGACCTTGGCCAGGGGCGTCGCGGCGTGGACATGGGTCCTTCCGCTTTGCGCGTCGCCGGACTGAACGAGCGCGTGGCCTCGCTCGGCTACGAGGTCAGCGACCGCGGCAACGTCGCGGTGGAGCAGCCCGAAGCGGCTCCGGCCGGTCCATCGAACGCGCGCTATCTCGCCCAAATCGCGCACACATGCACGCGCCTCGCCGAGATGGTGGAGCAGGCCGCCGATCAAGGACAGGTGCCGCTGGTGTTGGGCGGCGATCATTCGATCGCGGTCGGCACCGTCGCTGGAATGTCCCGGCACTTCCAGAAAAAGGGCCAAAACATGGGCCTGATCTGGATCGACGCGCACGCCGACATGAACACTCCGGATTCGAGCCCGAGTGGCAATATCCATGGCATGCCGCTTGCCTGCTGCGTGGGCATGGGGCCCAGGGAGCTGACTCACATCTACGGATACTCACCGAAAGTCCGGCCGGAAAATGTTGTCGTGATCGGACTGCGCAGCGTCGATGAGGTGGAGCGCCTCAACGTCCGGCAGACCGGCGTACACGCATACACCATGCGCGATATCGACGAACGCGGACTCCGCAACATCATGGAGGAGGCCGTTGCAGCCGCGCTTGCAGGAACCGCCGGCTTCCATCTGTCCTTCGATATGGACTCCGTCGATCCGCAGGAAGCGCCCGGCGTTGGAACGCCTGTCAAAGGCGGAATCACCTACCGCGAAGCGCACCTCGCGATGGAGATCCTGTGCGATTCGGGCGGCATCACTTCGATTGAAGTGGTCGAAGTAAATCCGGTGATCGACGAAGCCAATCGGACGGCCATGCTCGCCGTCGAACTGATCTTGTCCGCGATGGGCAAAAGGATTCTGTAAATGAAACTGCGCGTAGCGGTGGTGTATGGCGGCCGCAGCGGCGAGCACGAGATTTCGATTCGCTCGGCGGAATCGATCATCAAGGCGCTCGACCCGGAGAAGTACAAGGTCCTGCACTACTTCATCTCGAAAGAAGGCAAGTGGCGTCCGCGGCCGATCGTTCCGGAACCCGGCGGCAATCCCGAGATCGACGTCGTCTTCCCGATTTTGCACGGAACGTTCGGCGAAGATGGCACCGTGCAGGGCATGCTCGAACTGGCGGAATTGCCCTATGTTGGCGCGGGCGTTCTTGCTTCGGCGCTGGCCATGGACAAGGAGATGACCAAGCGCGTTTGCAAAGCGAGCGGCATTGCGGTCGTCGAATACCTGATTGTGCATCGCGGCAAGCTCGACATCGCGGCGATCGAGGAACAGATCCCGTATCCGATGTTCGTCAAACCGGCGAACCTGGGCTCGTCGGTCGGGATCTCGAAAGCAAAGAACCGGGCTGAGTTGGAGATAGGCTTGTCGCTGGCGACGCAGTTCGATAGCAAAGTGATCGTCGAGCGCGGCATCGCCGGGCGCGAATTCGAGTGCTCGGTGCTGGGCAATGACGATCCCCGGGCGTCGATCCCCTGCGAAATCCTGCCGTCGCGCGAATTCTACGACTACGAGGACAAGTACATCCTGAACCAGGCGAAGATCGTGCTGCCCACCGATTTGACCGAGGAGCAGAGTAACGGAATGCGTTGGCTCGCCGTCGAAGCCTACAAGGCCGTCGGCGTCGAAGGCATGGCGCGGGTCGATTTTCTGATGGAAGCGACGACTGGTCAGATGTACGTGAACGAGATCAACACCATTCCGGGTTTCACTTCGATCAGCATGTATCCCAAGATGTGGGAGGCGACCGGCATCCCGTATCACCAGCTGATCGATCACCTGATTCAGCTGGCGCTCGACCGCAGCAAGATCCGGCGCGCGAACCGCTACTCCCGCTAAATGCTGCGCCTTTCCATTTGCCTGTTCCTGAGCCTTGCGGGCGCCTCGGCGCAGGAATCCGAAATGGAGAAGCAGCTGAAGCGGTTCATCGAAGCGTTCAGCAAGATCTCCACCGAAGCCGCCGACGAAGTGGTTCCGGAAGCGGCCTTCTATACAGGGGCGATCCCCGGCATGCTGCGCCACCTCGATCCGCATTCCGTGTTCTTCGATCCCGGCCAATTCAACCAGCTGAAGCAGATGGAGAACTCCGAGCGGAAGGGCTTCGGCAGCGTCGTTTCCGTGCTTCCGGGCCGCGTGATCTTCCTGCAGACGCTCCCAGGAACGCCTTCCGCCAAGGCCGGATTGCAGCCCGGCGACGAGATCGCGGCCATCAACAACTACGCGCTCGCGCGGATGGAATTCGACCAGATCGTCCAGCTGCTCAGCGAAGCGCGCCAGCACGAGATTCAGGTGACGATCCGCCGGCCGGGCAGTATGCGGCTGCTGACGTTCCAGTTGAAACCGGAGATCATGGACGCGCCGAGCGTGGACCGGGCGTTTCTTCTTTCTCAAGGGATTGGCTACCTGCGGATTACCACCTTCGACGTCGCCACCGGCAAGCTGGTGAAAGAGACTATCGAGAAGCTGGGCGGAGCATCTTTGAAGGGCCTGGTGCTCGATCTCCGCAACAATCCAGGCGGAGTCGCCAGCGCCGCCGCCGACGTGGCGAGCCTGTTTCTCAAGCCTGGTCAACGGATCTTCACGATCGAAGGCCGCAAGCAGGAGGGGCTTGGCAGGCCGGAATCCAAGGACTCGAAGCGCGAGGACGTGGACGTTCCCAAGGACGCGACGCCGTATCTGTTTCCCGTGGCTGTCCTTATTAATGGCAAGAGCGCCAGCTCTTCCGAGATTGTCACCGGGTCGCTGCAGGATCACGACCGCGCGCTGGTGTTCGGCGAGCCTAGCTATGGCAAGGGTCTGGTGCAGAATGTGTTCCCGCTTTCGCAGCAAACCGGCCTCGCGCTGACCATCGCTTTCTATTACATTCCGAGCGGCCGTTCGATCCAGAAGCCGCTCCGCGCTGGAGGGCAGCTCGATTCGGCTACCGTTCTTGAGCGCAAGGCTTTCAAGACCGATGCCGGCCGCACGGTCCGCGGCGGCGGGGGGGTCGAGCCGGACGAAGAGGTTCTGCCCGAGGTTCCGACGCGGCTTGGCATGGTGATCGAGGGCAGTGCTTCGTTCACGAACTATGCCACCGAAGCGATCAAGAAGTTCAAGGTAGACGAGAACTTCAAGGTGGACGGCGCGGTGATGGACGACTTCCGGGTGTTCCTTTCCGAGCGCAGCATCCAGCCTAGCGTTCCTGAATTTCTACAGGTTCGCGATTGGGCGCAAAGCCGGCTCCAGCAGGAGATTATGACCCAGGCCATCGGGGTCGCCAAGGGCGACGAAGTCGAGGCGCAGCGGGATCCGGTTGTCCGGCGGGCGGTTTTGCGGATCACTTCGCAGAAGTAGCCCCGCGGTCGGGCGCGTGCGAAACGAAGCCAAAAGGCGGGTGCGGGCTTTTGCAAAACGAAGCCAATTTCCTTTAAAGTCTTTGTAATCAATCGAATATAGTGAAGTCGCGGACGCGCTTTCGAGAGCCTACGCTCGGGTCCGCTCCCGACCTGCTCCTTCGGAGCTTTGGTCGCGGCTCGGATTCGGAGAGGAGGCGAAGGGTTGGCGAAATGCGCTTGAGGTCCCATCGCTTACGCTCAGGGTTCAGTCCGGGTGGGGGATTCAGAAGGCGCGAGCTTCCGCAAGATCCCGCCCAGCACATTCAACTTTGAGAGCGCTGGCATCCCCTTCGCGGTTTCGGCGGGGTTGGCCTACTCAGACGGATTCGTAAGGGCCGGATCTCTTCCCGGACGGCCTCGACTAATCCTGGCCGTTTTGCTCGAGGAACGCGCGGAGCCTGTGGCTCCGGCTGGGATGCCGCAATTTGCGAAGCGCTTTCGCTTCGATCTGCCGGATACGCTCGCGGGTTACCGCGAAGTGCTGGCCGACTTCTTCGAGCGTGTGCTCGCTGCCATCCTGCAGGCCAAACCGCATCTTGATGATCTTCTCTTCGCGCGGCGAAAGCGTCTTCAAAACTTCCGCGGTCTGCTCGCGCAGATTCAGATTGATTACCGCTTCAGACGGAGACACCACGCGCCGGTCGATGATGAAATCTCCCAGGTGCGATTCTTCTTCCTCGCCCACCGGAGTCTCGAGCGAAATCGGCTCTTGCGCAATCCGAAGGACCTTGCGGACCTTCGAAACCGGCAGATCCATCTTCACCGACAGCTCTTCGGTGGTTGGCTCGCGACCCAATTCCTGCTGCAATAAACGCTGCGTCCGGACCAGCTTGTTGATGGTCTCGATCATGTGGACCGGAATACGAATCGTCCGCGCCTGATCGGCAATCGCGCGCGTGATCGCCTGCCGGACCCACCAAGTGGCGTACGTCGAGAATTTGTAACCACGCAGGTAGTCGAACTTATCGACCGCCTTCATCAGGCCGATATTGCCTTCCTGAATCAGATCGAGGAATTGCAATCCGCGATTCGTATACCGCTTCGCGATCGAAACCACCAGGCGGAGGTTCGCCTCGATCAACTGCTTCTTCGCGACCTCGGATTCCGCTTCGCCGCGCTCGACGATCTGCAGCGTCCGGCGCAGTTCGGTGGAACTCGCCCCGGCATCCTCTTCGATCTGCTGCATGCGCTGGCTCGCTGTCTTGAGCTCTTTGCGGAGCGCCGCGGTCGCCGCCGCATTGCCAGCCGCTTCGATTTTGCGCTGCAATTTCCCAAGATCGCGATCGAGTGGCTTTAGTTCTTCCACCGCCGCCCGCAGGCTGCGACCGAGCGTTCGGCGCGTGCCGGAACTGAACGGGATTGCCCGGATCAGCCTCGCCACCGTGACCATATGACGCGCCAGCGTCCAGCGCAGCGAGCGATGCTGCTTCGGCTTCATGTTGCGCGAAACCGCGAGCAGTTTCTGGCGGATTTGTTGCGCTTTCTTATATTGCCGGTCGATTTCTTCGAGCTTCTCGGCGAGATCCTTGGATTGCTCTTCAAAGCTCTCGTCGGTCATCATCAAATCGGCCGCGACGAGCAACTCGCGGACAATCTGCGGATCGCGCTCAATCGCTTCGCGCAACTCCAGAACTTCGCGGATCACCAGCGGCGATCGCGAAAGCGCCTTGCGAACGCTGGTCTGGCCGCGCTCGATGCGCTTGGCGAGTTCGATTTCGCCTTCGCGCGTCAGCAGCGGAACGGTACCCATTTCGCGCAAGTACATGCGCACGGGATCGTTGGTCTTTTCGCCGAGATCCTGCGCCAGTTCGATGTCGACCAGTTCGTCGCCATCTTCCGGCTTCTTGTCGAAGTCGAGTTTCGGTTCCTCGAGAATCTCAACGCCTGCGCTGTCGAGATCCGTCAGGAGTTCCGCGAAATCGCGTTCGCCCTGGAAGTCCTCGGTGACCACCTCATTCACTTCGTCGTAGAGAACGAACCCCTTCTCTTTCCCTACGTCCATGAGCTGCTTAAACCGGCCGAGTTTGTCTTCTACCGCCACTGGCCTCCCACCTGACATGCAACCCCACGCTCCGCGAAAATCACCCGAATTCGCAATGGAGCTTACTACTCCACTTAGTGTACAAAATCGGCGCCCCCGCGATTCTCTTCGGGCGGCCGCTGTTTTTCCAACTCCTGGAGCTCCGCATTAAATCGCAAGGCTTCTTCAAGATTCCCCTCGCGCTCGGCTCGTTTCACCTCGGCCCGCAATTCCCCGACGCGCCCGTTGAAGTCGTCGCCCTCCAACCGCTTGAGGCAGCGTTCGGCCTCTTCGACCGTGAAGGTATCTTCGCCCATTTCATCGGCCAAAAATACCTGATGCAGTAGGGCGATGTCTTTTTCCTCGAGCCGCGCCTCCAATTCCGCGAAACTCGGATCTCCCGCGGCCAGTAGCGCGCGGAAGATATTGAGCAGCGTCATCCGCCCGACGATCGCTTCGAGCCGCTCTGACAGCGCCTCGCGGATCTCCGCATGATTCACAAAACTGCGCAGCAGAATGCGCTCGACATGCGGAATCGGAACCGCCTTTTGCGCCGCCACCGCCGGAGCCGCCTTTCGATCGTTCGCCGCTTTTCGGAAATGTTCGAGCACCGCCCCGCTGTCTACGCCCAGATAACTCGCTAGATCGTTCGCAATCATCTTGCGTTCGAGCTTATCGGTCACGCGCAAAATCGGCGGAAGCAGAAACTGAAATGCCTGCGATCTCCCCTCGGCCGACCGCATGTCGTATTTCTTGCGCGCCCGGTCCGCCATCCAGTGAAAATAGCTGCCGGCCTTGTCGAGCATTGATCGATACGCCTCGACGCCGCGCTGCTTTACGTATTCGTCCGGATCCAGGCCTCCGTCGAGCGCCAGGATCTTCACTCGCATGCTCTCTTCGAGGAGCATCTGAATATACTTTTCGGTCGAATTCGCCCCGGCATTATCCGGATCGAAATTCACCACGATATTTTCGCTATGCCGCCGCATCGACCGCACCTGCTCATTCGACAGCGCCGTCCCGCAACTCGCCACCACTTCGTGAACGCCGGAAGCATAAACGCCGATCACGTCCATATATCCTTCGACCAGCACGACGCGATCCGCCTTACGGATCGCCGTCCGCGCCCGATGCAGGTTATAGAGGATGGTCTTCTTGTGATAAATCGGAGTTTCCGGCGAATTGATGTACTTCGGCTCGTCACCTTCGCGCAAGGCCCGCCCACCGAATCCGATTACCTTGCCCGACTCGTTGTGGATCGGAAACATCAGCCGCCCGCGGAACGCATCGTAGTACCCGCCCGAGTCGCGACGCCGCACCAAGCCGGAAGCTTCCATCTGTTCTTCAGTGAAATTCTTTTGCGTAAACGCGCGCGTCAGCTCCGAGCCGCCGGCATCGGAATAGCCGATTCCGAATTCGCTCGCCAACTCGCCGGTGAGCCCGCGACGCTGCAAGTACGACCGCGCATCGCCTCCGGCCGGAGTCCGCAGGCTTTGTTGAAAGGTCCGCTGGGCGATCTCGTGCATTTCATAAATCGCCGCGCGCAGCTTGGTCTTGTCGTCCGAAATGTCGGAGCGCTTCGGCAACGGAATCCCGTTGCGCTCAGCGAGCAGCTTCAGCGCTTCCCAAAAGCTGAGCGCTTCGATCTCCATCACAAACTTGAAAACGTCGCCGCCGACTCCGCAGCCGAAACACTTGTAAAACTGCTTGTCCTGATAAACCCAAAACGAAGGAGTTTTCTCGGTGTGGAATGGACACAGCCCGCGATGCCGCCCTGCCTGGCCGATGCGCGTGAGCCGCACATACTCGCCCGCGACGCGGACAATGTCCGACGCCGTTTTCACTTGATCGCGAAACTCCACCTGCAAAATGACGTCCTGCTTATTTCTTTAGAGCGAGAGTAACACCATCGGCGAGCGGCAACACGCTCAACTCGACGCGTTGGTCGGCGGCCAGTTTTGCGTTGAAAGCGCGCATCGAAATCGCATTCGCTTCCTTCGTCGACGGATCCGCGCTCTCGCCGTGCTGGAAGACGTTATCGACCAGGATCAGCCCGCCGCGACGGAGCAGCGCGAGCGCCGCTTCGTAGTAGCCGTCGTAGTTGACCTTATCCGCGTCGATAAAGGCGATGTCGTAGGTGAGCGCCTGGCCCTCGGCGAGGAACTGCGTCAGCGTTTCGATGGCGGGTCCGATGTGGAGATCGACTTTATGTTGAACCCCGGCCTCGGCCCAGTATTTGCGCGCCGTCGCGGTGAATTCCTCGCTGATATCGCAAGCCACTAATTTGCCATCGGCGGGCAAAGCCATCGCCACGGCGAGCGAGCTGTATCCGGTAAATACGCCGACCTCGAGCGCCTTCCGCGCGCCAGCCAGTTTCACCAGCAGGCTCAGGAACTGCCCCTGCTCCGGCGGAATCTGCATGAAGTGCTTCGGATGCGACGCCGTTTCCATGCGCAGGCGGCGCAAAATCTCCGGTTCGCGCAGCGAGATCGAAAGCAGGTAATCGTAGATCCGTTCCGGGAAGAGATAATTCTCCGAGCTCATTCTTTCCAGTATCGCGAAGCTGGAGTGCGAGTCGGACCGTCCGCCGGAAGGAGCCCAAAAAGTTTTTGGAGCAATCCAACAATTTACTGCTAAAATGTTTCCGTGATCCCAAGCGCGCCCGAATCTGTCGAGCTGTTCAAGAATCACACGGAAGCCAAGCTTCGCGGCCTGCTGTGCCCGGACCACAACCAGTCCCCGCGCCTGCTCATTAAAGGCGAGTCGCTGAAGGACGCCACTGTCTCCCTCTCCGCCTGTTGCTCCAAGCTGATCGACCTGGCAAACAAAGCCATCGCGTCGAGTTAACGCGACGTAGATTTCGAACCCGCTATCGTGCGCGTAGCCGGAATGTTCCCCGGTACGACTTCAACATGAGTAACGGACCGCCCCCGTTGACCTGACCGCGTGACCTGCCTAGTTGCCGCGACGAATTCACTGTTCGCGGGAAATCCGAATCGAGGTGCCCGCGCCGCCCTTGATCCTCTTCGATATCGAACTTAGCCGACCGCGCCATGGTCACGTCGTAGTCGCCGCGATAGGTTTCGAGCTTGCTCCGCGCGCGGATGTTCGACATCTCGATCTTCATCTCGCCGCGATACGAATACGCCTGGATGCTGCCATCCAAATCGCGGACCCGCACCGTCCCCTTGTACGTGTGGATGTTCAGGTCGGCGTGCAGACCCGTGATTTCGGTCTCCGACTTGTAGTCCTTGATCGTCAGCGCCGCGCCGCGCGGCATCGAAATCGTATACCGGACCCGGGGCGTCGTTTGCGTCAGGCGGAACCAAGACTCGATGCGCGAATAATCGGTCTTCACGCGCACCGAATTGCTCGACGCATCGAAGCGGATCTCCGTATCCCGCACGTCGCGCGCATCGGAAATCAACGAATCGTCGGACTCCACCCGCGCCTGGATATCGACTTCGTTCTTGTCCCAGGTGCTGACCTTGATGAACCCCTTATATGTATCCACCGTCAGCTGGCCGCCCGCGCTTAAAGGAAAGCTGCGATGGACGTCTTTGACGTCGGCCGCGAAGCTAGTGGAGCCCATGAAGACGGCGAGAACCGTCAGACCATACCCGTGTCGAAGTCGCATCCCGAAAGCCTCCATGGACAGAATACGGCGTCCCGCGGCGAAAGTTCCATCGGCATGACGCCAGCATGCTACAAACAGAGTCATGTCCCGACTCGCCATCCTGCTGGCTCTCTTCGTTTCGCTGAGCAGCGCGCAGGAAAACCCCGCCGCCAAAGCCGCCCACGCTTACCGCACGTCTCACGAGCGAGACATCCTCTCCGAATTCAGCGGCCTGCTCGCCATCCCCAACATTGCCAGCGACAAAGCCAACATCGAGAAGAACGCGAACGTCATCGTCGGCATGATGGAGCGCCGCGGCATCGCTGCGAAACTCCTCCGCGTCGACGGAGCCAACCCCGCCGTCTACGGCGAGATCAAGACTCCCGGAGCCACCCGCACTATCGTTTTCTACGCCCACTACGACGGCCAGCCGCTCGATCCGAAGGAATGGGCGACTCCGCCGTTCGTGCCGACGCTCAAGAACAAGAACGCGGAAGTGAAGCTCGATAGCGCCACTACAATCGATCCCGAATGGCGCCTCTACGCGCGTTCGACCGGCGACGACAAAGCCCCCATCCTCGCTATGATGACCGCGCTCGACGCCATCAAAAGCGCGAACCTCCAAACCAAATCCAACATCCGCTTTATTTTCGAAGGCGAGGAAGAAGCCGGCTCCACCAACCTGCAGCGAATCCTCGAAGCGTACAAGGATCTTCTCAGGGGCGATGTCTGGCTGATCTGCGACGGACCCGTGCATCAGAGCCGTCGTCAGCAAATCGTCTTCGGAGCTCGCGGAGTCACGTCCATCAACGTGACCGTCTATGGGCCGAAGCGCGAACTCCACAGCGGACATTACGGAAACTGGGCGCCGAATCCGGCGATGATGATGGCCCGCCTGCTCTCTTCGATGAAGGACGACGATGGGCGCGTGCTGGTCGAGGATTACTACAAAGGCGTGGTCCCGCTGTCGACCGCGGAAAAGCAGGCCATCGCCGAAGCGCCGCCGGTCGATGAAATGATGATGGACGAGCTTTGGCTCGGGCGCACCGAAAATCCGGGCAAGCGGCTCGAAGAAGCCATCGCTCTGCCGTCGTTGAATGTGCGCGGAATGGCCAGCGCCCGCGTCGGAGCGGGAGCCAGCAACGTGATCCCCGCTTACGCGACGGCCACGATCGACATGCGGCTGGTGCTCGGAATCACACCCGCGCAAGCTGTCGATCGGGTCACGCAGCACATCCGCCAGCAAGGTTATTTCGTCACCGCGACCGAGCCCACCGAGCGGGAACGCCGCACGCATCCGAAAGTCGCCCGGATCGAGCAGCAGGAAAAGGGCTACGCGGCAGTGAAGACGTCGATGGATCTCGCCATCTCGCGCGAACTGATTCGCGTCGTCGAAAGCGTCCGCGGACCGTCTATTAAGATGCCGACATTAGGCGGCAGCGTGCCGCTCTACATGATCGTGGATGTGTTGCACGCGCCCTGCGTGCTGATCCCCATCGCGAATCACGACAACAATCAGCACAGCTTCAATGAAAATTTGCGAATTCAGAATTTGTGGGATGGCATTGAGCTGATGGCCGCGCTGCTGACGATGTAGGCGCGGCATAGGCGTCTGGCCTGTGCATCAAATCAAAGCCACAATCCACATCCACAATCCACGATCCACATCCACAATCCACGATCCACAGGCCGGAGGCCTATGGCACGCTAACCCAATATAGGAAGCGCTCCGAGCTCCGTCACGGATTCGCCGCCGACCCCGCCGATCCGGACTTCGACCAGTTGATTCTCACTCCGCGGACGCGCCAGTTCCACCTTCAGGTAATTGCTACTCAGCGCGCGCTGTCCGCCATCTAAAGTAACCACGCTGAGCGAACGGCCGATCATCGACTGCCGGAACGCCAGGTTCTTCTTCGCAGCCAACGCGCGCAAGCGATGCGTCCGCTCCTTGCGGACGGCCAATGGAACTTGTTCGCGCTCGGCCGCCGGAGTGCCGGGCCGCTCCGAATACGTGAACACGTGCAAATAGGTGAAGGGCATCGCGTCGATAAACGCGAAGCTATCTTCGAACTCCGCCGCGGATTCGCCAGGGAAACCGGTCATGACGTCCGCGCCGATCGCCGCTTCCGGCATCCACGCGCGCGCTTTGCGGACGCGTTCCTCATAATGACGCGGCCGATACTTGCGGTGCATCCGGCGCAGCACCGTATCGGAGCCCGACTGCAGCGGAGCATGCACGTGTTTTGCGATGCGCGGACTCAGCGTCATCATCTCCAGCAGTTCGTCGGAGAAATCCATCGGCTCGACCGAGCTCAGCCGCAGCCGCTCGATCGGCGTCTCATCGAGCAATCTCTGCACCAGCCACGGCAGCTTTCGCCCCGCCGGAGCCTGATCGACCGCCGCCAGGTCGCGCCCCCAGCGTCCGAGATTGATTCCAGACAGAACCACCTCGCGGTATCGCGCGGCCAACGTCCTGACCTCGCCCAATACCTGTTCCGGAGTCGCGCTCCGGCTGCGTCCGCGAACAAATGGAATAATGCAGAACGAGCAGCGATTGTTGCAGCCATCCTGAATCTTCAGATTCGGCCGCGTGCGGTCGCCCGCGGCATCCTCGATCGGCGCGGACAGAAACTCATGGGCCGCGAAAATATCGCCCGAGTGAATTTCTCCCACCCGCACTTCTCCGTGATAATCGGCGGTCTCGGGCCGCCGCGTCACCAGATCCGGCAGGGCCGTCTTGTGCGAATTGCCAACCACCATCGATACGCCCGGCAGCTTGGCGATCTCTTCGGGAGACCGCTGCGCGTAGCACCCGGTCACCACGATCCGCGCGTCGGGCTGTTCCCGCTGCGCTCGCCGAACCGCCTGCCGCAAATCGTCGTCCGCCGTCGCCGTCACGGTACAGCTATTTAATATGATGACGTCGGCGTCACTGTACGACCCCGCCGCGGCTAAACCCTTCTGCGACAATCCGGCTTCGATCGCCGCGCCGTCCGCCTGCGCGGCCCGGCAGCCGAAATTTTTGACGAAGAAGCGCTCCACTGTCTCCTAGTGTAAGGGCTATCCCGCATCGGAGCATTCTGAGCCGACGGATTTGCCGCTCCGCCCGATAGATCAACAGGAGCGTCACATTGTCCGACCGCATTCTCTCTCAGGACGAAATCGACGGCGTATTTAAGAAATCGCGCGCCGGCACGGACGTCGAACCGGAAAAAGCGATCCACGTCTATGACTTTCGCCGGCCGGACCGGATCGCGAAGGATCAGCTCCGCGCCATCCACCAGTTACACGAAAACTTCGCCCGTAGCCTGGCCGCCAGTCTTTCCGCTTACCTTCGCGCGTATGTAGTCGTCAATCTGGTGTCGGTGGAGCAGCTTTCCTTCATGGAATTTACCCGCTGCCTTCCCTCGCCGACTTGCATGATCACGTTGCGGATGAAGCCCTACGATGGCAACGCGGTCCTTGAAATCAACCCCGGCCTCGCGTTCCCGATTCTCGAGATGCTGCTTGGAGGTAGCGGAAAAAGCGCCGCGAAAATCACCCGCGAAGTCACCGAGATCGAGCAGAGCATCCTCGACGGCCTCTACCGCATCATCCTCAACGATCTCCGCAACGCCTGGCAGGTGGTTTCGGCCATGGAATTCTCGGTCGAAGGCCACGAAACCGAACCCAGCCTCCTCCAGATCCTGGCGCCTAATGAAGCAGTCGTCGCGATCAGCATCGAAGTCCGCATCGGCGAGTGCACCTCCATGATGAACATCGGGATCCCCGCCATTATGGTCAAGATGCTGCGGCAAAAGTTCGACCAGCAATGGTCCGTGCGCCGCACCGAGGCTACCGCCGCCGAACACGCCCGCGTACTCCGCCTTTTGCAGCCGGCGAAAATCAAGGTCGATACGCGCCTCACCGGGCCGACCATCACGGTCGAGGAACTGATGGACCTGCAGGAAGGCGACGTGATTTCCTTCGATTATCCGATTGACCGGCCCATCGATTTCATCATCAACGGCAAGCTCAAGTTCCGCGGCGAGATCGTAGGCTTGGGAAGGAAACGCGCCGTATGCCTCCAGACTCCGTTCCGGGTCCTCGATTAACTATATTTGGCCACAAATTCCGTTAACCTTTCAAAGCCGCATAGGCCTCCGGCCGGCGCAAACCTGGCAAGTCCATGGGGCGAGTCGTGCCCCCCGCCGTGTAACGAAGTCAGTCTAGCGAGGTACATTCGATCATGCAGACCCTGCTGGCCGACCTGCGTTTCGGACTCCGGTTCTTTCGCAAGAACCCCAGCTTCACGATCATCGCGATCCTCGCGCTCGCGCTCGGCATCGGAGCCAACACCGCACTCTTTTCCGTCGTCGACGCCGTCCTGCTGCGACCTCTTCCCTATGGCGAGCCGGACCGCTTGGTCGCCGTCTGGGAGAACGCGAAAATCGGCGGCACCCCCAATAACACTCCCGCCCCCGCAAACTTCCTGGATTGGAAAAAGGATAACCAGGTCTTCGAGGATATGGCCTGCACGAAAGGCGATAGCGCCAACCTCACCGGCGACGGAACCCCTGAGAACCTCATCGGCCGCCGTTCGACACCTAATCTTTTTTCTGTCCTTAGAGTGAAGGCCGCAATCGGCCGCACCTTCACCGAAGAGGACGACCGCTCCACCGAACGCATCATGCTCATCAGCAACGGACTCTGGCAGCGCCGCTTTGGCGCCGACCCGTCGATCGTTGGTAAATCCGTCCAGATGGACGGCCAGCAGACCACCATCATCGGCGTTATGCCACAAGGATTTTACTTTCCGACCTCGCGTATCGATTACTGGATTCCGTTTCGCATGAGCGCCGAGGAAGCGGCTCGCCGCAACTCGCATTACCTCCAGGTGGTCGCTAGGCTCAAACCCGGCATCAGCGTCGAGAAGGCGCAGTCTGCGATGGACACGATCGGGCAACGGCTTCAAACGGAATACCCGAAATCGAACCGCGGCCTCGGTGTCAGTGTGATTCCCGCGCTTGAGCAACTCACCGGCTCGACCGGAACCGCTCTCTGGATCCTGCTCGGCGCAGCCGGCTTCGTCCTTCTTATCGCCTGCGCCAATGTCGCGAATCTCCTGCTCGCCAAGGCTATCGGGCGGCAACGCGAAATTGCCGTCCGCCAGGCGCTGGGAGCCGGCCGCGCGCGCCTGATCCGCCAAATGATGACCGAAAGCGTTCTGCTTTCGCTCCTTGGCGGACTCCTCGGAGTCGGGCTCGCCGCGTTCAGCCTTCAGGTGATCCGCGATCTTGTTCCGCCCGCTATGAAGGCGTCCGCCACGATTTCGATCGATCCTAAAATCCTCGGCTTCGCTCTGGCTTTGAGCGTCCTTACGGGCATCCTGTTCGGCGCCGGACCCGCCTTGTGGAGCGGCCGCGGCGACCTCCACGACCTGCTGAAACAAGGTGGCCGCGGGGGCGTCGGCGCGCGCGGAATCTTTCGCGACGTGCTGGTGATCGGCGAAGTCGCGCTCGCGCTCGTTCTTCTGGTCGGCGCCGGCTTGCTCATCCGTACTCTGCAATCGATTTACGCGCTGGATCTTGGTTTTCGAAGCGGCAGTCTGCTCACTATGACCACCCGGCTGCCGAGCATCAAGTACGCAGATCCCGACAAGCGCGTGCAGTTCTACGACGCGGTGCTCGATCGCGTTCGCGCCATCCCGGGCGTGGAATCCGCCGCATACAGCTCCAATCTGCCTTTCACGACGCAGGGAAACTCGAATTCCGTCAACGTCGAAGGATTAACGTTGAGTCCCGACGCCGATGCCAGCGCGCTGTACCGAATTTCGACTCCGAACTACCTTGAAACACTTGGCGTTAAGTTGCTTGAAGGCCGTCTGTACGGCCGCGAAGATCACGAGCAGGCCCCGGCCGTGGTGGTCGTCAACGAAACCTTCAAAAAATCCTTCTTCGGAAATCAGAGCCCGCTCGGCCGCCGCATCACGACCGACTCGACGGGAGTTCGGCGAACCATCGTAGGTGTCGTCGGGGAGGTTCGGGAACGAGGCTTTGCGCCCGCTCTCCGAGCTGCTGTTTACCTGCCCCTGGTCCAAAACAAACTCGGCTGGGCCATTCCCGACACGATCGTGATTCGCACGAAGACTCCGCCGCTAAATCTCGCGCCGGCTGTTCGCGCCGCCATCTGGAGCATCGATTCCGAACAGCCCATCTCGCTCATTCGAACCATGGACGAAATTATCGATAGCGACGTCGCCGATCGCAAACAGCAGATGACTATGCTCGGCGCCTTTTCCGTCCTCGCTCTCATCCTCGCCGCCCTCGGAATCTATGGCGTCCTGGCGTACGCCGTTTCCCAGCGGACCCGCGAAATCGGTGTGCGCATGGCTCTGGGGGCACACGCCATCGATGTCGTCCGCATGGTCGCCGCCGGAGGCCTCAAGCTCGTCGGCCTTGGTCTCCTCATCGGCGGCGCCGCCGCCTTCACGCTATCCCGCTCGATGACCAAAATCCTCTACGGTGTCGAGCCCTCTGACCCCACCACCTATGCTCTTGTCGCCGTTGTCTTGTTGACCGTTGCCGTCCTCGCCTGCGTGATTCCGGCCTGCCGTGCCGCCTCCGTCGATCCACTGGTGGCGCTTCGCGACGAGTAGACAGCCACGCGCCGTGCGTGAAAATAAGGCACCGAATCAAACCCGAGGCGCGATCGTAAAGAGCGTGTGTGAAATTGCGGGTCCCGTCGCTCACGCTCCGGGTTCAATCTGCGCGGGGTGGGCGCGTTGGAAAGCGCGAGCTTGTAAAGATTGCGCTGACTAAAATTCCCGAGACCGCAGTACGCGGATTGAACCCTGTGCGTCCGCGATGGGACTGCGGTTTCCCACACAAAGCCGCGTCACATCGCACGGGCCAGATGCGAAGTACCCGCTGGCCATTTTTCGACGTTGCACTCAAATCCGAGCCGCGACTAAGTGCTCCGAAAGGAGCACGCCAGGAACAGCAACAGAGCACAATTTTCGAAAGCGCGCCGTCCACCATTTCTTTCGTGTCACACTTGGATTTCGCCATGAAATCCACTCGCCGCACGCTGCTGGGAGGCTTCGCCGCTGCCGCCGCGCTCCATACCCTTCGGGCCGCCAAGACGGAAAACATATCCGTCCTGATGGATCACGACGGTGGCTTCCCCGACGATTACCTGGCGCTTGCGCTGGTCCTCTCGATGCCTCACGTGAAGCTTCTGGGCGTCACCGTCACGCCCGCTGACAGCTACCTTGAACCGGCCCTCAGCGGGACTCGCAAAATTCTCGGCTATTTCAACAGCGGCGCGGGGGTCGCCGCCAGCAGCGCTCGCGGAATCCACGCGTTTCCGGCCGCCTGGCGCAAAACTTCCGGCGAGATCGACCGTCTCCTCTCCGGCTCCGCCTTCCCCGTCGAAAAATCTCCGAAACCAGTCGCGTTGCCCGCAGACCAGTTCCTCGTCGCGCAACTCCGCGCCGCTACCGAACCCGTTACCATCCTCGCCACCGGACCCCTCTCGAACATCGCCGCCGCGATCGATATCGCCCCCGAAATCGAATCCAAAATCCGCGAACTCGTGTGGATGGGCGGAGCGCTGCAGGTTAAGGGCAACGTCGATTCCGACGAGCACGACGGAACCGCCGAGTGGAATTCCTACTGGGATCCGCCGGCCGTGGCCCGCGTCTGGAGCTCCAAAATTTCAATCACATTGTGTCCTCTCGACATCACCAACCGCGTTCCCGTGCTGAAGCCGTTCCTCGAAAAGCTCGCGAAACAAAAGCAATTCGGCGAAATCGCCGCCAAGGCCTACACCATCGGCCTGGGCCAGGGCGAGCTGTTTTTCTGGGACGTCCTCGCCGCCTCCTGGGTCGGCAAACCCGAGATGTTTTCGACCCGGAACTGGGAAACCGCTATCGATACCACCGGAAAAAGCCAGGGCCGGATCCGCGTCGAAGACGGTGCCCGCAAAGTGAAGGTCCTCCAACGTGTGGATCCGGAAGACTTTCACCGCTATCTGCTGGCCCAGTGGAAGCGCTAGCCGGCAGCACCCGGGATTGAACCCGGAGCGTAAGCGAGAGGACTGCCCTATCGAATCGGCTCCCTCCAGCCGATTTATTCCTAGCAGGCGACTCATCCATGACCACGTCCCCCACCCTTCAAAGCGATCCGGCCGTCCGGTGCTATCTCGACCTGATCCGGGTCACCGCCGGCGCCCTCGGCGATATCTGCCCCCAAATCGGAGCTCCCTACCAGGACCGCCTGAACCGCCTCCATCGGAGGCTCGCCTTCGAGACGTCGCCCGACGCTCTGGACCAAAGCCGGGCCGAGCTGGAACGCGAAATCTCCGACTGCACCTTCAGGACCGGCGAATATATCGATCAGATCTGGAACGACGTCCTCTCCGTCCTGTCCCTCGTCACTCGCTCGACGGATGCGATGGCCGCGCGCAACGCTTTCTACGCAGCCCGCCTCCGCCAGTTTGCCCAGGACATGGGAGCCCGCTCGCTCGATGGCGATCGCGAGGAAATTGAACAAAGCCTTGCGCTCGATGCCGCCGGCATCGAAAGCTGCGTCGATAAAATGGGCCTCGAAACCGAACAGATCCTTGCCCAGTTCCGCCACGAAATCCAATCCGTCGCCGCCAAGCTGGCCGACGCCCGCGCTTCCGTGATTCTCGATCCCGCCACCGGATTGATCAACCGCCGCGAGATGGAACGCAAGATCATGGAAGCCGTCTGCTCGCCGGTCGAAACGTCCTTCCTCCGCTTTATGATCGATGGCCTCGAAGGTCACGCGAAACGGCTCGGCGCGGAGGGCGCCGCGAATCTCGAACGCCAGTTTGCCACGCGCCTCGCGGACCAGATACGCCCTGGCGACGTGGTTGCGAAATGGTCGGCCGGGCGATTCGCCGTCATCCTCCGCTGCCCGCTGGTGGAGGCCGGTCCGCGTACGGCGCAGATTGCCCGCGCTCTCGACGGCGAGTACGCCATCTCTGGAGTTCCGGTCGCCGTGCACACGCTGCAGGATGTCGCCCCCGAAGCCGAAGCCAGTTCCGCCGAACTGCTGTTCCCCTACCTCGACGCCAAATTTCCCGCGTACTGACGCACCCGCTGACGCCCGCTTCCGGCTGTACTAACCTATCGGGGGAAGCCTTCTTGCAGAATCTTAAGGACGTCATTGTTCTGGTGACCGGCGCCGGACGCGGAATCGGCAAGCGCCTCGCCATAGGATTCGCCTCCCGCGGCGCTCGTGTGGGGCTCGTCGCACGCAGTAAGGCGGAACTCGACCTTTGCCACCTCGAAATTGAACATGCCGGCGGCCACTCGCTGCGCATCCGCGGCGACGTCACCGACTTCGAACAAATGCACGCCGCCGTCGATCGCATGCGCGTCCAGTTCCACGGCGGGATTCAAGTTCTGATTTGCGCCGCCGCCGTCCAGGGACCGATCGGCAAGTTTGCCGATACGTCGCCCAAAGCCTGGACCGATACCGTCAACACCAATCTCAATGGCGTGATGCACGCCTGCCGTGCCGTTCTTCCGCAGATGGTCGCTCGCCGCTCCGGTAAGATCATCGTGCTTTCCGGCGGCGGCGCCGCCAATCCGCGGCCGAATTTTTCCGCCTACGCCGCCTCGAAAGCCGCCGTGGCCCGCTTCGTCGAATCCGTCGCCGAAGAGGTCGCCAACGACAACGTGCAGGTCAACTGTATGTCGCCGAGTGGCACCTACACCAACATGACCGACGAGATCCTCGCCGCCGGCGACAAGGCCGGAATCGCCGAACAGGAAGACGCCCAGCGCATTCAGATGACCGGCGGCGTCCCCCCGGAAAAGCAGATCGAACTGGCGCTCTTTCTTGCTTCCGAAAAATCCAATCACATCACCGGCCGGCTCATCAGCGTCAACGACGATTGGAAAAAGATGAACGACCACGCCCCCAAGCCAGCCCTCTACACCCTGCGCCGCGTCCAGTAGCAAATCAATCGATCGTAGAAAGTGCCCGAGTATGCGGGCCTGAACCCTGAACGTCAGCGATGGGACATCCGGCGGCTCACTGAATCGCCAACAGAACCGCGACCGAAGTGAGCGGTCCTCTAATCTCGTCCTTCGCCCCTACAATCAAACTATGGAACTCAAAGGCAAAACCGTCGCCGTGCTGGTAGACAACATGTATCAGGAAATGGAAGTCTGGTATCCCTACTACCGCCTCCAGGAAGCCGGAGCCACCGTCTACACGGTCGGCGCCGAAGCCGGCCGCATCTACACCAGCAAGCTCGGCTATCCCGTGAAGTGCGATCAATCCTACGGCGAGGTGCGCGCCGCCGACTTCCACGGAGTCGTCGTTCCCGGCGGATACGCCCCCGACTACATCCGCCGCTATCCGGCCGCCACGCAATTCGTTCACGACATGGACGCCGCCGGAAAGCTGGTCGCCAGCATCTGCCACGGACCCTGGGTGCTGTGCTCCTCTTCGATGTTAAAAGGCCGCAAAGCCACCAGCTTTTTCGCCATTAAAGACGACGTCGTCAACGCTGGCGCCATTTTCGAGGACGCCGAAGTCGTCGTCGATCGCAACCTGGTTACCTCTCGCAAGCCCGAAGACCTGCCCGCCTTTTGCCGAGCTGCCATCGCCGTCCTAGCCGGCAAGTAGCACGCTCAACCCAGCACCGAACCGCGACCGTGAGGCAGCGGATTCCTCCGATCGAGGTCCGCTCCCTTACGGTCGCGGTTCGGTACTTCCTCTCCGCGGAGCCCCGCCCGCCAGGGCGGAGACTCTTGAGAGTCAGTGCAGCGCTGCCAACCGACGACACCCACCGGCCCGCGCCGTACATTCACCGGCATTCGCCCACCACCCATCCGATCGCGATAGGCTCACGCAACTGAATCCAGTACCCTAATACGGTGAGTACAGAGACAGCCATCGCGGTTTCGGGACTGCGCAAAAGCTACGGCGATTTTGAGGCCGTTCGCGGAATCGATTTCGAGGTTCCGACCGGCGCTGTCTTCGGCCTCCTCGGACCTAACGGAGCAGGGAAGACCACCACCGTCGAAATCCTCGAAGGGCTCCGGCTGCGCTCCGCGGGCGACGTCAAGGTCCTTGGCTACGATCCGGGCGTCGACACCAAGCGCCTGAAGGACCGCATCGGAGTCTGCCTTCAGCACACCAACCTGCCCGACAAAATCACCGTCCGCGAATCGCTCGCGCTGTTCGGAGCCTTCTACTCCCGCGGCATCGACCAGGACGCTCTCCTCGATCGCCTCCAGCTCGGGGAAAAGAAAAACGCTTATTACACTTCGCTCTCCGGCGGCCAAAAACAGCGCGTGGCTCTTGCGCTTGCGATGGTCAACGATCCCGCACTTCTCTTTCTCGACGAACCCACCACCGGACTCGACCCTCAAGTCCGCCAGGAAATCCACTCGCTGATCCGCGAGCTTCGTGACGCTAAACGCACCATCGTCCTCACCACTCATTACATCGAGGAAGCCGAACGCCTCTGCGACCTCATCGCCATTGTGGACGAAGGCAAAATCATCGCCATGGGAACGCCGCGCGAGATCCAGGCGAAGACCCTCGGCATGTCACGGATCGAAATCCACACTACCCAGCCAATGCCTGAAACCCTGCCGCCCTTCGTCGATGCGGAAACCGTTACCCGCGGCAGCGACGGCAATTCGCTGATCGTCCAATCCCAGCGTCCCGCGAAAACATTGGTGGACGTCGTCAAGTGGATCGATCAGCAGTCCCTCGAACTCATCGATATTCACTTGAAAAAGCCCACCCTCGAAGACGTCTTCATCGAACTTACGGGCAAACGCCTCAGGGACTAATCACATGAGCGCCTATCTCGCCCACATCAAAATGAACATGCGGCTCACCTTCCGTGACCGTACGGTCATCTTCTTCAACTACCTGTTCCCGCTGATTTTCTTCTTCATGTTTGCCCAGCTCTATCACGCCGAGCAGGGCGGAGCCATCAATCAGGTCGTCAACATGGTCCTCACCATCGGCATCCTCGGCTCCGGCTTCTTCGGCGCCGGAATCCGCGCCGTCATGGACCGCGAACAGAACATCCTGCGCCGCTTCAAAGTCGCGCCCATCTCCGCCGGACCCATCATCGTTTCTTCGCTCGTCACTGGCTGGATCCTCTACATGCCGATGGTCGTCGTCGTCCTGACCATCTCGCACTTCGTATACGGAATGCAGGTGCCGGAACGCCTCGGCTCTCTGCTTATCTTCATCTCGCTGGGCGTGGTCGCGTTCCGCGCTATCGGCATGATGATCGCCTCCGTGGTCAATTCGATGCAGGAAAGCCAGATCGTCGTCCAGCTGCTCTACTTCCCCATGCTGATGTTGTCGGGCGCCACCATCCCCACCACGATTATGCCCAACTGGGTCCAGATCGCCAGCGGATTTCTCCCCGCCACCTATCTCGTGACTGGACTCCAAGGCATCTTGACCGGGCGCGAAAGTATCCTCGAGAACCTGCCGTCCGCCGGTGCGCTGCTTGCCACCACCGCCGTCGCCGTTCTTCTCGGGATGAAATTATTCCGCTGGGAAAAAGAAGAAAAACTCAGAGGAAGCGCCAAATTCTGGCTGCTCGCCGTCCTCGGCCCGTTCGTCCTGATGGGCATTTGGCAGGGCTACACCAAAGACAACATCTCGAAAAACAAAGTCCTCGGACGCGACATGCGCCGCAGCCGGACCCTGCTTATCCGCGACGTCCGCATTCTCACTGGCGATGGCGAAGTCATCGAATCCGGCGGCGTCCTGATCCGCAACGGCAAGATTGAAGAAATCTTCCGCGGCACCGTGCCCGATCCGAAAGCGCTCAAAGCCGAGGCCATCGAAGGCTCCGGCAAGACTCTGATGCCCGGGCTCGTGGACATGCACGTCCACCTTGCTTCGCCCGGCGGAATGTTCCCCAAGCCCGAAGACTACCAGCCGCAAAAAACCATGCCGCGCGCCCTTGCGTCGTACCTTTTCAGCGGCATCACCGCCGTGCGCAGCGTCGGCGATCCCACCGACGGCGTCCTCGGCCAACGCGCCCTCATCGAATCCGGCGAGGCCCTCGGAGCCGAGCTCTTCGTAT
This sequence comes from Bryobacterales bacterium, assembly GCA_038210135.1. Classification (GTDB taxonomy): domain Bacteria; phylum Acidobacteriota; class Terriglobia; order Bryobacterales; family Bryobacteraceae; genus JBBQWZ01. Next base: position 89,253 of record JBBQWZ010000012.1, read on the forward strand.
GCGGCCCCATGTTCACCACCCCCGGCGGACACGGCACCGAATATACCAAGCAGCTTCCGGAAAATATCCGCCAGACCGCCGACGCGCAGCTCGTCCGGTTGCCCAAGAACGCCGACGAAGCCCGCCAGATGGTCCGCGAGTTGAAAGCCAAAAAGGTGGATGCTATCAAAGCCATCCTCGAAACCGGCGTCGCCGGCATGCTCTATAACCGCATGGATGTCGCCATACTGCGCGCCATCGCCGACGAAGCCGCCAAGCTCGGTCTGCCTCTCTCGACGCACACTGGCAACGCCCAGGACGTCGCCGACGCGATTAACGCCGGAACCCGCATCATCGAACACGGCTCCATGCGCGATGCCATTCCCGATGCTTCTTTCGAATTGATGAAGCAGAAAGGCGTCGCCTATGATCCGACGCTATCGGTCGCCGAAGCCCTGGTCATGATCGGTGACGGCAAGCTCGATCTTCTCGAACGCACCCTCCTGCAGCAGGTCGGTCCACCGCAACTGCTGACCGCAACCAGGAAATGGATGACATCGCCCGAAGCGAAAACGCGAGGTGAAGCCTTCGCCCGCAGCGGCGCCATCCAGCTCGAAACCGCTCGGAAAAATTTAAAGCGAGCCTGGGACCTTGGTGTCACGCTGATCACCGGCTCCGACGCGGGCAACCTGCTGGTCATTCACGGCCCTACCATTCATCGTGAAATGCAGCTCTGGGTCGCCGCCGGAATTCCTCCCGCCGCTGCGATTCAAGCCGCCACCTACAACAGCGCGAAAGCTCTCGGAGCCGACGCCCGCTTCGGCCGGATCCGCAAAGGCCTCGATGCGACGTTCATCCTGGTGGACGGCGATCCCATGAAAGACATCTCCGTCACCGAACGCATTTCCAACGTCTTCTTCAAAGGCGAACGAGTCAATAGAAGCGACCTCTTCGATCAGGAATAAGTGGCATCGGCCTCCGGCCTGTGGAAGTGGCATAGGCCTCTGGCCTGTGCATCACCTTAGCAACTACAAATCAGAGCCACGACCGTCAGAGTCGGTGTAAATATTGCCGGTCCCCGCGCTTACGCTCGGGGTTCAAACGGGATACCGCGATCAGCGTACAAATTCCGCCGTGAACCAGCCGAGCCGCGCCCAGAAGTGCTCCGAAGGCGCACGTCGGAAGCGATCAAGAACCGAACCGCCCCGATCCCGCATAATAATAGGAATCCATTGTGGAGGCCCCCATGCGTCGTCTAGCCTTTTCTTTCGCAGCACTCGCCATCGCCGCTTCGGCCGCGCCCGCGCCCCTTTATCAAGGCACCTTCGAAGAGAACAAGTGGGAAACCATTCGCGGAACCGCCTCCTTTGACGCCGCCGCCAAATTCGACAAAGCCGGCAGCATGCGCCTCGATGGAGCCGGATCCGGCGACGCCCTCATCTGGTCGCCGCCCGTCAAACTCGTCATCGGGCGCCGCTATGAAGTGTCCGGCTTCATTCGCACCGAAGGCGTCAAGATCGCCGACATCAACCGCTCGCCCATCTCCATCGGAGCCGCCCTCTCGATGGCCTCGCTTCCCTTCGATGTGCATTCCGAATCTTTAGGCGGCGACAACCGCTGGAAGCGCGTCAGCCTCCGCTTCGTGGCCACCCGCACCGACGACCGTATCGCGCTTTCCGCCGGCGCGGGTGGCCAATTTACCGGCAAAGCCTGGTTCGGCAAAGTCTCGCTCGACGAAGTCTCCCAGTCCGACGGAACCTGGCCCGTCAAAGAAGCGGTGAAAACTTTCGGACCCGCCTATCGCTATCCGATCGGCGGCTGGATCTATCTCCACATCGAAGGCAAGCCCTACGAGCGCGGCTATCAGCACGGCTTCCTCGTGCCCAAGGAAATCGAAACCTACATCGAACGCTGCGCCGCGGAACTTGACTCCCGCTCGCGCGAACAGGGTTGGCGCAACGGACGCAACACCGCGAACGCGCTGTTCCTTCGCGGCTTCGACAAGGAAATTCTCGAAGAAATGAAGGGCATCGCCGACGGAGCCGCCGCCGCCGGAGCCAAATTCCACGGCCGCTCCCTGGACCTGATCGACATCGTTACTGCCAACACCATCACCGAGCTCGGCCTGCTGCAAACCGCCCTGCCGATGACGCCGTTCGGTCTCGAAGGTCTTAACTTCCGCCGCCCGGAATACTTCAACGAGAAGCGCGACGTCCCGGTCACCGAACGCTGCTCCGCTTTCGCCGCCACCGGCAAAGCCACCAAGGACGGCAAGATGGTCATCGCCCACCTCACCATGTGGCCGCTGACGCTCGCCGAACAGACCAACATCCTCCTCGACATCCAACCGACCACCGGACATCGTATCCTGATGCAGGCCTACCCTGGCGGAATTCAGAGCGGCACCGATTGGTATCAAAACGACGTGGGCATGGTCCTAACCGAAACCACCATTCGCCAGAGCCCCTTCAACATTGAAGGAACGCCGGTTGCTTTCCGCGCGCGCAAAGCCATCCAGTACGGCGAAAACGTCGAGCAGGTCGCCCAATATCTCGCCACCAAGAACAACGGAATGTACACCAACGAGTGGCTGATCGGCGATGGCAAGAACAACGAGATCGCCATGTTCGAGCTCGGCACGTACAAGACCAAGCTCTGGCGCAGCTCGAAGAACGAGTGGTTCGGCGGCACCGAAGGCTTCTACTGGGGTAACAACAACGCGAAGGATCTCGCCGTCCGCATGGAGTATGTGCCCGATCCGCGCGGCAATCCGCAGGACCTGCCGTTCGTTCCTTCCATCCGCGATTCCAAGTGGCAGGAACTCTACTACGAATACAAGGGCAAGATCGACGAGCGCTTCGCCTTTCTCTCGATGCGGACTGCGCCCCTCGTCAGCTCCACCGCCATGGACTCCAAAGTCGCTACTTCCGACATGGCGAATAATTTGATGGCCTGGGTCTTCTTCGGCAAACCGAATCAGCGCGAGTGGGTGCCTTCGAAGTTCGAGAAGGATCACTACGAAGGCAACAACGGACTCTATGCATCGGGCTACCGCCTTGCCTCCGCCAAAGCGCCGGACCACCTGCGCGCCCTGATCGCCGACGTCGAAAAGGAACGCCTCGCCGCAAAGCGCGACGATCACAAAGACAAGAAGGTTGCCGCTTCCATTCAGGACAAACTGTGGAAGGGTTGGATCCTGCCGGAGTCTGACGCCGACCGCTGGTTCACCGCCGGCTCCGCATCGTATTACTACGCCCTGCGCGAGAAGGACCTTGACAAGGAACTCGACTACTTCCGCACCAAATACCGCGCTGCGGCATACGAAAACGAGATGCCGCTCTCGAAAATTGTGGCCAGCACGCGCTCCTCAAACTGGTACGCCATCGCCGAATCGAAAGGCGTCCTATTGCTCCACGCGCTTCGGCAGGAGATGGGCGACGACGCCTTCTTCAAACTGATGAGCAGCTTCTTCGAAACGAACACCACGAAGAAAGTGACTGCCGCGCAATTCGTCGCGGCCGCCGGCGACTCCCGTGCCGCCTTCTTCAACGCTTGGCTGAATTCGCTCGGAGTTCCCGGCGATAAGGGCGGCTCCATCTACATGGTTTCCGATATCCGCCGCAAATTGCCCACCGCCATCATCGTCTACGGCACCATGATGGAAGCCGGAGCGAATCGCTTTGCCGCCGAAAAACTGCAGGCGCAATTCCTCAACTGGCATGAAAGCGTCGTGCCGATCCGCAAAGATTTTGAGCTCTCCGCCGAAGACATCGACGGCCACGACGTCATCTTCGTCGGGCGCCCGGAGACCAATTCCGCGCTAGCCGCCGCTGCGGAATCGTTGGGCCTCGACTACAAACAGGCTGTCTTTCAAGTCGGCGGAAAAGCTTACGGCTCGGAATATGATGGCCTGATGGCGGCCTTCGCCTCGCCCGAAGACAAGAGCCACATGATGCTCGTCGTGGCCGGTAACAGTCCGCTGGAAACCGTCCAACTCGCCCAGCAGCGCGGACTCGAGCCCGCCAACTACAGCGTCCATCGCTCCGAAAAATCCGTCTTAACCGGCTTCGGCGGCAAATAAGCGAGGGGAATTCGAATCATCTGGTGCACAGGCCGGAGGCCTATGCCACCCAACGGCGCGGAGGAAGCGGGCAAACGGGAGAGCTAAAGAACCGCGAATGAAGGCAGCGGGCTCGCGACGACCGTTACCCGCGATTCAGCTGCAGCGCCATCTTTAAAAACGCAAACAAAGTCAGCACGCAGCACACGCCCGCAAGCACTTTCCAAACCGTCTCCGCCCCGCGATCCACCAACTTCGGCGTCCCCGCCACATACGCCACCACGAACCCGGCCGCAAGCCCGCCCAAATGCGCCGCGTTATCGATTCGCATGCCCGGCAGCAATCCCATCGCGAACCCGTACACCGCCCACCGAACGTAATATCCACGGGCCTCCGCGCCGACTCCGCCCTTGCTCTGAACCCCGAGCGCGATCATCGCGCCGAGCAATCCGAAAATTCCCGCCGACGCGCCCACCGACAGCGAAATCGACCACAGGTAGCTCGCGTAAAATCCGCCGATCGTGGCCAGAAAATAGATCACGATCATCCGTGCCTGTCCGAACATTTCCTCCACCTGCGCGCCCAGGTCGAACAGCACCCAGCTGTTCATCACAATGTGCAGCACGCCGCCGTGCAGGAATCCCGCCGTCAACAGCCGCCACCATTCCCCCGCCATGATCAGTGGCGTGTACTTCGCGCCGAATGCCACCAGCGATTGCCCGTCCGGCTCGAATCCGCCTCCGCCCGTTCGCGCGATCGTCGCCGCATACAAACCGACGTTGATCAGCAAAACGAGAGAGGTGATGTACCGGTTCGCCGGAATCATTCCCGCGATGTCAGATGGACTTCGCCGCTCGATCGCCCGCTGTCCGACTTCGTTATTGCAGTACGGACAGACCTTGTCGTCTGTCGTGATGAATGCCCGGCAATGCGGGCACATGCGTCGCTTATCCACTACTTCGCATTGTACCGTGCGGCTTTTGGCCCGTCCCCAATCGACCGTCATTTTCGCAAGGCGGCCTTGGTACAATGGTCGGATCGAATGTCGAAGTCCACGGATCAGCTTCGAGAAGAAATTGTCGAGATCGGCAATCTCATCTACCAGAAGGGATGGGTTGCGGCCAACGATGGCAACATCACCATCCGCATAGGGGAAGACCGCCTGCTGTGCACGCCCACCGGCGTCAGCAAAGGCATGATGAAGCCCGAGGACATGATCATCTGCGACATGCAGGGCAACAAAATCGAGGGTGTTCGCGAACGCACCTCCGAGATCGCCATGCACCTGACGATCTACAACTTGCGCCCGGATATCCGGTCCGTCGTGCATGCTCACCCGCCGACCGCGACTGGATTCGCAGCCGCTGGACGCGCCCTTAACCTCGCGCTTCTGCCGGAAGTCGTCATCGGCCTCGGTTCTATTCCGCTCGCCGACTACGGCCTGCCTGGAACCCCCGCGCTCACCGAAGGCATGCTGCCCTTCATTCCGAAATACGACGCGCTGCTCATGGGCAACCACGGCTGCGTCTGCTATGGAACCGATCTGCTGAATGCCTTCTTCCGCATGGAAACCGTCGAGCACTTCGCCAAGATCACGCTGGTCGCCGAACTGCTGGGTGGCGCCAAGGTCCTGCCCCGCGTCGAAGTCGAGAAGCTCTTCGATTCCCGCACTCGCTACGGCGTCAAAGCCGCCTCACGCATCGAGCCAGGCGCGCCGATTGTCGCCGAAGATCTACCCCGGCGCTGCGAGAAATTCGAAATCACTCGCAACGAGCTCATCGCCATCATCGACGAAGCCCTCCGCACCCGCGGCGTCCTCTCGTAAGTAAATAGGCCTCCGGTCTGTGCACAATCCAACAACTCTACCCAGTCACGTGCGTGTAATGCGTATCGTCTGAAGCGTCCAACTCGCTGATCACCCGCTTCCGCGTTACCTTCCGCGCCCGGAACCACAATAAATACGCCGTCAGAATTCCACACAGCAGCAGCTTCACCAGGGTCCCGACCGTATACACCTGATGCAGCGCCCACATCCGCTTCATCTGACCATCGGTATCCTTCAGCACCTGAAAATCAATTGCCTTGCCGATAAAACTGATCTCCGGCGCAATGAAGAAATGTAAAAAGGCCACTAGTAGAACCGCCATCGCCGCCATCGAGATCGGCAACCATCGCGGCTGGGTGGCAAAACCCAGGCAAAATACGATAAATATTCCGATCACCAGTTCCGCCTGTTCCCACCGATAGAAATATTCGCGGTTTAACTCCGACGCCTGATGCCGCAATAAGAGCCGCATATTATCCGGACCCAGCGCACGCAGGATCAACGGAGCCTTCGCCGACGGAGCCTCCGCCGCGATCTCATTCGCACTTTGCAGATTGCGGATCGCCACCAGCGTCATGAAGCCGGTGCCCAGCATCCACGCGCCTAACAGAAAAGCGACTAGCCTCCGTGTGTGCATTGGATCTATTCTACCCCTGCTGCGCGCTACAATCCGAAGCGATGAGCGAAACCTCCGTCGTCTTTCCGCCTTCCGCCGGCTTCGTCCGGAACGCGAACGTCCAGGGAATGGACGCCTACCGCGCGCTGTACGACCGCGCCGCCGAAAATCCGGAAGCCTTCTGGAGCGCCCTCGCCGATTCCGAGCTCGCCTGGTTTGAGAAACCCACGACAACCCTCGAATGGAATCCGCCTTTTGCCAAATGGTTTGCCGGCGGAAAAATCAACGCGTCTTATAATTGCCTCGACCGCCATCTTGAAACGCAGCCCGATAAAGTCGCCTTTTATTTCGAGGGGGAACCGGGCGACAGCGCGACCATCACCTATCGCGAACTCCACGCCCGCGTCTGCCGCTTCGCTAACGTCCTCAAATCCCGCGGCTATAAGTCCGGCGATCGCAGCGTCATCTACATGCCCATGATTCCCGAGCTCCCCGTCGCCATGCTCGCCTGCGCCCGCCTCGGAATCATGCACTCGGTGGTGTTCGGTGGCTTCTCCGCTGAGGCGTTGAAAGCCCGCATCCAGGACCTCGGAGCCTCTCTCGTCATCACCGCCGACGGAGGCTGGCGTCGCGGCAAAGAAGTCAAACTCAAGACCGCCGTCGACGAAGCCCTCCTCGAATGCCCCGCGGTCCGCGATTCCATCGTTTACGCCCGCACGAAAACCGGCGTCCAAATGAAGGAAGGCCGCGACCACTGGTGGCACGACCTCGAAAAAGGAATGAGCGACGAATGCGACGCTGTCCCGCTCGACGCCGAGCACCCCCTCTTCGCCCTCTACACCAGCGGCACCACCGGCAAGCCCAAAGGAATCCTCCACACCACCGCCGGCTACCTCCTGCAGGCGAAGATGACCATGCACTGGATCTTCGACATCAAAGACGCGACGAACGGACCAACCTCAACCGGCTTGAACCCCGACCGTCAGGGAGGGGACTCCCCCGTCACCCCATCCGCCTTCACCAACCCAGCACCGAACCGCGACCGTAAGGGAGCGGTAACTAATCTAGCCAACCCCAACCCCGACGTCTACTGGTGCTCCGCCGACATCGGCTGGGTCACCGGCCACACCTACGTCGTTTACGGACCGCTCGCCGCCGGAGCCACCTCCGTCATCTACGAGGGCGCCCCTGACCACCCCCAGTGGGATCGCTGGTGGCACATCATCTCGAAGTACAAGGTCAGCATCTTCTACACCTCGCCGACGGCCATTCGAGCCCTCGTCAAACAAGGCGAAGCCTGGCCCAACAACCACGACCTCTTGAGCCTCCGCCTCCTGGGCTCCGTAGGCGAACCCATCAATCCCGCCGCCTGGGAGTGGTATCACCGCGTCATCGGCCACGACCGCTGCCCCATCGTCGACACCTGGTGGCAAACCGAAACCGGAGCCATCATGATCGCGCCTATGCCGGGCGCTGTCGCGCTGAAACCCGGCTCAGGAACGCTGCCGCTCCCCGGAGTCATCGCCGACATCGTGGACTTCGAAGGCAACCCCGTCGGCCCGGATAAAGAAGGCTTCCTCATCATCAGGAAGCCCTGGCCCAGCATGATCCGCACCATCTGGGGCGACCCCGACCGCTACAAAGAGCAATACTGGAGCCGCTTTCCCGGCATCTACTTCACCGGAGACGCCGCCCGCCGGGATGCCGACGGCTATTTCTGGGTCTTAGGAAGAGTCGACGACGTCATGAATGTAAGCGGCCACCGCCTAAGCACCATGGAAGTAGAAAGCGCGCTGGTCCGTCATCCCGCCGTAGCCGAAGCCGCCGTAGTAGGAAAGCCCCACGAAATAACCGGCCAAGCCGTCTGCGCTTTTGTGACCTTGAAAAAAGGCGACTTCAATCACGAGACGCTAGGAAAAGAATTAAGAAACTGGGTAGCCCACGAAATCGGAGCCTTCGCGAGGCCGGAGGAGATTCGGTTTGCGGAGGCCTTGCCGAAGACGCGGTCCGGCAAGATCATGCGAAGGCTGTTGCGAGAAATCGTGACGAGTCACACCGTAGCCGGCGACGTGACCACGCTAGAGGATTTGAGCGTGGTTCAAGCCCTCTCCGCCCAGCACGACGACGACTAATTCCCCGCAACCAGAGCAACCGGATCGAACCCCGACCTTCAGGGAGGGGACCTACGATTCTAATAACCCCGCCCGTGAAGGCGGGTATTCGGGCAATCGACCATCTACAATAGGAGTGCCATGGCGCGTCAACTTGAGGCCGTCTACGAACACGGAGTCTTGCGACCCCTGGAGCCGCTCACTTTGCCGGAACACCAGCGTGTCCGCTTAACCATCGAAGACCAGACCGCGCCCGCAAACCCACCCATCAACGATCGCCACGAAGAATTTCAGTGGCTCGCCCACCTCTCTGGTCCGTATGCCGGTCAGTGGGTCGCCCTGGATGGCAGTCGTCTCGTGGCCCACGGCAACGAGCTCGCAACCGTCAGCGCTGCGGCCCGAGCCGCCGGAGTGGATCGTCCCCTTCTGACTCATCTCCCTCCCGAGCGAGAGTTACCCTTCGCCGGTTGGTAGTGGACCGGGCAAGGTCAGCCGATGCATCAGCTTTCGTTCACGCAAACTCACTCCTACGCAGGTCGCGACACGAGCATCGCGCTACCGGTCGTGCTCACCTCCGGTGCAAGGCATGTTGACCTGGTCGCGAGTCTGGATACAGGCGCTTCGCATTGCTTGTTCGAGAACGGCTACGCGGTCGAGCTTGGCCTGGACGTAACGGCCGGAAGGTTAATGCGATTTCGAACCGCCAACAGCACCTTCGACGCCTTCGGTCACGAGCTTGAAATCGAAGTCCTTGGAATAGTCACTCGTTCGACCGTCTATTTTTTCGCCGATGCCGCAATCCGAAAACACGTCCTAGGCCGGGGAGGCTGGTTGGACCGCGTTCGAGTCGGTCTGGTCGATCACGATCGGCAACTTTTCCTCGCCCCTCACGGAGCACCCGAGTCATCGTGCCCGCCATATCCGAAGCCGCCGCCGCCGCAAAGCCCCACGAGATCACCGGCCAAGCCGTCTGCGCCTTCGTAACTCTAACAGGCTGCTGAAAAACCCTCCGAGGCCGCCCCTTGCGAAAATGACTCCGCGATTAGAGGCGCTATACGCAATCGCGACGCGACGGGTAGAGGTTCGACGACCCCAAATTTAAGGCCGTTGAGGCGTCGGGAAGAGTTTTTCAGCACCCTGCTAAAAAAGGGAGAGGACGATCACGGCGTATTAGGAAAAGAACTAAGAACCTGGGTAGCCCCCGAAATCGGAGCCTTCGCCAGACCAGAAGAAATCCGCTTCGCCGAAGCCCTACCAAAAACAAGAAGTCGCAAAATCATGCGCCGCCTATTAGGCGAAATCGTAACCTCGCATACCGTAGCCGGAGACGTCACAACGCTGGAAGATCTAAGCGTGGTTCAGCAGTTGAGTGCGCAGAATGACGAGGACTAATCCTACTATAGCGATTGGACGATTGATCGAAAGGAATTAAAGCTGGGCGAAGAGTTGTCGCTGACCTTCATTCGAGGCGATATATTCTCGGCCCAGCGGTATTTTTCCGTCCCCACGGCTTGCCAGCCCGCTTCAGAGAGTATTTTGGCTCCGCCAGGAAAGACGGCGTCAGCCAGCTTTTCCCAGGTTCCGCAGATACTGTCGTTAACGTAGGAAGCCAGGACGCCATTGTCAGCGTGGGGGTAAGCCAACATAACGGCCGGTATGTCTCCTAAGAGCCAAGCTTCCCCTTCTTCAATAGCAAGGCAGAACTGTGTGCGGGGCCGAGGGTTACATTGATGAAGAACTGCATTCAATTCCGCTAAGAAACTTGGCGCGTCCCTCCGGTCAAGGTCGCACACTAAAACGACGACCGCTTCGTAGTCGTTACCGTAACCTTTAAACGTTCGACCGTAGCCCTTTAGAAGTTTCGGTAGATTAGTCAGCAAAATGCGTTTCTGCGGATCTGAAGCATCTCTCATGTGCTTCGGAATCCGACCTATCCCCTTATAGGCGTGAATCCTAAAAGTATAGTCGGAGTCGACTATATTAGGCACTAAGATTTCCAACATCTTTTTGCCGGACACGTCCTCTACCAAGAATTCAATATGCACTGAAGTTACCTTGCATCTAAGTAATCGCTATACCAAAGTCCACCTAGCGGCAAACCCTCTTTGACCATATTCTCGACGGTTAGATCATCACTGGCTCTCCGAATTTCCGAGAAACCGTCGTGCCCTTTCTCCAAAATCCATACCTCTGACGGGGACAGGGCGTCGACAAAATAAGGTTGGTGGGTCGTCACAAAGACTTGAGAGCCAGTTTTCTGCCCTGTTGCATGTTCTCGAAACTCCCTGGCAAGAGCTTCTAGCAGTTTATGATAGAGTCCATTCTCTGGCTCCTCTACGCAAAGGAAAGGCGGGGGCGCAGGATCTTCCAACAGAAGAAGATAGGCAAAGACTTTGAGCGTGCCGTCGGACATCTGTTGTGCGTAAAATGGGTCCTCGAAGCCTTTGTCGTTAAAACGGAGCAGTAAACGACCGTCCGGTGTTTTTTCAGTGTCTATTCTTCTGATTCCAGGGATTTTATGCGCGATCCGATCAAGGATGGAGCTGAATTTCTTTTTATATTCACGCTCCATAAATTGCACGACGTTCCCAAGATTATCGCCGTGGACATTCAAGTGTCGCTGCGGTCCAGCAAGAGGGAGGCTGCGTGCGGCGTCAGGGCTAAAATAACTCAAATACCAGCCTTCGATAAAGCGCCTAAACGCCGAGATTCTAGGGTGCTGTTTCAATGACCCGAGTGTCGCAATGCCGAGCTTTCTTCGATCATCTAACTCAACAACTTCGGTTTCTCTGCTTTCCTCCTCGCTTTCGGTGCTCTTGATCGTTTCTATCAAGTCTTTAAGGTCAAAATCATCTTTGTCTTCATCGATCTGCTGACCCTCCGTATCACCTCGCCAAACAACGCCCTTACCATCGTTCAGTATGAGGAATGAAAACGGCCAGCCACGCTTTTGGCCCTTTCGACGTTGCCTGAGGCGTTCCCGCAGGACGTACGGGCGGCCGCTATCATCCCGATCAATGGACAATTCATAAGTAATTGGGCGCGCATTACCATCTTCTTTGTAATAGACCTCAAACTGTATCGGTCCGTCTGCACCCTGGGATTTCACGCGCTCGAATCCTCCACGACCCCGAGCGTCAAAAGCCTCTTCGACGCCTGTTCGGAGACAATCAGCCAGAAACCCAAAAGCATCGAAGAGAGTACTCTTCCCTGCGCTGTTCTTGCCAATCACAGCCGTCATAGGGGTAAGTGGCTCTGGTTTCTGTACGCTCAATACTTTGCCCAAAGTCACGTCTCGCAGAGCCCGAAAATTACGGATTCGGATGCCTTCGATTCTAGCCATGATATTTACCCTCGGGTGAGTTTAAGTCTAACGCAGGAAACTGGGGGGCGGAAACTGGGGGCGGTTCGTTGCCTAAGAAGCTTAGGGGCGGAAACCGTGTCAACGAATGATTGACACGATTGTTTACACGATTGTTTACAGCGGTTTCTTTTTCGCCGGCCACCTCTACGAGATCGTAGGGCGGAACTGTGCCAAGGGTGCCTGGAGAGAATTATTTCAGTTGCCCTACTCTTTCCTCGCCCACCTGGAAGCCGTCAGCGACATGATGGCGACACCAAAGAGCATGCCGGAAGCGAGGAGGCCCAGAATATCGGAGCCGTGCAAGCCAGCCGCTTCGATTCGAGGTTTGCCCAAATTGCTCAGCAAAACCATCGTTCCCATGAACGCAAAGCCCAGACTGGCAAATACGCTACCCTTCTTCATGCAAGCTCCTTCGGCCCGAAAGGCTGAGAACTTTTCCTCCATCCCCTCAATATCTTAGCGATGGGGACGCATGCCACGATTCGCACCCGCCGGACTCCCCCAGCACGTGACCCACAGCGGGAGCGCCAGGAACACCCTCTACCGCGTATGGTCTTGATGGCCGCGGCGGGGAGGTGGATAATGAGGATGTCAGTCTTGACCTCCTCGGCTCTTACCGTGAAACGGTAGCACCGTTTCTGTCATAATATCTGGAGGCCAGAATCCGGGCCGAAGGAGTTTGCATGAATAAGAGTAGCCTACTTGCCGGTCTGACCTTTGCGTTTTTAGGAACGATGGCGCTGCTGAACAATTTGGGCAAACCGCGGATCGAGGCGGCCCACTTGCACGGCACCGATATTCTGGGCCTCGTCGCTTCCGGGATGTTCTTTGGCGTCGCCATCATGGTGCTGACGGCTTCCAGATGGGCGAGGAAACAGTAGGGCGCGCGGGTTATGCTTCATCCCGGCGGAAACCGGACGGCGGAAACCGGACGGCGGAAACCGGACGCAACGGGGGCGGAAACCGTGGCAATGATGCATGGACCGATGATTGGGCGGAACCATGTCGATCATACCTGGACACGATTGCTCCCGCGGGGCGGAAACCGGTAAGGGCGGAAACTGCGTCAACGGGTGATTGACGCAATTGGTGAGATCGAATTCAGCGGTTCGCATGTAAAGCGAGTCGCCGCGCAGTCCGATAGATAGATGATGGCGACTCATCTTCCCAGCCTGCCGCAGGATGGCGTGATCACCTCCGGAACGGCGGCGAAAGTAGCCTCCGGTTTGCTGTTTGGAATCTTCGCTACCTTCCTGAAAGTCGTCGCGGCGTACTGCGTGTTCTGCGTCGTCGTCGCACTGGTCCGGTTCCCGTTTCACACCGATTCCGTAGTCGCGCGAAGCGTTCCGCCTCAGGCGAACGACTATTACGCCCGGATTTACGCCGTGCCCGCCAAGCCGGTCCCTGCCGCCGAACCTAGCCCGGACAAGTACGTCGCCATCGCCAAGGAATCGATTTCTTCTCTCGCTCTCGTGCCGATCGTGAAAGAGTTTGTCCGCAAATACGGCCTCGAGAACGCCCGCGTCCTCGACGTGGGAGCCGGAACGGGCTATCTGCAGGACGTCGTCGGGGACTACGTCGGGCTGGACATTTCGCCCGAAGCCGCCCGCTTCTATCACAAGCCCTTCATCCAAGCCTCGGCTACGGAAATGCCGGTCCCCGACAATAGTTTCGGCGCGATCTGGTCGATTTTCGTCCTCGAACACGTACCCAATCCGGAACAGGCTCTTCTCGAAATGCGGCGCGCGGTCAAACCTGGCGGGATCATTTATCTCGCGCCGGCCTGGGATTGCCAATCCTGGTACGCCAACGGCTACTCCGTCCGCCCGTTATCGGACCTCGACTGGACAGGCAAGCTGTACAAGGCCGCAATTCCTGTGCTCGAATTCGCTCCTCTGAAGATGCTGTCCGTCATCCTTACCCGCGTCGGGTTGCGGACCGGGCGCCTTGCTGGTGGACCCTCCGTCCTCCATTACCGTCCGCTAAAGGCCAATTACGAGCAGTATTGGATGCCCGATAGCGACGCGATCAACTCGCTCGATCGGGATGAGATGCGGACCTGGTTCACCTCGCGCGGCGACGAGTGCCTGAACTGCGAAGGCGCGCTCTGGAGCATGGACGCCCTGGTGATCAAAGTCCGCAAGTAGGTCGTTCGCTTACCGCGCGCACTGGCAGGCGTAGCAAGTTCCGTAGTCGCCGTCGCGGTGCTCCGCGGTTACTGCGCAGAAAAGGTCAACAGAGCGATCGACGGCAGCAGTTCCATCGCCCAAACGGTCAGCAAATACACCCGAGGCTTGGGGACAAAGCGATCGGCCCAGCTCGCGATCCACAGAAAAATCACCGGCAGCACGATGCCGGCATAATGCCCGAAGGCGATGAATCCGGTGGTGCTAAATAACATTCGCATCGCCACAAACGTGCTGCTGTTCAGCAATTGCGGCGACGACGGCGGTATAGGTTCCCGCCAAGGATCAGGCGGAAACTGGCAGGCGGAAACTGCGTCCACCGGTGTGATTGACGCCATTGTTTGAGAGGATGCTACGCGGGTTTGACGGCGGTGGCGAAGGTTCCGCTTCCTCTCACTAAGGACTGGCCTCCATCGCAGTAGTAGATGGCTCCGTTGATGTAGCCAGCGGCTTCGGTGGAGAGATAGAGGGCTAGGTCGGCGAGTTCGTCTTTGGTTCCGTAGCGGCGCAGGGGGACTCCGTTGATGACGCGGAGGCGGTCGGCTTCGGTGGGGGCGAGGCGGCGCATTCCCTCGGTGTCGTCGGTGGGTCCGGGCGTGATGCAGTTGGCGCGGATTCCTTCGGGGCCCCATTCCAGGGCGATAGTTTTCATGAAGAGCTCGACGCCGGCTTTTGCGGCGCAGACGTGGGCCTGGAAGGCGATGGGCTGCTGGGCGTGACTGGCGGAAATGGCGAGCAAAGAGGCTCCGGGGCGTTTGAGGTGGGCGTAGGCGGCGCGATGGGTGTGGACGGTGCCTAGGAGATCGATGTCGATGACGGTTTTGAAGGCGTTGGCGGACATGCCCATGACGGAGGCGGGAAAGTTCCCGGCGGCTCCGGCGACGACGATGTCGATCTCGCCAAATTGCTCATGGGTCTTCGCCATGGCCGCTTCCATGGCGGGGTAGTCGCGGACGTCCGCCGAGATGGCGCTGGCGGTTCCGCCGGCGGATTGGATGGCGGCGACGGCGGCGTCGAGTTTCTCCTGCTTGCGTCCAAGGATCATGACTTTCGCGCCGTGTTCGGCGAAGCGTTCCGCCATGCGTTGTCCGATTCCGCTGCCGCCTCCGGTGACTACGGCTACTTTGCCGGTGAGGAGGTTTTCTTTAAAGATAGAAGGCATACCGGGGAAGGATAGCGCGTTGTGGGCGGTGCGAATGAGGCTTATGTTCGGAACGGGAAATCGCACGATAGGCGAGAATGAAACTCGGCCATGGGAGTTTTTGTCTACGAGTTCGAGTGGGATCCAGTCAAAGCGCATGCGAACTTCGTCAAGCACGGCTTAGATTTCGAGCGCGCTTCCACTGTGTTCCTCGATCCCCTGGCTCTTACGATCCCGGACGAGCAACACAGCGAACTTGAGTTTCGTTGGATTACGCTGGGAAGGGACGCCGTCGGCAAATACGTGCTGGTTGTCCATACGTTCGAATCGTTACCCGATGAGCGTGGACGAATCCGCCTGATTTCAGCGAGAGCGCCCACAAAGGCCGAAATACACGCGTACGAGGAAAAAACATGAAACCAGAATATGATTTCAGCAAGGGTGTACGCGGGCAGTTCTACAAGAAGGACGCCGAGCTTCGCTTGCCCATTTATCTGAACGCGGACGTACAGGCTTATTTGGCTGAGCGCGCCGCCGCCCGAGGCGTTCCACTCGGCGAGATGGTCAACTCGCTACTCAAGCAGGAAATTCAAATCATCGAATCCGTCAAATAGATTCCACAGGCCAGAGGCCTATGCCACTACACGGCTAGGCGGAACAGGGGTTCGGGTTCCAGCGCTACGCGATAGACGTTCCAGACGTCTTCAAAGACTCGATCCCAGCTTAGGGTCAGGGCGTGTTCTCTGGCGGCGAAGCTCATTTGGCGGAGCAAGGCTCGATCGCGGAAGAGCTGGAGCGTGCGGTCGAGGAAGATTTCATCCGTCGCGCAGACGAAGCCGGTGACGCCTTCGTTCACCAGGAACTTTGGGCCTCCGCCGTCGGTGACGATGGCTGGAACGGCGGACGCCATGGCTTCCTGCACGACGTTTCCGTAGGTGTCGGTGCGGGAAGGGAAGAGTAGCACGTCCATGTTGGCGTAGGCGCGGGACAGTGCTTCGTCTTTCAGGACGCCGGGGAATTCGGCGTTGACCAGGTTTTGCGAAAGCCATTCGCGCTCGCTGCCGTCGCCGACGATGACGAAGCGGATTTGGTTTGCTCCGTTGGCGCGGAGGTGGTCTTCGATTTTCTTGAGCAGGCAAACGCCTTTTTCGGGTGTCACTCTTCCGACAAAGCCGAGCGTGAAAGTGTCGTTGCCGCGTCCGCGTTTGGCGGGTGAGAAGAGATTGGTATCGACGCCGCGCTTCATGAGAAAGGTGGAGCGGTTGGTGCGTTGGCGGAGCATCTGGCAGAGCTCATCGTTGGGCGCCATGATGACTTTCGCAAGGCGGTAGAAGCGCGTGACGCTATCGAGGATTCCGCGTTCGGTGAGATCGGCGACTCCGCGGCGCGGGGTGTTGGGCAGGAGAGAAAGTAATCTTTCGAGACGCCGTGCGCCGAATTCGTGGAGGTTGGTGTGCCAGGAAGCGACGATCGGGAGATTCAGTTGATAGGCGAGGACGGCTCCGAGGATGCCGACGTCGCTGGGTCCGGTGATGTGAATGAGGTCGGCGCGAAAGTCGCGAAGGACTTTCTTCACGCGCGATTGGTGGCGCATGAAAAGGAGGTCGAAATCCATGTCGCTTTCGAGGGGAATCGCGATGTTTGTGCGATCGAGTTCGAGGTTCCAGTGGTTGGCTTGGATGCTGAGGTCGAGGGCGGCTCCGGCGTGGACGCTGAGGAAGGGAAGGTCGCGACGGTGGGCGAAGGCGTCGAGTTGGCGGCTGGTGAGTGCGACTCCGTTGACTTCGTGGAAGGAGTCGGAGAAGAAGGCTACGCGGGGCGTCATCGGTCAATGCATTGGACGCGGATTCATGAAGAAAGTTTCATGAATAGTCGATGTCTAGTTGAAGAGGGGGACCGCTTGCTGCGAGTGTGTTTGAGATCGAGCGGAATCTCAGCCTTTAGGGGCGAGTCATTAGAACCGGAGGTCCCGTCGCTTACGCTCCGGGTTCAATGGGCGCCGTGCGAGTGAGTTAGAAAAGCGCGATCTTGCGATCGCGCCTCAGATTGAGTTTGTGCACAGGCCGGAGGCCTATGCCACTTTACATGTCGTGGTCGGCTTCGTCTTCTTCTTCGGAGTAGACGGGGTCGAGGCCGGCGAGGCGGAGGCGTTCGTCGAGGGCCATGCCCAGAACTTCGGCGTCGCCTTCGGAGAGTTCTCCGGCGAGGCCTTCGATCTTGCGGTACATGCCTTTGATGCGGCCGCGTGAAGTTTCGCCTGGCATCGCTAGCGCGTAGGCGAACAGCGCGTCCTGGCGGAGGTCTTCGTCTTCGAAGATGTCCTGAAGCTTGCGGAGCTCGGACTTGAGGCCCATGTAGCCGACGCCCCAGACAGCTTGTTTCTTGACTTCAGGATCGAGGTCGTCGAGGTGGCCGGGAAAGTATTTCGAGAAGCCTTTGTCGAGCGAACGCCACATGGCTTCCATGGCTTTGGACCGCGTTTCGCTTTTCTCGTAGAGATCGACGACGGCGGCGCGGAGCTTGGGTTGCTCGAGCGCTTGATTGAGGCCGACAGCGGCACCGGCGCGCTCCTCGGCGGGCGCTTTGGTGTTGAGGAGCACGGCGATCATGGCTTCGCGGATGGGCGAAGTTTCGAGCTGTTCCTGAAGCGTTTCCCAGGCTTGCGCGCGGACGGAGGCATCCTCGTCGGACTTGGCAACTTCGAAAATACGCTGCCGGGCTTTGTCGGTGAGGTCGGTGTTGAAGAAGCTGTAGGCGGCCTTTTCGCGGATTTCTGACGACTCATGGGTGAAGAGTTCGAGGCGTTCTTCCTCGCTCAATGCGTCGATGGCGGGCAGCGCTTCTTCCGGGTACAGGGGATAAATGTCGAACGGATCGTCGGCGAGCGAAGTGGCGGAGGGTTCGTCGATGGCCTTCAACGCCTCGGTAAATTCGCGGCGCAGTTCGGGCTCTTCGTCGGGGATCTCGGCGAGCATGTTTTCGAGCGCGGGCTTGGCGGCGTGGTCGCCGTAGATGCCGAGGCAGAAGGCTCCGTCGCCGGCATCGTAATCCAGGCGTTCGGTGAGGGTTTCGAGAATTTTGGGGTCGCGGACGTGCAGGCTGGCGAGCAGGAAGGCGACATCGCTGTCGGGGATTTCGCCGAATTCCTCGTACAAGCCGAGAAGCGGTTGGACGGCGCGGGCACCCTGGCGAACGATGGCTTCGGTGAGCTCGTCGTAAGATTCGCCTTGGAGTGTTTTAAGAACTTCGATGTAGTAAGGGAGCGCTTCAGGGACGTTGAGCGCGTGGAGGAGGTCAACGAGAACGCCGTCGAGGTCGCCGGTTTCGCCGGACTGCGTGAAGGCGAGGATGGCGGGTGCGGCGGACGGTCCGCGATCCAGGATGGCGTGAAGCCAGCGGTGGTCCACGGCGGAACGGCCCGCCGCGGCAGCTTTTAAGAGCTCCGCGACGGACGCATTCGCATATTGATCAGGAGCGAGCAGCAGAGCGCTACTCCTCCTTCGAGACGGTCACGGGGACTTCGATCGTGACGTCGCGGTGCAACTTGATCGCGACCTTGAATTCGCCGAGGGCCTTGATGGGTTCGGCGAGCTGGATCTTTTTGCGATCGATGTTGTAGCCCTGCTTTTCGAGCTGGGCGGCAATGTCGGCGGCAGTGACGGAGCCGAATAGATGATCGTTTTCGCCGGCCTTCTGGCTGAATTTGAGCGAAACGTTGCCCATCAGTTTGCCGAGCTCACTGGCGCTCGACACTTCCTTGGCGTCGCGGCGGAGAGCGGCATGGCGCTCCTGCTCGACGATTTTCTTGTTGGATTCGGTGGCGGCAACGGCCAGCTTCTTGGGAAGCAGGAAATTGCGCGCGTAGCCGGGCGCCACTTTGACGAGGTCGCCGCGGTGTCCGAGGGATTCGATATCTTCTCTGAGAATTACTTCCATGGCCATGGCGCGGATCCTCCTTACACGGCCGTCGCGAACGGCATCAAGGCGATGTTCCGCGACTGTTTGATTGCGTCGGCAAGACGCCGCTGATGCGGGGCGCACACGCCGGAAATACGGCGAGGCGTGATCTTGCCTTTCTCGGAGATGAAGCTCGACAGCAGCTTCACATCCTTGTAATTGATGTCGTCGATCTTGTCGACGCAGAACCGGCACATCTTTTTGCGCCGGAAGTACTGCTTTTTACCACCCATCGCTTTGTCGCCGCCTGTGGGGCGTTGCGATGCCGCTACCGGGCGGCCACCTTTGGATTCAGCCATATTGATATTCCTCTCTGTGGTTCCCTATTCGGCTTTCGGTGTTGCGGCCACTTCCGTGGCGGGCTCGGCGGACGCTGCCGGAGGCGGAGCGTCATGCGATGCTGCCGGAGCATGAGCCTCAGGCGACGCTGCCGGAGGAGGAGCCTCAGGCGACGCAGGCACGGGAGCGCCGGGCGCGGGTGCGCCAGGCGTCGGGCCGGACGGCACATCGCCAATCGGCATGGCCGGAGCGGACGGCGCGGCGGAGGGCTGCGCAACTGGGATCAACGGCTTGCGGGCGGCGCGCTTTTCACGCGCTTTGCGCCGCTTGTCGATCTTCTTCATCTTTTCGTCAATACGCACGGTGATGAACTTGATCACCGCGTCGGTGACGCGGAGACGGCGTTCAATTTCCTTAACCGCGCTGGCCGGGGCATTGAACACGATGAGCGTGTAGATGCCTTCGCCGAATTTCTTTACGCGATAAGCCAGGCGGCGGACGCCCCACTTATCGGTCTTATCCACAGTGCCGCCAGCCGTCGTGACCACGCCATGTAACTGCTCAATTAGCGCGTCCAACTCCTCGTCGGGAGTGCCCGGCCGGACAATAAACAACTCTTCGTAGACTCTCATTCTTCCTCTTTCGGTAAGCCGGGGGCGCGACGATTGTAAGTCGTCATGGCCTTATGGACGCCCTCAGCGAGTATGGATTCGACGGCGGCCTGAGCAAGCGCCACCACCTCCTCCACTTCCGTCTTCTGCCCGCGCTTGAACGGCGCGAGCACGAATTCGGCGCCCACCCCGATCGAATGACCGGGATGGATGCCCAGGCGAACCCGGGCAATTTCTTCAGTTCCCACGCTGCGGATCACGCTCTTCATTCCGTTGTGCCCGGCTGCCGAGCCTTTCGGTTTGATCCGCAACTGCTGCCAGGGCAGGTCGAGTTCGTCGTAGACGACAATCAACCGGTCTGGCCCTAACTCATATCGCTTGAGCAGCGGCTCTATCGAGGTGCCGCTCAAATTCATGTACGTCTGGGGTTTGGCGAGCGCGACGGAAACTCCGGCGATCGAACCCAACCCCACATACGCCATATTCTCTTTCCGGGTGACGCGAATCGCATGCGATTCCGCCAGCCGGTCAATCACGCGGAAGCCGAGGTTATGCGGCGAATGTTCGTATTCGGGCCCTGGATTTCCAAGACCCGCAATCAGCCAATCCGCCATAACTCGCTCGTCCGGGCAACAACAGACGCCGCGGACTATTTCTTCTTCTTCGCTTCAGGAGCAGCCTTCGGAGCGGCGCCCTTCTTGGCGTCGCCGGCGGGGGCTTCCTCTTCCTTCTTGCCCTTCTTGACCACTTCGGGCTCGGCCACGGCGACGGCTTCATCCGGCGTCGCGACGGCTTCGGCCTTCATCGAGACGACGTGCGAGATGACCTGATCGGCGGGGCTGAGCAGCTTCATCGACCCGGTCAACGGGATATCGCCGGCGCGGAGGCTCGAGCCGAGAACGAATTCGGTGACATCGACTTCGAAGCTTTCCGGAATATCGTCCGGCAGGCACTCGATTTCGATTTCGCGGGTGACGGCTTCAAACAGGCCGCCTTGCAGTTTGACGCCCTTGGGCTCGCCCATGGTGTGAACCGGAACCATGACGGCGATACGGACGGTCAAATCGATGCGCTTGAAATCGGCGTGCAGCAGGTTGTTTTTGACGGGATCGACCTGCCAGTCCACGATCATGACCGGGGTATTTTCGGTGCCGGTGACGTCGAGCGTAAAAATCGTGTTGTGACCGGTGGACGATTTGAGGATTTTGGCGACCTCTTTCGGACTGACCGACACGGCAACGGGATCCTTGCCGGCACCGTAGACGATGGCGGCGACCTTGGATTTCATGCGCAGGCGGCGCGCTTCGTTCTTGCCGCGAGTTTCGCGGGTCTCGGCAACGATCGTAATATCTTTTCTCATGTCGGAAACCTACTCCATTTTTTCTCGAAGAACGCAGACGCCCACTTTCAAGGACTGCCGGCCCCTCACACGAACAATGTACTCACCGAGCCGTCCTCGTGGATCGACTGAATCGCCTGCGCCAATAGCGGCGCGACGGATAACTGCTTAATCCGCGGACTGGCCGCGGCGGCATCGTGCAACGGAATCGAGTTGGTCACCACCACCTCGGCCAAAGCCGAGGTCTCGATGCGTTCGACGGCCGCACCACTCAAAACCGCGTGGGTGGCGCAAGCGCGTACGCTGCGGGCGCCGACCTTCAACAACGCTTCGGCCGCCTTTACTAGAGTACCAGCCGTATCGATCAGATCGTCAACGATGAGGCAATGCTGGCCTTCGACGTCGCCGATGATGTGCATGACTTCGGCGATATTGACGTCGGTGCGGCGCTTATCGATGATGGCGAGCGGCGCGTCCAGACGTTTCGCAAAGGCGCGGGCGCGTTCGACGCCGCCGGCGTCGGGAGAGACGACGGTAAGAGATTCGCCACGCAGCGGCGCGAAGTGATCGATCATGACGGGGGTCGCGAAGAGGTGATCGACGGGCACGTCGAAGAAGCCTTGAATTTGCGCGGCGTGGAGGTCGAGGGCGAGGATGCGGTCGGCTCCGGCGCGTTCGAGAAGACTGGCGACGAGTTTCGCGGAAATCGGCATGCGCGGGCGATCTTTGCGGTCCTGGCGCGCGTAGCCGTAATAGGGCAGGACGGCAGTAATGCGTTCGGCGGAGGCGCGCTTGAGGGCGTCCATCATGAGCAGGACTTCCATGAGGTGGCGATCGACGGGAGTGCAGGTGGGCTGGACCACGAAGACGTCGCAGCCGCGCACATTTTCCTGAATTTGCAGGTGGATTTCGCCATCGGAGAAAGGCTTGATGACCACCGCGCCGAGGTCCGAGCCGAGGATGGCGCAGATCTCCTCGGTTAATGCCGGGTTGGCATTTCCGGTGAAGATTTTTAGGTTGTTAAACCTCATTTGACGTACCGGCTTTGGGGCGGCCATTCTCCCGAGTCTCCACTCGACTTCTCTGACACCAGGTGTTCGTGCAACGCCCGCCTCCACATCCGGCGGTAGGCCGTCCGAGTCACCGTGCTGATCGCGAACGCTTCTCCCTGCGGGAGCGTTTTCGCTGTTAAAGCGCTTTCCGAGGAAAGCGACTTCGTTACCTGCATGCGCGCACGATTCGCCGCCTCTTTCGACTCGAACAGCCCAAACAGCGCGCTGCCGCTGCCACTCATTCGCGCGGGCCGCGCACCGAGTCTCCACAACTTGCCCTGGATCGTTTTGAGCAGTGGGAACTGACGGAAAACTACGGATTCGAAATCGTTTGCGCCTGAAATCCCCAGTGTTTGGCCGGGGACAGCAGCACCCCAAGCAAAAGACTGGAAACCATAAGTATCGTTCGCGTTAACGTCCGTTGTCAAACCCGACCGGCCGAGCGCCCGGTAGGCTTCGGGGGTCGAAACATGGATGCCGGGCGCGACCAGAACTCCGTATTGAGGCTTGGGATCGAGCAGAGGGAACAATTCGATACCACGTCCAATTCCGGCGGCAGTGCCTCCGAGGAGGAAGAAAGGGACGTCGCTACCGAGTTGTCCGGCGATTTTGAGTTGGGATTCGAGCGGAAATTTGCCGCCTAAGAGGACGGGCAGGGCGAGCAGGACGGCGGCGGCGTTGGAGGATCCGCCACCGAGTCCGCCGCCCATGGGGATGCGTTTGTTGAGGGTGAATTCGAGTTTGGCGGTGCGTTTGGCGGTATCCAGTACGGCTTCGGCGGCGCGGAGGATCAGGTTGCCGGGGATGTCGATGTTGCCGGCGATGGTCAACTTGGTGTGTTTGGCGGCGGTGTAACAGATGCCGATGGTGTCGGCGAGGGAGATAGTTTGAAAGATGGTTCGGAGTTCGTGATAGCCGTCGGCGCGCTTGCCGAGGACTCGCAAGTCGAGATTGATTTTGGCGAGTGAGCGAACGCGTACTTGGCGCATGGTGAAGGTTTTGGGTCCCGTCGCTTACGCTCCGGGTTCAAGCCGGTGGTCTTTCTGACCGGCGGTGGTCCCGTCGCTTACGCTCCGGGTTCAAGCCGGGCTAGTAGTGGACTAGCGAGAAAATTTCCTGGCCAGCTAATTTTTTGCCTCCGTTGAGGAAATCGAGTTCGATGACGAAGGCCAGGCCGGCGACGGTTCCGCCCAGAATCTCGACGAGTTCGACGACGGCTTTGGCGGTTCCGCCGGTGGCGAGTACGTCGTCGACGATCAGGACGCGCTGGCCGGGTTCAATGGCGTCCTTGTGGATTTCGAGAATGTCGGTGCCGTATTCGAGGCTGTACTCGATGCGCTGGACGGCGGCCGGCAGCTTCTTGGGCTTGCGGACGGGAACGAAGCCGACTCCGAGGGCGTGGGCGACGGCGGGGGCGAAAATAAATCCGCGCGCTTCGATACCGAGGACGACGTCGATTTTAGCGGAGCGGTAGTTGTCGGTGATTCCGTCAATGACGGCTTTCAGGCCTTCGCCGCGCTTCAGCAGCGTCGTGATGTCGAAGAAATTGATTCCGGGTTTCGGAAAATCGGGGACCTCGCGGATCCAGCTTTTCAATTGGGTTTGGTCGATTGGCAAAACTTTCATAGTGTAGCATTGGGCCGGATTTTCTATTCTAGAAAGACATGTTACGACGACACTTTCTTGCGCTGCCCGGGGCTGCTCTGCTGAAGGGCGCTGTGCAGCAGCGGGTTGCGCTCACCATCGATGACTTTGCCTGGAGACCGCTGGCGGAGCATCGCAAGGGACCCTGGCAGGAGGCGTTGCTCGAGCCGTTGAAGAAGCGCGGCGTGAAGGCAGCCGCGTTCGTCGCGGGTTCGAATATCGACGATCCGGAAGGCAAAGCACTCGTCAGGAAATGGCTGGACGCGGGGCACCTGATCGGAAATCACACGTACGCGCACCAGCCGTATCATAGGACTCCGTTTGCGGAATTTTCGGCGGACGTGCTGAAGAATGATGCGTTGCTGAAGTCGATTGGTGCGAGGCCGAAGTATTTTCGGTTTCCGATGCTGCGCGAGGGCGAGACGCGGGAGAAGCGCGATCAGATGCGCGGGTTCCTGAAAGCCCGCGGCTACGCGAATGGGCCGGTGACGATCGACACGTCCGATTGGTACATCGATCGGCGGTTGCGCGCGGCGTTGAAGGCGAATCCGCAGAAGCCGCTCGACGGGTACAGGATTTTTTATATCGGTCACATGCTCGATCGGGCGCGGTTTTACACGTCGCTTGCAAATACGGTGGGCGTGTCGGCTCCGCATACGCTGCTGCTGCATTACAACTTGCTCAACGCGCTGTTTCTTGAAGATTTGATGAGGGCGTTTGAGGAACGCGGCGGCTTTCTCTGGATCGACGCTGCTACGGCGTTTGCGGATCCGTTTTTCAAGACGAATCCGGATGTTGTGCCGGCGGGCGAGAGCTTGCTGTATGCGACGGCGAAGGAGAAGGGGAAGTTGCCGAAGGGTGCTCCGTATCCGATGGAGGATGGGGATCAGTTGAAGGGTGCGATGGATCAGCTGGGGTTGTAGGGCGGGGCTTCGAATGAGATTAGTTACCGCTCCTGGCGTGCTCTTTCGGAGCACTGTAGTCGCGGCTCGGATTTGGGTTGCTAAGTGCTGGGTGTGGTTTCGGGAGCACTTACTTCGCTCGGGCTGCGCCCTCGCTTCGTGCGCGCCTCGACGCCTGGCTGGATCGCGCTTAGGTGGTTAGCACGGGCAGGCTTTGCATCGCGGCTAGTTTTTCTAGGGCGAGCTTCTTCGCGCTTTCGATGCTCTTCTCTTTGATTTCCTCGTAGCCGCGGATCTGTTCGGGCAGGCTGACGATTTCGATGGCTAGTGCTTCGTTTTCGGGCGTGAAGTTCGCGATGGTTTTTTCTACGAGGTCTTTATACCAGTCGATCAGCGCGCGTTCCTGACGGCGATGCGCAGACATTCCGAACACATCGAAGGCACCGCCGCGCAGACCTTTCATGGCGGCAAGCAGTTTCAGCATCGGCTTAAACCAGCCGCCGAGTTTGAGTTTCTTTTTGATTCCGAAGCGGCGGAGGAATGGCGGATGGAGGTTATAGCCGATGGATTCAACTTCGGCGAACTGGCCGCGAATACGTTCCTGGAATTCAGGCGCGGTGAGCAGGCGGGCGACTTCGTACTCGTCTTTATATGCCATCAATTTGTAGAGGTAGCGTTCGACGGTCGGCGTCAACTTCGGCGCGCGCTTCTCGACAACGGCTATGAATTCGGAATAGGAATTCGCCCAGGCCGCGTTCTGATAGGCGGTCAATTCGGCTACTCGATCGAAGGCAGGCGCGGCGGCAACGAGTTTTTCGCCGTCCAGAACTTTCTCCACGCTGGCGGCGTCGTGATAATACTTGCGGCCCCATTGGAAGGTCTGCAGATTGCGCTCGACATCGACGCCGTTGAGCTGGACGGCTTTCTCGATGGCCTCAAGCGACAAAGGAATTAAACCAGCCTGCCAGGCCATGCCCGTCATAAAGAGATTGACCGACATGTGGCTGCCGAACAGGCCTTCGGCCAGGCGGTTGGCGTCTACGAAGATGACGTGTTTTGCGGCTGCGGCGACCTGCTGCAACATCTTTTCCGGTCCGGCCAACGGAGCGCGGCTGCGAATGACGTCGATGGTCGGCACGAGGCCGGAATTGACGAGAATCGTTGTGCGGTCGCCAGAAGCGGTCTTGAGATTTTCAGGACTCGCCGCGCCGATGAGGTCGAAGCCGAGAATGAGGTCGGCGTTTCCGGCATTGGTTTTCGCCGGCGCCGCGATGACTTTGCGGCTGACCATCAAGTGCGACACGACCGCGCCGCCTTTTTGCGCGGAGCCGGTCTGATCGAGCGTTGAAACGTGGAGGCCGTCGATCCAGGCCGCGGTGGCAAGCAGGGCGTTGACGGTGACGACGCCGGTCCCGCCGATGCCGGGTCCGAGGATGCGATAGCCGTCACCGGCATCCACGATATTCGCGGGCATCGGAACATCGAGCGGCGGCAGCTTGGGAAGAGTCCGCTTGCGCAGGCCGGTGCCTTCCTTGATTTTCACGGTGACGAAGGACGGACAGTCGCCGAGGGCGCAGGTGTAATCCTTGTTGCAGGAACTCTGGTGGATCTGAATTTTCTGACCGCGCGCGGTGGGCGTGGGAGTCAGGCTCATGCAATTCGCCTGTTTGACGCAATCGCCGCAGCCTTCGCAGACTTCGGCGTTGATGAAGAGGCGTTCGACCGGCTCCGCGAGTTTGCCGCGACTCCGCTTGCGGCGTTTTTCGGCGGCACATTCCTGGTCGTAGATCATGGCGGTGACGCCGGGGATGGTTTCGAGCTCGCGCAAGGTGCGCTCGAGTTCGGTGCGGTCTCGTAGTTCGGCGATCGCGGCGAGTTGGACGGCTTCGTATTTCTCGACATCGTCGGTGAGGACGATGATTTTCTTCACGCCTTCCGCTTCGAGCTTGCGCGTAAGGGCGGGAACCGGGATCGCGCCGATGGCATCCTGGCCGCCGGTCATGGCGACGTGGCCGTTGTACAAAATCTTGTAGGTGATGTTGACGCCGGCGGCGATGCAGGCGTCAATCGCAAGCTGGCCGGAGTGGAACATGGTTCCATCGCCAATGTTCTGGAAGATGTGCTTGCGGCCGGTGAACGGCGTCATACCGATCCAGGGAGCTCCTTCGCCGCCCATTTGCGTGAGGAAGGAGAATGCGCGATTTGAATCGGTGAGGCGCATGGCCATGGTGTGGCAACCGATTCCGCCGCCGGCGACCTGGCCATCAAGCAGCAGCGTGGAGCGGTTGTGCGGGCAGCCGGAGCAGAAGTTCGACGGGCGGATGGCGAGCAGTTCGCGCGGTTTAGTGGAGGCGGCGGTGAGGAACGCCACGCGATCGGCGATGCGGGACCGCAGACTTGCGGGGAGGCGATCGGCAAGGACTCCGCCAATCAACTTGGCAAGCATGTCGGGATTCACGTCCCCCGCGGCGGGAAGAAGCGGACCGCCTTTTTCATCGATCTTGCCGACGACGATCGGGCGATGCTCCATCGCGTAGAGTGCGTCGCGGAGTTGGAATTCGAGGAAGCTGCGCTTCTCTTCGACGACCAGAACGATGTCGAGACCCTCGGCGAATTCGCGCGCGAATTCGGGATCGATGGGGAAGGTCATGCCGAATTTCGCGACGCGGATACCGGCGGCGTCGAGTTGATCGTCGGCGAGGCCCATGTCGCGCAGAGCTTGCACGACGTCGTAATAGGCCTTGCCTGCGCTGACGATGCCGATCTTCGCGTTCTTCGCGCCATGAAATTGATTGACGCGATTTGCACGGGCGAAGCGGACGGCGGCGTCGAGGCGGCGCTGGTTGACTTCGAACTCAAGCTGATTCGAGATTCCCATGACGACGCGCTGGTCTACCGTTTTTTGATAGCCCTCGGGAATCACGATGTGGATGGCGTCCGGATCGCAGACGACGGTCCCGCCGCCGTCGCAGATATCGGTGACGAGTTTGAGGCCGGTCCACGCGCCGGACCAGCGCGAGAGTGCGATGGCGTAAGCGCCGTATTCGAGGATTTCCTGCTGGTTGCCGGGGAAGAAAAACGGAATGCCGATGTTGAAGAGGCTGAAGTCGCTCTGATGAGGCAGGGTCGAACTCTTGCAGGCGTGGTCGTCGCCGGCGAGAATTAACGCCGCGGATTGCAGGCCTGTGCCGGCCATATTGGCGTGACGGAAGACGTCGCCGCAGCGATCGACGCCTGGACCTTTTCCATACCAGATTCCGAGGACGCCTTCGACGTTGACTTGATCGATCGACTGCAGGATCTGGGTACCCATCACGGAAGTGGCGGCGAGTTCTTCGTTAACGCCCTGGCGGAAATGGATGTTGTATTCGTCGAGCAGCTTCTGGTTGCGCAGCAGTGTCAGGTCGTAGCCGCCGAGCGGAGAGCCCTCGTAACCAGAAATGAAGGTTCCGGTTTTGAGGCCGGCGGCGCGATCGCGGCGCATCTGATCGATGGGCAGGCGAACCAGCGCCTGGATACCCGTGAGATAAACGCTGCCGCGCTCGACTGTAAATTTATCGGAAAGTTGCATGAAGAATAATTACCGAGGTGTGGCCTTTGAAGCCGCGTTCGACTTGCCCAGCCGTCCGAGAAACGCTTCGCCGGTATCGTAACATACAGGTTTCTTTATCATGCCAGTCTTTGAGCACGAAGCACGGGTCCGGTACTCCGATACGGACGTCTCGTCGCGGATACACAACGCGGCCATGCTGGTCCATTTCGAGAACGCGGAAGCAGATTTCCTGCGGCACCTTGGAATGCCGTTATCCGTGATGTCATCGACGAACCTGGGCTTTCCGCGAGTGCACGTCGAAGCGGACTTTCTGGCGCCGATGAGATACGACGACGTGATGCGGATCGCGGTGTCGGTGGAGCGGCTGGGCAACAGCTCGTATACGCTGGCGTTCGCGGCGCGGGTGGGAGAGACGGCGACGGCCAAGGGCAAGATTACGGTGGTTTGCGTAGATCCCTCGACGGGGCGTTCGACGGCGATTCCGGACGCGATGCGGAGCGCGTTGACCGCGTATCAGCAGGCGATGTAAGAGGCGGGGACGAGATCAGCTTTTGTGGATCGAGCGTATCGGGCAATCCGCTAACGGCGAGCGAGGTAGACTCTAAATCGTATGCATCGCTACATGCTCCATAATGGCGAGGTTCGCGAGGCCTCGGAGAAGTTGGTTTCGCCTGGTCAGGTCGGACTGCTGAACGGTTGGGGTGTGTTCTCCACCGTGCGCGTTTCGGATGGCGTGCTGTTCGAGTGGCCGCGGCACTGGGCCCGCATCGTGAAAGACGCGAAGCTGATGCGCGTTCCGCTGCCGGAGTCGTCGGAATGGCTCGAAGAATCGCTGCTGAAGTTAGTGGATGCGAATCAGGCGCAGAATGCGACCCTGCGCTTCGTGGTGATTCGGAACAAGGGCGGAGCTTGGGAAGGTCCGGGCGTGACGAGGCCGTTCGATGTCGTCGCGTTTACGACGGGGTTGAACGACTGGGGATCGAGCGTGCGGCTCGGCGTCGTGCCGGATGCGCGGCATGCGGGCAGCAAGTATTCGGGAACCAAAGTCGCGTCCTGGAGCTTCAATCTGAATTGGTACGAAGAGGCGCATGAGCGCGGCTTCGACGAAGTGATTCTGTTGAACGAGCATGGCAACGTCGCGGAATGTACGTCGGCGAATCTGTTCGCGGTATTCGGCAATCAGTTGGTGACGACGCCGTTGAGTTCGGGCTGCCTGCCGGGGATCACGCGTGCACTGTTGCTCGAGCACAACGCGGGGATGGCGATCGAGAAGGATCTAACGCTCGCCGATTTGGAACGCGCGGACGAATTGTTTATCACTTCGACGACAAGGGACTTGCTGCCCGTGCGCGAGATCGAAGGCATTCAGGTGACGACCGGGCACGCGGTGCGCGATCGTTTGCAGACTGCCTTCAGCAAGTACATTCAGGATTACGTCGCGGCGCACGCGCGGAGAACAGCGAGTGTCTAGTTATCCGGGTCGTGGCCGAGACTAGTTGCGGGCGCGTCCGCTGCGTCCGCTAACGGCTTCCAATTGATACAGGCTACGGGCGTAATTAGCGCGGGCGTCATTGTAGCTTTGCATGGTGTCGGTATAGGCGCGCTGCGCGTCGAGGAAATCGAGCAGTTTTATTTCGGCGGCCTTAAACGAAGCCTCCGCCGCGCGGCGGACTTCGCGCGCCTGATCGAGGACGTCGCCTTCGAGGTTGGCAAGGACGGTGGTGGCGATCGCGTACTGTTCGTAGGTGCTTTCGACATCGGCCGCGGCGGTGGCGCGAACGGCGCGCAGACGTCCGTCCAGTTGACGATGCTCCAGCGTGGCGCGTTCGATTTCACCCTGATTGCGATCGAAGACGCGCAGCGGAATGCTAAGGAAGACGCCGAGCGAGTTGCCGGTTCCGGTGGGGCTTTGCTGGCGGTGATATTGGGTTCCCACGGTGTAATCGATTTTCGCCTGCGCGAGTTGGAGTCTCAGGTCGGCGGCGGAACGAGCCTGATCGCGCAACACGGCTTGGACGTCGGGGCGGAGTTGCTGGGCTTGTACGCGCAACGGCTGGATTTCGATTTTCTCTTTGTCACGGCGAAGATCACCGGTGACGTCGAAGCCGTGGATGAAGGACTGGCGTCCCAGCAGGATTTGGAGGCGATGCCGCGTCGAGTGAAGGCGCGACTCCGCGGTGGCGGCTTCGTTCTTGAATTGCGTTGCGGCGAGGCGGGCGCGTAGCAGGTCGGCGGCCGAAAGGCTACCGGCGTTGACGCGATCGGCGCCGGAGGCGACGACGGCGTTCAGCGATTGCAAATTCTGCTGGGTCAGCGCGACGGCTGCTTTGGCGAGTAGGACGTCGATGAACGCGTTCTGGACGTCGAGGGTCAGTGTTCGAATCGTATTCTGCAAACTGAGTTCGGTGACGGCGCGGCTTTCACCAGCGACAGCGAGGCGGCCGGACCGCTTGCCGGGACCTTCGAAAACGAAATCAATGCGGGCGGATCCCTCGGCGGGACCAGCGTTGTTCACGGGCGTGAAATGCGTTCCGAGGATGTCGAGGTAATCGCCGGCGACGCTGAGGACGGGGTTGGGACGGAGGGCGGCGGTGTGGATTCGCGAATCAGCGAGCGGAGTGTTGAGGCGCTCGGCGGCGAGAGTCGGATTATTGGCGAGGGCTTCGGCGACCGCTTGCTCGATGGTGATGGGCGGAGGGGCGTCCTGGGCGAGCAGGCAAGAGACCGGGAAGGCAACGAGGACCGCAAGGCGTCGAGCAAGAGTCATGCTTGTAAGGGTACAAGCTTGACTGGGGCACGGCGTGGTTTTTGTTTAGTCGCCGCGGGGCGTGTAGAAAGGCGTTTTCTCGTAGGATTCGTCGGCGTAGCGGGAGCGATTGCCGCGCTGCCGGGCACCGGGCCATTCGAGGCGCATGTCTTTGCAAACTTCGTCCAGCATCTCGACCGTCGCGACACGAGTTTCCATGGCGAAGCAGGTGAGCAGCAGATTGTCCGAGATCGAATTCAGGAGACGCGGAATTCCCTGGGCGCGGACATGAATTTCGCGCAGTAATTCTTCCGAGAAAATGGTTTGGTTTTCGACGCCCGCCTTGGCGAAGCGCGAATTGAGGTATTCAATCGCTTCGGTTTCAGAGAACGGATGCAGATTGCAGCGGAGCACAATACGCTGCTTCAACTGGCGCAGGTTCGGCGCATCGAGCTTGCGATCGAATTCGGGCTGGCCGGCGAGAATGATTTGCAGCAGCTTGCCGCGGCGGTTTTCGAGGTTACCGAGGAGGCGAATTTCTTCGAGCACTTCCCATTCGAGGTTGTGCGCTTCGTCCACGATCAGGACGGTGGTGCGGCCTTCCGTGGCCTGTTGCAGCAGCAGATGGTTGAGGGCGAAAAGCACTTCGGTTTTCGAGGTGCGCTCACAGCGCAAATCCAGATCGTAGGCGATCATTTCGAAAAACTGATCCGAGGTAATTCGCGAATTAAAAATGAATGCGAACTCGACATACTGCGCTTCGAGATAATCGCGCAAGCATTCGAGCATCGTGGTTTTGCCGGTTCCGACTTCACCCGTCAGTACGATGAATCCCTTACGACTCTGTACGCCGTAGACCAGATTCGCCAGCGCTTCCTCGTGTTGGTCGCTCCGAAAGAGAAAAGCCGGATCGGGACTTAGGCTGAACGGGCTTTCCTCGAAACCAAAAAAAGAGTTGTACATTTTGCAGGACCTTTTCTGCTGACCCAACTTCTACGGCTCGCGTCGCAGTGATCGCTGCCGTCTACGCAAAGAACCTGGATCGCCGATTTGGAGGGTCGCGCCCTCTCTTCTTATCGACTTCACGATAGTATCACGTAAGTTTGTGCGCCGGAAATGGCTTTAGAGGTATGGAACCATGAGCATACGCCTCCATCAAGAGTACTGGAGAACGCTACCAAGAAGCTTTGATCCCTGGCACATGGCGGTTGTTTCGCCAGGTCTGTTCGACATCGCGGGAAACGTTACGGGGATTTCCTATGGACGAATTGGGTCTAGGCGACCTAAAGAACTCAACTTACGCGTATGTACGATCCGGAACAGTCCCGATTCCGCTCCGGCCGGGATTGGGCTGTGGAATGGCGGGTTCGAGGCCGCGCGTTAGGCCAAGCGGGGTCGCCAACGGCTGCCACCGATGCTAGGATGCAAAACATGCGCCGCGTTGGAATCTACCTCTTTCTCCTGTCTGGATCCGTCAGTTTGGCATCGTCGGCGGACTGGAATCCACGGCTTGCCGCGGAGTATCTGGACGGCCGCCAGAAAGAATGGTTCGCGTGGAAGCCGGCAGCCAAACAGGGCGGACCCTGCATTTCGTGCCACACCGGCGTCTCGTACCTGATGGCGCGGCCGCTGTTGCGCACGGCGTTGGGCGAGTCGGGGCCGACGGCGTACGAGACCGGGCTCTATGAGTCTTTGCGATCGCGCAACGCGGACGCTCCGGCGAAGGAAGTTGCGAATGCGTTGAAGAACGATCCTGGAGCATCGCAATCGCAAGGGGTGGAATCGGTGATGGCCGCGCTGTTCTTTGCGCGGGAGAGCGGTCCGGATGCTCCGATGAGCGCGTCGGCGAAACAGGCGTTTGACCGCATGTGGAGCTTGTCGATCCGCGAAGGCGATCCGGCGGGAGCGTGGTCGTGGTTCAATCTGCGGCTGGATCCGTGGGAGATGCCGGAGTCGCGGTTCTTCGGAGCGACGTTGGCGGCGATGGCGGTTGGGTCCACTCCGACGGCGTATCGCAACCAGCCGGAAGTCGCCGAGAGGATCGGTGCATTGCTGGGATATCTGGCGCGTACCCAAGGCTCGCAATCGCTCCACAATCGACTGATGCTGCTCTGGGCTGCGACGCGTCTTCCAGCGGCGATGGATTCCGCGGCGCGGAAGAAGGTTGTTGAAGAGGTGATGGCGAAGCAGAGTGCCGACGGCGGGTGGAGTCTGCAAGCGCTGGGACCATGGCAGGAACACGCGGATGCGCCTCCGTCGAAGGGCAGCAACTCCTATGCGACGGCGTTCGCGTCGTTTGTTTTGCGGGAAGCGGGAGTACGCGCGTCCGACGTCAGACTCGCCAAAGGACTCAACTGGCTTCGCGCTCATCAGGACAAGTCGGGCTCCTGGGCGGCTTCGTCGATGAACAAGAAGTACGACGAGCCGATGCAAGCTGGGTTCATGCGTGATGCCGCAACGGCATTTGCGGTGATGGCGCTGGTCGAGCGCACTCCGGCATCGGCTGGCGGTCGCGCCGAATAATTCCGCCTAGGCGGTGTCGTCCGTTTCGGCGGCAACGGCAGGGGTAGGGCTTCCCGGCTGAAGCGGTTTGCGCTTGCCACGATACTTTCCGTTAAGATTGGTTCTGTGAGTTTTGAAATTGGACAGCGTTCCGTCGAGGGTGTGACGATTTTCAAGCTGGACGGCCGGCTGACGGTCGGGGTGGCGGACACGATCCGCGACCGCGTGCTGGCGGAGCTAGCAAACGGCAATACGAAGTTCGTCATGGACCTCGCCGATCTCTCTTATATCGATTCGACCGGTTTGGGCAGTCTGGTGATGTGCTACACAGCCGCGCAAAAGCAGAATGGCGCGGTGAAGCTGCTGAACCTCAACAAGCGCAATATCGAGCTGCTCTACCTAACCAAGCTGCACACGATTTTCGAGACGTTCAGCGATGAGCACGATGCCGTGAATAGTTTCTTTCCGGATCGTAAGATTCAGCGCTTCGACATTCTCAATTTCGTGCAGGAACACGAAAAAGATCAATCGTAAGCGTGACTGGTGGGATCCCCTTGCTTACGCTCGTGGAGTCCCGTCGCTTACGCTTGGGGTTCAAGTTAGTAGAACGATGTTAGTCGCCGCGAGTGGAGGAGTCCCGTCGCTTACGCTCGGGGTTCAAGCCAGGAGTGCGGTTGTAATTCGCCTCAAGAGGAGAAGTCCGCTCCCTTACGGTCGCGGTTCGGTGCTGAGCGCTTTGTGGTTCACTTTGGTGAACGCGACCGGATGGCCGCGCTCGTTTATCCGGCGGCTTAGTCGCCCGCGGCGTGAGCCGGGTGGCGCTTACCGATTTCGATCTGCATTAGCACGTCGCGCGCTTGCTCCTCGGTGAATTCCTGCGTCTTTGTGGAGTGATTCATGGAGCAGAACTTCGGCCCGCACATCGAGCAGAAAGCCGCGTCCTTGAATCCTTCCTCAGGCAAGGTTTCGTCGTGATACGCCTGCGCGGTTGCCGGATCGAGTGACAGCGCAAACTGCTTCTTCCAATCGAACGAGAAGCGCGCGCGGGAGAGTTCGTCGTCGCGATCGCGAGCGCCAGGACGATGCCGCGCGATGTCGGCGGCGTGGGCGGCGATTTTGTAGGCGATGATGCCCTGCTTGACATCCTCACGATTCGGCAGACCGAGATGTTCTTTGGGCGTGACGTAGCAGAGCATGGAGGCTCCGTACCAGCCGATCATGGCGGCTCCGATGGCGGAGGTGATGTGGTCGTAACCGGGGGCGATGTCGGTGACGAGAGGCCCGAGCGTGTAGAACGGCGCCTCGTAGCACATCTCGCGTTCCTTCTCGACCTGCATCTGGATCTGGTCCATCGGGATGTGGCCGGGTCCTTCGATCATCACCTGTACGTCGTACTGCCAGGCCTTCTGCGTGAGCTCGCCGAGCGTCTTGAGTTCCGCGAACTGCGCGGCGTCGCTGGCGTCGGCAATCGAGCCGGGGCGCAAGCCGTCGCCGAGCGAGAAGCTGACATCGTGCTTCTGAAAGATTTTGCAGATGCGATCGAAATGCTCGTAGAGGAAATTCTGCTTGTGGTTCTTGACCATCCATTCGGCGAGAATGGCCCCGCCGCGGCTGACGATGCCAGTGATGCGCTTGGTGGTCAGCGGAATGTATTGGACCAGCACGCCGGCATGGATGGTCATGTAATCGACGCCTTGCTCGGCTTGCTCTTCGATGACTTCGAGCATCACGTCGATGTTCAGGTCTTCGACGCGGCGCACGCGGGAGAGGGCTTCGTAGAGCGGCACGGTACCGATCGGCACCGGCGAATCCTTGATGATAGCCTTGCGGATCAGGGGAATGTCGCCGCCGGTCGAGAGATCCATGACGGTGTCGGCGCCGAATTCGACCGCGTAGCGCAGCTTGCCCAACTCTTCATCGATATTTGAAGTGGTTGAGGAATTTCCGATATTCGCGTTGATTTTGCAGGTGGACGCAACGCCGATACACATCGGCTCGAGGTTCGAGTGGTTGACGTTCGCGGGAATGATGAGGCGTCCGCGGGCGATTTCGTCGCGAATCAATTCGGGAGCCAACCGTTCGCGGCGGGCCACGTATTCCATTTCTTCGGTGATCACCCCTTTGCGGGCGTAATGCATCTGCGAGCGATTGGCGTCGTTTGCGCGCTTCGCGATCCAGGGGGTACGGTCCATGGGCTAATTATAGCGGGGTATGTTCGGGGAATCGCGCTGGACTCTTGTCTCACGCAAGATGAGCCTGAAGGTGGGGATGGATTCTCACGCAAGATGAGCCTGGAGAGGGGATGGATCGGGATGCTGGGGATTGGTCATCAGCATGGACGATACGGAAGCGGGGAGCCTGGAGCAGATTC
>JBBQWZ010000013.1:0-115170 GCA_038210135.1 Bryobacterales bacterium
CGAATCTGCTCCAGGCTCCCCGCTTCCGTATCGTCCATGCTGATGACCAATCCCCAGCATCCCGATCCATCCCCTCTCCAGGCTCATCTTGCGTGAGAATCCATCCCCACCTTCAGGCTCATCTTGCGTGAGACAAGAGTACAGGCCGGAGGCCTATGCCACCGGGGCTACAATAGACTCACGCATGGGTCGAATTCTTCTAGCGGACGACAGTCCACACGCGCAGCGCATGGGCGAGCGTATTCTCCGCGAAGAAGGCTTCGAAGTGGTCAGCCTGACCGACGGTGATACCGTCATGCTCCGTCTCGCCGACGTCGATCCCGATCTGATTCTGGCCGACGTCTTCATGCCCAATCGCAATGGGTACGAGATCTGCCGGCACGTGAAAAGCGTTCCGGCGCACCGGCATTGCCGGGTGGTTCTGACGGCTGGCTTGCTTGAGCCGTTTGACGAGGAAGAAGCTAAACGTGCGGGCTGCGATGCGATTCTGAAAAAACCGTTCGAAGCATCGGTGGTGATGGAGACCATCCGGCCGCTGATGCAGGAAGCGGAACTGGCCAGAGGGCTGTTTGCCGAAGCGATGGCGGAAGCCGTCACTCCGCCGTTGCCGACCGTGGCGGCGGCCCGCGAGGTACGCAATGGCGCTCCGCCGGAAGTGGATCCGGAGCGGGTGAAGGCCGCCATTACGCTGGCGCTCGACGCGGCGTTGCCCGCGATGATCGAAGAAATTACAGAGAGGGTTCTGGTCGCGCTCGGTCATTGAGCGACCGACCATTCAGGAGGATTTTCCATGCCCGATAACAGTTTTGACATTGTCTCGAAGATCGAAATGCCGGAAGTCATCAACGCCATTTCGCAGGCGATGAAGGAAGTGATTACGCGCTTCGATCTGAAGGATTCAAAGAGCGATATTCAGCTCAACGAGAAGGACAACAAGATCACGCTCGCGAGCGCGGACGAGTTCAAGCTGAAGGCCGTCACCGAGATTCTGCAGAACAAGCTGGTGAAGCGAAATGTTCCGCTGAAGGGCCTGAAGTATGGCGTGCTGATTCCGGCTTCGGGGAGTTCGGTGCGCCAGGAAGTGACGCTCCAGCAAGGCATTCCGATCGAGAAATCGCGCGAGATCATCAAGATGATCAAGGACTCGAAGAAGAAGGTCCAGGCGTCGATCAACGCGGACCTGATCCGGGTCAGCAGCAAGGATCGGGATACGCTGCAGGAAGTGATGGCGCTGATCCGCGGCCACGATTTCGGGATCGATATCCAGTTCACGAATTACCGGAGCTAGCGTTCTCTGCAGATTTCCGATTCCCGCCGGCAGCCCAGGCGTGCGGCCCAGCCGGCTGGCTTGAACCCCGACCGTAAGGGAGGGGACCTCAATCGATGCCACGAAAAATCGAATCCCTATTCGTCACCGGACCCGCTGGTCGCCTTGAGGCTCTTCTCGAAGAGCCGGAAGAAGACGCTCCCATCGAGGCGGCGCTGGTCTGCCATCCGCATCCGCAGCACGGCGGAACGATGCACAACAAAGTCGTCTACCGGATCGCGCGGGGCTTGCGCCGCGCCGGAGCCGTGGTTCTGCGGTTCAACTATCGCGGCGTCAATTTGAGCGAAGGCTCGTACGACAACGGCGACGGCGAACTCGAAGATGCGCGAGCGTGTCTTTCGGTTTTGTTTGCCAAATACCCCGAGCTACCGTTTTCGCTCGCTGGATTCTCATTCGGATCCCGGATCGCGTTGAAGCTCGCAGGACAAATTCCCGGCGCAAGGCGTGTTATTGCGGTGGGCTTTCCGCCCATCTACAAGGACCGCGACTATCTGGATCGCGTGACCGCTCCGCGGGTGTTTGTGCAATCGACGAATGACGAGTTTGGTCCGGTGGCGGATTTGGAGCCCCTCGTGGCCGCATTGCCGGAGCCCAAGAAACTGGTGCTTGTGCCGTCCACCGATCACTTCTTCGCGGGCGGATTACCGCAGTTGGAAGAAGCGATTTTCGAGGCGGTGAGGAACTGCTAAGCGCCGGATTTTCCGCAGGCCAGCCTAGCGACAAAGTGAGCGCTAGAATAGGCACAGGAATTCCATGCGAGCACGGTTCTACGTCGATCCGGCGAATGGATTGCCGCATATTAACGCACATGATGTCGAGGAAGAAGAAGTAATTGAAGTTCTTGATCGGCCCGACGAGGACCGAAACGGTCGAGAAGGTTCGCGTGTGGCGCTGGGACAAACTACTTCGGGCCGGTACCTGAGAGTTATTTATGTGCCAGACCCTGAGCCGGATAGCGTATTCGTTATCACAGCTTACGAACTAACCGGCAAAGAGCTGGCAGCATTTCGTCGACGTAGAAAGAAGAAGCAACAATGAGCGACAACAAACTTCCAGCGGGATGGGACGACTCCAAAGTTCGCCGCGTACTCGCGCATTATGACAAACAAACCGAAGAGGATGCCGTCGTTGAAGACGAGGCCGGAGTGCAAACTTCTGAGACGGTCATGAACGTTCCGCACGAGTTAGTCGCAAAGGTACGAGAGCTGATCGCGAAGGGCAATCGCTAGCGGCCCCCTCATTATCATCTAGTCAGCAAGAGTAGAATTGGTCGAGAGCCACTCCACAGACGCCGACCGAATCCTGATTCGCCATTCGTCGTCAACCTTGAAACACCCATCCGGAACGAAGCCAGGCAGGCAAAAAAGAGGCTTCAACGCCTCCAAAGATCCGCTGCTGTTCACGTAGATGGCGTAGACGCGACGATAACCCTCATATGGACGATTTGTCCGTCAGCGACTTTCTGCAAGGCCTCGCGGGCGGTTTCCATCCAGAGGGCGCGCTTACAAGAGATGCGCGCTTTCCTGTTGTGAATCATGCGGTAAACAGGGCTCAAAACTATTCAAGGATGTCGGACAAGTCCGCTTTGAATCCGGGCAGAAGCGTCGATGAAAGGCTGTCGACTCTTTCAGCGGAACCTGACGCGCGATAGATCCAGGCTCGTTGGGTTCTTGGATAGATCAGCCATACCTCGGCCGCTCCGTGCGCCAGCAAAACGTCCGTCTTCGCTTCCATCTCCGCCGCCGTGTTCGAATCGGAGACGATTTCAATCGCAATCAGCGGAGCGCCTTCGAAATAATCCTCGCCGTTTTGCCCGGCGGCGCTAACACTGACGTCGGGCCGGAGCCACGAGTCGCGGCCAATCCGGTAGCCCATTTCGATATAGGGAGTTCCAATGATCGAGGAGGGTTCATTCGCCAAAGCAGCCCGCAGTGCTTCGTACAAGCGATGGGCAACCTCCATATGCTTTCGTTTGGGGGGTGCCATGCGGATCAGCTCTCCTTGAAGGAGTTCGAGCGTATTGGCTTCGTCCGCCAGTTTCTCGAAGTCCGCAAATGAAAGCAGCCCCGTGGCGGTGCTCATGGCTTTCATCTTAGCGCTTGTAGGTACCACGGGAACTGCTAGTCTCAATTGCATGGAGTGGGCGATTCAAATCCACGTCGAAGAGTTGCCGGACGGCGTTTTCCTTGCGACTTCCGACGAACTACCCGGCCTTGTCGCGCAGGGCCGAACCGTTGCCGAAGCCCTCGAGATCGCGCGTGACGTGGCTCGAAAACTCCTCGAAGCCCGGAGGGAACGGGATGGCATGCCGAAGCTCGCAACCACGAGCGAACGGCGCGACTTCACCATTGTCGTTGCGGCCTGATGGGACGGCTGGCGGGTTTCCGATATCGAGAAATCATCCGCAAGCTTAAGATCCGAGGTTTTGAGTTTGATCGGCAAGCAGCCGGAAGCCACGAAATCTGGTTTAACGTCCGGACAAATCGATACACCACAATTCCCAATCACGCGGGAGAGATGCCGGAAGGCACACTACGCGCGATTTTTGAAGCAGGCAGCGATCGAGCTAGACGAATTCTTACAGGATTAGAGCGAAAATCGGTGCCAACAAGCAGAACTCAGCCGTTCTATTGCTGGGCTTGGGGGATTGTGGCTTCGACGACTGCCGGCTTGGCTGCCACGCCCGCCGGACCCGGCGCAACAGGAGCGGCCGCGATCGCTTCGCGGGCTTTCAGAAACTCGCCGTATTGATTCATCAGGTCGCGGAAAATGGCGTCGCCCAGGAGGCGGTAGCCCGGAGCGGTGAAATGCACGTGATCGTATTGCGCCATGCCGGCCAGAACCCATTTCTGCATGGATCCCATGCCGCCCATCTTGGCGCGCATGTCCCAGAACGGGCAGCGGTTGGCGATGGCGGCCTCGCGCTGCGCTTCGACGATCATCGAAATATTTTCCATGGGCGTCCACTTGCCGCGAGTCTTGATAAAGCGGTCCGGCGGTCCGATGACCAGGATCGTCGCGGCAGGCGCTGAGGCGCGGAAGCGCTGGATCAGCTGCGAGAACATCGCACGGTAGGTTTCTTTAGTCCAATCGCGTCGGCCGGCTTCGTTCGTGCCGTACGCGAGCACAATCAGCGCAGGATTCCGGTGGACGATATTCGACGCGAGCAGAGCTTGATCCCAATCGAGGATCATGGATGCTTGCGCGCCGTTGATTCCCAGGGTTTCGTAGGTCACGCCGCGGGCGTTTTCGGCGGAAATTCCGAACAATCGGACTGGCGCGTGGTCGACGGTTTCAAATTCAAAGCGATGCGGACCCGGGGTCGTCGTGTAGCGGAAATACCCCGGCGCGAGTTCGCCCTCCGTGGTAACGCGCTCGACGGCACTACCGTTGTCGTAGAGCTGAAGAGCTCCGCCAGCCGGTTGCTGCAGGTAGAAAAGTTCAATTTGCTGGCAATCCGCCTGTAAATAGACGGATTCGCGCGGCGTCGTGGTAGACATGCTGACTCCGCCGAGGCCATACAAGCCGTCGCCGGAGCGGCCAACCAGGCCGTCGGAATGCCAATTCTTGGTGGAGCCTGTGCGGACATCGAGACGGCGGTAGCCGTTCCACGGGCGTCCTGCGAACGAATAGCCGGATCCGCCGTCGCCGAACTTCGCCTGGAAGCGGTTGCGCATGTCGCCGGTCCACTCGTCGGCCGCGGTATGCGAGTCCCCGTAGTGCAGAATGCGAACCGGACCTTCGGTTTCGCCGCGTTGGCCGCGGTATAGCTGCTCGAAAAACGGAATCAGGGCGGCGGAGTTTTCAACCGGGATCGAGGCTGCGTCTTGCACTTCTGACGACACGTACGAAACCGCCTGCGTGCGGACCTGCTTCGATACCGGCGGAGCCTTCGGGACGCGCGCGGCCACAATCCGGTTTTTGACGTAACGTTTTGCCGGGACAGGCTTCTTATTACTTGCCAGCGTTGCGGCGGAAGCTTTGCCTGGAGCCAGCTTGGTCGAGACAACTTTCCTTGCCGGAGCCTTCTTTTTCGCGCTGGGCGTCACCTTTTTGCTGGTGTGCTTCGCGCCTGGTTTCGGCTCGACGGCGCTGGCGCTAATGGTTAACGCAAGTCCGGTCAAGGCTGTAAGCAAAAATCGCATTATTGCCGTGTCTTCGAAGCCGGAACCGGAGGCGCGGACCCATCCGATTTTTCGGCTACGGACGAACTGCCTTCCGCCTTGCTTCCAGCGCGAAGGCGTTGCTGTAAACTCCGCAACTTATATTGATTGTACCCCGTCACCAGAGCCTCATAGAGTAGGGTCCCAACGATCTTGGCTCCGGCCGGCATGGGGTGGATGAAGTCCGCGCCGACGAGCCGGGGTTCGGCTTCGTACCAGCGGCCCATGGTTCCGGGGCCGCCCATGGCTTCGAAGGTGTTGAAGAAGGCGCAATTGGTGTCGAGCGCCACCTGCTGCTCGATGTTGATCAGGCGGGGCATCACGGCCACGGTTCCGATATGGCCGGAAGACTCGCGCTGGCCGCGATCCATTGGGCTCATCACCAGAATGGATGCTTTCGGTAGGGCCGCACGCAGGCGGCGGACGATCTCGGCCATCTCCTTCTGGTAGGCCCCGTCGAGAAACTTCGGATAAACGCTCTCGTTGGTACCGTAATTCACGATG
This sequence comes from Bryobacterales bacterium, assembly GCA_038210135.1. Lineage (GTDB taxonomy): Bacteria > Acidobacteriota > Terriglobia > Bryobacterales > Bryobacteraceae > JBBQWZ01. The sequence continues at coordinate 5,995 of JBBQWZ010000013.1, forward strand.
ACCAGGTCCGGATCGTAATGCCGGAGTTCGTCGCTCCAGTGCTGGGCGTTGAACATGCGGGCGAGCACCGAGACGTAGGCTCCATTGAGGCCCAGCGAGTCGTAAACCACGCCGGGCGAATTCTTCGTAAAGCTCGCTCCATACAGGCGGACGCTGCCCGATTTCACCCGGATGGTCAGGTGCTTGGTGTCCTCAGGCAGGGGGAACGTAACGAACGCCGGACCCTTGGTTTCGCTCTCGGTGTCGGTCGTCCCCAGAACGGCTTCGCCGGTGTCGGACTCCACGGTGAACGTTCCACCGCCGGGTTGGGCCAGATAGGCGATCTCGACCTGATTGTGCGTCTTATCTTTCAGGGTGAGCTTGGCGACGGCGCCAGCGCTTCCGCGGAAACTGACTCCGCCCAGGCCATACAGGCCGTCTTTGATCTCGGGCGTGGTGGCCGGGTCAATCTTCCAATTCGACGAATTGATTTCGATGCCGCGATGCCCATACCAGGCCCACGGCCGTCCGATCAAGACAAAGCCATGTCCCGCGTCGCCGTACTTCTTTTGCAGCATGGCGCGGGTGTCGGCGGTGATCAAATCGGCGGTAGTCGGCGAGTCGCCATAATGCAGGACGCGCGTCACGGCGCTCCCTTTGCCTTGTTCGGTGGCGAGTAGCGCGGCGTAGAAATGATCCAGCGAGCGCGAAGGATCGAGCAGGTTCTTGGGGCCTTCCACCTTTTCCGCGGCGTTGGGCTTCAGCCGCTTTTGTTCCGCGGCGACGGGCTCGGGAGTCTTGGCCGGCGTGCGATCCCGTAAGGGAAAATCAAGCAGCGAGGGCAGATTTCGCCAGTCGAGCGTCTGATAATTCTTAAGGGCCGGCGCGACCGAGGGCAGCAGGATCAGCCCCGCAAACGTGAGGACGGCGAGCGTAGTTTTCGGCGGGAAGGGTGACTTCATACTCGTCCCTCAGAAATTCACATAAATAAACGGCGCGGACCCAGTAGTAGCAATGTACTGGATCGCAATCACAAGGGCAACCATGGCGGCGGCCTGGACGAAGAACGGCGACCGGACGTACAGTTCGGTGGCGAAGTCATACCACTTCTTTGGCATGTAGTGCGCCAGGATTCCGATGGTCAGAACGATGGCTAGCGGTAGCGAGATATTCGAGAACGAGGCCGAAAGGGATCCGATCCGCTCCAGGACGTCGAGCGCCCCCTGCCAGGTTGTGGAGCGGAAAAAGATCCAGCAGAAGCACACGTAGTGGAACGTAAGCACGATCGACAGGAAGCGCCAGACCGGGTTTTCGGCCGGTTTCGGACCGAACTTGATTTGCCAGAGTCGGACGATCACCTGGCCGATTCCATGGAGCAAGCCCCAGATCACAAAATTCCAACTGGGTCCGTGCCAGAGACCGCCGAGCGCCATGGTGATGACCAGGTTCAGATACGGCATCACCTTCGAGCGTTGGCCGGGCAGCGAGAAGTACAGATAGTCGCGCAGCCAATTGGAAAGCGAGATATGCCACCGGCGCCAGAAGTCCGAAAGATTGTGGGCCGAATAGGGCGCGTTGAAATTCTGCGGCAGCTTGATGCCTAGAAGCAGGGCAGAACCGAGCGCGATGTCGGTGTAGCCGGAGAAATCGAAATATAGCTGAAAGGCGTACCCGTAGGTCGCGATTAGAGTCTCGGCGCCGGTGTAGAGCTTGGGGAAATCGAAAACCCGATTGACTAGATTTTCCGCCAGGTAGTCCGCGATCAGGAATTTCTTCATCAATCCCATGCCGATCAGAAACAAGGCGCGCCCGCCATCCGCGGGAAGCAGCGCCTTGTCTTTCTTTTCGAACTGCGTGATCAGGCTGGAGACGCGGGTGATCGGCCCGGCAAGGGTGGTTGGAAAAAAGGAGACGGCGGTTAGATAGGTGAGATAGCTCTGCGTCGGCTTCGCATCTTTGCGAAAAACGTCAATCGTGTACGTCAGAGCCTGGAAAACGTAGAACGAGATGCCCAGCGGGAAGGTCCACTGCCATGCCGGTGCAGCCTGACCGCTCAGCTTCGACCAGTTATCCAGCGCGAACGGCGCGTACTTGAACGCCGCCAACAGCCCGAGATTCAGTAACACGCTGAGGGTTACATACAGTCGCCGCAAGCCTTGGATTTTAGTGCGATCCATCAGCAGCGCGAGCGTGTAGTCGCACGTCGAGACCAGAGGGATCAGGCCGAGGTAGAACAGATCCCACTTGGCATAAAAGAAGTAGTTCCCGAAGAGAATGACGGCCAGCGCAGCCGCCCGCCACCGCGAAAGCGGCCAGTACAGGAGGAACAGGATGGTTAGAAAAATGAAGTAGGTGGACGAGGAAAGCAGCATCCCGCAGAAGGCCTCGACCATGATAGCGGGAAAGGAACACCCGGCGCGACGCTTAAATAGTGCGGATGTGGGGAAACTTACACGAAGGGGTGGGACTCATAAGAGAATAAAGGTTGCCCATCTCACTCATGCAAAATACTGTCAGATTCGCGATGTGTGTATTGCTGGTTCTCGCGGCAGGCTGTTCCAAGCCGCCAGCCGGTCCGCCGCCGATCCTTCCCAAGGGCCCCGTGGAGGAAGTGCCGAGTTTCGTTAACCGTGTGTGGCGCGTGACGTCCTCGCCGACGGTCTCGCCCGGCAGTCTTTATGCGTTCCTATCGGATGGCACGTTGGTCGTCACTTCTCCAAGCACCAAGGCAGTGTTGGGGATGTGGACCTATAAGGGCAATATTCTTTTGCTGATTCACTCAGGCGTTCCCCTTTACGCCGATATCGTGAAGCTCGACGCGATGGAGCTTCAGATCAAGACAAAGGCTCCGGCGAATCCGATAGAGATTTCATTCCGGCTGGCAGAAGAGCCCATGCCAAACGACAAGCCTGTCGGCAATCCGCCAACGAACTGAATATGGAAAAAATACGGGGCGGAGGGGAAACTCACCGCCCCGCTTAAGACATACCGGAAGTTCCGGCATGTTGCGGAGGAAAGAAGCCCTTTAACCCTGTTCGACGTTCTCTTCGACGATGCGGCCGTCAAACAGGTGGATGGAGCGGTCGGCGTAGCGCGCATAGCGCGGATCGTGCGTGACCATGCAAATGGTGGCCCCGCCGCGGTGAAGTTCGCGGAGCAGATCCATGACCGCTTCGCCATTCGCGGAGTCGAGGTTTCCGGTCGGCTCGTCCGCCAACAGGATCGCCGGATCGCCGGCCAGAGCGCGGGCGACGGCAACGCGCTGCTGTTGACCTCCTGAAAGCTGCGAAGGATAGTGCTTCACGCGGTGCGACATCCCGACGCGTTCGAGAGCATCATGGACGCGCTTCTTGCGTTCCGCGCCCGCCATCCCGCGATAGGTGAGTGGGAGCTCGACGTTCTCATAGACCGTCAAGTCGCCAATCAGGTTGAACGCCTGGAAGATGAAGCCGATCTCGCGGTTCCGGATGCGGGCACGCTCGCTCAGCTTCAGGCCCTGCACCGCCTTGCCATTCAGAATGTACGTTCCATCGCTCGGCGAATCCAGCAGACCGAGGATCGCGAGCAAGGTGGATTTGCCGCAGCCGGACGGACCCGAAATCGAGAGGTACTCGCCTTTCTGGACCTCCAGGTGGATTCCAGCAAGAGCGTGAGTTTCCACATCGTCGGTGACGAAGACCTTGGTAACGCCATCGAGATGGAGCAATGGATCGGCCATGAATAATTTCCCCTTAAAACCCTTTTTTGTCCGCTTCCTTACGGTCGCGTTCCCTACTGGCTCAATTCAATCGGATGCGGTTATGGGCATCCTGCGCGGACATGTCGGACAGAATCACTTGGTCGCCAACCTTGAGCCCTTCGACGATTTCGATCGTATTGACCGAACTCCGTCCCAGCTTTACTTGAATTCGCGTTGCGCCCTTGTTGTCTTCGTCGAGCTTGAACAGGCCGACGGTGCTGTTGGCTTGGCCGAACACGGGACGCCCAACAAACACGACCTCTTTCAGGCGCTCCAGCTCTACCGTGCCATCGACGCTCAAATCGGGTACGGCGCCTGGGGGCAGGGCTCCGTCGAGCTTCACGTCCACGGTGCGCGTTCCGTTGACCACGTTTGGATCGATGCGGACCACGTGGCCGGCGATAACGCCGTTGCGCGTATCCACTTCCGCCGCCTGACCCACCAGAATATCTTTGGCCTGAGTTTCCGCGATCTTCAATTCGGCTTTCAGCTTCCAGGGCTGGGCCACTTTCGCGAGCACCGTTCCCGGCGCGACGCGCTGGCCGATCTGCAGGGTCATTTCCTGAAGCACGCCCGCCAGGCCCGCCCGGACGGTCAATCCCTTCACCTGTTCGCGTTTCAACGCGAAAGTAGCCTTGAGTTTTTCGATTTGCACGCGCTGCGCCGCCAGCTGCGCCTCGACCGATTCTCCAGTGATCGAGAGCCGCTTCTTGTCGATTTCCGTGCGACCAACGAGTTCCCTATACTTGGCCACCGAAAGCCGGACTTCGAGATCAGGCTTCAGGCCCAGCTTCAGAAGCTGTTCATCGCGATCTTTGGTCAGTTCGGCCTGCAGCAGATCGGATTCCGTACGCGCGAGATTCGACTTCTGATCGAGCGTCTGGCTTTCGAGCCTCACCTTCAGATCGGTGTAGTTGGCCTCCGCCTGCTTGAGCTGCCATTCGAGGTCGTTGGCGGCTAATTCCATGTCGGGATTGCCGAGCACCAGCAGGACCGTATCGGGCTTTACCCTCTCGCCCGAGCGCAGCATAATCTTGTCCACGCGGCCTTCAAACTGGGTGGGAATCCAGACGATGTCTTCCGGCACGAGTGTCCCGAGCCCACGGACCTGGCGGAGCATCGGACCGCGCTTCACGGTGTCGATCCAAACGGTTTCGCGGGCCACGGACGGCGCGGCGGGCTTCAGCTTCGAAAGCCACCAGGTGACCATCGGTACGGCGGTCAAAACAATCACGCCGTAAATGATCCGGCGGATCATTTTCTTCTTAGCTACACCTTCGCGTTTAACGTCCATAGCAGTTCCTTCCTCCACGGTGGCACGCTTCGGGCCAAATCCCAACCCGACTCAATCATACTGAAACCAGTGCGTTTAAGCAGGTCCAAGCGTGAACGGTGCCGAAGAGGCTGTCCGCTAATGGGACGGTCTTGTGCGCTGTGGGGACGTGGTTTTCAAGAGTTCCCGCTAATATAATGCAAGCTGAGGCGTCAAAACCCCTATGCACAGGTTTCTTAGATCCGTTCCGGTGTTCTTTCTCGCGGCGTTAGTGCTGTTCGGCGGTAAGTACGAAGGCGTGCCCAGCGCGGCGGTAAAGATCGACCTTTATAGCGACTTCCAGTGCCCGCACTGCCGTACGTTCCACCAGGGAACGCTCCAAATGCTGAAGGCCGACTACGTCAAGACGAACAAGGTCTACCTGACGAACCACGACATCGCGCTGCCCATGCACACGTACGCGCGGACGGCGGCTCTGTATGCGCTGGCAGCCCAGCAAATCGGGAAGTATGACGAGGTCGCGGACATACTATTCGCCCGCCAGGACGACTGGTCCGTGTCCGGCAAAGTCGATGCGACGCTGGCGGAGAAGCTGAGTCCGGCCGACATGTCGAAGATCCGCGCCCTGACTGCCGACAAGAAGACCACCGCGATGTTCGATGCCGACATGGCCGACGCGCTGAAGCGTCAGCTCGGGCAGACGCCGACCATCGTGATTCAGCATAAGTTGAAGACCTACCCGGTGACGGATCTCGACTACACCTTCATGAAGCGATTCCTCGCGCAGCTGCTTTCGAAGTAGCATGCGCTGGTTTCTGCTCACCCTGCGGGTGCTTCTCGGAGCGGTGTTCCTGTACGCCGCCTACACCAAACTCAGCCAGTCGTGGCTGCTGTTCGCGATGTCGATCAACGCCTACAAGGTGCTGCCGGCGTGGGCGGTGGAAGTGGTCGCGCGAACGCTGCCCTGGTTCGAATTGCTGCTGGGCCTGTCGCTGATCGCGGGCATCTGGCTGCGATATAGTTCCGCGTTGGCGGCTTCTATCCTGACCGTGTTCTTCATTTTGATGCTTCGTTCGTATGGGCTCGGCATGGAGATCGATTGCGGATGCTTTGGGTTGGGCGAACCGATCTCTCCGAAGACGCTGATCCGCGATGGCGCCCTGCTCGTGGGCGCGTTTGCCCTGGCATGGTTCAGTTGGATTCCGCTTTCACGCCGGTCCGCTGATCGCGTCGCGGCATGAGCGTCCGTCTGCGCGTCTTGCCCGAAACTTTCGCTGCGAGAAGCCGTTCCGCGGATCGAAGGAGAAGGTCCGCTGGACTTCTCGCTGACCGGCATTCTGGCGTCGCTCTCCGAACCGCTGACCAAGGCGACATAGTATCTTCGCGATCTCCACCTCGGGTTGCCGGGCATACCGTCATTCGCTAAAGCCGTTCGACCACCAAGCCGTACCGCTGTTCGACCACTTCGCGGAATCCATCCACAGCCGCTTTCCATCGGTTCGCACCGTGACGTAGCCCAACTGATCCGTTCGTAAGATTGCAATATGACGGTCTTCGAGGCGTTGCACCACGGTGGGATGCGGATGGTGGAACTGATTGGCGAAGCCGGCGGAAATGATGGCGATTCCCGGGTGGAGCGCGTCCAGATATTCCTCCGTGCTGGACGTCTTGCTGCCATGGTGGCCGACCTTCAGCACCGACGCGGGAGCCAAACCAGGAGCCAGCTGTCTTTCGACGCCCTTCTCCGCGTCGCCGGATAGCATGAACGATTGCGCACCGTACGCAATCCGAAGCACGAGCGAATCATCGTTCTTCGGAGAGTCGAGGGCGTCGTAGTCGGCGAGCGGCGCCAGTACGTCCACTCGCGTGCCACCGAATTCGAAAACCGCCGGAGCTCTCCACTCGACGATCTTGCAGCCAAGTTGCCGCGCCAGCGCGAGAAGTTGCGGATTCGGATTCGCGCCGGTCCAGAATTCACGCGGGCGAAAATTCCGTAGGACTGCCGCAATGCCGCCAATGTGGTCCGCATGGGAATGCGAAGTCGCCACGACGTCCAGCCGGTGGAACCCGCGCGACCAAAGATACGTTGAAACGACGCTCTCCCCGATATCGAAGCTGGACGGCGCAGCGTGCCCGTAGGTGAGGAAACCGCCGCCATCGACCAGCATGGTTTTGCCCGACGGACTGACCACCAGTAGGCTGTCGCCCTGGGCGACGTCAATGGCCGTGAGTTCCAGTTGCCCCGAATGAACAGCGACCGGAAACGGAGCCAGCGCGATCAGCAAGGCGGCCCCGATTGACGCCCCAATCGCGATCCAGCGAAGCCTCCGCGCCGCCGGTATCAGGAAGACGGTGGCAATGATGAGCACGGAAAATAACACCCCGGCCCACACCGGCGGATCCGGAATGCGCCAATCCGGTTCCCAGCGCGCGAACCACGCCGCAAAGATCGCCGAGAGCTTCAGCATCCAGGACGCGACCACGGCAAACGGAGCAAAGCCGGTGAAAATCGCGGCAAATCCGACTGGCACCATCGCCGTCAGCAGCGGAGCCACCAAGATATTTGCGACAACGCCAGTCGCCGAAAGCCGGTGGAAGTACAGGATCATTGTGAGCATCAGCGCCGTTTGGACGATGGCGGAAACGATGGCCGTCTCATAGATAAAGAAGCCGATTCGAGCGGCCAGAGTCAGGAACCGGATCCAGAACGATTTCGGAAATAAGCAGAGCGACAACGTCTCCGCGAGCAGGCTGAGCTCAACGCGGAACTGCGCAACTCTCGGTTCCATTCGCATGTCGAGATCGCGGCTTTTAAGGCGCTGCATGCCGCGCGCGAGCGGCGAAGAAGTCCGATCGAGCAGGGGAACGGCGAGTCCGGCCAGCGCAAGCACGCATAGAAACGAGAGCTGGAAGCTGGCGTCGTAAAGTTCGTCCGGATCGACGGCAAGACATACGATCGCGACCAGCGCCAGAACGTTCAGGAGGCGTCCGCGACGGAAGAAAATTCGGGCAAGCAAAAACAACGTAAATCCGGCCGCCGCGCGGATCACAGGTGGCGACGCGCCCGACACCATCGCGTAAACCCAGGCCGCAACAGCCGCAATCACGAGCGACGGAATGGGCGGAATCAAGCAGACACGCAATAGGAACAGCAAGACGGCGGCGAGCACTGAGATATGTAGTCCGGAAATCATCAGCGCGTGAAAGGTGCTGGTGCGGCGGAAATCATCCGTCCACGATTTCTCGAGGCGCGAGCTGTCCCCAATGAGGATCGCCGCCATCATCGCGGAATTGTACGAGTCCGCGGGATACAGCCGGTCGATGCGGTCGATCGTGGCGGTCCGAAGCGCAAAGAGCCAGCTTTCGATGGTTTTTCCGCACGAGCCTGGCAGCACCCGGACCGCACTCGCGTGGCGCGCAGTCGCTCTCCAGAAAATGTTGCTTCGGGCGAGCCAGGCAATCTGATCGAAGCCGCCCGGGTTTTGAAAATTGTGCGGCTCGCGAATGCGCCCGTCCACCTCCACTTGTTGGCCATACACCAAGTGCGGCGGAGCCTCGCCCTCGTCGAGAGTGATCGAGATCTGGACGCGCGCACCAGGCGCTAGCTCCAGCGTGAAGCGTTCCCGGCCGGCGAACACCGAGGGCGGTTCGACGACACATCCAGCCAGAAGGACATCTTCTCCATTCTTGGCATCGAGAGTGGGCGGTTCGCCCTTCTTGTGCGCAACCGCGGTCCAGATTCCGCCGCAGGCAATGGCGAGCAGGAGGCTCGCAGCGCGCAGCGTCTTCGCCTTCAGGCACCAACTCAAGAGCGCCAGAATCAGCAACGCGGCGATCGCAAGCGCCATTTCCCGAACCGTGAAATCGGCCAGCCGCGCGAGCAGGACACCGCCAGTCAGTGCGAGAGCTGCCGGCAAAAGCGGAGCGGGGAACATCCACAGGGTAGTGCGCGCCGCGTTCTCTTTTTCTCCAAATCCATTTCGAGGATTGACGCCGAAGGCCGCGCTGTGATGTGATCCGGTGTGTCTATGGACCTCCGCACCCTAATGGCGAAAGCATCTCCGGCGCGTAGCGGGGACGTGCTCGCCGGATTGGCGGCAGAGTCCGAAGAAGAACGGACGCGTGCGCAAATCGCGCTTGCCGACGTGCCCTTGAAACGTTTCCTGACAGACCAGCTTGTTCCGTACGAAAACGACGAAGTGACGCGGCTGATCATCGATACACACGATGCCGCCGTCTTCGCGCCGATCTCGCACCTGACCGTCGGAGAATTTCGCGAGTGGCTGCTTTCCGAGCCCGATCCGGGCGCGATCGCGCGAGGCCTGACTCCGGAGATGGTCGCAGCTGTCTCGAAGATCATGCGCTTGCAGGATCTGATCGCGGTCGCTGCCAAGTGTGAAGTGGTTACGCGTTTCCGGAATACCCTCGGCCTGCGCGGCCGTCTTTCGACGCGGCTGCAGCCGAACCATCCGACCGACGACCCGCGCGGAATCGCGGCCAGTATCCTCGACGGCTTGATGTATGGAAGTGGCGACGCAGTGATTGGGATCAATCCCGTTTCGGACAACGTTGCCGTGGTGGATTCCCTCCTGCGGCTGGTCGATACTCTGCGCGAACGCTTCGAGATCCCAACGCAATCCTGCGTGCTTGGGCACGTCACCACCCAGATCAAGGCGATGGAGGCCGACGCTCCGGTGGATCTGGTTTTTCAATCCATCGCCGGTACGGAAGCAGCCAATGCGAGCTTCGGAATCACATTAGCGTTGCTCCGGGAAGCACAGGACGCCGCGTTGAGCCTGGGTCGCGGCACGCTCGGAAATAACGTCATGTACTTCGAAACCGGGCAAGGCAGCGCGCAATCGGCGAACGCGCATCATGGCGTCGATCAACAAACTCTTGAAGCGCGAGCGTACGGGGTCGCGCGCGCCTTCTCGCCGTTGCTGGTGAACACGGTGGTCGGATTCATTGGCCCGGAATATCTGGCGGACGGAAAGCAGATCACGCGCGCGGGCCTTGAGGATCATTTCTGCGGCAAGCTGCTTGGACTCCCGATGGGTTGCGACATTTGTTACACCAACCATGCGGACGCGGATCAGGACGATATGGATGCGCTGCTAACGCTGCTCGGCGTGGCCGGCGTCAACTACATCATGGGAGTTCCGGGGAGTGACGATGTGATGCTCCATTATCAGAGCACTTCGTTCCACGATGCTCTGTACGCGCGCCGGGTGCTGAAGAAGCGTCCTGCGCCGGAGTTCGAGGCTTGGCTGCTTAAAATGGAGATAACGAATGAGCGCGGCGAACTGCGCAATTCCCAGGCGCTTCCAGCCGCATTTGAAAAGCTGATCGAGGCGCATGCTGGTTAAGGACCGCTGGGTAAAGCTGCGCGGATTAACTTCGGCGCGAATCGCGCTAGGCAATGCCGGTGGCGCTCTGCCGACCGCCGAGATCCTGACCTTCCGCCTGCAGCACGCGCAGGCGCGCGATGCGGTCCACGTCGCTATGGACGCGTCCACTGTCGAACGCGAAGTCCGTTCGCTCGGCTTCGAGACGCTGCGCGCAAAAAGCGCCGCGCAAGACCGCGAAACCTACCTGCGGCGTCCGGACCTTGGACGCAAGCTCGCGAACGCGGAGGCGATTCCGCTCGGCGATTTCGATGTCGCGTTTGTCATCGCGGATGGGCTGTCCGCGCTGGCGATTCATCGCCATGCCGCGCCGCTGCTCGCGACTCTCATTCCGGAATTAGGCGATTGGCGAATCGCTCCGGTAGTGATTGTGGAACAAGCGCGGGTGGCCATCGGTGATGAGATCGCCGCGCGAATCGGTGCGGACCTCGTGGTCGTTCTCATTGGCGAACGCCCAGGTTTAAGCTCGCCGGATTCGCTTGGCATCTACCTGACCTGGGATCCGCGGCCGGAACGCACCGACGCTGAGCGAAATTGCATTTCGAACATCCGCGCTGGAGGCCTCTCCTACGCCGCCGCCGCGCACAAGCTCCTGTTCTTGATGAACGAAGCGCGGCGCCGGAAACTCTCTGGCGTGAATCTGAAAGAAGCCGCGGGTCAGACTTTGAGTGCGTAACCAGCCACGCGCAACCCGTCGATAATCCGCACCCGGATCGCCGTGACTTCGTCGGAGGAAAGCGTATGGTCGGGCGCTCCGGCGGTGATGCGGAACGAAACGCTTTGCCTATTTTCCAGCGCAAACGTGCGCAGGAATTCCAGCGAAACGAGGTCCGCGCCAGCCAGTTCGCGGATCTTCCTCTCCATGTCGCCGACCAACTCGCGGAGTCCGGCGTGTACCGACAGATCAAAGGCGCTGGTTGGATACTTACGCAGCGGCTGATATTTCTTCAGCGTCGGATGCAGACGTTCCAGTTGCTGCAAATCCAAGTCGAGAATCGCCGCGCGGCCCGAATCCATCATTTTCGGATGCAGTTCAAAAAGGCGCCCGATCACTGCCGCGCCGATCTTCACGGTCGCTGTGCGATGCGGATGCTCGAAAGAGCGAGTCTCGGTGAGCGGAACGATTTCGCTACCCTTCAATAAGCAATTCGCTAAGCGCGTGAGTTCGCGCAAAGCCGCTTCACCGTTGTCGCGGGCATACAATGCCGCGACGAAATGCGGACGCTCATCAGGCAGCCCCTCCGCGCGCTTATGAATTTCCTTGCCGATCTCGAAGAGGCGGAAGGTCTCGTAATGACGGGCGTTATCGTTTATGTTGCGCCACACGCGAGGCAGCAGGCTGGTGCGCAAATGCGTTTGGTCCGCGGCAATCGGATTGGTGACTTCCACGTGATCCGCCAAATCGAAATCGAACGAGCGAACCAGGTCCTCGTTGACGAATGAGTAGTTGTAGACCTCGGTGAAGCCTTGGGCGGCCGCCATTTCGCGGACCCTGCGATGAAACGCGCGCTCGGGATTGCCAACGGGCGGCTTCGCCGCAACCAACGGCGGTGCGGGATTGATCGTGCCATATCCGATCATGCGGCCGATTTCTTCGACCAGATCGTCTTTGATCGAAACGTCCTTGGTAGCGCGCCAACTCGGGACGGTGACGCGAAACACGCCGGTCGTGTGCGCATCGACACCAAACGCCAGGGCTTCGAGAATGCGCCGGACTTCGGTCGCCGGTACGACGCGACCCACTTTTCGATTCAGCCATTCGAGCGGCAGTTCGATAACCGGCGGTGCGGGCAACGGCTGATACACATCCGTGACGCCTCCAACAAGGCGAATTCCGGGGCAGACCAATTCAAGTAACTGGATCGCTCGTGCCAGTCCGCGGACCGTATTGGCGGGGTCCTGCGCCTTTTCGAAGCGCATCGACGCATCCGTGCGAAGCTTCAATCTCACCGAAGTCTTCCGCACGTTGATCGCTTCGAAATTCGCGCTTTCGAGAACGATGCGAGTCGTAGACGTGCCGATCGCGCTGTCCGCGCCGCCGATCACGCCGGCAACCGCGATGGGTCCCGCTTTATCGGCGATCACCAGGTTTGAAGGATCGAGCGCGTAGGATTCACCGTTCAGCGCCTGGATAGTTTCCCCAACACGCGCACCGCGGACGATGATTTCCCCGCCCCGGATTTTGTCCGCATCGAAGGCATGCATCGGCTGCGGCAGTTCCGCCAGAATCAAGTTCGTGACGTCAACAATGTTATTGATCGGATTCAGGCCCACGGCTTCCATGCGCTGCTGCAGCCAGAGCGGCGACGGACCTACTCTTACGTTTTCGAAAACGAGCGCGCTGTAACGCGGGCAGCGTTCAAAGTCCTCGACGGTAACCCGAATGGCGGCGGCGCCGGACGGCAGAAGGCCAATGTTTACAGGGTCCACAAGTGGTAGGCCCGTGATTGCCGCAACCTCGCGAGCCATTCCATAGTGGCCCCACAGATCCGGCCTATGGGTCAGGGATTTGTTGTCAATTTCGATGACGGCGTCCGGCGCAAGCCGCGGATCGCCTTCGAATTCGACGATTCCGGAATGGTCGTTATTGATGCCGAGTTCCGCACCGCTCGCGAGCATGCCGTCGCTTTCGACGCCTTCGAGCGTAATCTTGCCGATCGCCTTCCCGTTCGGCAGCACCGAGCCCGCGGGCACGTAGATCGTAGTGATACCAGGACGGCAATTCGCCGCGCCACACACCACGGTCTTGGTTCCGTACCTCTTCGTTTCGACGACCGCTTTCCGGTTGTGTGTCTCGCCAAGCGACTGTACGGAGATCACCTTCGCGACATCGACCGACGCGAGAACCTCGCCCCAGGTCTCCGCGCCTTCGCATTCGGCGGTGTGTATCGTGATCAGCCGGCCGAGTTCTTGGGCGGACAAATCGAGGCTCGGAATCATGTCACGCAGCCAGTTGTGTGAGAACTTCATGGTTAGAACTGCCTCAGAAAGCGCAGATCGCCGCTCATCAAAAGTCGAATATCGTCGATCGCATAGCGCATCATCGCCAATCGGGTAAGCCCCAGGCCGAACGCGAATCCGCCCCATTCCTCAGGGTCGATCCCGCCGCTGCGCAGAACGTTGGGATGCACCAATCCACAGGGTAAAAGCTCTACCCAACCGCTCTGTTTGCAAACCGGGCAGCCGGAGCCGCCGCAGATCAGGCATTGAATATCGAGCTCGAAGCCGGGTTCGACGAAGGGGAAAAAGCCAGGCCGCAAACGCACCGTCACTTCGCGTTTGAAGATCGAACCCAGCAGAGTCTTCATGAAGTAGATCAGGTTCGCAACCGAGACGTCGCGGTCAATCATCATGCCTTCGAGCTGGTAGAACGTATGTTCGTGCGACGCATCCACCTCTTCATTGCGGAACACGCGGCCCGGGGCGATCATGCGCAGCGGCGGTCCAAGACGTTCCATGCCCCGGACCTGCACTGGAGACGTATGGGTGCGCAACAGATTTCCGCCTTGCAGCCAGAACGTGTCCTGCATATCGCGTGCCGGATGCGACGGGGGAATGTTCAGCGCGTCGAAGTTGTAATACTCGGTCTCGACTTCGGGTCCGTCGAGGACGGCGAATCCCAGCGAGACAAACAGATCCTCGATTTCAGATTGAATTTGCGTCACCGGATGAATGCTGCCGGGGCGAATGCCGGGCGCGGGGATCGTCAGGTCCAGCCATTCGGCGTTGAGCCGAAGGTTCAACGCGGCGGCTTCAAACACGGCTTTACGCGCATCCAGCCGCGCTTCCAGATCCTGTTTGGCACTGTTCAGGAGCTTGCCCAGGCTGGAGCGTTGCTCCGGAGTGAGCTTACCAAATTCTTTGCTGATCTCAGCGAGCTTTCCTTTGCGCCCAAGCGCGTCGACGCGCACCGTCTCGAGAGCTTCGAGAGTGGCTGCCGCCTCGATGCCGGCCAGTGCCGCAGCATGCAATTGCGAAATTCGTTCTTCCATTAAGTCCACTTGTCCAGATGAAGTGCAAGCCTGCGCCTAGCCCAGCGACGGCCCGCGCGATTCGAGAAAATCCACCACCGCCTGATGACCTTTGGTCAGCGCCAGGTCGAGAGGCAATTGTTGATTGTCGGCCCGGGCGCCGGTGTCCGCTCCGCCATCGACCAACGCTTTCACCATCTCCGCGTCGCCGTTCGCGGCGGCGGAGTGCAGCGGCGTCCAGCCGCCATGTTGCTGCGCGTTCGGATCGGCTCCGCGCTCGAGTAGCAAAGTAACAATGGGCAAGCTTCGACCCGCCGCCGCGGCATGCAGAGGCATGTTTTTCATTGCATTGGTCGAGCGCGCGTTGACGATCGCGCCCTTATTCAACAGCTCTCGTGCGGCATCCTCGTGACCGAAAAATGCAGCCAGATGCAACGCGGTCCAACCGTCCCGGCTGAGCAGAGTCGTCAGGCTCTTATTGCCGACGAGTTGATCCGCGATCGACTCCGTGCGCCCGAGCATGGCCGCCGCAAAGATATCGACGTCGGCGCCGCGCGTCTCCAGAAGGACTGTGATCTCAGGCTTCCGCAAGTACGCGGAAAACGCGAGCGCGCTGGTGCCCTGATCGTTCCTCGCGTTGGCGAGCGCCGGATCCGTATCGAGAAGGGCAGCCACGCGCGCCGGATCGCCGGACTGGATTGCTTCGAAAATCGGTGTCATGCGCGAATGTACAAAGTCTCCGCTTCGACGACTTCATGTGCAAGATGGTTGATGTAAAACAACAGCGCGGCGCGCGGATACTTTTCCTGAAACGCGTCGAAGGCCTTGTCCTGCCAGCCTTCCGTCAGGTAGTCCACCACCTTGGTGTCCTTCGCGAAAAAGCCGTCCTCGTGGGGAATCCCGAGATGATCGAGCACCGCCTTGATCATGTCCATGTGCGAAATCAGGATCGCTTGAGAAAGTTCGGTGGCGAACTCCTCGTCCTTTTCGCCGACGCGGGCCCATAGGCGCGGCGCAGCCTTGCGTAGCGTCTCCGAGTTCATCTTCGCCAGATGCATGCGGACTTTCATTCGCTCATAGATCTGGTACGTCTTGAGCTTGCCTATCGAAATGGTGCGGAGCAGTTGCGAGAACGTATCTTCACCGAGCCCCTGAAAGATGCCGGAAAGCTGCATTATTCGACATTGTAGCGTGATGGCGCGTGTCAGCGCACACAAATGCGTACAATAAAAGGTTTGGTCTATTCATGAGCAACATCATTGTGTTGGGTGCGCAGTGGGGAGACGAAGGAAAAGGCAAAGTCGTCGACCTTTTTGCGGAGCGCTTCGATATTGTCGCGCGCTATCAAGGCGGGCATAACGCTGGCCATACGGTTTACATTGGCGAAACCAAATATGTCTTGAAGCTGATCCCAAGCGGGATTCTACGGCCGGGTGTCACCGCCGTGATCGGAAACGGCGTGGTCATCGATCTCGCCGCTTTGCTTGAGGAGATGAAGACGCTCGGAACCGCCGGGATTGCGGTCGAGAAGCAGTTGCGGATCAGCAATCGCGCGCACGTTATTTTCCCATTCCATCGCCTGGTGGAGAAAATGTCGGAAGCGCGGGAGGGCAGGATCTCAATCGGCACCACTTCGCGCGGCATCGGGCCCTGCTACGAAGACAAGATCGGGCGCCGCGGAATCCGTATCGCCGATCTGTACAATACCGAAAGTTTTTGCGCCTTTTACGACGCGCTTGCCGAAGACAAACAACTTCTGGCCAAGACCTTCGGAATTGACGAAGACATTGACTACGGGGCCATCCGCGATCAGTATCTGCAAATGGCGGAGCGCATCAAGCCCATGGTGTGCGACACCGCGTATTTTCTCGGCCAACAGATCCGCGCCGGCAAGCGCGTCCTGTTCGAGGGCGCGCAGGGAACCATGCTCGACATCGATCACGGCACCTATCCCTTCGTCACCTCGTCGAGCGCCAGCGCCGGCGGAGCCTGCACCGGCACCGGCGTGCCGCCGCAAAAAATCGATGGCGTCATCGGCGTTTCGAAGGCCTATATTACGCGTGTCGGATCCGGTCCGTTCCCCACCGAGAGCCACGACGAAGTGGGCGAAATGATCCGCAAAATCGGCAAGGAATTCGGCGCCGTCACCGGCCGTCCGCGCCGAACGGGCTGGTTCGACGTACCGCTGCTTCGCTACACGGCGACGGTGAATGGCTTCGACAGTCTTCTGATTACGAAGTTGGATGTCCTCGACACCCTGAAATCGATTCCGGTCTGCGTTGGATACAAGATCCACGGCAAGCTCGTGGACGAAATGCCGGCAACGTTCAAAGAATTGGAAACGATCGAACCGGTTTACGAGACACTCCCAGGCTGGGAGCAAAGCACGCGCGATATCACGGATTTCCAGAAGCTGCCCGCGAAAGCGCGCGCCTATTTGGATTTCCTCCAATTCAACACGGGCGTCGAAGTCGGCGGCGTATCGACGGGCCCGGAACGCAACGAAACTATCGTGCTGCCCGGCTCGAACCTGGCTCGGCTGATCGGTTGAGCGTTCGCCAAATCAAAAACCGATGAACTGAACTTCCTCTTCGAGGCTCAGACCGAACTGCGCGTCGACGCGGCGTTTCAACTCTTCGAGGATCCGGCACACTTGCTCCGCCGTGCCGCCGCCGGCATTGTAGATCAGATTCGCGTGATACGCCGCGACTTCGATGCCGCCGTCTTTCATTCCCTTCGCGCCCACTTGTTCGAGGAACCAGGCGCTCGCGATCTTGCCTTCGCGGACCACTTTTTCAGGAACCCTCTCGCGCAGCGACGGGGACAAATCCGCCGCGAGGATGTTCTTGAAAATGCTGCCGGCGCACTTCATCGTGAGCGGAAACTTCTCGTCGCGAGTTCGTTGAATCTCATCCGCTTCGCGCTTCAGCTCCGCTGCATCTCCCGCCGGAAAATCCAAATCGGCGGAAAACACGATCCAATCCTTGTGCTTCTTGAAGATGCTCTCGCGATAGTGAAATTCGCACGCCGCGTTGTCGAACTCGCGAACTTCCTCGCCATCGAAGAAACGTACGCTCCGCACGCTCTCGTGAATGGAATGCCCGTAGGCGCCTGCGTTTCCGTAGATCGCGCCCCCCACCCAGCCGGGAATTCTCTTCATCGTGTGGATTCCAGCCAGGCCGTTCGCGATGCTCACATCCACCAATTCTTCAAGATCGGCTCCGGCTTCCGCCCGGATCCGCGAACCGTACACCGCAATTTCGCCCGCCACAAATCGCAGCACGATTCCTCGAAATCCATCATCGTGAACCACCAGATTGCTTCCCCCACCGATCACGGTGTGCGGCAAGCCAGCCTGCACCAATTCGTCGCGAGCCGCGGCGAAAGACTCTTCGGATGATGCATCCACCAGCGCGTCCGCGGGACCGCCGATGCCGAACCGGGTATAGTGACTGAGCAGGGCATTTGGGGTGACTGTCAACCCGGGAATTCGGGTGAGACGGGAGAGCATGCAGTTTCAGTATAGAGGCGGCTGTTCGGATCCCAGAGTGCGTTCGCACTCGCGGAAGGAGCATTTGAAATGAACCGCGCAAAGTTCGCAGGCTTTCCGCCGGCAGGCATGAAGTTCCTGCGTGACCTCGCGAAGAACAACGATCGCGACTGGTTTCAATCGCGCAAGGAGACGTTTGACACCGAGGTGAAGGCGCCGATGATCGAGTTGCTCGAAGCGATCAACGGCGAACTGAAGAAATTCGCGCCGGATTTCGTCTGCGATCCGCCGAAGGCGATCTACCGGATCTATCGTGACACCCGGTTCTCGAACGACAAGACTCCGTATAAAACCCACATCGCGGCCCTCCTGCCCCGTCGTGGACTGAAGAAACACTCCGGCGGCGGATTCTATTTCAGCGCCTCCCCAACCGAAGTCGAGATCGCCGGCGGCGTCTACATGCCCACCCCCGAAGATCTCCTCACGCTGCGAATGCATCTGTCGATTAACCACGCGGAGTTCCGCAAGGTCGACGCGAAAGTACGGAAGTCGATGGGAGAAATGCAGGGCTCGCAACTCACCCGCGTACCCAAAGGATTCCATCCGGACCAGCCGGCCGCCGATCTCATCCGCCGCAAGCAATTCTTTTACGGGAAGTCGCTGAGCGGCAAAGTCGCGACGACGCCGGAGCTTTTCACGGAAGTCGTCTCCTGCTTTAAGGCGATGCTCCCGGCGCTCGAATTTCTGAATGCGCCGCTCTTGAGACAGAAGCCAAGACCTATTGAAGGTCGAAAAATCGATCGCCTCCTCGACTGAGTTTAGCGAGGCAGCTTCTTCAGCCACTCGCTCATGCCGTATAGGTGATCGACGTGATCCGGCGCCGAGTTCCCCGCGAAGCCCAGGACCAGCACTCGCTTCGAGCGCGCCTCGCTGATCTGCTGCATCCCCACCGGACCCCACTTCAGCACAGGTTTGTGCTGAAGCTTGAGCTCGTGAATCAGAAAATCGACGGCCTCCGTCGTGCTCGCGAACGTGCCGGGAAACACTTCGGAATGCGTCAGAACGAGATTGCCTCGGTGGGCATACTCGACAAACGGCGCCACGTCTTCGCGAGTCAGCGAACCCGGCTTGCCGTCCGCCGCATAACCGGCATGCAAAGAGTCCATCAATAGAATCGAATCCGGCTGTCCGCCATCGCGTAGAATCGCCCGAATCGCGCCGTATCCTGCACTCCAGGACGAGAAGACGATGCGCGAAAATTCGACTCCCGAAGCCGTGCGAGCCTCCTGAAGCAGTTTTTCAAAACGGCCCGGCTCGCTGAAAGGACGACCATACGCGCCGGATCCGGTTCCAATCTCGAGCGCCAGAACCGCGACATTCTTCCAGCGCGACACCGCCGCCTGCTCCGCAATCCACGTCGATCCGTGGAAATGCACCAGCAATGGAATCCGCTTCTGCTTGCCTGTGATCAGCAAACGGCCCATCGAAAGTGGGACTCTGCGACCTGCGATTTCGCGTTCCGGCGGACGGCGGTGCGCGCGCACGTCCTCCGTCATCGGAGATGGATTTTGCGAAGCCCCTTGAAAGGCGAGCAGCAGGAAAGCGAAAAGCATGGGCACGTTATCCTGAAGTTTCTCATGCGGATTCCGAAATGGCCGGAAGCGGACGGGCGCGAACTCGCGCTGCTCCGCGAGGTTCTCGAGAGCGGACAGTGGGGCGGGTTTCACCCCATGGTCGCGGAGTTCGAAAAACGCTTCGCCGTGTTTCAACATTGCACCCACGGGATGGGCGCGTTCAACGGCACCGTAACGCTCGAAGCGATGATGGCGGTGCTGGGCATCGGACCCGGCGACGAGGTGATCGTTCCTTCGATTTCCTTCGTCTCCACCGCGACCGCCGTGTCGCGCGCCGGAGCTGTTCCGGTGTTCGTGGATATCGAACCGTACAGTTTCAACATCGATCCCGAAGCCGTACGCCGTGCGATTTCGCCGAAGACGAAGGCCATCCTGGCTGTCCACTTCGGTGGACCTCTCTGCGAGATCGACGAACTCATCACGATCGCCAATCAACACGGGATTCTTTTGCTCGAAGACGCCGCGCATGCCGTCGGTTCGGAATGGAACGGCAAGCGCGCGGGCAGTTTCGGCCACGCCGCGTCCTTCAGCTTGCAGAACGGCAAGATCCTTACGTCGGGCGAAGGCGGAATCCTGACAACGAACGACGCGAGGTTTGCCGCGGATGCGCGCGCGTTTATCAATCAGGGACGCCGTGAAGGCGAAGGCTTCTTCTTCCACTACACGCTGGGATCAAATCTTCGGCTCACCGCCCTACAGGCCGCCGTTTTGATGCCGCAATTCGACAACGTCCCCGAACAGATTGTGCGACGGACCCGCAACAGCCGGCGGATCCGCGAGGCGCTCGCTGACCGCGCGGGCCTCGTCTTCCAGAAAATTCCTTCGCAAGTGAACGTGCATTCTGAATACCTGCTCTGCGGTCGCATCGATCAAGGCAAGTTCGGCGCGACCCGCGACGAATTCCATCGCAAAATGACCGCGGCCGGAATTCCCTGCACGCCCTTCTATCCGCATACGCTCTATCAGAATCCGATGTACCGAGCGGTTCCCTGCCGCGTCGAGCCGTGTCCGAATGCCGAAGCATACATCCTCGACGCGTTCTGGTTTCCCCACCGCGTGCTCTTGGCTGATGAACAGACGACCGAAGAAATCATTGCCGCGATCGTCGCCGACTAGCCCACATACCGCGCGTACACACTACGCGCCACGCCGATGTCCGTTGTGCCCTTGACGATGGCGCGGCCGTCGGCGAACACCGTCAACTCATAAGGCGGCAACTGCGCCCTCAGTGCGAATTCGTTGACGCGGATAGCCCCCAGAGGCTGAAGCCGGCGTCCCAGTTCGACCAGGTTCATGGTTCGTTTTTGCTCGTGGATCTGCACCGCGTTACGCCCGCACAGGCTGATTGGCGCGCGCTCGGCTCCGTCCAAATGGACAAATTCGCGACGCGCGCAGCACAGGCAATCCGGGTCACGCGCCGGAATCGCAATCTGCCGGATCGGCCCAGACCACACATCGACAGTTGTCAGCCGCGCTTCGATATCGGCTCCAACGAGGATCTTCATCGCGTCGGCAACTTGGAGAGCGGCAATCACGCTGGTAACCGGACCAAGCACGCCGGCTGTCTCACAGGTCGGTTGCGGACCGGACGGCGGCGTGGGATACACGCACTTCAGACACGCGGTACGTCCGGGAAAGATCGCGAATTCCAAGCCGTAACTGCCAACCGCCGCGCCGTAAATCCACGGAACGCCCCCGCGGACCGCGTAGTCGTTGATCAGATAACGGGTCTCAAAATTGTCGGTCGCGTCCAGGATCAAATCCGCGCCTTCGAGCAGATCCTCGATGTTCGGCGCCGTCAAATCCGCGACAACGGGGTCCACCGAAATCGTCGAATTAATCTCGGAAATCCGCCGCGACGCCGCGATCGCCTTGGGAAGAGCCTGCTCCGCATCGCTCTCGTCAAACAGAAACTGTCGCTGCAAATTGCTGAGCTCGACATAATCGCGATCGATCACTCGCAGGAATCCGCAGCCGGCCCGAGCCAAAGCTTCCGCCTGAAAGCTGCCGAGCGCTCCGCAGCCCACAATCGTCACGCGAGCGGCGGCAAACTTTCGCTGACCCTGCTCACCGATTCCCGGAAAACGGATCTGGCGGGAGTACCGATCGCCGCCCTGAGTTTCCATCTCTTTGACTGTAGCGGCTTTGACATCCACAATGGATGAAGCAATTGCGGCGCCTGCGGTATCTTAAGTTAGTGCGGCACGTGCTCGGCCTTGCGCTGTATTGTCTCCTGCCGTTTTGTGCATTCGCGCAGTTCGACGGATTGGCGGTTACGCGCGTGGAGTTCTCACCCGCAGCGCAACCCCTCCCCGAAGCCGAACTCCGCCGCTTACTTCCGCTCCGTCAAGGAACCACTCTCACTCCGGCCCTGGTTCGCGACGCGATCCAGAAAATGTTCAACACCGGCCGCTATTCGGACGTCCGCGTCGATGCCGAACGCGATGGGGCCGGTGTTCGCCTGACGTTCGTCACGGAGCTGACGTACTTCGTCGGCCGCGTCTCCGTAGTGGGCGTTCCCGATCCGCCAAACAGTGGTCAACTGACAACGGCCACCAAGCTCCAATTGGGGACCCCGTACAACTCCAATGATCTGGTTCAGGCGACCCAAAACATACAGGACCGCCTCCGTAGCAACGGCCTGTACAAGGCCACCATCAAGACCTCCACCTTGAATGACGATCGGACCGAACAGGTGGCCATCGATTTCGCGATTGATCCGAGCAAGCGCGCGAAGTTTGAAAAAGTGACAATCACCGGGGACCCGAAGGAGCCGGTGGATCGTCTGATCGGCGCTACCGGCTGGCAGCGCGGAATCTCGTTATTCGGATGGGCTCCGCTGGGCCGGGGCTTCCTGGGCTGGCGGACTTTGACACAGGCACGCATCAATACGGGCATCGAGCATGTGCTGACGAGGCTGCAGAAAGGCGATCGCCTTCTCTCCACCGTTACGCTCGAAAAACTGGACTACAACGAGGCGACCAATCTCGTCACGCCCACACTGCACGTCGATAGCGGCCCGCGCGTGACGGTGCGAACCAAGGGCGTCAAGCTTTCGAAAGGAAAGCTGAAACAGCTGGTTCCGATCTACCAGGAGCGAAGCGTCGATCGCACTCTCCTCAATGAAGGCCGCCGGAATCTGGTCGAATATTTTCAATCGCAAGGTTACTTTGAAGCGGACGTAGACTTCGAGCTCTTGCCGGAGAAAAACGGCCAACGGATTATCCAGTTCGACATCGATCGAAACGGCCGCAGCCGCCTGGTGAATCTCGAAATCGCCGGCAACCGATATTTCGACACTCCGACCTTGCGCGAGCGGATGTACGTCCAGCCGGCAACTTTCCTCCGCTTCCGAAACGGCCGCTACAGCGTCAAGCTGCTCAATAAAGACATCGAATCGATCGAGGATCTCTACCGCGGAAACGGCTTCCGCGACGTCCATGTCCTCTCCTCGTTGGAAGAAAATTTCGGAGGCAAAGCCGGCAACCTCGGTGCCCGGCTGCAGGTGAACGAGGGACCGCAATGGTTTGTTGCCTCCCTGGAGTTGCAGGGAATCGAAGACGTGGATAAAGAGAACATCGTCCCGACTTTGCTCTCAAGCGAAGGGCAGCCTTACAGCGAGTTGAACGTCGCCACCGATCGCGACGCGATTCTGAATTATTTCTACAATCGTGGTTACCTGAACGCGGCGTTCGACTGGAGCCAAACCCCTTCGAATACACCGACCCGCGTAAATTTGAAGTTCGTCGTCCAGCTAGGAAAACAACAATTCGTCCGGGAAGTTCTGGTTAGCGGACTCGAATACACCAAACGCACTCTGGTTGAGAACCGCATTTCGCTCGTGCCCGGCGATCCGATATCGCAATCCCGAATCGGCGATAGCCAGCGTCGGCTCTACGATCTCGGAATCTTCGCCAAAGTGCAGACCGCGGTTCAGAATCCGGACGGCGACGAAGAGAGCAAGTATCTGCTCTACCAGATCGACGAAGCCCGCCGCTATTCGCTGAACGTCGGTGTCGGCGCGGAGATCGCGCGGATCGGCGGCGGCAGCAGCACCAGCTTCGATTCGCCTGCCGGCCAAGCAGGCTTTAGCCCTCGTCTTTCGCTCGGAGTCAGCCGGCTGAATTTCCTCGGCCTCGGCCACACCATCGGCGCGCAGGGCCGTATCTCGAGCTTGGAACAGCGCGCCGTAATCACCTACCTGGCTCCGCAATTTCTCGGCAATGAAAACTGGACCTTCTCCGTCAACGCCCTGTTCGACCAGTCGCAGGACATTCGCACATTTGCGTCGAAGCGCCTCGAAGGATCCATTCAGTTTCAGCAGAAGCTCTCCCGGTCCGACAGCATCCAGTACCGGATTACCTTTCGCCGCGCCACCATCGACGAAAACACGCTGAAGATCGACCCCGGTCTCGTGCCGCTGCTCGCTCAACCGGATCGCGTCGTAGTGGCGAGCACCACTTTCATTCGGGACCGCCGCGACGACCCGACGGATTCACACAGCGGTTCCTACAACACCATCGACCTCAGTCTCGCCAAGGGGTTGACTGAATCCGAAGCCGACTTCGCGCGCCTCGCTTTCCGCAACAGCACCTACCACCGCATCGGCAAACGCAAGGACCTGGTCTTCGCGCGCACCGTGAATTTCGGGTACATTCAACGCGTCGCGGGTGGAACCGACATCCCTCTGCCCGAACGGTTCTTCGCCGGCGGCTCGAATTCACATCGCGCATTTCCCGATAACCAGGCCGGGCCGCGCGATCTCAAGACCGGCTTTCCGCTTGGCGGTAGCACGCAGCTTTTCAACTCTCTCGAACTCCGCTTTCCGCTGATCGGCGAGAGCCTCTCTGGCGTACTCTTCCACGACGCGGGAAACGTCTACAGCGATATCCATAGCATCAGCTTTCGCTTCCGCCAGAGGAACCTGCAGGACTTCAACTACATGGTGCAGAGCGCCGGATTCGGAGTTCGTTATCGCACGCCCATCGGACCCCTGCGGCTGGATTTTTCTCTCAGCCCCAATTCGCCCCGCTTCTTCGGATTCAAAGGCTCGCGCGACGACTTGATCAATGGGCTGGGTACGCAAG
This sequence comes from Bryobacterales bacterium, assembly GCA_038210135.1. GTDB lineage: Bacteria > Acidobacteriota > Terriglobia > Bryobacterales > Bryobacteraceae > JBBQWZ01. The sequence goes on from JBBQWZ010000013.1 coordinate 30,573, forward strand.
TCAATCAGCGCATCAACGTCTTCCAATTTCACTTCTCGTTGGGACAGGCCTTCTGATGCGATTCCTGACGGCATTTCTGTTTCTTCTTTCTCTGCGCGGGGAGACGCTCGACCGCATCGCGGTGACGATCAGCAAGCAAGTGATTACGGAATCGCAAGTGCTCGACGAGATTCGCGTGACGGCGTTCATCGACGGAGAAAAACCTGATTTTGCCGGACCCGCCAAACGCAAGACTGCCGAGCGCCTCGTCGAACGGGCTCTCGTCGAACGGGAGTTGACCTTGACCCGCTATGCGCTACCCGAGATCACCGACATCGGCACGTTGCTCGTCCAGGTGAAGTCGCGCTATCCGGATGACACGGCGTTCCAAAAAGCTCTGACCGAAGCTCATGTGGCGGTCGAGCAGGTGGAGAAACACCTCCAACTTCAGGTCCGGCTTTTGCGATTCCTCGATTATCGTTTCCGCCCGGGAGTGCGGATTACCGAGGAAGAAATTGCGGAACTGTACGAAAAGCAGTCCGACGAGTGGAAGGCGAAGCGGAAAGATCCGCCGCCCACCCTCGAAGCCAGCCGTGCGGACCTCGTCGCTCTGCTCACCCGCGAACGCGCCGATCGTGCGCTCGACCGTTGGCTCGGCGAAGCGCGCACCCGCGAGCAGATCGTCTATCGTGACGGAGTGTTTCAATGAAGCGCTTCCGTCGAATCCTCGCTTGGCTTCTGGTCATCGTGGCGGTCCTGGCGACGTCCGCTTTTCTGATTCTTCGCAGCGATTGGTTTCTCAACAACATCCGTCAACGCATCATTGCTGAACTCGAAAAGGCAACCGGCGGACGCGCTGAGATCGGAGCCATCGGCCTCGAATGGCCTGTGATCAAAGCGAAAGCCTCCGGCGTCGTCCTGCATGGCAGCGAGCCCGCGGGCCATCCGCCGCTCCTCCGTATCGAGAACCTCGAAGCGGGTCTCGCCATCACGTCTTTTTGGAATCGGGATGTCAGCTTGCGATCCTTGGTCGTCCGCCACCCTGAGGTTCACCTGCTCGTAAATGAGGACGGCTCCTCCAACATTCCCGAGCCCGGGCGGAAGCGCGACAGCGGCGGCAGTTGGTCGGAAGATCTGCTGCGCCTCAAAGCCGGGCATTTTGAGATTAGCGACGGCGTCATCGAATACAACGACCGGAAAATTCCATTTTCGGTTCTTGCGGAAAAGCTGAATGCCGCGATGGATTACGAATCGACGGGTCCGCATTACCGCGGAGCCGTCAAAGCTGCGAGCGTTCGCATCGAAGCCCCTGGATTTGGACCGCTGTCGCCGGCGCTCGACGCCGCCTTCACCATCGCCGCCACGGATATTCACTTTTCCCGCCTGAAACTCGACACCAGGTTCTCCCACCTCGAACTGCCCGGAGTTCTCACTAATCTCAATCATCCGCGCGGTGAGTTCGACATGAAGGGAACCGTTTCGATCGCCGATCTTCCAAAGCTGCCCGTCACCGCGGGCACCGCCATAGTCGATGGCAAATTCCGCGTGAACTTCTCCACCCCCTTCGATTATGGCTTCAAAGGAACAGCCCTCGCAAAAGGGCTTGCGTACCGCGACGCGCGAATTCATTTCGAAGGCGCGTCCGCCAACACCGAAGTCGATTTTGCGCCCGATAAACTGACTCTCACGAAACTTCGTGCGCACGTCCTCGGCGCGAACTTCGTCGGCGGTTTCGAGATTGAAAAATGGGCTGCCATGAAGCTGGACGGGAAACTCTCCGACGCGCACGCGCGCACCATTCTGACCGCGCTCGCCGTTCGTGAACTCCCGTGGGATGGCATCGCGGCCGGAACGCTTCACGTCGAAGGAACCAGCCAAAACAGCCAAATGCGGAATGTGAAGGTCGCCGCCGACATGACCATCACCCCCGCCGCCGGAACGCAGCCATTAACCGGACGCCTGGATATCCACTACAGCCAGAGTGACAATAGCCTGCGCCTGGGGGAATCCTTCGTTGCAACTCCAGCTACGCGAATCGATGCGTCCGGAACGCTCGGCGAACAGTTGGTCATCAAAGCGCAATCCACGGACCTGCGCGATTTGAAGCCCTTGCTTCAACTGCTGGATCCGAATTCCTCCGCTGAAATCCCTATCGAATTGCATGGCGGCGGCGTGCGGGTGGAAGGGGCTTTGAATGGAGCCATCGAGAATCCGCATTTCGTCGGCTCCGTCCAGGCAACTCAATTCCGGGTCGAGGGGCACGACATCGACAAGGTAAGTGCCGATGTCGATCTGACGAAATCTCTCGTGAAATTCGCGAATGCTTCCGCTACTCACGCGTTAGTCAGCGCCACCGGTTCCGGCCAGATCGCCCTTCATGACTGGAAACTCGAAGACGGCGCCATCTCCGGTCAGGTGCAGGTTCGCGGTGCTCAACTCGCAAAGCTCGCCAAGGAATTCGGGCAAACACCTCCGGTCGAAGGCGTGGCTTCCGCCGCGTTGCAACTTTCAGGAACCGCCCAGCACCCGGCCATCGGATTTGCGGCGCAGAGCGACAAGATCGTCGCTTACGGCGAAACCCTTACCAGCATCCGCATCAACGGAAAACTGACCGATGCCGCTCTCGAAATCGCATCCATGCAGGCGAACACCGGTGGCGCGAGTCTTCAGGCTTCCGGCCGCTTCGATCATCCCACCGGCGATTACCGGAACGGAACGTTCAAGGCCGACGCTTCTACTGGAGCGGTGAGCCTCAGTGCAATTCAGAATTTCCGCGAAGCCAATACTGACTTAGACGGAAAACTGCAAGCCAAGCTAAATGCCGCCGGCCGCGTTGTGAAAGGTGAACTCGAATTGACTGCTTTGAATGGCGACGGAACCATTCGAGCGCTCACCTACGAGAGTCGCCGCGCAGGCGATCTGGTTTTCTCCGCCCTCACGCAGGGCGGCAAACTGACCGCGAATGCGGCGATTGACATGCACGGCGAAAAGATCGACGCCTCCGCCGAATTTCCTCTCTCGGGCGACTACACCGGCTCCGCGCAGATCCGCTTTCCGAAACTCACCGTGGCGACCCTTCACGATTTGCGTCCCACGCTCGGCGGCTGGGACCAGCTTCCCTTTGACGGCTACGTCAGCGGAACCGCCACCGTTACCGGATCGCTCAAGAAGCTGAATGCGCTGCAAGCCGAGGTGAATATCAAAGAGGTGCAGGTAAGCCCCAAGGCTTCGCAGAAATTGCGCCTTGGCGTTCAGGCGCAGGATGTCGTCCTCAAGAATGCAAAGCCCTTCAAAATCGTATTGAACCGCGAACACGCCATCGTTTCCGACGCTGAATTTTCGGCGCAAAACACTCGTTTCAGCGCCGGCGGAAAGATTACCTTCGACGGCAAGACCGAATCGGAGCTCCTGCTCGACGGCAATATTAATCTCGCCATTCTTCAACTCGTCAATTCGGATCTGCTGGCAAAAGGCGACGCCACTCTGCGCGGTTCGATCCGCGGATCGCTCGCGAATCCTCAGATCCGCGGCCGGCTCGAACTGAAAAATGCATCGCTCTACCTCGCCGATCTTCCGAACGGCGTGGACAACGCGAACGGCGCGCTCACCTTCGACAACGGACGCGCCACCATCGACAAGCTCACGGCGGAGAGTGGCGGCGGGCAAATCAAGTTCAACGGTTTTGTCGAATACGGCGGCGCGGCTTTGGTATATCGCCTCCAAGCCCAGGCCGATTCCGTGCGCGTCCGCTATCCGGAAGATCTGAGCATCACCTTCAACTCCCAGCTTTCGCTCAGCGGATCCTCCGACAACAGCCTGCTCTCTGGAAACGTAAGCGTCAACAAGATGAGTTTTCAGCCTAAGACCGACCTTGGCCAACTCGTCGCCGCGTCCTCGAAACCTGTGCCCACCGTTTCCACTCCCAACGAATATTTGCGCGGGATGCAATTCGACGTACATATCGAGAGCGGCCCTGAAATGCAGGTCAACACCTCGCTCTCGAGCAATGTCCAGGCGGAAATCGATTTGCGCCTGCGCGGTTCACCGATTCGCCCCGCGCTGCTCGGAACCGTGTCCGTCGATTCCGGCGACATTCAGGTCTTCGGAAATAAGTACGCCATCAATCGCGGCGAGGTCCGCTTCTTCAACCCTGTCAAGATCGAGCCGAACTTCGATATGGATCTCGAAACCAAGGCGCGCGGCATCACCGTCAACATCAGCTTTTCCGGCACACTCAATAAGCTGAACGTCACCTACCGCTCGGACCCGCCGTTACAGACGCGTGAGATCATCGCGTTGCTCGCCGTCGGCCGCGACCCGAACTCGACCTCGCCCACCGGCTCCGACACCACCAGCGCGCAAGCCGGATTCGCCCAGGCTGGAAATTCATTATTGGGCCAGGCGTTGAATGCGCAATTGTCCAATCGCGTGCAGCGATTCTTCGGCGTGAGCCGCGTGAAAATCGATCCCCAACTGACCGGCGTCGAAGCCTTGCCGCAAGCGCGCCTCACCCTCGAACAACAGGTGTCGCGCGACATCACGGTCACTTACATCACCAACCTCAACCGCACCCAAGAACAAATCGTCCGCGTCCAATGGGACATCAGCAAAGAATGGAGCGCTGTCGCCCTCCGCGACGGAAACGGCGTCTTCGGGATCGACCTCCAATTCCGGAAGCGGTTCAAATAAGATGCGCCTCCGCGCTAGCCAGGACCGGCTGAAGATCGAGCACAGTATCATCGACGGCTTGCGGCCCGTGCTCGAACGCCTCCTTGCCGCGCAGCCGGAAATCCGGTCCATCGTTCCCGGTGTCATCCGGCCCGTGCGAGACGCGAAAGGCGCGGTGAAGATCCGCGTCACGGTCCCGGTGACCAACGGTTGGAAGGCGATCGCGCTCGCCGCCGGAGCCCGGCAGGAATTGTTCATCAGCACCACCTTGACCAAAGAAGCGCTCGAGTCGGCGTTCGATTCCGCGCAGCCGACTACTCAGCGGCAATAGGCCGACTCGCAAAATCAAAACGACGTGATCAACGACAAACTGGAATTCTCGCCCGAAGAAATGCGCGCGATGGGATATCGCGTGATCGACTTGCTTGTCGAGCATGCCGCGAACGAACGCGATCATCGCGTCGGTCAAAAAGCGGATCCTGCCGTGATCCGGCCGGCTTTGCGCGAACCGGTTCCGGACGTTGGAATCGCTCTTGACGACGCACTTGCCCGGCTCACTGAGGACGTATTCCCGAACCGGCTGAACATCGCACATCCACGATTTTTTGCGTTCGTACCCGGCCCTTCCAACTACGTCGGCGTGCTCGCCGACCTGCTCGCCAGTGGTCTGAATGTGTTCAATGGATCGTGGCTCGGCGGATCCGGTGCCGCCGCGCTCGAGCTACAGACCATCGACTGGCTGCGCGAATTGTGCGGATTCCCCGACTCCGCGGGAGGCCTCTTCGTCAGCGGCGGCTCGCTCGCCAACCTCACGGCGCTCGCCGTCGCCCGCGATGTCAAGCTCTCCGGAAATCTCGACGGCGCGCGCGTCTACTTCTCCGATCAGACGCATTCCTCGATTGAGAAAGCGCTGCGTGTGGCCGGCTTCCTTCCTGAACATATCGTGAAGCTGCCGAGCGATAGCGACTTCCGCCTTGTCGTCGCAGATCTCGCGGATCGCGTGGCGGCCGACCGCGCCGCCGGACTCCGCCCCTTCTGCGTCATCGCGAACGGCGGCACCACCAACACCGGCGCCGTCGATCCGCTGCCCGAAGTCGCCGCTCTTGCGAAGCGCGAAAATCTCTGGATACACGTCGACGGAGCCTACGGCGCCGCCGCTGTCCTCTCGGATCGCGGTCGCGAGATTCTCTGCGGTATCGAGCTCGCCGACTCGCTTTCGCTCGATCCGCACAAGTGGCTGTTCCAGCCCATCGAGTGCGGCTGCGTCCTGCTGCGGGATTCTGATGCCTTGAAAGCCGCCTACCGAATCCTCCCGGACTATCTGAAGGACATCCACCGCAACGCCCAGGAAGTGAATCCGTGCGACTACGGCATCCAACTCACGCGCGGATTCCGCGCGCTGAAAGTGTGGCTCTCGCTGCAGGTCTTCGGTCTCCATGCCTTTCGAGCCGCCATCACCCGCGGCTTCGAATTGGCAGAGTACGCCCAGCACTGCGTGGAGTCGATGCCCGGCTGGGAGCTAGTCGCGCCGGCAAACATGGCCATGCTCTCCTTCCGCTTCGTTCCCGCTGACGACAGCAAAAGCGATGCGCTGCAGACCGCGGTGATGGAAGAGATGCTGGCAGATGGCTACGCGATGGTGTCGACAACCGTCCTTCGCGGCCGCACGGTGCTGCGCATGTGTACGATCAACCCGAGGACGACCGAAGAGGATATTGCAGAGACGCTACGTAAACTGGATACGATGGCGACACGGCTAGCCTGAACTGTTCGAACTGGAGTACGCTGCTTCGCCAGAGACAGGAGTGAAGTATGGACGAGTTAGATAGTCCGCTCGCTGAACGTCGACTCGTCCTTGCTTCGGACCAAGGCGACCTCCGGGAGGTTCGGATCCGAATTGGTAAGCCGAAGTTTTCGACCGAAGACTTCTACTGTGAGTTTCAAATCACCGGCTTGGGTGAGTACAAGGCGGGACAAATCTACGGCATTGACTCGATGCAAGCTCTGGTGTTGACGCTTCGATTTGTTAAGGCTGTGGTGACCGACTATAGCAACGAAAGTAAGTTGAGCCTCTATTGGCAGGAACCGGGAGACGATCTCGGACTTGCCTAAGCCGTCTCTTGCTTAGCCAACGCCTCGGCACGGGCGCGCTGCCATTGCAGTCTGCCCTGATACTCGCCCCATAACGTGGCCGTCGCAGCCCAGTAATAGCCGCCGACAAACAACAGCAGGAACGGTACCGCTAGGAAGTTGAACGAATCGATCGCGAATCCCACGATGCCGAGGAACCAGGTTCCAACCGCGATCTCGATGTAAGGCAGCCAGCCCGAACGGCTCTTGTACGTGTCGTTCGAAGCCCTCTTCTTATCCTTCGTTGCGCCCAACGCGTACTTCGGAGTGCGCGCGAATGCGGTCTGAACACCGAACAGCGCTTCCATCACTGCCTTCGTGTTCGACACCGTCAGAGCGACGCCAGCCGCCATCAACGCCGGCAGAAATAGGATGGACCGCTTCCAATTCTTCGGGTGCAGTTCCTTATAGGAAATGATGTAGAACAAGCTGATCGACCAGAACGACGCGATGATCAGCGGCAGGTCGATGATCACCATCTGGAACCAGCCCATGTAGAAGCGGCATACCATTACCGGCAGCATCAGCGACGAGAGCACGATCATCAGCGGGTACGAAATGTTCGGTGTCAGGTGGCAGAACGCCTCGAGCTTCACGCGCCAGGGTAGATCCGCTTTCAGGATCCGCCGCAGCAGCTTCATCGCGACCTGCGTCAGCCCCTTGGCCCAGCGCGCCTGCTGAACCTGGAATCCGTACATATCCACCGGCAGTTCAGAAGGGCACTCGATCGACGGAACATACACAAACTGCCAGCCCTTCAGCTGGCCGCGATAGCTAAGATCGGAATCCTCGGTGAGCGTGTCGTGCTCCCAACCGCCCGCATCTTCGATCATCGTGCGGCGAAGGATGCCAGCCGTTCCGTTGAAGTTGAAGAACAGTCCGCCGCCGAACCGGGCCGCGTGCTCGAGAACGAAGTGGCCATCGAGCAGCATCGCCTCAACTTCGGTCAGCACGTTGTAGTGCCGGTTGGTATAGCCCCAGCGCGTCTGCACCATGCCGACTTTCGGGTCGGAGAAGAAATGGACCGTCCGTTGAAGGAAGTCGGTCGGCGGAAGGAAGTCAGCGTCGAAAACCGCGACGAACTCGCCGGTCGCCGTCTCCAGGCCTTCCTGCAACGCGCCCGCTTTGTAACCGTGACGGTTGGTGCGATGGCGGTATTCGATCGGGTGGCCGGCAGACGCGTAAGCTCCGACCAGTCGCTCGGTGAAGGGATGCGTCTCGTCCGTCGAATCATCCAGCACCTGGATTTGCAAAAGATGCTTCGGGTAATCCATCTTGACGACTTCTTCGAGAAGCCGCTCCACCACGAATCGCTCGTTATACAGCGGAAGCTGAATCGTGACCCTGGGAAGTTCCGCAAATTGCGTCGGCGAAACCGTCGGCAATTTGCTCTTGTGCTTGAAATACCCGCGGATCATCTCGTACCGGTGCAACCCGTAGAACGAGAGAATCAGCAGCACCGTAAAATACGGCACCATCATCGCGTAGTCGAACCACTCCAGCCGGTGAATGTCCGCGAACGTATTGTCGAAGAGGGATTCGAGTATCTTCGAAGCACTCGACGCGAGCAATATCGCGGGAATCTGAGGAATCATCGGCATACGGGACGCGGATACTGCGGACCACTATATCAGCGCGGAGAGTTCGGCGGAGAACCCGGGGAGTGCTGCCAATACAGCCGCCAGCCGGGAACCTACGCCCCACGGTGACCCTACCAGTATATCCGTTCACCCTGAATTTGGCCGGATTTTTCTTTAAGGAACGGTAACGAATGGCATGCCGACAGTCCGGGCACGCTCGGAACGCGTAAACCGAACTGCTGGAGATAAGTAGGATTTGAGGGCTCGCCGGCAGCGAACTCGCTATAAGTACTCAGGAGGCTATCCTAACTGACCACGAAACGGAAGCCAGTCCAGTTACTTGGACTTAGGGGACTTCGACTTCGTAGGTTTGGCAGCTCGAGCGGCCGGCAACGTCGGTGCCGCGGCATCTTCTGCCACATTTTCTTCTCCCGCAGTCTCTTCTCCGGCGGCCTCTCCTACAACGACCGCCTCTACTTCGGCGCTATCGTCGATGCCGTCCAAAGGAGCAATCGCCCCCGGCGCACCCGCCAGAACTTCATTAAACAAAGCGAGCTTCTTCAGCTCTTTCTTGGTCGGCGGAGCAATCTCGTTCCGGTAATCGTGGTCGTTATAACAGGTGCGGCATCGGACCTTCGCCGCCGCGCCTTCTACGATCGAAACGATGGAATGATTGGTGAGACGCCGGCACTTGATGCAATAGTCGTCAATAACGTCTCCGAGACGAATCTCGAACATGTACCCGCTCCTCAAGCCGCACTCTGCGCCCCGTTCGGACGGCTCCCTTGGAGCTTTTGAGGAATGCGCCCTCTCGTGGAGTATAGCCGAAACCGCTCTCCGGCGGCTAGAGTTCGAGGGTTACATCGCCTCTGACCATGCGCGTTAGATCTGCGTAGAAAGAGGCGATTCCCGGTCAACGACCAGGCTGCGGACCGCAATGGGCGGCACCGCGAACCCTAAAATAATTCGCCGATTTCTTTCGCCGCCGTGCGGGCTTCTAGGTGGATCAATCCAGCGTTTGAGCCCTGCGGTCCTATTACGGCCAACACCGCCTTCGGGCCCGCGGAGTAGATGAACAACGCGCCATCTTCCCCCTGGATCGAGATTTCACCAAGCAGCCCGACGCTCATGCTGTCGCTGATGCGGCGGCCCAAGCTCGACGCGGCCGCAGCCATCGCCGCCACCCGGTTCGGATCGGTGCCATTGGAAAGAGAATGCGCGATTGGCAAGCCTTCCGACGAGGCCAACAACACACCCTTCAATTCCGGAATTGAGCTACGAAGCATCTCAATATGATTCTTTAACGCGTCCTGTTTTGCCATTTCCCTGTCCTCTTCCTAATGTCGCCAGTGCGCCGTTTTTTCCGGTCGTTCCTGTCTACGTAGGACGTTCTTAAGCCCGCTGTTCGTGAAGCTTCGGGAACATCTCACGGAGCACTCTATTCATCGGACGGTAGGGCAACAACTTTAGCCCGTGGATCAAGGGGAACCCATTATTCTGGTTCTAGGGTCTTTGCCACCTGAACCGGCCGGAGCAGGCCTCGCTCTTCGACCGCCGCGACTCGACCTTCTAAGTGCCTCACCTTAAAATGGCCTAAGTGATCTGCCCCAGAAACCTCATATAAGTGCTTTACCGCATGGAAACCCTCATTTCGTACCTTTAGCATTAGGGTCGAGAGGACGATCTAACAGGCATGCGGTGTCTGTATTGCGGAAACGAGTTGCCGGTCTTCAAGAAACTGACCGGCGGCGGAGAGTTCTGCTCGGAAGCCCACCGGCAGAGCTATCAAGAGGAGTACAACCGCTTGGCGCTCAGTCGGTTGCTCCAAGCTCAGACGCCCGACAACCGTTCGAAATCATCAAAACGCGGCGGTACCGAAACTCTCGCACCAGTCGTTGCGGAAAAAACCGAGGCGGTGGAGCCGCTAAAGCCTTTGAATGGTGGAGGTTCAGCAAAAGAACACCCCACCAACGGAAAACATCATACACCTCCTCCTTTTGAAACCCGCACGGCTGCCCATGCCGTGAATACGCCAGTCGATGAGGCTATCGCGCCCGCCGCCCAGGCCGACTTTCTGTGGGAAGTTCCGGATCCTATCTGGTGGGAATCTGCGGATATGCGGCCTGGCGAAGCCGTCTTCTGTGAAATCCAAAACAAACCGGTCCAGCGGGCCGCCGAAGCAGTAATCGAACTCGCCCCCGCCGAAGACGTGATGGGCGACCTTGCGATGGCGGAGCCCATCAGCTTAACCGCAATGCGGCGAGCGAATTCGCCTCGCGACTACAAAACGCACTCCCGGGAAACCCGTCTCGAAGTGCGCGAGTTTGGACGAGTGGAGCCCCGAGTGAATGTAGACCTAGGAATTGCGGAAAGAACAAAATTGTCAACGGCGGTCGCTCCGCGCGACTACGAAATCGATGCCGTGCCGCCCGCCGACTCCGGGCGCTCGACGCCTTGGCACACGCCACCTCACTCTTTTCCCGAGGGTTCCGCGGAGATCACGTTTTTCGATACCCTCCGGCTCGAATTTCATACAAGTGGACTGGAAGTGCCGTCCGAAGACGGCGGCGAAACGCGGATCGTCGAGGTCCCGGCTCCCGCTGTTCTCAGTCGGCTGAGCGAAGCCAACCGCACCAGCGGCGTCAACGACGAAGCGGATCTGCGTTCTTTCCTGGCTCCACAACCCGCCGAGGCGCCCGACACCGACGTCCACCCGGCCCCCTCCGATGCCCCAGCCGGCCACGAAGAGGAAGTCGCGGCAGATTTCGTTCTCGCAGCCCCGATTGAGACGGAACAATCCCAAGCCGTCGAATTGGAACCCGTTGCCGTCGAAAGTCACGAGACGGACATCGTGGAAACGCGAGTGGACGTCGAGGAAGTTGCCGCACCGGAAGTACAGGAAGCGGCCTCCGAAACGGCCATGTCCGAAATTGCAGACGAATCTGTACCGCCGCAAGCTCTCTCCGCAGCAACGAGTCCAGAGCTGGAACCGGAACTACCGGCCCAGATTGCGTTAGCCGAGCGTGAAACATTCGAGCCCGAAACAGCCATCCACGAAGTACAGGACCCACGGCGTGCCACCACGCCGCTGCCGGTCGATCCTCAAGCGATCGCTCCGTCCGCTGCCGTCTCGCCGACAACGACCAACTGGCTACCCGTCACCAGTTTCAGAATGCACCTGCCGCGAGTTGCCGGAATCCCGATTCGCCGGATGATGACTTTCGGACCCGCGCCGCACTTGGATGCCACCTTCGTCGCGGATCCCAAGCCGGAATCGCCTGTCGCCGTGGCGGCGCCGGTGGTTGAGCCATCTCCCGCTGCGGAAGAACCCAAAGCGCAGGCGACTGCGGTACAAACCGTCATCGACCGCCGCTCGCGCGATACCCGAAACGCCTCGCGAAATCTGAAAATTCGCAATCGCGGACCGCAACCGCCGCCTACCAAAGAGGCCGCGGTGCCACCCCCAGCCGCCATCCAACCACCTGCGCGCGCTCCCGAAACGCCGACTCTTGAAGCCGCGAAACCCGAAGTCCGGAAAGAAGCAACGCAATCCAAGGATGCGCCGCGCGTAACAACCCCGAAGCCAGCCGCTCCGGAGCCGAAGCAAGAAACCAAGCCGGACACCAAATCGAACTTTGAAAAGGCGTCCGCCGAGATCAACCAAGGTCGCGCTTATGACGATCCCATTCATCTCACCGTCCAGCCTGCCGGCTTTATCGAAGGCCTACCGGGCGTCGTCAAGATCGGGGCGATCGTATTCGTTCTTGCTATCGCTGCCGTTGTCGGCTATCTAACCTTGAGCTCGAACGCGAATAAATCGGCCTCTAAACAATCCGGGGTCGAAACCGCGGGACCGGGAATGCTGATCGGCGAAGGCGGCTGGAGCACAGACTGGACAGGAGAAGCGGCCGGAACCAAACGCTCCCGCCAAATCTCGATCTACCGGCCCTCTCTGAACCTGGCCGACTATCGCGTCGAACTCCAGGGCCAGATCGAATCGAAGAGTATGGGCATCGTGTATCGCGCCCACAATCCGCAGAACTATTACGTAGTCAAGCTCGAAATCCTCAAGCCCGGGCTGAATCCACAAGTCGCCCTCGTGCGCTGGACGGTTACCAACGGCGAGGATGGCCCCAAGGCACAAATTCCGCTGCCGATGCCGGTGCGCATCGACACGCTCTACAAGCTGCGGTTGGACGTCAAGGGCAACACATTTACAACCTACGTCCTCGACCAGAAGGTTGACCAATGGAGCGACGACCGAATCCGATCCGGCGGCGTCGGCCTGATTAATGAACGCGGCGACCGGTCGTCGATTAAAGCCGTCATGGTGACGCCCCTCGTCACCAAGACAAAGTAAGAACGCAGAAAACCAGATTTGGAGAACAGGTCCATGTCAGAGATCCCGAAGCAAGACGAGAATTGGGTTTTTTTCGTCGATGAGGCGCTCATCGAGAAACTGATGGGCGGCGACAAGGTGGACGACCCAACCGCCAAGAAGCGCCCCGCGTCCTCCAGCAGCTTTAGCAAGGCAGTCGCGCTTTGCAACGAAGGCAAGCACGCCGCCGCGCTCAAGGAACTCGAAGCTGGTGTCGCCCACGGCGAGAACCTGCCCGAACTCTATGCCGGCATGGGTCACCTGCATTTTGAATTGCAGCAATTTGAAGATGCGCAACGTTGCTATTCGAAGCTAATCGAATTGGAACCCGCCCACCGGACAGCCCAATACAATCTTGGTCTCAGCCTGGAGCGTCTCGGCCGCTTTGAAGAAGCCGCGGCCGCCTTTGAGAAGGCACTGACTGAAGATAAGGATCGCTGGCAGGCTCACCTCGGTCTCGGCGTCTGCCGCTTACACCTCAACCAACCGGACACGGCCATCGAGAGTTTCCAACAGGTCCTGCAACAGGATCCGAATCACGACAAAGCTCTCTTTGGCAAAGCTGTCGCCCTGCAACTCGCGCAAAAACTCGACGAAGCCGCCGACCTGTACCGCAAGCTGCTTCCAGGCAATACCAACTCGCCGGAATTGCTCATCAATATGATTGCGCTCAGCATCGCCCGGAAAGAGGATTCAAAGGTCCGAGATTACTCCGAACGGCTGCTGAAAATCCGTCCCCAATCGCGCGCCGCCTATGAGGGGCTGGCGACCTCGGCTCTCTCCCGCGGCGACTTCCAGGCTGCCGCCCAACATTGCGCGCAATTGGTCAAAATCGCTCCGGACTCGTTCGAGGGCTGGTTCAACCTCGGCGTCGCCTATCAGAAGATCTCCCGCTGGGATCCAGCCGCCGAAGCCTATCAGAAGGCCGGCAAGCTGCGGTCCGACGCGCCGGACGTGTGGGCCAATCTCGGTGGTGTTCATGCCGAGCGCGGTGACAACGCCGCGGCTCTCGCCGCGTATACGCAGGCCGCCGAAGCGTTGCCTGAATCTCCCGGATTGCTTTGGAACCTGGCCCTTTTGGCGCTCCGCGACGGCCGCGATTCCGACGCCGAACAACACCTCGCCAAACTGGTTGCCATTCAACCGGATTGGGAAGACGCCGCGTTCCGTCTCGGATTTCTCCTCTTCTCACGCGGCGAATACGCTGGTGCGGCAGACGCCTTTGAAGCTTGCCTCAAGAAAAACAAAGACTGGCCCGAAGCTCTCCTGAATCTCGGCCTGTCCTACTGGCGCTTCGAAGATCTCGATTCCGCTGAAGAATCTCTGCAAAAAGTGCTCGTACTCCAACCCAAGAGCACGGAAGCCATGTCCGCCCTTGAAGCCATCGCGATGGAGCGCAATGACGTCGCGAAGGCTTGGGATTGGCAGACGAAGCTGGTCGCCCTCGAAGCCCAATCGCCGGAGCTTTCCTACAACCTCGGTCTGGCGTTCGATGCCAGCGGCAAACGCGAAGAAGCGGCTCTCTGCTACGAACAGACTCTCGCGAAGGAACCCGCCTTCGCCGAGGCCATGCTCAATCTCGGGCACGCCTTGAAGGCGGCTGGAAAAGACGAAGAAGCCCGCACGTTTTGGGCTCGCGCCGTCGAAATCAGGCCGGATTTCGCCGCCGAATATTTTCACGCCTAAGTCTAACCGCGATTCCTAAAAGGCGCCCACGGGATACCCCCCGTAGGCGCCTTTTTTATTTCACGGTGTATTCCGGGCCTACCAGGTCTAGAGGCAAATCGTATCTGTCGAATTTGTGGGGCGAGTCGATGGTTGCTTAACCCCCAAATGGGGGCAAAAATTTGGCGAAGCGATGAAATCTCGCCGGACCCTCAAGGAACAACACCAATTCCATGCGAATCCTCTGGATTTGTTCGACCCATCCGAATGATGCGGAAGACAACCTCCTGCTGGCCCTCAGCGGCATGAAAGTGCAAGTCGCACGGCACTTACCCGAAGCGCGAGCGCTGTTGAACGGAGCCGGATGCAGCTGGGATGCCGCCATCGCCAATCTGCCCATCGACGGATACACCCCCGGCGAAGTGATCGAAGAAATCGGACGCCTCCGGAAAGGGCTTCCCGTCCTGATTCGCGACTCCCGATCCGATCTTGCCGAGGCGGTCCGGTGTACCAAGCTCGGCGTCTTTCACTACTTCGATGACGTCGCACAGCCAAAGGACATCCTTGATGTCCTGCACCTCGCCAAGCACTCCACCGCCCGCCGCTCTGCGGATTCCGAACCGTGGCGCAGTCTTCTCGTGGGAGTAAGCCGCCCCATGCAGGAACTCGCCGAGCGGATCCGCCTGGTGGCGTCCCGCCGCTCGACCATCCTTATTACCGGCGAAACCGGCACGGGCAAAGACCTCGCCGCGCGCGCCATCCACATGGCCAGCACCCGCTGCCAGCAGCCCCTGGTCACCGTGAATTGCAGCGCTCTGCCGGAAAACCTCCTCGAAGCGGAGCTGTTCGGTCACGTTCGCGGTGCCTTCACCGGCGCCATTCAGAACCGCGTCGGGCGCTTCGAACAGGCGCATCGCGGGACCATTTTCTTGGACGAGATCGCGGATATGCCGCTCGACACGCAAACCAAGTTGCTCCGCGTCCTGCAGGAGCGCGAATTCCAGCGCTTGGGTAGCTCGGAAACGATCAAAGTGGACGTGCGCGTCATCGCTGCTTGTAATATCAACCTGCTCGACCGCCTCCGCCAAGGCCGCTTTCGCGAAGATCTCTACTATCGCCTCAACGTCATCCCGATCGAGATTTGCCCTCTCCGCGAGCGGCCGTCGGACATCCCGCTGCTGGTCGAACATTTTGTCGAGAAGATCTGCCGTCAGGAAGGCATCCCCAACCGCCGCGTTGCGCTCGAAACGATGGCTCGCCTCTCGGCGTATCATTGGCCCGGCAACGTCCGCCAATTGGAGAATGCCATCGAAATGGCCGTCGCCCTGTGCGGCGACAGAGAATTGCTTGTGCCTTCCGATTTTCCTCTTGCCGCTTCCGGAACTCGGCCCGTGGACCTGCCCGTGAACGGACCGTTCCTCGCCCTTCCGGATGCCGGTCTCGATTTTGAGTACACTGTCGGCGCCATCGCACGCAGCATTCTTGAGCAGGCGCTATCAAGAACTGGCGGAAACAAGAAAGCAGCCGCCGACATGCTCCACTTGAAGCGCACCACGTTGTCCGCCAAGCTGCGCGCCTTTGAAGCCGTCAGCGTATGACTTGCCCGCGCAACTCGCAAATATATCGCCGAATCGCCGACACCCGCCTAACGCGTCAGCGGATCTTCCACCGACGGCGGAGTCGCCTCCAGCAGGCGGCCCAATTCCGGCTCCAACTGCCCCAGCTTCTCCTTCATCTCCCATGCGACCTGCCGATAGCTGAAGTGCCCCTTCACCCCGCTGCGCAGCCGCGAGATGTAATGCGCCTCGGCGAAATCCATCTTGAACAGGAATCGCGATCGCGCGCCGAACGGCAGCAGGTATTGACCGGCGGGAGCGGGCAACGAATCGACCAGCGCGAGCGTATCCCGCATCAGGTTCCCGTACCAGTCCGCGTCCCCCGATTCCCGCAGCGCCTCCGGCGTGTCGAAGCCGAAGTGCCCGCTGTACGCCTGGCGGAATTGATGACACCGCCGGTGCCGGTGCAAATCCCGATACGCTCCAATATCCATCACGATATCGAAAGAATACGGAGCGCCCCGGAATCCGCGCAGCAACTCATCCCGCCGTTCACGAGACCGCAGCGCGACGTCGATTACCTCGTTGCGCCGCTCGGCGGACCAGCCGGCGACCAGTTCATACAGTTCGCGGAAACTCCAGTTGGTAGCCGGAAACAGCAGGGTCGCCACTACGTCCGAATGCGTATCGGCTGGCTTCAGCACGTCCACCATCGTGGCTTCGCCACCCACTTTCGCGGGCAAATTTCCGCTCGCCCACGCCACCAGGTCGGCATGCGAAGCGGCGGCATGTTGGTCGGCATCGACATACTTCGCGAGCGTCGGAGCGACCGGCTCGGCGGCATCCGCCTCGCTCCAGGCACACGCCGGAGGCTCCGAACAGGCCTGCGCCATCTCGCCGCCAAGCTCTCGCAACTCGAGATACTGGCTGGCCTTCAACCGTCGGATCTGGCGTTCGAGCGTTCGGATACTGGTCACCTGCCCAACCCCGGTCGGAATCCCGAAAAACAAAACGTACCGCGCGACATCGAATGCCCGCGCTCCAATGTTCCGTTGATAGGCGTCGAGCTTCATGTCCGCAGGCTTCGGCAGCCGTTCCTCGAGATGCTCGATCATCTTCGCGTGAATCTTCCCGTAGGCTTCGAGCAGCCGCGCGCCCGCTGCCTGGTAACGCTCGGCGTCGGATCCGGTGAGCTCGGGTGGAGTGACAAAGCCGGACTTCGAAAAGTCCTGATAGCGCGACGACCGCGCCTGTCCGTCCCATAGCACCTCGTCTTCGACTTCTGTCGCCGCCAACTCCGAAATGCCCTCAAAACACAGCGTCACGTGCCCCAAATCGGCGATCGACGCGTGTCCGTATTGAAAATAAAAACTGTCGAGAAACTTCCGCGAATCGTGCGTTCGGACCCAGTCAATCGACTGCGCAATCGAGTCCGGCGAGCGGCTGTAACGAGCTAACGCGTAGGCCGCTTTTTCCGGCGGCATGGGAGAAACGGCAAGAACGCGCGCGGCTTTCGGTGCTGACAAGAGGCTATGATAGCGGATTCACTCCCATGCAAATTCGCATCAAGAAACTCTCCCCCGCCGCCTTCCTGCCCGCCTACGCACACGGTCCGCACGAGGACGCCGGCATGGACCTTCGCGCCGCCGAAGCCGCGGTCCTAAAACCCGGCGTGCCACAAGCCGTTCCCACCGCGCTCGCCATCGAACTTCCCCCGGGCTTCGAGGCGCAGATCCGCCCCCGCAGCGGCCTCGCGCTCAAGAATGCGATCACTGTGCCCAACAGTCCCGCGACCATCGATCCCGGCTATCGCGGCGAAATCAAAGTGATTCTGTTGAACTTGGGCCGCGAGGATTTTGCCATCGCCGCCGGGGACCGAATCGCGCAAATGGTCATCGCGCGCTATGAAGCAATCGAGTGGATCGAAAGTGAACTCAGCGATTCAATCCGCGGGGAAAAAGGTTTTGGCTCGACCGGAATCGCCTAGTCTTACTTTTTCGCGTTCGCCATCTCGCGATAAATTGCGTCCAGGATTCCATTAATAAAGGAAACTGACTCGTCGCCTGAAAATTGACGCGCCAATTCCAGCGCCTCATCGATCACCACCGGCGGCGGAGTTCCGCCCTTGGTCATCTCATACACCGCGAGCCGCAAAATATTGCGATCCACCGTCGCCATGCGCTCAATTCGCCAATGATCGGATTTTTGGGAAATCTGCTCGTCGATGGCGTCGGCCTGCGCCGCCGTGCCCTTTGCCAGAGTTTCCATGAACGGATCGCCCAGCGGCGGCTCCGGATTCTCTTCCGAATGCAGGGTCTCATACAGCGCGTCCACCGCTTCCTGAATCGGCTGCTGCCGCATGTCCCATTGATAGAGGACCTGCAAAGCGCGTTGCCGGGAACGATGGCGGGCGGGCATTCGCTTACGCTCCGCCGCGCAGGCGCTTCAACAACATCGCCATTTCAATCGCCGTATTCGCCGCGTCGAAACCTTTGTTCATCGTCAAGTCACCGAACCCGGAATCCGTTACCGACCCGCCCGCGCGATCGACGGCTTGCTGCATCGTCTCCGTCGTCAAAACGCCAAACGCCACCGGTTTGCCGGTTTCGAGCGACACCTGCTGGATCCCTCGCGCGGCTTCTCCCGCTACATAATCGAAGTGCGGCGTATCCCCCCGGACCACCGCGCCCAGCGCAACCACCGCATCGCAATTCGCAGCCAGCGCCTTCGCCGCGAGCGCCAATTCAAACGCCCCCGGAACGCGCACTACTTCGATGGATCCCTCATCCGCGCCCGCCTGCCGTAGCGCTTCGAGCGCGCCCGCCAGCAGCTTATCCGTGATTTCGCTATTAAAACGCGCCGCTACAACACCGACCCGCAGTCCGCGCGCATCCAAACTCCAGGTTAATTTATCGCCAGACATGTCGTTGTTTCGGCGGGCCTTTTTGATCAAAAACCCGCGGTAGCTTGGGGGTTTGATGTGCTTCCGTGGGATACTGGAAGTTCCCAGCAACATCATACCGCATGGATCCCAGGTACATCCGAAATTTCTCCATCATCGCGCACATCGACCATGGCAAATCGACGCTAGCCGATCGCTTGCTCGAGGTCACCGGCGCGCTTTCCCAACGCGAGATGATGGCGCAGGTCCTCGACTCTATGGACCTCGAACGCGAGCGTGGCATCACCATCAAGGCCCATGCCGTCCGTCTCGAGTACAAGGCGAAAGACGGCGTCACGTATCAGCTCAACCTGATCGACACGCCCGGCCACGTCGATTTCACCTACGAAGTCTCGCGCAGCCTGCAGGCCTGCGAAGGCGCGCTGCTGGTTGTCGATGCCTCGCAAGGCGTCGAAGCGCAAACCCTCGCAAACACCTACCTCGCCCTCCAGCACAATCTCGAAATAATCCCGGTCATCAATAAAATCGATCTACCCTCCGCCGAGCCCGAACGCATCCGCGAGCAGATCGAACAGCTCGTCGGACTCGACGCCAGCGAGGCGGTCCTTTGCAGCGCCAAGAACGGAATCGGGATCGAAGACGTGCTCGAGGCCGTCGTCAAACTGGTGCCGCCGCCGGCCGGCGACCCGGACGCTCCCTTGCGCGCGCTCATCTTCGACAGCTGGTTCGATCCCTATCGCGGCGTCGTCATTCTGATGCGCATCATCGACGGACGCATCAAGCTGGGTCAGAAAATTCGCCTCTTTTCCAACGAAAAGACTTACGAAGTGGAAGGCCTGGGCTACCAATCGCCAAAGCCTGTCAACTGCGACGAGCTTTCCGCAGGCGAAGCTGGATTCCTCTTTGCCAACATTAAAACCATCGCCGACGCGCAGATCGGTGACACTATCTTCGGCCTCGACAACCCCAACGTCGAGCCTCTACCCGGCTTTCAACCGGCGAAGCCGATGGTCTTCGCGGGCTTGTATCCGATCGAAAGCCATGAGCATGGTTTGCTTCGCGACGCGCTCGAAAAACTTCGCCTCAACGACAGCGCGTTTAATTTCGAGCCGGAAAACTCCGTCGCCCTCGGCTTCGGATTCCGCTGCGGCTTCCTCGGTCTCCTGCATCTCGAGATCGTCCAGGAACGCCTCGAGCGCGAATTCAACATCGACCTGATCACCACCGCGCCGGGCGTGCGCTACCTGATCACCAAAACCGACGGAGCGGTTATCGAAGTCGAGAGTCCCGCGAAATTTCCCGATCCCACCGGCATCGCGAACATTCAGGAACCCATCATCGACGCCACCGTCATCACGCGCGAAGAATATATCGGCGAGATTTTAAAGCTGCTCGATGAAAAGCGCGGCGTACAAAAGAAGTTCGAGTACATCGGCGGAGGGCGCGTGCTCCTGCTGTATGAGATGCCGCTCAACGAAGTCGTTCTCGACTTCTACGACCGCCTGAAATCGGCCTCGCGCGGCTATGCTTCGCTCGATTATCAGCTCTCCGGCTATCGCATCTCGCCTATGGTGAAGCTCGACGTCCTGGTCGCCGCCGAACCCGTGGACGCGCTCTCGATGATCGTCCACCGCGATTTCGCGTACGATCGCGGCAAGGATCTCATCTCGCGTCTCCGCAAACTGATTCCGCGTCAGATGTTCGAAGTGGCCCTACAAGCCGCGATCGGAAACAAAGTCATCGCCCGCGAAACCATCTCCGCCATCCGCAAGAACGTCATCGCCAAGTGCTACGGCGGTGACATCTCGCGCAAACGCAAGCTGCTCGAAAAGCAAAAAGAAGGCAAAAAGCGTATGAAGCGCGTCGGCCGCGTCGAGATTCCGCAGGAAGCCTTCCTGGCCGTCCTCAAAGTCGGCCAGTCTAGCGAAGACTAGATTTCACGTCCAAATCAAGCGCGGATTGAACCCCAACCGTCAGGGAGGGGGCGCATCAGCGATCCTACTTCTCGCTCGACGCCGGAACCAAGCCCTTAATGCGCATGTACGTGGTCATGTTGCCGTAGTGCTCCATCGTGTACGAGTCATAATTCAAGCCCCGGTTTCGCCAGACGCGTGCAAAATCACGTGCCGGACTTGCGGCTCCCGGCGATGCTCAAAAACGTACAATCCCTGCCACGTCCCCAGCATCATGCGCGAATTCTGAAGCGGAATCGAAAGCTGCGATTGCGTCAGCGCCGCGCGAATGTGCGCCGGCATGTCGTCCGGACCTTCCAGCGTATGCCGGTACCGCGGATCCCGCTCCGGCGCGATCCTCTCGAAGTAATCCGCAAGATCCGCCGTCACATCCGGATCGTAATTTTCCTGAATCAACAACGACGCGGACGTGTGCTGCAAGAAAATTGTCAATAGTCCGATACGCAAATCGGAACCAGCTACCCACTTCGCCGCTGCGTCCGTAAACGGATACAAACCCTTGCCGCGAGTGCGAACATCCAGCCCGTGCTGCAGGTGTTTCGACGTACGCTATTCCACCGTGACGCTCTTCGCGAGATTGCGCGGCTGATCCACGTCGCAGCCCCGCCGGACCGCGATGTGATACGCCAGCAGCTGTAGGGGAACCACTTCGAGGATCGGAAGCAGAATATCTTTCGTCGTCGGAATTTGAATGACGTGGCTCGCCGATCGCGCCGCCTCTTCGTCGCCCTCGTTAACGATCGCGACCACGATCCCTTCGCGCGCGCGCACTTCCTGAATATTCGATAGCGTCTTCTCGTACAGCAGCCGGCTCGCCGGGTCGTCCGGATCGTGCGCCGCCAGCACCACCACCGGAAGATTCTCGTCGATCAGCGCGTTCGGCCCGTGCTTCATTTCACCCGCCGGATAGCCTTCCGCGTGGATGTAGGAAATCTCCTTCAGCTTCAACGCCCCTTCGAGCGCCATCGGAAAATGAATTCCTCGCCCCAGGTACAGGAAATCTTTCGCCCGAAAGAGCGCCCTTGTCAGATCCTCATACATCGCGTCGCCGCGCAGAATCGTTTCGAGTTTTGCCGGAAGCTGCAATAACTCCGCCGCCAGTGCCGCCAAAGTTTCCGCGCTCATCCGACCGCGCGTTTGACCCAGATACATCGCCAGAATAAACAGCGCCGTCAGTTGCGCTGTAAACGCTTTCGTCGACGCGACCCCGATCTCCGGG
Source organism: Bryobacterales bacterium (assembly GCA_038210135.1). Classification (GTDB taxonomy): domain Bacteria; phylum Acidobacteriota; class Terriglobia; order Bryobacterales; family Bryobacteraceae; genus JBBQWZ01. Next base: position 52,623 of record JBBQWZ010000013.1, read on the forward strand.
CCCGCATGCGTGATCAGCGTCCCGGCCGCCTCGCGCGTGATCATCGATCCGACGACGTTGCAAATCGCCAGCGTCTTCGAGCCCTTCTGCTTGGCTTCCCGCTGCGCCGCCAGCGTATCCGCCGTCTCGCCCGATTGCGAAATCACCACCGTCAGCGTCTCGCGCCCGACAATCGGATCCCGGTAGCGGAACTCGCTTCCATAATCCACTTCCACCGGAATGCGCGCCAGCTTCTCGATCATGAATTTGCCCGCCAGCGCCGCATGCCAACTCGTTCCGCAAGCGATGATTCGCACGCTCGTGAAGCCCTGCCAGTCGCGGGCGCTGATATCCATCTCGTCGAGGAACACGCGGCCCGATTCCTGACCCACGCGGCCCAGTATCGTATCCCGCACCGCGCGCGGCTGCTCAAAGATTTCCTTGAGCATGAAATGCTTGTAGCCGCCCTTTTCCGCCATGATCGGATCCCACAGAATGTGCGTCACGTTTCGCTTTACCGGCTTGCCGAAGAAATCCGTAAGATGGACGCCTTCACGCGTCAGCACCGCCATGTCGCCGTCCGCGAGGAAGAACATGTTGCGCGTATGGCTCAAAATCGCCGGGACATCCGACGCTACAAAATATTCGTTCTCGCCCAGACCAATCACCACCGGCGGACCCGACCGGGCCGCGACAATCTTGTTCGGATCGTTGCGCGAGATCACCGAAATCGCAAACACTCCGGTCAACTGCCGCACCGTCTCGCGCACCGCTTCTTCCAGATTGCCCGTGAAATATTTCTCGACCAGATGCGCGATCACTTCCGTATCCGTCTCCGTGACGAACACGTGCCCTTCCGCCTGCAATTGATGCTTTAACTGCGAATAATTCTCGACGATTCCGTTGTGCACGACGACGATTTCGCCCTTGCAATCCCGATGCGGATGCGCGTTCTCTTCGGTCGGACGCCCGTGCGTCGCCCACCGCGTATGGCCGATTCCGTAAGCGCCGTCCACTGGGTTGCCGCGCAGAACTTCTTCGAGATTCCGCAGTTTCCCCGACGCGCGCCTTACCGCCAGTTCCCCGTCCTCAAGCACGGCAATACCAGCCGAATCGTAGCCCCGGTACTCGAGACGCCGCAGGCCGTCAATGATAATCGGAACCGCTTTCCGATCTCCGATATAACCGACAATGCCGCACATAGTAGGCCGCGCTTTCTCTGTCCCGCGCTTAGGCGTCCAGAAATTCCAGTTTGTAGTCTTCGATTACGGGATTCGACAATAGATCCCGCGAGATCGCATCGAGCTCCGTCTGCGCGGCCTGCCGGTCGGAGCCGGCAAAGTCGATCTCGAAAAATTTCCCCTGCCGCACGCCCGTAATGGCCGAATGCCCCAGTCCATTCAGAGCGGCGCGGATGGTCTGACCTTGCGGATCGAGAACCGTGGTTTTGAAGGTGACGTAAACGCGGGCTTTCATGAACTTCTATTGTAGAGCGCAAGCTCTATCCAGGCACGCTGACGCAGGTCTCGCTCACTACCTCGCCCGCGCCGCGCGGATTGAACCCGGAGCGTGAGCGACGAGACTTCCGGTCCTCATCGCCACGCCAACGAGCGCGGGGATTCCGCTCGATCCCACACGCGATCGTCAGGGTCAGTGTGAAAATTGCAGGTCCCGTCGCCTACACTCCGAGTTCAAACCAGGTGGGGGATTTAGGGAGCGAGACAGGCCACCCGCGATACGCTACCCTAAGGTTTCGTTCGAACGACGTGTTGGAGCTATTCGTATCGTAAAAATCTGCTCACTCGCCAGCGGCAGCTCCGGCAACGCGACCTGGATTGCCACCGATCGCGTTCGCATCCTCATCGACGCCGGCCTCAGCAGGCGCGAGACCCTCGAACGCCTCAAGCGCGCCGGCGAACCCACTGACCGCATCGACGCCATCCTGATCACTCACGAACACAACGATCACGTCGCCGGAATCCTACCTCTTGCCCGCGGTTCCTATCAGGAAAAGAAAGCCGATGTGCCCGTCTACATGACGCCCATCACGGCCCGCTGTATCGACTGGACCGACTACACGCCCAAGCTCGAACACTTTTCCGCCGGAACCTCTTTCGTCATCGGCGACGTCGAAGTCTCCAGCTTCACCATTCCCCACGACGCGCTCGATCCCGTTGGCTTCACCCTCAAAACCCAGGGCATTAAAATCGGCGTCGTCACCGATCTCGGCTACATTCCCGAATCCATCAAGGTCCACCTGCGCAACTGCGACGTTCTGCTGCTCGAATCCAATCACGATCTCGAAATGCTCAAAGTCGGACCGTACCCATGGTCCGTCAAGCAGCGCGTGATGGGACGCAACGGCCACCTGTCGAACGATGTCGCTTGCGATTTCATTCAGAACGACCTGAACACCACCACCTCGACACTGATACTCGGGCATCTCAGCGAACACAATAATCATCCGGCGATCGTGCGCCTCGTCGCCGACCAGGCCCTCGCCGGCAGGGCTTTGTTCACCCGGTTGGTCATTGCAGAAGCCAGCCAGCCGACCGAAGTATTCTGCTATTAATGCGTAGCTGGGCCTTTCTGCAGGGCTCCTCGGATTGAACCCCTAACGTAAGTGAGGGGACCCAGAATTAGCAAAGCACCGCGTCCCTAAAAGATGGCGGACCGAAAGCGAACAACCATGATTGCCCGATACACCCGGCCGGAAATGGCAAACGTCTGGAGCGACGAAAACAAATTCCGCCAGTGGCGCGAAGTCGAGCTCGCCGCTTCGGACTCGCTCGCTGAACTCGGCGTCGTACCCGCCGACGCGGCCGCCAAACTCCGCCGCTTCTCCGGCTTCAAAGTCGCCCGCATCTTCGAAATCGAACGCGACGTCAAACACGACGTCATCGCTTTCACCACCGCCATCGCCGAAAACATGGCCGCCGCCGGACACGCCGAAGCCTCCCGCTGGCTGCATTACGGCCTGACCTCGAACGACGTCGTCGATACCGCCCAGGCCCTGCAAATCGTCCAGGCCTCCTCCATCCTCATCGGCGGCCTCCGCAAACTCGAGGAAGCCCTCCGCGTCCGCGCCTTCGAATTCAAAGACACGGTCCAGATCGGCCGCACCCACGGCGTCCACGCGGAACCCATCACCTTCGGCCTCAAGCTGGCCCTTTGGTTCGACGAAGTCCGCCGCGACGAAGTCCGTTTTCGCGCCTCCGCCGACGAAATGCGAGTCGGCAAAATATCCGGCGCCGTAGGAACCTTCGGTCACATCGGGCCCGAAGCCGAAGAACGGATTTGCGATCGCCTCGGACTCAGGCCCGCCGCCATCGCCTCGCAAGTCATCTCCCGCGATCGTCACGCCATGTACGTCGCGAACCTCGCCGTCATCGCCGCCACCTGCGAGAAAATCGCGCTCGAAGTCCGCCACCTCCAGCGCACCGAAGTCCGCGAAGCCGAAGAGCCTTTCGGAGAGAGCCAGAAAGGCTCCTCCGCCATGCCCCACAAGCGCAACCCGGTCACCTCGGAACAGATCTGCGGACTCGCCCGCATCGTCCGCTCGAACGCCCAAGCCGCCATGGAAAACATCGCGCTGTGGCACGAACGCGACATCTCACACTCCTCCGTCGAGCGCGTCATCCTCGCCGACTCGACCACGCTGGTGGACTACCTTCTCGCCAAAACCCTCTGGCTCGTCGAAGGCATGCGCGTCTACCCCGAACGCATGCTCCGCAACCTGGAGATGACCCGCGGCCTGGTCTTCTCCGGCCAGGTTCTATTGGATTTAACAGCCGCCGGAATGCTCCGTGAACAGGCTTACAAACTCGTGCAAGGCCATGCTATGCGCACCTGGGAATCCGAAGGCGACTTCCGGCTCGCCATTCTCAGTGATCCCGATGTCGCCAACTACCTGAAAACAGAACAAATTGAGCGCGCCTTCTCGGTCCCACGCCAACTCACCAACGTGGATGCGATTTTTGCGCGCGTCTTCGACGAGGACTAGTACACCTAAGGTCTCCAAGATGATTGATGACGTCCTATATGAAAAACAAAAGGTCTAAAAACCGCGTTTTCGGGTTAAACTATTTTCGCGAACGGTTCAGTTGCCGTTGCGCTGGTACAACACAAAAATGGCACGACGCGGTTCCAAGTTGCTAGAGGTCGCCAGAGTTCTTCTGGTGGATAATAATCCAGCCTCGCGCCTGACCCTGAAGACCGTTCTCGAAGCTGGCGGCTACCATGTCGATTCCGCAGCCTCCGCCTCGGAAGCTGTTGGAAAGATGGACGATGGCGAATATGAGCTGGTCGTCAGCGATCTCCAAATGGAATCGCCCGAGGCCGGTTACAAAGTCCTGGCGCACGCCCGGATGATGGAATATAAGCCCGCCACTGCGATCCTCACCACGTATCAAAACGGCGAAACGGACGGCCTCCGCCCGGTACTCGTTAAGCCCGAAGACGTCCCAACCTTGATGGGCAAAGTCGCCGACCTCATCAGCCAGCGCGCCAGCCGCCGCATGCGCCGCGAACTTCGCATCGCCGGCTAACCTTAAAACTCTCTTAGTACTGTCACTCCCGCCGTACCAGGCGCTTCTGGATCGTTGTCGCCCGGCCCATTCGCCCCGCCTTCGCGGATCTTCGCACTCATCGAATCGATCTGGATCTCCGCCAGCGCCGTGATCTTCAAGTGGCCCTCCGGCGCCGTGCTGTAATCCCGTCCAGCCAACCGATCCGGCCAGTAGCGCCGGATCATGTTCTCGAGAATCTCGCTCTTTCGCGCCGGATCTTCCACCAGCCGGCCTCGCCCAAATACAACGACGCTCCGGTAGTTCATCGAATGATGCAGCGCCGTCTTCGCATATACCAAACCGTCGAGCAGCGTCACCGTCACGCAGATCGGAGCACCCGTGGCCACATGGTCCATCACTCGGCTTTTCACTCCACCGTGCAGGTACAAACGATCCGGCTCGCTCGCATCGAATTGATACGTAAGGGGAATGACGAACGGCTGCGGAGCCTCGCCGGCCTCCCCCGCCACCGCGAATCCAACGTGCGCCACATAGCCTAAAGCCAGGAATTCGTGGGCCTGATCTGGCCTCGACCGCTCGGGATGCATCCGCAGCACCGACCGCGAATCGAGTGTCGTGGCATTCGACTTCGAAGAAGTGGATTTCATTCCCTCCAGTCTGCGGTAGAAGTGGCACTAAGCATAGATCCGCTTCTGGCTCTGGAATGAGTGCCACTTTCTCTATAGAATGGGGCCATGATGGCGACCACTCCCACCCGAGCGAACGAGAGATTTCCGCTCTCCCGCATCGGACCCCTCCATCGCCAGGTGTACGACCGCGTCCAGCAAACCATCCGCGAGGGCCAACTGACCGCCGGCGACCGCCTGCCTTCGACCCGTGCCTTGGCCGCCGAACTCGGCGTGTCGCGCAACACCGTCATGGCGGCTTTTGAGCAGTTGATCGCCGAAGGCTACCTTGAGGGGCAGGCGGGCTCCGGAACGTACGTCGCCCAGGGATTCGCTACTTCAAAAAACGAGCGTAAATCGTCCGCATCCGGACCCGCCCTCTCGCGCCAGGGCGTCGCCATCCTCTCCGCCGGCCACCGCCGTATTGTGTGCGACGACAACCAGCGTCCTTTCGAGCCGGGCATCCCCGCCGTCGATCAGGGCCTGCTCCGTTTGTGGTGGCGCCTGATGCACAAGAACTGGAAGAAGGCCCGGCCGTCGCTCGGGTATCAGGGCTCCCTCGGCTACCCGCCTTTGCGCAAAGCCGTCTCGGTCTACCTCGCCGTCGCCCGCGGAGTCCGTTGCGATCCCGACCAAGTGGTCATTACGTCCGGCGCGCAGCAGGGTCTCGATCTCGCCGCCCGCCTGCTGACGGATCCCGGCGACAGCGTTTGGGTCGAGGATCCCGGCTACCTGGGCGCGAAAGCAGCCCTTGCCGCCGCCGGGACTACCCTCGTTCCCATTCCAGTCGATCGCGAAGGGCTTGTGGTGTCAGAGGGACGCCGCCGCATGCTGAATGCGCGCCTCGCCTACGTCACGCCATCGCACCAGTTTCCGATCGGCGCAACCATGTCGCTCCCCCGCCGTGTCGAGCTGCTCACTTGGGCGCGGGAAGCCGGAGCCTGGATTCTCGAAGACGATTACGATAGCGAATATCGGTATGCCAGCCGGCCCCTGCCCGCTCTCCAGGGTCTCGACGATTGCGGCCGCGTCGTGTACATCGGTACCTTTAGCAAGGTCATGTTTCCCGGCATGCGGATCGGCTACGTCGTCGTGCCGCCCAAGGTCGTCGACGCCTTCGCCGCCGCCCGCGCCGTCGGCGATCGTCAGTCGCCCTGGCTCGAACAGGCCGCCCTCGCGGAGTTTTTGAGCGATGGCCATTTCGGCCGCCACGTCCGCCGCATGCGATCCGACTATCAGGAACGCGCCGAAACTCTCGTCGCTTCGGTCCGCAGTAAGTTGGCAGGCCGCCTTCAAGTCCGCATGCCCGATGCAGGGCTCCATCTGACCGGTTGGCTTCGCGCGGGCGATTCGGACGTCGCCATCTCCGCGGATGCGGAAGCCGCCGGAGTCTCCGCCATGCCTCTCAGCCGCAGCGCGATTCTCCCTTGCAGCCCCGGCCTGGTCCTTGGCTACGCCGGCTACCAGCTAGCCGACATCAGAAGCGCCGTCGATCGCCTGGCCACCGCCATCGGCTAGGAATCGGCTTGCACCCTGAGCGTAAGCGATGGGACCGCCGACGCGGCCGTAAGAGGGCTGGGTGAAAGTACAGGTCCCGTCGCTTACGCTCCGGGTTCAAGGCGCGCGATGCGAGGGAGTTAGAGAGCGCGACCTGTATAATCGCGCTTACGAAACCACCGCGACCGGCAGCGAGCGGACTCACGGCCCCACCAAACCAATCCAGATACACTAGGAAACCGTGCGCCTCGCTCTCATCGGTTACGGCAACGTCGGCAAAGCCTTCGCCCGCCTCATTGAACAAAAACGTTCCCAGTATCCCTTTCGCATCATCGCCATCCGGACGGCGCGCCACGGCTCCGCCTTCGATCCTCGCGGACTCGCCATCGAGCCGGCATTCGAAGCCAACGCCGCGACCGTCGACGAATTCCTCGATCGCGCGCGGCCCGAAATCGTCATCGAGCTGACCACCCTCAACCCCGCCACCGGCGAGCCCGCCCTCTCGCACATCCGCGCCGCCTTCGCCCGCCACCATCACGTCGTCACCGCGAACAAAGGGCCCATCGCCCACGCCTACGCGTCGCTGCGCGACCAGGCCCGCCTCGCCGGAGTCGAATTCCGCTTCGAATCCACGGTCATGGACGGCGCGCCCATCTTCAACATGGTCCGCAACAACCTTCCCGCCGCCAAAATCCACGGCTTCACCGGCGTCCTCAATTCGACCACGAAAGTCGTGATCGACGCCATGCGGGAAGGCATGACGATGGAGGAAGGAATCGCTGAAGCCCAGCGCATGGGGATCGCCGAAGCCGACGCCAGCTTCGATATCGACGGCTGGGATTCCGCCGCCAAGACAGCCGCGCTGGCCAACGTCCTTTGCGATGCCAACGTCACGCCGCTCGATGTCGATCGGCGCGGGATCGGCCGCCTCACCCCGGAAAAGATCGTCGCCTTGAAGGAAAGCCGCAAGACCGTCGCGCTGGTCAGCCGTGCGAAACGAACCCAAGACGGCTTGAAGCTCCGGGTCCGAGCGGAAGTGCTCGACGAAGGCGATATCCTCGCCGCCGTCCGTGGTACCTCCAACCTCTTGCTGCTCCACACCGACCTCATGGGAACCGTCGGCACCGTCGCCATTTCCCCGGGAGTGCAGCAGACCGCTTACGGCGTCTTCAGCGACGTCGTGGACATCGCCCGGGCGCTGTAGTAGCACAGGCCTCCGGCATGTGTGCAAAACAAAGCCAAGGAGCGCCGCGGAGAAGGTGCACCGATGCGAATGGCTTCGTTTCGCACGAATCCTAACCGCAACACGTGTAAAGGCTTACGCGAAATTGGCTTCGTTTTGCAGGCCCTATTTCGAGAACCCAATCTCGCTCAGTAGAACACCCAAATCCCGCTGGTCTGGCGGAACCCTCACCGTTTTATCGAGCTTCAGCGTAACCGTGGCCTCCCCGGCGCGGACCGGCAGAATCCCGGTCGAAACCGTATACCCGCCTGGCTTCTCGAACGTATTCTCAAGAACCAATTCCCCATCCAGGAACAACTCGATACGCCGCGCCGTCGCCGCCCCTGGAATCGTCAGCGTCACCCGCAAAGCCGCCGCCCGATCCGGCCGCTTGAGGACCGCCACCACCTCGCCCGCTGTCCAGCCATCGGCGTAGACGCCGCGGATGATCTGCGCCGCCGACGCCGGATCGCCGATGCGCAAAGACGCGAGCACCGCGCGCCGTTCCTGGATTTGCTCCGCCCGGATTTCGTCGATGTCGTCGAGCGAAATGTCGAAGGGCCGTAACCCTGTGGACGCCACCGAAAACGCCGATCGCCCGTGCAGCGAAACCATCCGCAATGGGATCGGGCTGGTCGCGATCTGCCGCGCCGTCAGCGCCAGCAGCCCCTCATTCGGAAACGCCTGCGACATGCGCGAAGAAACAACCGTCTCGCCCGGCCGCGTCGCCTGATCTTTCGGCATCGCCAATCCACCATCCGCTTCGACGTAGTAACGCAAGCCCCACTCTCCGTTGACCCAGACCCTCGTCGAATGCGTAGTGGGCGCGTTTTGCCTCGCGAACTCGCGATACGCATCCCAGTGCTGATAGCTGACCACGCTCAAGCCGAGCGACAACAGCAGTTGGGCACCGACCCCCGCGAGCAGCCATTTGCGATCGAGTTCACGCGAAATCAAGATGGCAACCGGGAGCGCCAAAGGCAGAATGTAGCGCGCGGATCCGGCGAAGAACAGGACCACAGCGGCCGTGAAGAAGGTCGCGATCCAGCCATTGAGGAACAGTGAATCCGCCGGCTCGTCGCGCCGCAGGTGCTGCGCGATCCAGGCCAGACCCGCGATGCCGAGTCCAAGCGACACCCAGAACAACGGGTTCGGGTCATAGAAAATCCCGGCTGCCGCGATCGGCACCACTGCGATCCACATCCACTTCGAGATGCGCCGCGCGGATACCGCCAGCAGAACCGGACACACGATCCAAGCGAAATGGACCACCAGCGCGATCGCGCTCTTCAACTTCTGCGCGGCCGCCTGAAAGCCATGCGAATTCAAGTAGCCGCCCAAAACCGAAGCCGGCAAAGCCCCGCCCGTCGCGCGCTCGAACACGTTCCACATCACCAACGCTGCTGGAGCCGCCAGCGTCGTCGCCCACGACGGCTTACAATGCCGCCGGTTCAGCCAGACATACAGCCCAAGGATCGGCGTCAGCAGAACCGCTTGATAGGCGGCGAAGGCCGCCAGTGCCGCCGCGAGTCCGGCGGCCGCCAGCCACTTCTCACTTCCATTCGAGTCGACCGCCTTCACGAACAAGGCGATGGCAGTCAGCCATAGCGCCACGAACGGCACATCCGATTCGAAGGAGTTGCCATTCACAACGAACGCCGGAACCGCCAGAAACAACAGCACCGCTTCGAGCGGCCGCGGCGAAAAACGCTTCGCGAGATACCAGGCGGACAGCGCGGCGATCACCGAGAACAGCCCAAAAACCGCGTGAAAAGGAACTTCGCGCAGGTCGCCGAACACCGTGAACAACGCGGCCAACACCCAACTGACCAGCGGAGGATGCGGATGACCGCGCATATCCGCGATCTCCCCGCGAAAAATGTAGGTGCCGTGGTTCGGATGCAGCGGATCGATCAGCGCGTGGCGCGCTCCGGTGAGATAGATGTCGTCGTCGCCCTGCACCGCCTGGTTGAGGAACGGCAATCGCAGCAGCAGGACGAACGCAAGGATGACAAGCAGCGGCCAACGCAAGTCTCCATCGTAGAACGCCCGGCGCCGAAGGATACACTACGGTGCAGTGCCGCGCAGACTGCAGCTTGCCGTATTCCTGATCGTCTATTGCTGCGTCCTTTCCCTGCTGCCGAATCGTTCGTTCTGGCTGGACGAAGTGATCCACCTCATCGGAGCGCGCGACCGGACAGTGGATCAAATTCCGGCCTACGCGGCGCAAAGTGCCGGCGGCGTTCCGCTCGGCTTCCTGTACACCCGGACGTCGATCCGGACGCTGGGATACTCGCAGTTCTCGGCACGCCTGCCCTCCATCCTGTTCAGCGCCGGAGCCTGTGCGGCGGTGTTCGTTCTCGCACTACGCCTCGGACTCCGCTATCCGATGCTGGCGGTGCTAGTGTTCGTGGGGCTGCCGCTCCAATTCCGTTACGCGCTCGAAGTGCGCCCTTATTCGGCCGTTCTGTGCATCGCGGGCTGGTCGACGATCGCGTTCCTGCGAATGGTCGATCGGCCGCAAATCCCCCGCGCGCTGCTGTATTCCGCGCTGCTCCTGGTCGGCTTGTACACCCAGCCGTATTCGTTCCTCGTCGCGCTGGCCCACTTCGGGTGGCTCGCGCTGAATTGGAGGAAGACCGGCTCTCGAGTTCTGATCGTGACGGGCTCTTCGGTAGGCCTGAGCGCCCTGCTGTTCCTTCCGTGGATGCAGTTCGCGACGTCGCAGTGGCGCGCGGAGATCGCTTCCTATGCGGCGCAGGGCGGTTTCGGACCGAAAGAAGTCCAGCTCATCGTCAAGGAACTGGTCGGATTCGGCTACCTGGGTACGCTCCTGATCGCGGTCCCGGCATTCCTCGGATGGCGCGCGCTCGATCCAGAGCGGCGAAGTCTGTGGGCGCTGCTGATCGCCATTCCGATCCTGGGCGCCATCGCCGGAAATCTCGCGTTCGGATACTTCTTCGCGTCGCGCCAATTCATCTGGGTGCTGGTGCCGCTCTCAATTCTGGCCGCGCGGGGGTTCGAGAATGCCCATTGGGTTGCCGCCCGATGCTGGGCCGTTGCTCTGGTCGCAGCCTCGTTGTACGCGGATGTTCAGGCCTTTCGCCGCCCGAGAGAAGATTGGGAGGCAGCGGCGTCCGCTATCACAGCGAAGCTCGCGGAATCGCGGGGCTGCCTGATGCTCGCGCCGCCGCGATCGCTCGACATGTATCTCTTCTTTGAACCGGCGTTGAAGGAGTCGCTGTGTGGAACGGCGCTCGACCCTGCACGGCCCGTGGTGCTTGCCTACAGCCCCTACGAATCGGCGGCGTCCTATCGATCCGCGACCGAGCGCCTGCAATCGGAGAGCTGGAAAGCCATCGGCGAGCAAGTCTTCCACGGGCCGAAAATCATTTTCTTCCGCCGCGAATGAGTTACCCTAAAAAGTAGATGCCCGTTCCAGTTTCACAGATGTGGACGGTCGCTTCCTACGTACTCAAACAGAGATTCCAGGGGCGCCGGCGCTATCCGCTCGTGTTGATGCTCGAGCCGCTGTTCCGTTGCAATCTGGCTTGCGCGGGCTGCGGCAAGATCCAATATCCGGCGCATATTCTGAAGGCGAATCTGTCGCCCGAAGAATGCTTCCGCGCGGTCGATGAATGCGGCGCGCCGATGGTCTCGATTCCCGGCGGCGAGCCGCTGATGCATCCGCAAATCGCCGAGATCGTCGAAGGCCTGGTTGCGCGAAAGAAATACATCTACCTCTGCACCAACGCATTGCTGCTGAAGGAAAAGATCGATCTCTTCCAGCCCAGCAAATACCTGACGTTCTCGGTTCACATGGACGGGCAGAAAGAGCATCACGATTTCTCGGTTTGCAAAGAGGGCGGCTACGAAGTCGCGGTGGAAGGGATCAAGATCGCGGTTGAGCGCGGTTTCCGCGTGACCACGAATACGACGCTGTTCGACGGCTTCGATCCGGCCAGCGTCCGCGACTTCTTCGACGAAATGATGGCTCTGGGCGTCGAGGGCATGATGCTCTCGCCCGGCTATTCTTACGACAAAGCGCCCGATCAGGGTCATTTTTTGGGTAAGGCGCGGACCCGGCGTTTGTTCAATACTCTACTGTCGAATCGCAAGTCGAAGTGGGCCTTCAACCTGTCGCCGTTATTCCTCGAATACCTGATGGGCAAGCGGGATTACGCGTGTACGCCATGGGGCATGCCGACATTCAATTTGTTCGGCTGGCAGAAGCCCTGTTACCTGCTGCAGGACGGCTACGCGGACACGTTCGCCGAACTGATGGCCGACACCGCGTGGGAAAATTACGGCACTGAATCCGGCAATCCGAAGTGCGCCAACTGCATGGTGCATTCGGGATACGAAGCCTCGGCGGTCCATGACACGTTCAATTCCTGGCATGGCTTTGTGGCGACGGTGAAGGGCACGCTGTTCTCGAAATACGCGAGCAAATCCGCGATGGAAGATCTGCGGAATCCGGTGAAGCCGCACGCGGCTCCGCTGGTGCAGATCAAGGCCCCGGCGGAAGAAGCCGACAAGGTCGAGGCATAGTTTTCAGGCTTCATCCTTAACGTCTATGAGCACCACGCAGCCGGTGAATCCTGACGAACTCGAAGTCTCCCCTGGATTTGCCAAGGAAGACCTCCAGGGCATGGTGTGGGATGCGGCTTCGGAAGAGGCTCTGCGGACCGGACTCGAAAAAGCTTTCGACTATCGCGGCGACGTCACCATCACGCGCCAGGACGGCACGACGCTTGAAGGCTATATCTTCGATCGCCGGACCGGCAAGACCCTGAAAGATTCCGTGGTCCGGGTGATCCCGTCGAACGGACCCAAGGATCAACTGGCCAAGGTAGCGGTGCCCTACTCCGATATCGCCGGACTCGCCTTCACGGGACGGGACACAGCGGCCGGAAAGAGTTGGGAAGCCTGGGTGAAGAAGTACCTCGAAAAGAAAGCCGCCGGCGAAACCAACATCGAAATCCAGCCCGAGAAGCTGGATTAGCTTCCTCCAAAATTCCTCCTCCGTCCTTGATCGATTCCTCCGCCGACCTGCGCCCCTCTAGGCAAAGGCGAGCTTGAAGGCGCCTCAAAAAATGAAGGCGAGGAAACGACAATGGCTGAGATTTACAGTTTGGGCGGCAGCATCAACATGTACAACGTCTCTTATGGCGTTGGCGAGGGAATGTTCAACAAAATGGATGACGTGATGCTCGTCCAGTGGCTTCTGAAGCACCACTTCGCACGCGGGGACAAGCGTGCACGGCTGGGCAAGCGCTACTTCATAGACATCATCAACGGTGTGTGGGGCACGATGCTGTCGGATCTTGTCAAGATCTTCGAGTACGACTGCATGATGACCATCAGTGGAGCCGATTTGGATCTGAATGGCAAAGTCTATCCGATCGGCGGTTGCGGCGGTGCGAACAAGTCCGTGATGGTCTACCTGAACCTCAGCATGTCGGGGCACTACAAGCACTACTACGATTCGCCGCAATCGGACCCGACCGTGTACCCCGACGTGAAGGCGATGTTCGAGCGCTGCGGCACGCTGTAACCGACTCAATGCGCCGGTTCGTGTAACGGCGCGCCTCGCTTTCGTGTCTCCTCAGATGAGGTCGGCGCGTGTCTCGGGTGAGACGGCCGCGCTGTGCGAGATGACGCGGTTCCTGATTTTGTTCCTTTCGGCAGCCCCTGGCTTCTGCCAGCCGACGCCCACCCAAGTCGCCGACGAGATGCTCTCGACCCTCAAAAAGGTCGAGTGGGGCCGGGCCTACGCTGCCGGTCCGAAGGCCGCGGGAGTTGCCTGCGCACCGCGGAATCCGGTCCAAATGGACGTGTACGCGACCGTCGAGTGGACCCATCATTGTCAGGAAGTGCGCGGCGGGCTGATTCGCGAATCGTTCTATTACGTCTTTGACGAGCCCATCCGAACGGCGAATCTGCGCATTGACCTTCACCCTCAGGATGAATCGCCAAAATTTACGTCGGGCCTATTTGGTGTTCTCAGAGCGCGCCTGACAGAGCGTTTCGGCGCTCCAACGCATGCGCCGCAGCTGATGGAGATCGGTTTCCGGCGTACCCGATTCGGCGAGCCCGTTGCGGGCGACCACTGGCAGGGCGGCGAGCTTCACTATTTCCTCCACACGAACCAATCGAATCCGTCGCCCGCTGGAATGCGGCGTGGAGTGCAGCTGGTGGTCCTCCACGATCGCCTGATGAAGGAACGCATCAAGGATGATGTGATCCTGCAAGCCGAGGGCAGCGCGTTCCTGCCTTTGGATGGGGATCCGCTGCAAACGCGGCTGGCGGCTTCGGCAGGACCCGCCTTCGTCAAAGCGATGCAAATCCAGACCCGGACTCGAGAAGAGAGCCAGCAGGCGGCGCGCGAACTCCTCAAGACGACGTTGGACTTGCTTCGGGAAGCATTCGCGCAGCCAGCCGAGGAAAAGGCTTTGCGGTTGCTCGCAGGCGATGCTCTGGTCGCGAAATTAGCCGACCACCTGGCGGAAATCCCCGGTGGCGCGGAACGCGACGCCGAACTCTCGAAGTCCGCGCGGACCAGCCTTTCCACCTACGGAGTCAAGCTCGGCGGCATGACGCACTACGGTGGATTGGCCTACAGCCGCGACCTTTTGCGTCGCGTCTGGAATGAATTTCCCGACACCGAAGCCGGCGAACTGGCTTTCCTCGCACTGCAGCGGCGCGGGTGGAGTACCGATCCTGGGGTAGGCTGCCCGACCAATCCCGACCTGTTCCGCAACGTGATCGCCCAAGGCGAGGCTTTCCTGGTGCAGCATCCGCAAGCACGTTTCCAGAAAGAGATCCTGTTCACTCTCGCCATCGCGAACGAAAGCTGGTGGTCGATCGCCCATGCCGGCCCGGACGACCAGTGGGTCGCGCACATTCCCTATCCCCGCAAAGGGGAGAACGCGAAGCTATCGGAGAAAGCCAGAAAGCGCGCGATCGACTACTATACTCAGATCGTCAAGCTCGCCCCCGACAGTCCGGAAGCCGCATCCGCGATGCGCCGCTTACCCAGGATCGAGCTCTCCCTCGATACCGGCCAACGCCGATTCTTCTGTTCCTACTGCTAGCGCGTCAGCCCAGCTGTCACAATCGGAGCGGATGCCGAGCGTACAGATTTTCGGGATGAAAAACTCCCAGGCCACGCGAGCCGCCGATCGGTTTTTCAAGGAGCGCCGCGCAGAAATTCATTTCGTGGATCTCAAACAGAAGCCAATGTCGCCCGGCGAGATCAAGCGCTTTATCGACAAGTTCGGACTGGCCGCTTTACTCGACACGGAATCTGCTGCCTACGTCGATGCCGGGCTGAAATACCTGAAAGTCACCGATTCCGAGATCCTGACGCGCATCGAACGGGAACCAAAACTCTTACGGCTTCCGCTAGTCCGTTGCGGCAACCAGTTCAGCATCGGGCAAGACGAGCCGGCGTGGAAATCGATGCTGGCCACGTAGGGCGCGAACACGCATTTCCGACTGACGGACACTTGCGCGGTTTGCTAGCCTAATGCTTCATGAGCGAAGCCCCGTCCAGCGAAGCTCCCGAGCTTCTCAAAACGCCACTCAACGCCGTCCATCGTCAGATGGGCGCTCGGATGGTGGATTTCGGGGGCTGGGACATGCCTGTCCAATACTCCGGCCTGTTGGACGAGCACAAGACCGTCCGGACCGCGGTTGGCCTCTTCGATGTATCGCATATGGGCGAGATTGAGGTCCGCGGACCGCAAGCGCTCGATCTGGTCAATTATTTCTCGACCAACAACGCGGCGAAGCTCGCGATAGGCCAGGCACATTACGCCGGCCTGCTCTATGACACGGGATGTTTCGTGGATGACATCCTGGTCCACAAGGTCGCGGACGATTCGTTTTTCCTTTGTGTGAACGCGTCGAATCAGGACAAGGATTACCTCCACATCGCTTCGTTAGCTCCGAAGTTCGACGTCCAGGTGGAGAATGCCGGACCGAAGTACGCACAGATCGCGATTCAAGGGCCGAAGGGCCTGGCGACGCTGCAAAAGCTGACGAAAACTGAACTCGCACCGATCAAGTATTACCACTTCCGCGACGGCGAAGTCTCCGGGACGAAGGCACGCATCGCGCGCACCGGCTACACCGGCGAAGACGGTTTCGAAATCTACATTGCACCTTCCGAGGCGCCGCGGATCTGGATGGAACTGATGGCGGCGGGCGAGGAATTCGGCATCAAGCCCGCCGGGCTCGGTGCGCGCAACACGCTCCGGCTCGAAGCGAAGATGGCGCTGTATGGCCATGAAATCGACGCCAGCATTACCCCGCTAGAAGCCGACCTTTCGTGGGTCGTAAAGATGGACAAGGGCGATTTTGTGGGCCGCGAGATTCTCGCGAAGCAACAGGCGGAAGGCGTCAAACGCAAGCTGGTTGGCTTTGAGATGACCGCGCGCGGCATCGGACGCGACGGCTACGAGGTCCATATCGACGGCAAACCGGCCGGCTGGGTCACCAGCGGCGGACCCGCCCCCACACTCAACAAAAACATCGGCATGTGCTACGTTCCGACGGAGCATGCCCGCATCGGCCAGCCGATCCAGGTGATCGTCCGCAATCAACCCGTGGACGCGGTCATCGTGGCGACGCCTTTTTACAAACGGCCCAAATCATCATAAGGACGACGATCTCATCATGAGCAGCTATCCCGAAACGTTTCGCTATACGAAAGAGCACGAGTGGGTGAATGCCGACGGCGCCATAGGCACCGTCGGAATCACGTTCCACGCGCAGAAGGAACTGGGCGACATCGTCTATGTGGATCTGCCGAAGCCCGGAACCAGCGTCGAAGCGGGCAAGACGATCGGCTCGGTCGAATCGGTCAAAGCGGTTTCCGACATCTACTCGCCGGTATCCGGTGAAGTGACCGAAGTCAACGATTTGTTGACGGCCTCGCCCGAAAAGTTGAATGAAGATCCGCATGGCGTGGCTTGGCTTGTTAAAATCAAGTTGTCTGATCCGGATCAAATAAAAGCGCTGATGTCCACTGCGGATTATCAGAAGTATATCGGAGCAGAATAGGTCACCCGAGGCCGCTATCCGCCTGGAGCGTGGCCGAATTTTTGCCCCATCCGCAGGCCTCTCCTGCCTAGAGTTGGAACATACCCTTGCGATATCTACCGAAGTCCGATCTTGAACGCCGCCAGATGCTGGCCACGCTAGGCGTCGAGAGCATTGAAGACCTGTACGCGCACTTGCCGGCCGATGTCCGGCAGAAAGAGCCGCTCAAGATTGAGCCGGGCAAATCGGAGTACGACATCGTCGATTACTTCAAAGCCCGGGGCGCCGAAAACGCGACCGGCTACGCCAGCTTCCTCGGCGCCGGAGTCTACAACCACTACCGTCCGGTGATGTGCGACGTGGTGGTTTCGCGTGGCGAATTTCTGACGTCGTACACGCCCTATCAGGCGGAAATCGCGCAGGGCACGCTGACCACGATCTTCGAATTCCAAACGATGATCTGCCAGTTGACTGGCATGGACGTCGCGAATGCGTCGATGTACGACGGCTCGTCAGCGGTTCCAGAAGCGGCTTTGATGGCGATGCGCGCCACGGGTAGGGAACGGACGCTGATCGCTCGCTCCGTCCATCCGGAATACCGCGAAGTGCTGTCCACCTACGCTAGGTTCCAGGGCCTTCCGGTTGCCGAATTTGGCTACGACAAGGAAACCGGGCGCGTCGATCTGGCCGATCTCGAAAAGAAGATTAACGATAAGACGGCCTGCGTAATCGTCCAATCGCCGAACTTCTTCGGCGGTGTCGAGGCCATCAAGGCCATCGCGGAAATCACGCATAAACACGGCGCTTTGCTGGTAGTCGCGTTCACGGAAGCAGTCTCGCTGGGGCTGATAGAGCCGCCGCGCGATGCCGATATTGTGATCGGCGAGATGCAGAGCTTTGCGATTTCGCCGAGCTATGGCGGTCCCTTCGTCGGCATCATTGCGACCAAGGAAAAGTACATCCGGCAGCTGCCGGGCCGGCTGGTCGGCGAGACCAAAGATAACCAAGGACGGCGCGCCTATTGCCTGACACTGGCCACGCGCGAACAGCACATCCGGCGGGAGAAGGCGACCTCCAACATCTGCACCAACCAGGCGCTGATCGCCCTAATGGCGACGGTCTACATGAGCGTCTATGGCAAGGAAGGTCTGCGCGAGTTGGCCTCACAGAATCTTTCAAAGGCGCACTACCTGGCTTCGCAAATGAAGCTGCAATTCACGGGTCCGTTCTTCAACGAATTTGTCGTGTCGGGTGGAACGCGCACAGCGGACAACATCAATAAGGCGCTGTTGAAGAAGAAAATCGTCGGCGGGTTGCCGCTGAAGAAATACTACCCGGAACTGGGCAACACGATCCTGGTCTGCTGCACCGAAATGACGAAGCGCGCGGATATGGATGCGCTGGCCGGAGAAATGAAGGCTGTAGCGGTTCCGAAAGCGAAAGCCGCAGAGGCTATGGTCGAAGTGGGAGGTCAAATAGCATGATCCGCAAAGTCCGTTCCCACATTTCGCAGAACGAATCGCTACTGTTCGAGATGAGTTCGCCGGGCAAGAAAGGCTATCAGCTTCCCGATCTCGATGTGCCCTCCGTCGATCCGATCGAGGCGCTGGGTGCGGCGAACACGCGCGCCGAAATCGAAGATTTTCCCGAGGTCAGCGAAGTCGAAGTGATCCGTCATTTCACGCGTCTGTCGACCTGGAATTACGCCATCGACCTGGGCCTGTATCCGCTTGGCTCCTGCACGATGAAGTACAACCCGCGCGTTAACGAACTAGTCGCGCGTACGGAAGGCCTCGCCTGGGCGCATCCGTATCAGCCCGAATCGCTTTCGCAAGGCGTCATGGAAGTGATGGCTACGCTCGAACGCGTGCTGGCCGAGATCACCGGGATGGACGCGGTGACGCTACAGCCCGCCGCCGGAGCACACGGCGAAATGACCGGCATCATGCTCGTCCGCGCGCTGCTCGAATCGCGCGGCAATCCGCGCAAGAAAATCATCATTCCAGATTCCGCGCACGGCACCAATCCGGCGACCGCCGCCATGACCGGCTATCAGGTGGCGAATCTGAAATCGAACGAACGCGGCATGGTGGACGTCGAAGCGCTCGCCGCGATGGTGGACGAAGACACCGCTGCGCTGATGGTCACCAATCCGAATACGGTGGGCGTTTTCGAGGAAAACATCGCCAAAGTCGCGCAGGTGCTCCACGACAAAGGCGCGCTGATGTACATGGACGGCGCGAATATGAACGCGCTGGTCGGGATCACCCGGCCCGGCGATTTCGGCGTGGACGTCATGCATCTCAACCTGCACAAGACGTTCTCGACACCGCACGGGGGAGGCGGACCGGGTTCGGGCGCCGTGGCCGTGAAGAAGCATCTGGAGCCCTTCCTGCCCAAGCCGCGACTGGTCCGCGTCAAGGACGCCTGGAGCTGGAATTACAAGCTGCCGCGATCGATCGGACGGGTGAAGTCGTTCTACGGAAACTTCGGCGTGCTGGTCCGCGCGCTGGCCTACATCATGGCCCACGGCGGCGACGGATTGCCTCGCGCCACCGGCGACGCGTTACTCAACGCCAACTACATCCGTAAGGGTCTCGAACCGTATTACGACCTCGCGTACAACGCTCCGTCGATGCACGAGGCGGTATTTTCGGATCATCGCCAGACCGCGAAGGGCGTCCACACGGGCGACATCGCGAAACGGCTGATCGACTACGGCTTCCACCCCTACACGGTCAGCTTCCCGCTGATCGTTCACGGCGCGATGATGATCGAGCCGACCGAAACCGAAAGCAAGCCGGAGCTGGATCTGTTCATCGACGCCATGATTTCGATTGCCAAGGAAATCGAAATCGATCCGCAATTGGTGCTGACGGCTCCACATTCGACGCGGACCACCAAAGTGGATGAAGTGATGGCTGCGCGCAAGCCGATTCTGCGTTGGCGCCGCGAAGCGACCGCCAGCAAAGCGGCTGACTAAGACGCAGATCCGCGCATGGTGTGGGCTGTCCGCGATCGGCCTTCACGACCGTTGACTGAAAAGCGTCCCCGCCCTGACAGGCGGGGCTATGACGTAGAGCGCCCACACTGGAGGGATCGCAAAGACAGCCCACTGACGAGCCCGTTTGCCTATCGATTCCGCGTGTGTGTGGGACACTGAAGGTTCAAGGATGAAACAACGAATTCGATCCACCACCATCCTCTGCGTGCGCAGGGATAGCAAGGTGGTGATGGCCGGCGACGGCCAAGTGACGCTTGGAAGCGAGGTCTTGAAGGCCTCGGCAAAGAAGCTGCGCCGCCTGTATAACAGCAAAATTATCGCTGGATTTGCCGGCTCCACGGCCGACGCGTTCGCTCTTTTTACACGCTTTGAAACCAAGCTCGAGCAGCACAACGGAAATCTGCCGCGCTCCGTTGTCGAACTCGCCAAAGACTGGCGCACTGACCGCATGCTGCGCCATCTCGAAGCGCTGTTGCTGGTCGCCGACAATGCCAATACGTTTATCGTCAGCGGAAACGGGGACGTCATCGAGCCCGACGATCAGATCGCGTCGATCGGTTCCGGCGGACCGTTCGCAAAAGCGGCGGCTACGGCGCTGATGGAAAACACCAAGCTATCCGCGCGTGACATCGTTGAAAAGTCCATGCAGATCGCCGGTAAAATCTGCATTTATACCAATGGAAACGTGATCTTTGAGGAGCTCGCCTAGATGGTGATTTATCTGCCGCAATCGTCGGGCGACGGTCCTCTACTCGATGAGCTGACCCCGCGCGAAATCGTTCGCGAGCTCGACAAATATGTGGTCGGCCAGGCGGACGCGAAGCGCGCCGTCGCGATCGCCTTGCGGAACCGTATCCGCCGCCAGAAACTCGAACCCGAGATGGCGGAAGAGGTGATGCCGAAGAACATCCTGATGATCGGGCCGACCGGCGTTGGCAAGACGGAATTGGCGCGGCGTTTGGCCAAGCTTTCGAATTCGCCGTTCCTCAAAATCGAAGCCAGCAAATTCACCGAAGTCGGCTACGTGGGCCGCGACGTCGAATCCATGATCCGGGATTTGGTCGATACCTCGATCGACCAGGTCCGCGACGAACGCCTGGACGAGATCGCGGAGCGCGCCGAGAAGAATGCCGAGGAGCGGCTTCTCGACCTCCTGATGCCCACCACGCCCGAGCCCGCCGAAAGCGTCGAGCGAACGCGCGAGAAACTCCGCGAGCGCCTGGTTGCCGGCAAGCTGGACGATCGCCTCGTCGAAATCGACGTAAAAGAGCGCGGACCCTCCTTCGAGCTCACCACCAATTCCGGTGTCGAAGAGATGGACATCAATCTCAAGGACATGCTTCCGGGCCTCTTCGGAGGCCGTACCAAGAAGCGGAAAATGCGGGTCGCCGAGGCGCTCGATTATCTGGTCACCGAAGAAGAGCAGAAGCTGGTGGACATGGACCAGGTGACGCGCGTGGCCCTTGACCGCGTCGAGCGCAGCGGCATTATCTTCCTCGACGAAATCGACAAAATCGCCGGCCGCGAAGGCGGCCACGGACCGGATGTCAGCCGGGAAGGCGTGCAGCGCGATATCCTGCCGATCGTCGAAGGCACCACGGTCTCGACCCGCCACGGCTTCGTCCGGACCGATCATATTCTGTTCATCGCGGCGGGCGCGTTCCACGTTTCGAAGCCTTCCGATCTGATCCCGGAACTCCAGGGCCGCTTCCCGATTCGCGTCGAGTTGAAATCGCTAAACGAAGACGATTTCATTCGCATTTTGCGCGAGCCGAAAAACGCTCTGATCAAGCAATATATTGCGTTGATGGATACCGAAGGCATCAAACTTTCCTTCACCGAGGACGCTCTTCGCGCGATCGCGTCGTTTGCCACCAAGGTGAACGAAACCACCGAAAACATTGGCGCCCGCCGACTGCACACCATGCTCGAGAAGCTGCTCGAGGACGTCTCGTTCGACGGTCCGGATCTCAAGAAGAAGACGGTGAAGATCGACGGGGCGTACGTCAAAAAGCAACTCTCGGCGATCGTAAAAGACGAGGACCTCAGTAAGTACATTCTGTGATGCGCATCCGGATCCCGGCCGCGCTGGCGGCATTCAGTTTGCTTGCCGGATGCGGGTACGTCGGCGAGCCTTTGCCCCCCGCTCTGAATATTCCGGTGGCGATCAAGGATCTGCGCGCACTCGAATACGGCGACAATCTGGTGATTGAATTTACAGCGCCTGCGTTGAGTACGGAGGGCGTAGTGCTTCGCTCGTTGCATGGCGTGGAACTGCGCATCGGACCCACGGAACCGGATTTCAACGTGGACCGCTGGGCTCCGAAAGCCCGCCGCGTGGACGCCGAAATCCTGAAGCCCGGTGAGGTACTGAAGGAAGTTTCGGCGAAAGATTTTGTCGGCAAAGAGATCGTGATCGCAGCCCGCGCCATCGGACCTAAGGGCCGCGCGGGCGCGTGGTCGAACCTCGCGATTCTCACCGTCATCGAGCCGCTGAACGCCCCGTCCGCCTTGAAGGCGACCGCAACACCCGACGGCGTCAAACTGAACTGGACTAGCACGCACTCCAAATTCCGAATCTTCCGCGCGACCGGCGAGGAAAAGCCTGCGCCGCTTGCGGATGCGGAGGGCGCCGGGTACTCCGATACCTCCGCGGCGTTCGACACGCCGTACCGCTACTTCGTGCAGGCGATTCAGGACAAGGCCGAGAGCCAAGTGTCGGAAACCGTCAAGATTACGCCGCTTGATAAATTCCCGCCGGCGGTTCCCGCCGGGCTCACCGCGACCGCCGGATCCGGCAGCGTGGAGCTTTCCTGGGAACGCAACATCGAATCCGATTTCCGCGGTTACCGCGTGTATCGCGCCGCCGAAACGGGTCCGTTTGTCCGTCTCGCCGAGAACGTGGACACGCCGGTTTATAGTGACAAGACGGTCGACGCGAACAAGAAATACCGCTACGCCATTACATCTGTCGATCTGAAAGGCAACGAGAGCCAGCCATCGCCGCCCGTCGAGATCGTCGCTCCGGAGAAACCATGAAGCGCATTCGATTTACTCGTGATAAGAGCATGCGGTCAACCATCGACGATTCCGCTGGAGTGGAGTACGCGCTCGCAGGCGAGGTGGATCTCCACGCTGTCCGCTTGCTCCCGCCGTCGTATCCCACCAAGATCGTTTGCGTCGGACGCAACTACGCCGAGCATGCGAAAGAGCTGGGCAACGAGCCCCCCGCCGAGCCGCTCATCTTCTTGAAGCCGCCTTCGTCTTTGATTGCTTCGGGCGATAACATCGTCTATCCGAAGGCCTCGCAGCGCGTCGATTGGGAAGGCGAACTGGGCATCATCATCGGCAGGCGGTGCCGCAATATCCGTGCCGAGGACGCGCTCGAATGTGTTCACGGATTTACCTGCGTCAACGACGTCACCGCGCGCGATCTGCAGAAGAAAGACGGCCAATGGACCCGCGGCAAAGGCTTTGACACCTTCTGCGCCGTTGGACCGTATCTCGTCACCCCCGATGAAGTGGACTTCGCCTCTCTCCGCGTTCGCACCGTCGTCGACGGGGTTGTGAAACAGGACGCCCCAGTCACGGATATGATTTTTTCCGTGAATGATATACTCGCCTATGTCAGTGCCTTTATGACGCTGGAACCCGGCGACTTGATCGCGACTGGAACGCCGCCCGGCGTAGGAGCGGTCACTCCCGGCTCGACAATCCGAATCGAAATTGACGGCATCGGCGTGCTCGAAAACGCCGTCGTCCCTGAGGCTTAAACCAACATGAAAATCTTTCTGGATACCGCGAACCTCGACGAACTGAAGAAAGCCGTCTCGTGGGGCGTCGTCGACGGCGTCACCACCAATCCGACCCTGATCGCTCGCGAAGGCATCAAGATTGAAGATCAGATCGCCAAGATCTGCGAGATCGTGGACGGCGACATCAGCGCCGAAGTCGTTTCAACCGAATCGCCGAAGATGATCGAGGATGGCCGCAAGCTCGCCAAGATCCATAAGAACGTGGTCGTAAAGCTTCCCCTCACGCGCGACGGAATCGCCGCGACTTCGGTTCTGAGCAAAGAAGGCATTCGCGTCAACGTGACGCTATGCTTCCATGCCGGCCAGGCGTTACTTGCTGCGAAAGCCGGTGCCTACATCATCAGTCCCTTTGTCGGCCGCATCGACGACATCGGCTGGAACGGCATGGACCTCATCCACGACATCGTCGAGATCTACGCGAACGGCGGCTTCAAGACGCAGGTCCTCGCCGCGTCGCTCCGGACCACCAATCACGTGATCGAGGCCGCCAAGGCGGGCGCCGACATCGGCACTATTCCGTTCAAAGTCCTGGACGGCATGTTCAGCCATCCGTTGACCGACAAGGGCCTCGAAACCTTCCTGAAGGATTACGCCAAAGCGTTTGAACCGAAAGCTGGCAGTTAAGGCCGATTGGTCACGCTTTCTATGAACCGGGGCGCCGCGGTACTTTTCTCCGCCGCGCCCTTCTTCTTACATGACTGCTGAAGCTCAGCTTGCGGCTCTGGCCGCTCTCGCCGCCGTCCTGATCGCAGCCGCTGTTTGGGTGATTCTCCGCGCCAAGAACAATCCCGAGCGACGGGAGCGTCGCCGCCGGCTGCTGCTGAACCGGACAGGCCGCTTGGGTGACGGCTTCATCACCGAAACCTCCGACGAGTCCATTTTCTATTCCTATTCCGTCGGTGGGGTCGCTTATACTGCCTCGCAGGACATCGCCAGTCTCAGTGCCTATCTACCACCCAATCCAGAACGCCTGATCGGCCATACCTTTATTAAGTATGCTCCCCGCAATCCGGCCAATTCGATTCTGCTGTGCGAAGAGTGGTCCGGGATCCGGGAGCCGATCCTGCGCCAGCAGAACGCTTGACGCCGTCAGAAAAATCCTGCCCTCCTCCAAAGTCGCGGACCTGACGATCTCCTGGAGTGTGTGGTGGATTTTCATAGTTTTGTGCTGGCAGCAGTCGGCGCCCCCGGCGAGTCAATCCGCGATGGAACAATCCATTGCCAAACAGATGCAATCCGTCGCGCTCCAAACGGGATCCGCCGATAAGGCGTCCCCGCTTGCGCTGCAGCGCGAATCCGTCCGCCGGCAAGCGGCCATCCTGCAACCAGGACTTCCGAAAACCGAATCCTCGTTCTTTACCATCCCGTGGGCGCTACGATCCGCGGTGGCGGACGTTTCCCCACCCTGCCCGCCGCCTCCGCGTGCGGAACTGAATTACCTGATTGATTCCGCGGCGCAAAAGGCCGGACTCCGGCCGGAACTGGTGCGGGAAGTCGTACGCCAGGAATCCGGCTTTGATCCCTGCGCTGTCTCCAGCGCGGGAGCGCAAGGATTGATGCAGCTGATGCCTTCGACGCAAGAGCAATTCCAGATCAGTGATGCGTTCAACATCGCGCAAAATCTATCGGCGGGTACACAATTGTTGAAGACGCTTCTCGAGCGCTACAATGGCGATCTGGTTTCGGCGCTCGCCGCCTATAATGCCGGTCCGAAACGAGTCGATGCGGCCGGCGGAATTCCTCCCATCGCGGAAACCCGAAAGTACGTGTCAGACATTATGAGCCGCCTACCGGGCAAATAGACTCTCGCGACCCAGGCCGCTGTTACCATCGGCGTATGTCCGTTTATCGCGAGCGCGAAGAAGAGCTGGAACGCTACGAGACCATGATGGGATTGGAGCGCGGCCGCTTAGCGGTTTCGCTCGATCTACTCACCGACGCGCTGGTCCTGGCCGGTCAGCACGGCGTCTACTGCCAAAGCGCCCGTCAAGCGGGCAAGCCGGCAATGGACATTCAACTGATCGTCAAGTGCTTGAATGATGCGAAAGAACTGGTTACCAGCGTGATGGACGAACTGAAAGCGAAACGCAGTCAGGTCGTCTAGTGGTAGCTAGCTAAGCAGCCCCGCCACTGCGCTGATCGGATTCACCGCGCCCTGCCGGACCGCTATTTCGGCTTCCCGCAGACGCGCTTCCATCCCTGGCCGCCGGAGGAAGTCCGCTTCGAGCGCCTGCGAAATCAGATCCCGCATCCAATCCACCGCCTGCCGCTCTCTACGCCTGGTGAAATTCCCCGTTTCCTGCATTTGCTGGTGATGCTCCAGCACGACGTCCCAAACGGCCGGCACCCCGGCGCCCGTCAAGCCGGAGCACACCACCGTCTTCGGAATCCACCCGTCGTCGGACGCTGGAAACAGATGCAGGGCGTTCTCAAACTCGCGCCGCGCACGCTCGGCGCGATTGACGTTATCGCCATCCGCTTTGTTGATCGCCAACAGATCGACCATCTCGAGGATTCCACGCTTGATTCCCTGCAGTTCATCACCGGCTCCAGCGAGCATCAACAGCAGGAAGAAATCCGTCATGCCGCGGACCGCGGTCTCCGACTGCCCGACGCCAACGGTTTCGACCAGAATTGTTCCGAAGCCCGCGGCCTCGCACAGCAGGATCGCCTCCCGCGTGTGCCGCCCGACTCCACCCAAGTGGCCGCGCGCCGGAGACGGACGAATGAACGCGCGCTCGTCCGCGCCGAGCCGCTCCATTCGCGTCTTGTCCCCGAGAATGCTGCCACCGGAAATCTGACTGCTGGGATCGATGCTCAGGATCGCGACGCGCTCGCCCCGGGTCTCGATCAAATGCTTACCGAGCGCCTCGATAAAGGTACTCTTGCCAACGCCGGGAATGCCCGTTATACCAGTGCGAATACTGCGTCCGCTGTGAGGAAGACAAGCCTCGATCACCTCGCGCGCCAGCGGAGCGTCATGCGGATTCTCGCTCTCGATCAGCGTAATCGCGCGCGCCAGCAAAGCGCGGTCGCCTGCCAGAACTCCATCGATGTATTGCTGCGCGGAATGGCGTGGACGTGTCACAATTACGCGCCGACTGCGCTGCTCATCAGCTTCGCGATGATCTCTTGCGCCGCGATCGGAATCTTCGTGCCGGGTCCGAACACACCGACCGCGCCAGCCTCGTAGAGGAACGCGTAATCCCGCGGAGGAATGACGCCGCCTACAACGACCAGAATGTCCGGCCGCCCCGACTTCCGAAGCTCCTCGATCACTTGCGGCACCAGCGTCTTGTGGCCTCCGGCGAGAGTTGAAATGCCGAGCACGTGAACGTCGTTCTCGATGGCATGCCGCGCCACTTCCTTCGGAGTCTGAAACAGCGGACCGATATCCACGTCGAAGCCCTGATCCGCAAATGCGGTTGCGATCACGCGCGCGCCGCGATCGTGGCCGTCCTGGCCCATCTTCGCGACCAAAATTCTCGGACGCCTTCCCTCCATCGCTGCGAATTCGTCCGCCATTGCGCGCGCTTTGCGGAAGTCCTCGTCCAAATTGCTCTCGGAAGAATACACGCCGGAAATCGTTCGCGAATTCGCCTGATATCTGCCGAACACAGCCTCGAGCGCATCCGAAATCTCGCCGAGCGTCGCGCGCCTTCTCGCGGCGTCCACCGCCAAAGCCAGCAGGTTGCCTTGTCCCGTCCGAGCGCTCTCCGTCAACGCCGCGAGCGCGGCGGCGACCGCCGTGCCATCGCGTGTTCGCTTCATTTCTTCAAGACGTTCGATCTGCTGCCGCCGGACGGCGTCGTTGTCAACGCTCAGGACGTCGATCTCCGTCTCCTTGCTCACCGTGTATTTATTGACGCCGACGATGGTCTCTTTTCCGGAATCGATGCGAGCCTGTCTGCGCGCGGCGGCCTCTTCGATCCGCATCTTCGGCAGTCCAGCCTCGATCGCCTTCGTCATACCGCCTAACTGCTCGACTTCCTCGATCAGTTTCCAGGCGTTCGTCATCAGTTCGTGGGTCTTCGCCTCGACCACGTGAGAGCCGCCCCACGGATCGATCGCGCGGCAGATGTGGGTTTCTTTCTGTAAATAGATCTGCGTCTCGCGAGCGATGCGCGCCGAAAAATCAGTCGGCAGCGCGAGCGCTTCGTCGAGCGAGTTCGTGTGGAGCGATTGCGTGCCTCCGCACACCGCCGACATCGCCTCGATGCAGGTTCGGGCTACGTTGTTGAACGCGTCCTGCGCGGTCAGGCTCCAACCGGAGGTCTGGCAATGCGTTCGCAAGGCCAGCGACTTTGGATCCTTGGCACCAAAATCCTTCACCAGCTTCGCCCATAAAACGCGCGCCGCGCGAAGCTTCGCGATCTCGGTGAAATGGTCCATGCCGCAGTTGAAAAAGAAAGAAATGCGCGGCGCAAACGCGTCAACGTCCAATCCAGAGGCGATGCCCGCGCGCAGGTATTCGACTCCGTCCGCCAGCGTATACGCGAGTTCAATCTCCGGAGTCGCGCCTGCTTCCTGAATGTGATAACCGCTGACCGAAATCGAATTGAATTTCGGCATCTTCTCCGATGCGTAGCGGAAAATATCGCCTACGATCCGCATTGACGGCGAGGGCGGATAAATGTACGTATTCCGCACCATGAACTCTTTCAGCACGTCGTTTTGAATCGTGCCGCTGAGTTGCTCCGGCGCAACACCCTGTTCCTCGCCGGCCACGATGTAGAACGCCAGAATCGGCAGCACCGCGCCGTTCATTGTCATCGAGACAGACATTTGATCGAGCGGAATCTGGTCGAACAAAATCTTCATGTCGAGAACGGAATCGATCGCGACCCCGGCCTTGCCGATGTCGCCCATCACGCGCTCGTTGTCGGAATCGTAGCCGCGATGCGTAGCCAGGTCGAAGGCCACCGAAAGCCCTTTTTGTCCGGCTGCCAGATTGCGGCGATAAAAAGCATTCGATTCCTCGGCGGTCGAAAACCCGGCGTATTGCCGGATGGTCCAAGGCTGCAGTGTGTACATCGTCGCGTAAGGGCCGCGTAAAAACGGCGCGATTCCGGCAGCGTAATCGAGGTGATCGAACTCCGGCGGCTGGCTTACATCGTGATTGCCCGCCGCCTCACCGGCCAACTGCCGCGTGAGAGCGTCGAGATACCAGGTGCCTGATGCCGCGTCTCGCGCCACGTCGAAACCTGCCTCTTCGCGGATCAGTCGCTCGATGTTCCGGGCCAATCGCGAATCGAGATGTTCGGCGTACAGTCCGATCGTATCGACGCCACCGAGAATCGCGGACATCGCGACGGTGGTGGCGCGAATCAAATTCAAATTCGCGTCGATGGTTAATGCGGATTTCGCCAGCCGCGCGTGGATTCGTATCGCCTCTCCGGTCGCCGCATGCCAAAGTACGCGAGCCGCTCTGAGTTTCGCGATTTCGAGGAAATACTTTGTGCCAACCGGAAACGAAATTCCAAAGCCGTGCTCTCCTGCCAAGCGACGGCGCGTACCCTCCGCGATTGCGGTCCGCAGTTGCTCAGCAGCGGTCAGCGATTCCTCCGCCACGACATCTCCGGCCGGATCCCCATCAGCCCACGTCCAGTCGGCTGGAAGACCCGGAACCTTCAGCGGATCGACGTCGCCTCGCCGGTAATACGGCTTCAAAGCAACCGCGGGTTCTGGACGCCATATCATCGTGGCGTTATAGTCGGCGCCTTTCAGAATCTTGCGAATCGCCGCTTCCCAAGCCTCCGTCGGCGTTGGCGGAAAGTTCTCAAGCAGTCGCAGGTCCTTACTCATGGGCGCCTTCCTGGACGACTTCGAGCAGGTAGCCAAACGGTGCATCTTCGCGCGATTTAGGATGGACAAAGAAGACTGTGGTCCCGCGCGAACCCGGACGCGGCGCTTTGTCGATGATCTTGAAACCTTCGGCCTGCATGTATTCGAACGCGACATGAATATCGGCGACACGCAGCGCGTAGTGCGCGAAGCCGCCCTTGCCGCCGTTCTTGTCAATTAACTTTTGAACCGGCGAATCCTCGCGAAGCGGCTCCAGAAGTTGCACCAGGTTGGGCCCGCATCCGATCTCGAGAAGTACTTCGCGAACCTGATCGCCGCCCAGGACGTCTTCTCGATGCACTTCGCGAAAGCCCATCGTTTTATAGGCGCCGACCTGCGCTTCGAGTTCGCCGTGTGGAACAGCGATCGCAATGTGATCGATAAACTGAAATCCGGGAATTTCCACCACGTACTATCGTATGCCTGCGCATGCGACGACGCTTGCCCGCCCCTAGTGGGATGTCCGCGAGATCCCTTTAGTACGCGGATCTCTCACGTTTAACCCCGCCCGTAAGGGCGGGGACTCTTCGTCAGTCAACCACCGTAAAGGTCGATCGCGGACAGCCCACTAGTTCATACCGAGTTGCCAAGCCAGAAACGTCAATTCATCCGCGACGTTCTCGATCTGCCTATCGATCGGCAAACCGCCGGAGTGCCCCGATTTCGTATCGTAATGCAGCAGCGCCGGACGCGGACCCTTGGTTGAAGCCTGCAACAGCGCCGCGAATTTCCGAGCATGCGACGGATCGACGCGCGTATCCGAATCTCCGCTGACCACTAAAGTCGCGGGATAATCCACACCGCGTTCGACGTGATGATACGGAGAATATTTGTAGATGTACTCGAACTGCTTGGCATCTTCGGACGACCCATATTCCGGCACCCAGAAGCGGGCGACGAGGAACCGCTGATAACGAACCATATCGAGCAGCGGGACCGCGCAAATCACCGCTTGAAACAGATCCGGCCTTTGCGTCATCACGGCGCCCACCAACAGTCCGCCGTTCGATCCGCCTTCGATCGCAAGCTTCTTCTTGCTGGTGTATTTTTCCGCGATCAGATATTCCGCAGCCGCGATGAAATCGTCGAACACATTCTGCTTGCGTTCGAGCATCCCAGCCCGATGCCACTTCTCGCCGAACTCGCTTCCGCCGCGCAGGTTTGCCAACGCGACCACTCCGCCCATGTCGATGAAAGCTGTCAGGAAGGGACTGGCGGACGGAAGCGATGCGGCGTTGAAACCGCCGTATCCAGTCAGCAGCGTAGGATTATTTCCATCCAGCTTCAGGCCCTTCTTGTGGGCGATGAACATCGGAATCTTGGTGCCGTCCTTTGATGTGTACCAAGCCTGTTTGATATCCACCGAATCGGCATCAAACGGAATCTTGGTCTGCGACCAGATGATCTGCTTCGCGGTCGTTATGTCATAACGGTAAATCGTCGCTGGACGGCCAAACGTAGAGAACGTATAGTATGCGTCGTTGCTCTTCCAGCGGCCAAACGGACCCTGCAGATTGCCGATGCTCGGCGGGCTGATTTCGCGGATCAGCGTCCCGTTCGTATCGTATATCCGCGCTTTCGGGATCACGTTCTCAAGCGTGCTCACGATCAGCTTCCCACCCGCCAACGTGAAATTCTGAATCGGCCATTTGCCTTCCGGAATGACCTCTTTCCAATTGGCCCGCTCCGGAGCCGCCAGCTCGGCGCGGAATACTTTCCAATTCGGCGCCTGATAATCCGTGTTGATGAAGATCTGCGACCCGCCCAGCACGGCGTCAAAGCGACCGCGCAATCCTTGCACAATGGTCTTGATCTTTCCAGTCTGGCGTTCCAGCAGGAATAGATCCTGCTTGTCGCCACCGGCCGCGTTGCCCGCGGAAATCAGTAGGTACTGCTCGTCATCGCTCTTCTGAATGCTGATGATGTCGCTCGAACCATAAGCTTGGCCGAACAACTCGCGGTCCTGCGCTGGATTGTCGCCGAGCACATGGAAATGGAGGCGCGGACCGCTCTTCGTGAACACCGCGTAGTACAAGCCGCGCTTGTCATTGATCATCGAGAGCCCGGAATAGCGGGCTCTCGGCAACACATCGCGGAGATCCCGCAGGGTGTCGGTGTTCTTGAAGCGCATCTCCACTTCGTCTTCGCCGCCCGTGCGAAGTCCATACGCGATCAGTGTCCCGTCTTCGCTGAATGCCATTGGATTCGCCGAAATAGTTCCGTCAGTGCTCAGAGCGGTGGGATCGAGCAGGACCGTTTCTTTGCCGCCTATGCCTTTGCGCTGATACCAGATCGCCTGGCGCTCGGTGCCGCGACGCGCCGAATAAAAATAGCGGCCGGCGCGTTCCGTCGGCGCGCTCATCGTATCTACGCGCATCAACGCCGCCAGTCTGGTGCGGATCTTGTCGCGCGCCGGAACCTGCTTCAGCTGCGCCTGCGTGTACTTCATCTGCTCGTCCACCCAAGCTCGCGTTTCCGGCGAATTCTGGTCTTCGAGCCAACGGTATGGATCGGGAATCGACTTGCCGTGCAGTTCCTCGATGACAGGAGCGACTCTGGTTTTGGGTGGAGATTCAGCAAGAAGACACATGGAAAAAAGCGCGATCAGGAGCCACTTCGTCATACCCGAAACGGTAACACGTGGAGTCCGGCATAATGAGTCCATCCATGCCATCGACCCCCCGCCGCATTCCTTTTCTCGACACGATCGGCGCAAGCCGGGTCTCTGCGAAACGTCCGGCCGCCGCGGCGCACAATCATAAAGCCACCATCACGTGCACTCTCTCCGACCATGTCCGGAATTACGCGGGCAACATGCACGGCGGCGTCATCGCGGCTGTCGCTGAATCCGCGGCGCGTGCCGCGCTACGCGAAGCTTTCTCTCGCGGTCGTCACGCCACCGTTGAAATGAAGTTGAATTACTTCCGGCCAATTCTCGACACCGAGGTAAAGGGAATGATTACGGCGGTCGCGCAGTTGCTCGAAAGCGATTCCAGGATTTGCGTCGCAAACGTGGACGTATTCGATTCCGGGAGGAAGCTGGCAGCCGCCGCGATCGTCACCATGCAGCGCTAGTTTCGCAAAAAAGCTATGAGAGCTTTTTATAAAAGACCGTGGTGTCGCAAAGACGGCCGTCTGGATACAATGCGTAATCCTTGATGACTCCGGATTTGATCCAGCCCCCGCGTGCGTATAGCCGCTCCGCCGTATCGCCTGTTACGGTGTCCAGAACGAGGAGCCATTTTCCCGCCGCGACGCTGGCCGCCTCGGCTTCCTCGAGCAACCGCTGTCCGACGCCCTGCCGTCGCGCGGACCGGTGCACCAGCATCTTTGCGACATCGGCGCGATGCGGCTGATTCGGCGGAGTCGCCAGCACCACTTGGACCGTGCCAACCAATTGAGAATCCGCGAACGCGGCGAGCAGAATTCGTTCGCCCTGCTCGACGCTGGCCGCCACGCCTTCGAAGAAAGCCTCCGCCTCTTGCTCGGTCAGCGAAGCCATGAAACTGACCGACGCTCCGCCTCGAACGCAGTCCAGTAAGACGGCGGCAAGCGCACCAATGTGCGCGCGTGCTTCCACTCCGTCCAATCGCCGGATCTCCAACATAAAAGCAGGTTACGAAATTTTGAACGTCACCGGCTTGTAGGCCACGCAGTCGATCTCGATCTTCATATCGAGGTTCACGAATTCCGTAACGACAGTGGTACGCGCGGGCAAGACGGTGCCGAAGTATTCCGTGTAAATCGCGTTCATCGGCTTGAAATCTGAAGCGTACCGGAGGAAGACACCGCATCGAACCACGTCGTTCAGAGTGGCTCCCGCGGCCTCGAGGATCCTGCGAATGTTGTCGAGCGTTAGCCTGGTTTCGTGATCGATGTCGCCGAGCGACATCTCGTTGGTGACCGGATCCACGGGCCCCTGGCCGGATACATAAATAAATTCGCCCGCGCGAACGGCGGGCGAATATGGACCGCGGGGCGCCGGAGCGCCCGCGGGATAAATCCGTTCGAGCATAGGAAGCTTAGTCTCCCTTTTTACGGCGCGGCGGCCGCCTCGTTGTCGATCCACCAGTCGATTTCGGCGAAGAAACGCGCTTGCGGACAGGCGCTTTCTTGGGAGCGGGCGGAGGAGGATTCGGCTCGAAAATCGTCGGTTGTCCTTCGACGTACGGCTGCGGCCCGTCGTCCTCTTCCATAATTTCTTCCGGAGCCTGCACCGGCACGGCCGGCGGATAGAATTCCGCGCCGAGCGTGACCTGCAATCCGCCCTCTTGCTTCGGCTCGATGCGGACCACCGTTTTATCCTGCGCGAAATTGAGGAATTCCGAGAATTGCTGGAAGCCGTAATGCGCCCAATCGAACCGCGGCTGTTCGTCTTTAAACCACGCGGCGAGATCGTCGGCGGCAACGCCGCTCTCGAGCTCGAGACGATGATTCTCGAGCACGTCACGGAGTGCCTGCAGCAACTCTTCCGGCTTGGGCTGCGGGCGATCGGGCTGCAAAGATCCCTTGCGCTCGATAATGTAGCGTCCGCCGGTTCCACTGACGTTGACCAATTCCGATCTCTTCAGCTTCTCGACGAAATCGGAGAAACTGCCGCAACCGTAGGCCTTTTCGCTGAACGCGGAGTCCAACTGCAGCATGGTCGATTTCAGCAACCCGAGCTGCGGCTGCACGGCGCGACGCTCAAGGACTTGCAGCGCGCGTTCCACCAGCGGCATAGCCTGTTGCAGATCGAGCGGAGCCGGACGGCCCTTTCGATGTTCGCCGCCCTGGCTCTGACTCTGGGGCGGACCTTGTCCTTGGCCCTGTCCCTGGCCCTGTCCACCGCCGCCGCGAGGTAAGCGATCGGGACGCTCGCCGCGAATGAACGGCTTCACCTCGGAAACCGTGCCGCCGGTGTCGGCGAGCAGCGATTCGAAGCTGATGAACTCGTGGCAATTCTGCTGGAGAATCGTCGAGGTGAAGGCTTTGCCTCCCACGACGAAAACGGTCTTGCCGTATTCCTTCAGTTTGTTGACCAGCGGGATAAAATCGCTATCGCCGCTGACGATCGCGAACGCATTGACATGCGAGTGCGTGAAGGCCATCTCGAGCGCGTCGAGCGCGAGATTAATATCGGCGCCGTTCTTATCTCCGCGCGGCGACGGAATCCGCTGGACCATTTGGACGGCGTTTTCCGCCATCTGGCGCGTAGCCGGTTCCTGGCGGCCCCAGTTGGCGTAGGCGAACTTCGCGACGATGTCGCCGCGCTCTTTCAAGGCGCCCAAGGCGGCCGAGACGTCGAACTCGCGCCGCAGTGTCGATTTCAATCCAATTTCAATGTTGTCGTAATCGACAAATACAGCAATATTCAGCTTTTCTTGCATTCTTCTCTCTTCAATGATCGGAAGCAATCGGCGGCTCACGCCGGCTGCTTCACAGTGCTTCGGATGAATTCCACGATCGCGTCCAGCGAAGCGCCGGGTTGATATACGGCCGCGACTCCCAGTTGCTTCAGCCGGGCGGCATCCTCATCCGGAACAATGCCGCCGACAATTACGATGACGTCCGTCATCTGTTTTTCCTTGAGCAGGTTCATCACCCGCGGCACAATCGCATTGTGCGCCCCCGACAGAATGGAAAGGCCGATCACCTGCACATCTTCCTGCAGCGCCGCGCTCACAATCATGTCGGGAGTCTGTCGAAGGCCGGTATAGATCACTTCCATACCCGCGTCTCGAAGGGCGCGCGCGATTATTTTTGCTCCGCGGTCGTGCCCGTCCAGGCCAGGTTTGGCGACCAGCACTCGGATGCGGTTATCCATGGGTGTTGTGGAAACCTAATGGTAGCGCAGACATCGGGTCGTTAGATGACGCTCGTTTCGGTGTACGTGCCGAATACGCCCTTCAGGGCATCGCACATTTCGCCCAGCGTCGCGTACGCCTTTACGCAATCCATGAGATACGGCATCGTATTCTCGGTTCCTTCGGCGGCGCGTTTCAACGCGTCCAGCGTCTTTTCGACCTTGGCGTTGTCTCGCCTTGCGCGGAGCGACTTCAGCTTCGCAGCCTGCTTCTCGGACGCCGTTTCGTCGATCTGCAGCAGGTCGATCTGCTCTTCTTTCGCCGCGATGAATTGATTGACGCCGACTATAATCTGTTCGCCCGTCTCCACCGTTTGCTGATATTCGAAGCTCGCGTTCGCGATTTCACTTTGCGGGTAATTCCGTTCGATCGCCGGAATCATGCCGCCCATTTCATCAATCCGCCGGATGTAGACGTTGGCGGCTTCTTCGACTTGGGCGGTCAACTGTTCGATGAAATAGCTGCCGCCGAACGGATCCGCCACGCTCGGGACGCCGGTCTCGTGCGCAATAATCTGCTGCGTCCGCAGCGCGATCGTCACCGCTTGTTCACTCGGCAGCGCGTAGGCTTCGTCGAGTGAATTCGTATGCAGGGATTGCGTTCCTCCCAGTACCGCCGCGAGCCCTTGAATCGCCGTGCGGACCACGTTGTTGATTGGCTGCTGCCACGTCAGCGAACAGCCGGCGGTCTGCGCATGGAAGCGGAGCTTCATGCTGCGCTCCTCTTTCGCGCCGTAGCGATCCCGCATGGCGAAGGCCCAGATCCGGCGGGCTGCGCGGTATTTCGCGATCTCCTCGAAGAAGTCGCTGTGCGCGTTGAAAAAGAAGCTGAGACGCGGCGCGAAATCGTCGACCGGAAGGCCGCGCTCAATCGCCCAATCGACATATTCCATGCCGTCGCGCAACGTGAACGCCAGTTCCTGCACGGCTGTCGAACCTGCCTCACGAATGTGATACCCGGAGATCGAAATCGGATTGAACTTCGGCGTATGCTTGGCGCCGAACTCGATGGTGTCGGTCACGAGACGCATCGAAGGCCGGGGTGGATAGATATATTCCTTTTGCGCGATGTATTCCTTCAGAATGTCGTTTTGCAGGGTTCCGTTGACCTTCGACCAGGGCACGCCCTGTTGCTCGGCCACCGCGAGGTACATCGCCCAAATCATCGGTGCCGGCGAATTGATGGTCATCGACACGGTCACTTCGCCCAGCGGAATTCCGCGGAACAGCGTCTCCATGTCTTCGAGGGACGAAATGGCCACGCCGCATTTTCCGACTTCGCCTTCAGACGCCGGATGATCCGAATCGAAGCCCATCAGCGTCGGAAGATCGAAGGCGACAGACAGGCCCGCCTGACCGTTCTTCAGCAAATAGTGATAACGGGCGTTGGTCTCCTCAGGTGTCGCGAACCCGGAGAACTGCCGCATGGTCCAGAGCTTTCCGCGATACATCGTGTCGTGGATTCCGCGAGTGTAAGGGAACTCGCCCGGCATTCCGACATAGCGATTCGGATCGGTCTGCTCCGGTCCGTATACATTCTCAAGCGGCAGCCCGCTCAAAGTCCGGTAAGACTTTTTGGCGGTCGGTTTGTTGGGGAGCGCGGGTTTGCTCATGACGCTTCTATTCTAAATCGCCCTGAGCGTGCGCGCGTCTGCTGGATTTCAGGCCACCCGCTGGCCCGCGCTTCGGAACAGTTTCACGACCTCGGCCGGAGCTTGCGGCCGGGCAAAGAAATAGCCTTGCGCCTTATCCGCGCCGAGGCTCCAGATGGCAGCACGCTGGCCGTCCGTCTCGACGCCCTCGACCACCACGTCCAGGTTCAGGCTGTGCGCCAGCATGATGATCGCCGCGAGCAGCGGCAGCGCCGAGGCCGATGTCTCCAGTCCGGTCACAAAATTCCGGTCGACCTTCAGCGCGTTCACCGGCAACTGTTGCAGGTAGGCGAGCGACGAGTAGCCCATTCCGAAGTCGTCGATGGAGATGGTCAGGCCAAGGGATTGAAGCCGCGCGATCTTGTCCCGCGCCGCCTCGTGATCCAACATCAACGACGATTCCGTAATCTCCAGTTCGAGCAGATGGGCGTCGAAATTGGAGACCGCCACCGCGCAGGCAACTTTGTCGAGGAACTGGTGTCGTGCAAACTGGACCGTCGAAACGTTAACCGCGATGCGCATGGGCGGCGTGCCCGAGGCAATCCACTCCGCCCCCTGGCGGCACGCCTCGGCGAGCACCCACTCGCCGATCGGCAGAATCAATCCACTCGCCTCGGCCAACGGAATGAACTCATTCGGAGGGACAAAACCGTGGCGCGGATGCAACCAGCGCAGTAACGCTTCGACACAAACCACCCGTCCCGATTCGTCCACCTGAGGCTGATAGTGCAGCAGGAATTCATGGCGCTCCAGCGCCTGATGAAGGTCGATTTCGAGTCCCTGCCGGTAAGAAGGGGCCGGCATGAACTCCGGTTCGAAAACCCGGTAGTTGCCACGCCCGCAGCGCTTCGCCTCTCGCACTGCCTGTTCGGCGGAATGGATCAACGACTCCGGATCGTTTCCATGAGGCGGCGAAAGCGCCAAACCGAAGCTCGCGGTCGCGAACACCGTCCCGCCGCGATGAAGAAACGGAGTCTGTAGGCATTCGATCAGCCGGTGCGCCAGGCTCTCGGCCTGGACCGCATCGCCCAAGTCCGGCAGCAGCACGAGAAACTCGTCTTTGCCCGCCCGCACCAGTAGGTCCGTGGAACGCAAACACGCCGACAGGCGCCTGGCAGTCTGGCGCAGGACCGCGTCGCCGGCGGTCGCGCCCAGCGTGTCATTGATCTGCTTCAGGCGATCGATGTCAATTACGATGGCGCCGACTATTTGTCCGCCATCTCCCGCTGTCGAATTCCATGGACCCAGACACCGTCTTAGGAATTCCACGCCTTGCGCGCGCAGAGGCAGTCCGGTTAGACGATCTGCGGTCGGACTGACCCGCCGAAGCTGCCGTTCGAGCAGTTCGAGTAACCATTGTTTTCGAGACCGGCCCAGCAAGGCGAGTCCGCCCGCCATCACGAAACCCCATTCCGCGTGTCCAAGCCAGAACTCCGGCCCCAACGCCGCCGGAGCGTGTATCCAGCCCAACGCGCGCGCCAGATCGGCGATCAGGTATACCGACCCAGCTGACGCCAAAGCCCGCGGGCTGGGATAGAAAGCCAGGAAAGCAATCGGCACCAGCGCGCCCCAACTCTGTAGGCTAGAGCCGGGCGGACCGGATGCGGCCGCCGCCCACCCACCCAGCAGCGACAGCGACGACCAGACTACGCCAATGACAATCTGGTTCCATTGCGATCCAGGGCGGATGATCACCATCGTGACGGGCACGCAGATCAGCAGCGCACTCAAGTAAACGAGCGTCTGGATTCGATTGTTGAAGGCACCAGCGAGCGACCACGCCACAGCAATCTCCGCGATCCACGCGCCACCCAGCATGGCTGCGAAAATCCAGTCCAGACGCTCGTCAACCAACTGGCAAAAGGTCCCTAAATCGGCCGCGGGGCTGCTGCCCGTCTCTTTGGGTTCGGTCGGGCCGTCCTCCGCCACCCGAACTTCGGGCATGGCGAGCGCTTTTCTCCCGCCCCCGGCAGAAATCCGTAGACCCGTATTTGGAAGCTTGTTTTGCAAGGAGTTAGCAGAAGGCGAGAACGCATCCACATATTGCGTATCGGCGGGATCGCCGGGGATTTGAGACCCTTTGCTAAACTAAAGCCTTATGCTCGCTGCCACACAACTGCGTCCAGGAATGGTCATCAAGTTCAACAATGAACTCTTCTCCGTGTTCAGCATGGCCCACCGGACCCCAGGGAACCTGCGCGGCTTCGTGCAAGTGAAAATGCGGAACTTCCGCACCGGTTCCATGATGGAACACCGTTTTTCGTCGGAAGACAAAGTCGAGAAGGCCATGCTCGACGAGCAGGAGATGGAATACCTGTACGACGACGGCGAATACTATTACTTCATGAACACCGAATCGTTCGAGCAGATGCACCTGACCAAGGACATCCTCGGCGACGCCGTTAATTTCCTCATTCCGCAGCTCAAGGTCAATGTCGAGTTCTACGAAGGCAAGGCCGTTTCTGTGGAACTGCCCGCCTCGGTCACCATGACGGTCGTCGAGACCGAACCCGGCATGAAGGGCGCCAGTGTCTCGAACGTAACCAAAGCCGCCAAGCTCGAAACCGGCCTGGTCGTTCAAGTGCCGCCCTTCGTGAACGAAGGAGAGAAAATCCGCGTGAGCACGTCCGAGTCGGAATACCTCGAACGCGCCTAATCCTGCGAAATCCGGATTGCTGTTTGGAGGGCCGCCGTCAGTGGCCCTTCTTCATTTTCAGCCACCGTCCGGAGATCGAGCACTAAACATCCGTTCTCGATTCGCGCGATCACCGGCGGATCACCCGCTCGCAGCGCTCGCTCCAAGGAGACCGCATTGCTATCCACCGCGATCAGCCAGGTCGCCAGCGATTGATCCGGCGTGGATCCGCCTCCGATCACCGATCGGCCCTCGATAACCCGCGCCGCTGGAAGTTGAACCGCCATCCGGTCGGCGCGCTCACGAACCTGTTCCGCCGTCTGCATGATCATACGCAAGGCCGGAACCAATCCATAATCTTCAAGCAGAATCGCCCGCAGCGTGTCCGAAAGCGCCTGGAGAATCAGCTTGTCCACTCGCAGCGCCCGGAACATCGGATTCCGCCGGAGCCTGTCCACCAGATCCGCGCGGCCCGCCAACAGCCCGGCTTGCGGACCGCCTAGTAATTTATCTCCTGAAAATGAAACCAGGTCCACGCCCGCCTTTAGGCTTTCCGCGACCAGCGGCTCGTCCACTCCATACGGCCGCAAATTGACGACGCACCCGGACCCCAGATCCTCATAAAGAGGAATGCCGCGCTCGCGCGCGAGAGCGCTTAACTCGCCGAGCGTTGGCTTCGCTGTAAACCCTTCGATATGAAAATTGCTCGGATGGACGCGCATGATGAGGCGTGTCCGATCGGTGATCGCATCGCGATAATCCTCAATGCGCGTGCGGTTCGTTGTGCCAACCTCGCGCAGCCCCGCACCGGACCGTTCCATGATGTCCGGAATGCGGAAGCCGTCGCCGATCTCGATCAATTCGCCGCGCGAAACGATCGCCTCTCCGCCCGCCGCGAGTTCGTGGAGCGCAAGAAACACTGCGGCCGCGTTGTTGTTGACCGCAATCGTGCTCGCCCCAAGCAGCCGCTCTAATAGGACTCCAACATGCACATCACGCTTTCCCCGGCGTCCGGTTTCGAGATCGTATTCGAGGTTCGAATAGCCTGCAATCGGCGTCTCGCGGCCAATCGGAGCGCGCCCCAGATTGGTGTGCAGCACGACTCCGGTCGCGTTAATCACCGGGCGCAACGTCGGAGCCGCCAGCGCCTCTAAATGACGCTCTACCACTTCTTCCACCGAATGCGCCGCCGGCTTTCCATCCCGAAGCGCTTCGCGAAATTGCGCCAGCACGCGCCGTGTTTCGGCGACTACCAGCCGATGCGGAAAGCGCTCCGCGAACTTCGCGGCGACTTCATCCACCGAGGGCAAATCTCGAAATGCTTGCGGCGCGCCGCTCACGGCTTCAGCATCGGAAACAGCTCGCGGATTTCCGCCTCTTTCGGCTGGCGACCGTACTCGCAAATCTCAAAGGATTCCGCGTATTGAATCTGCGACTCGCTGTCGCCATACCATTTCTTTAGCGACGCCCGAACCGCCGGCGATGTCGTCCGCGTACGCCTGCCGGTCAGCCACTTCACGCGTTCCTTCGGGTCCGTTGGAACCTTGTCCAGATCGCCGTCCACCCAGGGCAGCCACTCGTAGAACTGCGAAGTATGCGCGTCGAGCGCGCGGATCTTCAATTCCATCACTTTGTCGATCGCCACCGCAATGTCAGGCCGGAACGGAGCCGGCTTCTGGAACCGGTCTTCGAAGTAGACGAACACCGGATTCTTGCGCAGCGGAGGCGTATCCGGAGCCACGTTCGGCACCACCACCATATAGGCGGCGTCCTGCACCAGAACGCCCGCGTAACGGTGATCCGGATGGTAATCGTTAGGGCGCGGCGCGATCACGATGTCCGCCTGAAATTCCCGGATCCGGCGGATTACCTGCAAGCGAATATCGAGCGTCGGAAACAGTTCGCCGTCGTGGTTATCGAACACCTCGTACTCGATTCCCAACCGCCGCGCCGACTCCTGCGCTTCGAGGCGCCGCCGTTTCGCCAACGCTCCGCCACCCATCGATTGATGGCCCGCGTCGCCGTTCGTCAACGAAACAAACTTTACTTTGTGGCCCATCTTTACGAATAGCGCCGCGGTTCCGGCCGCCGAAATGTCACAGTCGTCAGGGTGCGCTCCAAAGGCGATCACCCGAATTTCGGCCGATAAGGATGCAGTCATTAGGAAGAGGTTGGCTAATACCAGTGTCAGTTTCACAGGGCTCCGAACTCGCTTTTCGATTCCAGCTCGCGGTCTCGCGGCGGCATGTTGCGATTAGGATATCTCGTTACCGCGGCTCCCGGACCTCGACTCCGCATGGGCTGAACTGGCCCCCGCGCGAATCTGGTCGAGGCGTGATCCGGTCATCAGCATCGCAATGAACCCGCCGATGATCAGCGGAATGGTCACAATTGCCCAAAGCATCAATGAAAATCGAGCGGCGTCCCCAGGCACGACGAAGAAAATCTTCTCGAGCGTCAGGCGCGTCAGCAGCTGAAAAATACCAATATTGCCGGGCGCCTGTGGAGGTACCGAGCCCAGGCGCAAGATGATCATGAGCACCACGGCGTTCCAAATACCCGATTCGAAGCTGTAGGCCTTCATCGCAAAGTAGATAGGCAGCACTTGAATCACCAGGAACAGCAGGCTGACGGCGGCCGCGTAGTAAAGATATTTGGAGTGTCCAATGAGGCTGAGGTCGTCCATCAGTATGCGCAGCGTGCGCCGCCACCTCGGTTCGTTTTCCATCAACGGAAACCGGCGCTTTTGGAACATCGCCACGGCCAGGACCAACGCACCTGCAAAGACGATGAAGAACAAAGCGTAGGCGCCATCGACCACGTACCTTAATTCGGGCGGCCACGTGTACATCTTCACTACGACAAACATGGCGATACTCAACCAGATGCCGTCGAAAATACGCTCGATCAGCCAGCTTGCAAGAACCACCGAAAATGGCTGGTTGATCCATTTCCCGAGCAGGTAACAGCGGATCACTTCGCCCACCCGGAACGGCAGTATTTCGTTCGCGAACAATCCCACGTAAACGGCGCGTAGCGAATCCCAGTAGGCGATCTTCTTGGTAACCGGCCGCAGCACCAGCGTCCATCGCCAGGCGTGCCAGAAGAACACGCTAAGCTCCGCGATCACCGCCAACGCCACCCAGGTCCAATCCATGGTCAGGATGTCGTCTTTGAGTTCAGCTAACTTCGTGTCGCGGACAGCCCAATACAGGCTCCCGAACGAAACCAGATAGGTGACGGCCAGCAGAAGTCGGTGGCGGATTGATCGTTTCGGGGAAAGTTCGCCTTGGACGCTCAAGAACCATCATATCGGTTCAAAGCAGCAGCTCGGTTGCAAACGCGTGGAAACCCGCTGAATTTGCGCACGGCTTTACGGAATCCTCTGAGAATCTATCGCGCCGCATCCCACTACCCCTTCGTAATCGGGAGCCGAGAGCAGGAGACGAGTCCGTTGCTATCCATTCTTCTTGTCTGGCTGGGGATGCAGGCGACGCCGCCCGCCGATCCTGCTTTCGCCACCCTCGATCGCGCCTACATCGCGTTGAAAGCCAAAGATTACGACGCGGCCGCTCGCGCCTTC
Organism: Bryobacterales bacterium; assembly: GCA_038210135.1. Taxonomy (GTDB): domain Bacteria; phylum Acidobacteriota; class Terriglobia; order Bryobacterales; family Bryobacteraceae; genus JBBQWZ01. Next base: position 95,941 of record JBBQWZ010000013.1, read on the forward strand.
CGCGAGGCCATCCGCTTGGCACCCGATCGCCCCGCCATCTATACCGACCTCGCGTACACCTTATTAAAGACCGGCGAAAATGTCGCCGCCCGCGACGCCTTCCATGAGGCTATGCTGCTCGATCCGGCCAATGCGAGCGTCGCCATGGAGTACGCCTTTCTCGCTTATGAAACCGGCGGAAAAGTCACTGCGCGGCGCGTCTTCGACCGCCTCCGCCACATGCCCGGCCCTCCCCAGGCGACCGCGGAACAAGCTTTCCAGAACATCGATCGGCCTCTCGACGAGGGCATTATGCGATGGAAATCCGCTCTCGCGCAATCAGACAGTTTCAGCGCCCATGAAGAACTCGCGAAGCTCGCCGAACAGCGCGACGACCTCGCCCTCGCCGCCCAGGAGTTTGAACGCGCGTGGGCACTGCGTCCCACCGCGCGGAACCTGCTTCTCGACCTCGCGCGCGTTTGGAAAGCCATCGGCCGCAGTGAGGATTCGAGCATTGCCCTGCTCGCCGCCTCCCGCTGTGACGAAGCCCGTACCGCCGAGCGCGCCCGCGCGCTGATGCCCGCGCGTTACCCCTACGTCTACGAATTTCAAAAGGCGCTCGCGCTCGATCCCGCCAACTATGAACTCCGTCGCGAACTCGCCTACCTGCACCTGGCCATGGGGCAGAAAGCGGAGGCGGAACGCGAATTCGAGCGCCTCGTACGCGATACACCCAACGATCTGCTCTCCGCCGCGCAGTTAGGCTTTCTACGCCTCGGCAGAGGTGAAAAATCCGCCGCCATGCCGCTGCTTGAACGCGTCCTCGCCGGTGGCGACAACGATCTCGCGGACCGCGCGCGTGCCGCCCTGGCGCTTCCGCAGAGCCTCAAGAAGCGCGCCGACGAGCCGCGCGTCTCCGTCCCCCTCGAAGCCAAGGACCTAGCCGATCGCAGCCTCGAAAAAGGCTACCTCCGCGATGCGCTGAAGTACCTTGTGATAGCCAATGAAAACGACCCCGTGGATTTCCGCGTCATGCTGAAGCTCGGTTGGACCAGCAACATCCTCCATCAGGATGACGAAGCCGTCCGCTGGTTCGGGCTCGCCCGCCGCTCTCCCGATCCGCAAATCGCCAATGAGGCCGCTACCGCTTACAGGAATCTCCGCAGTCAAACTTCCCGCTTCCGCACCACCGCCTGGATGTATCCCTTTTACTCGACGCGTTGGAAAGATGTCTTCGCCTACGGTCAGGTGAAAAGCGAAATGCGTTTCGCGTCCGTACCCGTCCGCCTCTACATTTCAACCCGCTTCATCGGCGACACGCGCGGATCCACCACGCCGACCGCTGGCTTGGGTCCGCAGTTCCTGTCTGAAAGTTCCGTCATCGCCGGACTCGGTATCGCCACCTCCAACTGGCACGGCGCGTTCGGCTGGTTTGAAGCCGGAGAAGCCATGAAGTATCGCCAGAAGCCCGGCGGCGACCGCCTGATGACGCCCGACTATCGCGGTGGCGTCTCGTTCAATAAAGGGTTCGGACAACTTTTGGCGAAGTCTTCCCACGGCCTCTTCGCCGAAACCAACAACGACGGCATCTTCGTCAGCCGCTTTCAAAACGACACCCTCCTTTATTCGCAAAACCGCGCCGGCTACACTTTTGCCGCGAACGAATCCGGCTCCTTCCAGGCGCAGGTATTCAGCAACGCGAACCTTACCGCCGACGTGCAACGCCAGCCCTGGGCCAACTTCGCCGAGGCTGGACCCGGAATCCGTTTTCGATTTCCGCAAGGCCTGCTGCTCACTGCCAGCGTCTTCCGCGGCGCCTATCTTGTGCCCCAAGGCGGCGAGCGCCACCCTAATTTCTGGGACGTCCGAATCGGAATCTGGTATGCCTTCACCGCCATTCATTAGCGCGCTCTGTCTCGCGCTCGCCCTTCCGCTCTCGGCTGCGACGTTCACGTATCACGTGCTCGGCGGCGACCCCGGATCCTGGCCGCGGGTGATGGAATCCATCGGACTCCATGCCGCGCCCCTGGGGCTCTCCGATGTCGTCATCGCGCCTCGCGGAACGAATTTGCCAGGCACCGAATGGCAATCCCGCGTCGAAAAAGGCGCGCTGCTGATCCTCGAAGGCGATTCGCCACTCGCTGAAGTGTTCGGCTTTCACGCCGGCAAAACCAGACTCGCCGTGCGCGGTATCGAGGACGCCCGGGCGCCGTCGATCGAAATGGTCTGGGAGAAAAAGCTCGACCTGCCGATCTTCACCGTTGCCGCCGCCGCTCGCGTCTTCGCAAAAGATCGCCTCCAAGGGACGCCGCTTCTCGCCGGATTCCGCCGCGGAAAGGGTGCCGTCTTGTGGGTCGCCGCTTCGCCCGGAGCGCAAGGCTACGAACGCTTTCCTTACCTGCCGCAAGCTCTCGCCGACCTCGGCCTCGATCCGCCGTTCCGGTCCGCGCGCCTGTGGGCCTTCTTCGATTCGTCGTACCGCGTACGTGCCGACGTGGATTACCTCGCGCCCAAATGGCGCGCCGCCGGAATCGCCGCGCTCCACGTCGCCGCCTGGCACTACTGGGAATCCGACCCCGCCCGCGACGCATACCTGCGCGCTCTCATTGAAGCCTGTCACCGCAACGCGATCCAAGTGTATGCCTGGCTCGAACTCCCGCACGTCAGCGAACAGTTCTGGCGCGATCACCCCGAGTGGCGAGAGAAAACCGCCATCGGCCAGGACGCCCACCTCGACTGGCGCCGCCTGATGAATCTCCGCAATCGCGATGCCTTCGCCGCGACTCGCCTGGGTACCAAAGAACTTCTCAGACGCTTCGATTGGGACGGCGTCAATCTCGCCGAACTGTATTTCGAATCTCTCGACGGCGCTGCCAACCCGGCCCGCTTCACACCGATGAATGTGGACGTCCGCAAGGAGTTCGCGGCGAAGAGCGGCGTCGACCCTATCGAGCTGTTTCGCGGAACTTCGGACGCCGCCCAGCTGACCGCTTTCCTCGAATACCGCGCCGACCTCGCGCGCCGTCAACAAGAGGAGTGGCTCCAGGTCATCTCTGAAATTCGTCGCGAGCGCTCCCATCTCGATGTCGTTCTGACTCATGTGGACGACCGCTTCGACACCAAAATGCGCGATGCGATTGGCGCCGACGCCAGCCGCGTCCTCCCTCTGCTCGCCAATTACGATTTCACATTTCTGATCGAAGATCCCGCCACCATTTGGAATTTGGGCCCGCTCCGGTATCCGCAAATCGCCGCGCGCTATGCGCCGCTTACCAAGCGGCTGGAGAAACTCGCCATCGACATCAACGTGGTCGAACGCTATCAGGACGTCTATCCCACCAAGCAGCAAACCGGCATCGAACTGTTCCAGCTCGTTCGCGAAGCCAGCCGCGCATTTGCTCGCGTCGCCTTATATTTCGAAAACTCGCTGCTGCCCCAGGACCTACCATTCTTAGGCTCGGCTTCGGCCGTCGTCGAGAAAATCGAGCGCACCGGCAATAGCCTCCTCATCGCCTCGCGCTACGGCGTCGGCATTCCCTGGGCCGGACCCGCCCTCGTTGACGGCAACCCCTGGCCGGTCTACGGAAATGGAATCGTCTGGCTGCCCGCCGGAGCGTACACTCTCGCCTCCACGGCCAAAGACACGCGGCTCCAGATTCTCGATTTGAACGCCACGCTCGAAACCGCGCGAAACGTGCCGAAAGGCATCGAATTCTCCTATCGCTCCGACGCTCGCGCCATCCTGCGGCTGAATGCCGCGCCCCGGAACGTAACGCTCGACGGAGCGCCCTATTTACCTCCGCCGTCATCGAACTCCGCGACCCTGCTCATGCTCCCTCGCGGACAGCACCTCGTCGTGATTGAATAGAGGGCATGATTGAGCTCGATGTCCAGGCCCGCCGGAAACGCTCGCAGGTTCCGGATGAGGAAGCTGCTTTCCGTGTTCTCGTTCTCGGCGACTTCGGCGCCGAAACGCCGCGTCCCGTTTTGGTGGACCGCGACAACATCGATTCCGTAGTCGACAAACTAGGCGTCAAGCTGGAATTGCCTCTTGCCGGCGAAATGCGATTTCGCAGTATCGACGATTTTCATCCCGACCATCTCTACGCGCGCCTGCCAATGTTTCAGACGCTGCGCGAAGCCCGCCGGAAACTCGAGGATGCCGATACGTACCGGGAAACCGCGGCCGAGCTGACCGCTCCTCCGCCGCCTCCGCCCGCCAAGCCCGACGTCGGCGCGATGCTCAGCACCTCGAACCTGCTCGACCAAATCGTCGAGAGCTCCGGCGAGTCGCGTTCCAGCCGCGCGCCCGCGGATCCGTTTCAGAGCTATCTGCAGCGCCTCGTCGCGCCCTATGGCGTCGCGAAGCCGGATCCCAAGCAAAAAGAATTGCTCGCGCAAGTGGACGCCGCTGTCAACGGACAGATGCGCGCCTTGCTACACGAACCCCAATTTCAAGCTCTCGAAGCCGCCTGGCGCGGCGTCCATATGCTGGTCCGCAACGTCGATTCCGATGTGAAGATCAAGGTCTACATCCTCAATCTTCCGCTCGAAAAGCTCGCCGTCGAGATGCTGGCCGCGAAGGACCTCAAACAGACCCGCCTATACGAAATCCTGGTGCGCGATACGTCCATCGCCGGCGCGCCGCGCTGGTCCGTGGTCGCCGGAAACTACACCTTCGGTTCCGAAGCCGAAGACATCGAAGTGCTCGCGCGCGTCGCTCTTCTCGCCGCCGCCGGAGACGCTCCCTTTGTGGCCGGTGCGAATCCAGACACCCAAGCCTGGGAGAATCCGCCCGCTGCCTGGCAGGAACTCCGCGCCATCCCCGAAGCCAATTTTCTCGGCCTCGCCCTTCCGCGCTTCCTGCTCCGCATGCCGTACGGTGCGAAAACGGAGTCCGTCGATACTTTCGATTTCGAGGAAACCGGCGCCGTCCCGAAGCATGGCGAATATCTCTGGGGCAATCCGGTCTTCGCCTGCATGCAGTTGCTGGTCGACGCTTTCGCCGAACAAGGCTGGGCCATGGAGCCTTCGCAGGAACTCTTCGTACGGGACCTGCCACTCCACGTCTATAAGCACGACGGCGAATCCGTCAGCACACCGGCGGCGGAAGTTCTGATGATGCAGGACGACGTCGAGCGCCTGATGGACAACGGCCTGATGCCGCTGGTGTCTTATAAGGATCAACCGCTGGCACGGTTGGCAGGATTCCGCGGAATCAACGGCAAGGCGCTAGGCAACCGCTGGTAGCCAGCGGAATGGTCCGGCCTCACATACCTGGACCCCGATCGTAAGCGAGGGACATCCCCGAATCCGAGCCTCGACCAAAGTGCTCCGCAGGAGCACATCGGAAGCGGACAGTAACATTGCTTCGATGGAAGAAAGCTGTACTAATTCAGTACGCGGATTTCGTCGCCCGCCTGCAAGCCGGCTTCGACAGCAACACTCGTATTATTGCGTTCGCCTAAAGTGACCGCGCGCTTCTCGAATCCCTGCGCGGTCTTCACTTGCACGAAGCTCTTCGTGTCTTCCGTGACCACCGCGGATAGAGGAATCTGCAAGCCCTCTTTGCCGCGGCCGATCTCGACATCGCCAAACGCCGACAGATCTGGAATCACTTTCGGGTCGAACTGCTCGATCGAAATCCGCACCGGAACGTTGCGGATAAAATATTGCTGACGCCATCCGCCCACCGCCAATGCGCCAATGCTGTAAATCTTGCCCTTCAACTTCAGCCCGGAGAACGCGTCCAACCCCACGCTGACCGGCTGGCCGATCCGCAGCAGGCTGGTTTGCGCCTGGTTGATATTCGCTTCCACCTGCATCGTGCGCAGATCCACGATCCGCATCACCGACTGGCCCGGATTCAGGACGTCGCCCTGCTGCACCTGCGACATCTCACCGCCGCGGAAGGTCGACTGCATGACCACCAGGCCATCCATCGGAGCCTTGATCTTGAACCGCGACAAATCGATCAGGTGACGATTCCGGTGCCGCGTGTGGCGCTCTTCCGTGATCCGCAGAATCTTGATTTCCGCTTCCTGCGAAGCCTTCCTCGTCGCCACGTCATTCAGCTGCTGCTTGTACCGCGCCGAGGATTCGTCCACCGCCAGCTTCAGCAGCTCGCGCTCCACATCGGACCGCACTTCCTGCGCCTTGAAATCCCAGTTCGCCTTATCCAGGTTCGCCTTGCTGACACGGAGTGTCTGCTGCAGGCTCTCCCATTCGACGGCCTGCTCCGCCTGGCGCTTTTTCACGTCGTTGCTAGCTTGACGGATGGTGTCTTCGAGATCGTCCACGTGGTCCTGCATGCCCTGCGCGTCGATTTCGAGAATCAGCTCGCCCTTCCGGACCGTCCCGCCGCTCTTCGCAAGAAACAGGATGTTCATCTGGCCGCCACCCTCGCGCCCGCGCATCGACGGAGCCGTAACGTTCGCGTACGACCGCGCCGACGTCGTCCCGGTAATTCGCGTGGTCTGAATCACCGGCGAAACTTCGGCTTTAGCGGTCTTCGTATTGGCTGCGACAGCGGTTTCCGGCTTTGCGGACGTGCGCGAATAGAGCCAATAACCCGCTCCCGCCACGATGGCCAGCACTAGAATGAGGATCGGTAGGCGGTTGGATTTCCGCGGAGGGGGCGCGACGGAAGTCGGCTTCCCAAAAGCATCAGGTTGCGGAATGGGTTGAACAATGGCGGACATGGACGGTATTCTTCAGGCTACAACAGATTCAGACGATAGACGTTTTCAGCCGAAAGACGTTTGCTTTAACCCAATAGGCGTGCGCCCGCCGTACCCGGTTACGCACCAATTAGCGTCAGACCCTAAATCGCCGCCGCACGCGCCCTTTGTTCCCGTTTCGCGATGTCGGCCGTGATGGTGCGCGACGCCATAAACAACACAAACGCCAGGATCACCGACAGCACTGGGATGATCAGCATCGCCTGCTGCAGCCCGGTCGCCCGGAACACCTCCGACATCTTGATCGCGCCCGCCGCTTCCATCGCCCGCCGCGCCGCCATGTCGCTCAGTTTGCCCGTCAATAGCGGACCAAACGACGCGCCGCACAGGTACATCGCCATGAAGTAAACCGCCATCGTCGTTCCGCGCTGGCTCGGAGCCACCACGTCCTGGATCGACGAATACACCAGGCCGTAATACGTATTCAGCAGCCCGTAGGCGACCGTCAGCAGTGCGACCGAGAGCACTAGCGCTCCATTTTGCTGGATCACTCCGAAATAGGAGAAGGGTACGCCGATGATCGCGAACATCGCGGCCAGCCGCATCCGGCCGTTCGGACGCGCCACTACGCGATCTCCCAGTTGACCCGCCAGAAACCCGCCGGCCACGCCGCCTACGAGATACGCAATTCCCGTCGCGACACCAGATTTGCTGACCGTCAGCCCATGCACGCGTCCCAAAAACGCCGGCAGGAATGTTCCAATCGCGTACATGTTGAAGTTTAATAGTGCGCCCGAAGCGATAATCCACCAGATCGTCGGAATCGCCAGAATCGAGAACATCGACGACGTTTCCGCTTTTTGCTGATGCTTTTCCGACGCGCCACGCGCCGGTTCGTGCAGCGACAGCAATGCCGGAATCAAGAGCAATGCCGGAATTGCGGCGATCACCATCGCCGTGCGCCATCCGTACGCGTCCGATACCGGTCCGCTGAAGAAATAGCTCATCGCGCCGCCCACCGGAACGCCCAGCATGAACAGCGCCAGAGCCCGCGCGCGCTTTTCCGGGGGAAACAAATCGCCGATCCAACTCGTCGCCGTCGGAGCCGCCACCGCCTCGCCAACTCCCACTCCCAGCCGCGAGAAAAGCAGCATCGGAAAGGTCGTAACCAACGCCGCTAAGGCCGTCAGCGCGCTCCAGATCACCATGCCGCCGGCGAGCAATCGCTTGCGGCTCCAACGATCCGCCACCGCGCCCAGCGGAACGCCGACGATCGCGTAAATCCAAATAAATGCGCTGCCCAGCAACCCCACCTGCGTGTCGTCCAGCCCGAATTCTCGCCGCATCGGCTCGACCAGCGCGCCCGCAACGTTGCGGTCATAGAAATTCAAAATGTTGATCGCGACAAGGACGATCAAAGAGATGGTGAGGTTCGGCTTCACAGGTTTGGCAATCCTATCACACGGCGCTCAAATCGAAACGTAACGTTATGTGGTCCACATGTGGTCCACAAGGTTCGTCATAATAAAAATCAACCATGCGCCGGACCTTCATCGCGTTATTGTTTGTGGTGACCGCGATCACCACCTGGGCCTGGTCCGATAAAGATGAGGCCTTCATCGGCAAACGCCGTAACTGGTGGGCCTTTCAGAAACCCGTCCGGCCGCCCGTCCCCCCGAATCCCAGCGCCTGGGTGACGACTCCCATCGACGCGTTCCTGCTCGACGCCATGCAGGCCAAGAATCTGATGCCTTCCGCGCCGACATCGAAAGCGAAACTCGTTCGTCGCGTGACGCTCGACCTCACCGGCCTTCCCCCGTCCCCAGAAGACACCGACCGTTTCGTCCGCGATCTCTCTCCCAACGCCTACGAGAAGCTGGTGGACCGCCTGATCGGATCCACCGCCTACGCCGAACGCTGGGCCCAGCGCTGGCTCGACGTCGTCCGCTACGCCGACACCAACGGTTACGAAATCGACGCCGAACGTCCGCACGCCTGGCGCTACCGCGATTACGTCGTCCGCAGCTTCGCCACTAACAAGCCCTACGACCGCTTCATCAAAGAACAAATCGCCGGCGACGAACTCTATCCCGGCGACAAGGACGCACTCATCGCCACCGGCTTCCATCGCGCGGGCCCCATTCATCTCGTTGCCGGAAATCAGGACGAAGAGATGAACCGCAATGAAGTCCTGACCGAAATGGCCGGAGCTGTCGGCAGCTCGTTTCTCGGCATGACGGTCGGCTGCGCGCGCTGTCACAACCACAAATTCGATCCCATCCTGCAAGCCGATTACTATCGTCTGCAGGCCGTCTTCGCCGCCACTGAAGGCAAGGACATCGACATCGCCACGGTGGAAGAGAAGACAGCGTACGAAGCCGCGAAAAAAGATTACGACGCGCGGATCAAGCCCATCCACGACGAGATCAAGGAAATCGAAAAGCCGTATCGCAAGAAGCTCGAAACGGAAAAGCGCGCCAGGCTCGAAGCCAAATACACCGACGTGTTGAAGGTTCCCCAGAAGGAACGCACCGCCGAGCAAAAAGTCCTCGCCGAAGAAGCGACGGAACGCATCGAAGCCACTTGGGACGAGGTTTTAAACCAAATTCCGCCCGCCGAGAAAGCCCGCCGGACCGCCCTCCGCAAGCACCTCCACGAAATTGAACTCACCGAGCCGCAGCCTCCGCCCACCGCCTACGCCGTCGCCAATGCCGAAAAAGCGCCCGACATTCACATCCTCAAGGTCGGCGACCACAAGATGAAGCTCGACGTCGTCGAGCCCGGCTTGCCAGTCGTTCTCACCGGCTTCAACGCCAGTTTCCCGCACGAAGTCGCCGGACGCCGTTCCGCCCTCGCCAACTGGCTCGCCGCCACCGATCATCCGCTCACCGCTCGCGTCATGGTGAATCGCATCTGGCAATTCCGTATGGGCACCGGCCTTGTGACCACGCCGAATGATTTCGGCGTCCTCGGCAGCCGCCCCAGCAATGCAAAATTGCTCGACTGGCTCGCCACCGAATTCATGGCCCAAAACTGGAGCGTCCAAGCCATCGATCGACTGATCGTCACGTCGAACGCCTACAAACAATCCGCCGATCCCGACGCCGCCAAGGCCAAAATCGATCCTGAAAATAAGCTCTACTGGCGCATGAATCATCGCCGCCTCGAAGGCGAAGCCATCCGCGACGGCGTCTTATCGGTTTCGGGCAACATCAACCTCCGCGCTGGAGGTCCGCCCGTCCGCGTGCCCATCGAAAAAGAAGTCTACGACCTCATCTTCAGCGAGCACGAGCCCGACAACCTGTGGCCCCTGCTCACCGACAAAACTGAATACGCGCGCCGCAGCCTGTATCTTCTGAACAAGCGCACCGTGCGCCTGCCGATGCTCGCGAACTTCGATCAGCCCGACACCATGACGTCCTGCCCACAGCGTCCGACATCCACTCACGCGCTGCAGGCCCTCTCCATGCTCAATAGCGATTTCATGAATGAGCAGGCGAAGATCTTCGCCGCCCGCTTGAACAAAGACTGCGCCAACGACGGTGCCTGTAAAGTTCAGCGCGCGTACAAGCTGGCGCTTGCCCGCAATCCATCACCGGCCGAATCCGCTATGGCGCGCGACTTCTTCGCCAAAGGCGGACCGCTTGAAGATTTCTGCCTCGCCATGCTGAACCGGAATGAGTTTGTCTATGTTCCCTAAGCTGCCGTTCGACGTCACCCGCCGCAGCGTCCTTCGCGGAGCCGCCAACGGCTTCGGAGCCATCGCGCTCGAATGGCTACTGAAGAATCAGGCCCTCGCAGCCACCACCGCCCGCGCCAACCCTCTGGCCGCGAAAGCTCCCCACTTTGCCGCCAAAGCCAAGCGCGTCATCTTCCTGTTCATGGTCGGAGCGCCCTCGAGCATGGACACCTTCGATCCCAAGCCCGCGCTCAAGAAATACGAAGGCCAGAAGCTTCCCGAAAGCCTCGGCAAATTCCCCAGCCAGTTCACCGATGGCTCGCAGCCCATCCTCGCCAGCCCCTGGGAGTTCAATAATCACGGGCGGAGCGGTCTTCCGGTTTCGACGCTGTTCCCGAACATTGCGCAATGCGTGGACGACATCTGTTTCGTCCGCAGCTTCTACACCGATAGCGTCGTGCATGCGCCGGCCATGTACCAGATCAACAACGGCCGCATCCTGATGGGCTATCCGAGCATCGGCTCCTGGGTCACCTACGGCCTCGGCAGCGAAAGCGAGAATCTTCCCGCCTACGCCGTCATGCCCCAGCCCGAAGGCACCCCCGAAGGCGGAACGCCCATGTGGAGCTCCGGCTTCCTGCCCGCCGTGTACCAGGGGACCTTGCTGCGTCCCGGCACCAGTCCGATCCTGAATTTGAAGCCGCCGGTTTCCGCCGACCGCCAGCGCCGCACGCTCGATCTGCTGCAGCGCATGAACGACATCGACACACCCGCCGGCGACAGCGAAATGGCCGCGCGCATCTCGTCCTATGAACTCGCCTTCCGCATGCAGAGCCACGCGCCCGAAGTCGTCGATCTCACCAAGGAATCCGAAGCCACGCGAAAGCTCTATGGCCTCGATCAGAAACACACCCAGGAATTCGGAACCCGCTGCCTGCTCGCGCGCCGTATGGTCGAGCGCGGAGTCCGTTTCGTGCAACTCTACTCCGGCGGCGGTCCGGTCAGCATGCAGTGGGACGCCCACAAGGACCTCGTCGATAACCACGAGAAGATGTGCCGCTTCACCGATCAGCCGATTGCCGCGCTGTTGAAGGATCTGAAATCGCGCGGCTTGCTCGATTCCACGCTGGTCATCTGGGGCAGTGAATTCGGCCGCCTGCCGACATCGCAAAGTGGCAATGGCCGTGATCACAACCCCCACGGCTACACCATGTGGTTCGCCGGCGGCGGCGTAAAAGGCGGACAAGCCATCGGCGATACCGACGAATTCGGTCTAAAGGGAGTCGGAGAGCGCTATCACATGCGCGACTTCCACGCGACCATTTTGCATGCGCTCGGCCTCGATCAGAATCAACTCTGGTATCTCAATAACGGCCGTCAGGAAAAGCTAACCGACTTCGGCGGCAACGTCATAAAACAGGTCTTCGGCTAGTCCGGTATTCAGACGTAAATTGGTCCTCATGACGAGGCGCGACGCGCTCACTAACTCAGCACCGAACCGCGACCGTAAGGGAGCGGACCCCTAACCTCACCGCCATTCTTCCAAAATCACTCCCGCCTTTGCCACCGCGCCTGCCTTGATCCTGTCGGTTCGATGATGGTGTCGCACATCTCCGGAATCCGCTGGGACGACCACACCATCACCATCCCGGCGTTCCGCACCATGCTCGCGATTCCGTTCACTTCTCCGGCGCCAACGGCTTGGCCATCGGCTTCTCCGCCTACACGCTTCTGAAAGTGATGAGAGGCCAAGACCGCGAAGTCGGCTGGCTGATGTACCTGTTAACGGCCCTGTTTATCGCCCGCTTCGGTATCTCGGCGGCGCATAGCGCTACAGTTCGAGGTGCGCCGCAACCCGGCGTCGACCGCCGCTTGAGCCCCGCTCGCGAGTGTTCCCACGCGCTCCGAAAGGAACGTGCGGTCGATTGAGACTAACTGTGACACGTTAACTACCGACGCCCGAGAAAGTCCAGACGATTTTGCCGGCACAAAGACATTTCCAGGAGCATCCGCTAGGTCAAGATTGCTCGTTATGGCAGCAACGAGAACCGTTTGAATCCGGCTTCGATTAAACGCGTCTGCTTGAATGACGAGGACAGGCCGCCGAAGTCCAGGCTCCGACCGTCTCGGCTCCGGAAGGTCAGCCCACCAGATTTGACCTCGCTGTAAGCCGTCTGGCAAAGTTACCAGGATTCCTTGTCGATCGATTTCAAGTGCGCTCTATAAAGCGCCGGATCGAGACGGGATGACTGCTCGGCGTACACCTTGTTTAGCCGCTCGGTGATCGCCTCGGAACTTTCTCGCTCCAGAAATTCGGCGACCGCGGTCGCAAAGAGTTGGCTGCGCGAAACCTTTAAACGCCGAGCGGCGGCGTCAGCCTTGCGAAATAATGCGTCAGGAACCGAGATGGCCGTCTTCACGTCTATGAGTATAACCGCAGTAATACCGGCTTGCTCGTGAACCGTAATTCGAGCCCCAACGCCCGGGCGCTATACTGAAGGTCCCCCCGAGTTGTAAAACCGATGTCAGCGCCTCCTTTCGTTCATCTCCATTGCCATACCGACTACTCACTCCTTGACGGAGCCTGCGAAATCTCGCAGATGATGGAGATCATCTCGGCCCAGAAAATGCCCGCCGTCGCCATGACCGACCACGGCAATCTCTTCGGCGCCGTCGAGTTCTATAACGGAGCCAAAGCCAAAGATATTCAGCCCATCATCGGCTGCGAAGTCTACGTCGCCCAGCAGGGCCACACCAATCGCGCCGAATCGAATCGCTATAACCACCTTGTTCTGCTTTGCGAAAACCAGGAAGGCTACAAGAACCTCCTGCAGCTGGTTTCGACCGGCTACCTCGACGGTTTCTACTACAAACCCCGCATCGACAAGGACCTGCTTTCGCGCCACTCGAAAGGCCTCATCGCCCTCTCCGCCTGCCTCCGCGGCGACATCAACGAAACGCTGCTCGCCGATAAGTATCAGGACGCGCGCCGCATGGCGCACGAATATACCGACCTCTTTGGCAAGAACAATTTCTTCCTCGAAATTCAGGACCATGGCCTTGAGCAAGACCGCACCCTGCTCCCGCTCGTTAACCAGCTATCGGGCGAAACCGGCATTCCGCTGGTCGCCACCAACGACTCGCATTACCTCCGCAAGGAGGACGCCCGCGCCCACGAAATCCTGCTCTGTATCCAGACCGGCAAAACCATGTCGGACCCCAACCGGATGCGCTTCTCGCAGCCTGCTTTCTACCTGAAGACGCGCGACGAGATGATGTCGCTGTTCGGCGAAGTCGAGCACGCGCTCGACCGCACCTGGGACATCGCCCAACGCTGTCAGGTGAAGCTCGAAAAGATCAAGGAGCCGTTCCCGAAGTTCGACGTTCCGCCCGCCCACACCATCGATAGCTATTTCGAATACGTCGCGCGCGAAGGCTTTGAAAAGCGCCGCGGACGCCTCGAAGCGCAGTTCGCGCAAGGCCTCATCAAACACGAAATTCCGCACTACATCGAACGCCTGGATCGCGAAATCCGCATGATCCAGCAGATGAAGTTCTCTGGCTACTTCCTGATCGTGTGGGACTTCATCCGCTTCGCCAGGCAGGGCGGCATTCCCGTCGGACCTGGTCGCGGATCCGCCGCCGGCAGCCTGGTCAGCTACGCGATGCAGATCACCGATATCGATCCTCTCCACTACGGTCTGCTGTTTGAACGCTTTCTGAATCCGGAACGCGTCAGCATGCCCGATATCGACATCGATTTCTGCACCCGCGGACGCGCCTCCGTTATCCAGTACGTCACCGAAAAATACGGCCGCGAGCAGGTCGCCCAGATCATCACCTTCGGAACGCTGGGCGCTCGCGCCGCGATCAAAGACGTCGGACGCGCTCTCGATCTCGCGTACGGCGACGTCGAAAAGGTCACCAAGCTGATCCCGACGATGCCGCTGAACATCAAGCTCGACGAAGCCATGAAGCTTGAGCCGCAGCTCGGCGAGCTCGCCGCCAAGGATCCGCGCGTGAAGGAAATCCTCAGCGTCGCGAAGACACTCGAAGGCTTGGCGCGGAATGCCAGCGTCCATGCGGCCGGCGTTGTCATCTCGCCCCTGCCCCTCAAGGATCTCGTTCCGCTTTACAAGACCAATAAAGACGAAATTGTTACCCAGTACGACATGGTGGGCCTCGAGAAGCTTTCGCTTCTCAAGATGGATTTCCTCGGCCTTACCACGCTGACCATCATTGCCGACGCGCTCACGCTGATCGAGCGCCATCGCAACGTCAAACTGATCGTGGACGACCTGCCCATCAACGACGCCAAGACCTTCGAGATTTTCAGCAAGGGCTACACCAGCGGCGTCTTCCAGTTTGAATCGCCCGGCATGCGCGACATTTTGCGCCGCTATCAGCCGGACCGCGTCGAAGACCTGATCGCGCTGAACGCCCTCTATCGCCCCGGCCCCATGGGCATGATCGACGACTTCATCGACCGCAAACACGGTCGTAAGGAAGTCGTCTACGATCTTCCCGACATGAAGGAAATCCTGGAAGAGACCTACGGCGTCATGGTCTACCAGGAACAGGTGATGCAGATCGCCAACCGCCTCGCCGGCTACTCCCTCGGCGACGCCGACATCCTCCGCCGCGCCATGGGCAAGAAGAGCGCCGAGGTGATGGCGAAGGAGCGCGTCCGCTTCGTCGAAGGCGCCAGGAAGAACAACCACAATCCTAAGAAGATCGAGAAAATCTTCGACCTCATGGAGAAGTTCGCCGGCTACGGCTTCAACAAGTCGCACTCGGCCGCGTACGCCTACCTCGCTTTCGTCACCGCGTATCTCAAGGCGCACTTCCCCATCGAATTCATGTCGGCACTGCTGACGTCAGAAACCGGCAACACCGCCAAGGTCGTCAAGTACATCAACGAGTGCCGCGACATGGGCATCAAAGTTTTGCCGCCTGACGTCAACTCTTCGGATTTCAGTTTCACGCCCACCGGCGACACCATCCGCTTCGGTCTCGGAGCCATCAAAAACGTAGGCGCCTCCGCTGTCGAATCCGTCTCCGCCGCTCGCGCCGCCGAAGGCTCGTTCCAATCCATCTACGAATTCTGCGAGCGCGTGGACCTCGGCGCTGTCAACCGCCGCATGATCGA
Organism: Bryobacterales bacterium; assembly: GCA_038210135.1. Taxonomy (GTDB): domain Bacteria; phylum Acidobacteriota; class Terriglobia; order Bryobacterales; family Bryobacteraceae; genus JBBQWZ01. The sequence goes on from JBBQWZ010000013.1 coordinate 111,428, forward strand.
ATCGCTGATCAAAGCCGGAGCCATGGACACGCTGGAAGGTCTTCGCTCCCAGCTTTTCGCCGTCGTCGAAGGCGCTATGGAAGCCGGAACGCGTGTACAGAAAGACCGCGACAGCGGCCAGCACGGCCTCTTCGCCGAATTCCTGGTAGAGAATCCCGCCTCTTCGCGGCCTCTCCCGCAAGTTCAGGATTGGACCAGCCAGGAAAAGCTGTCAGCGGAAAAAGAGATGATCGGCTTCTACGTCACCGGCCATCCTCTCGATGCGTTCAAGGACAAAGTTTCCGAACTCGCCTCCCACACCAGCGACAACCTCGAAGGCCTGGCAAAGGGCGTCGAGGTCGCCCTCTGCGGAATCCTCACTGGGATCCAGCGCAAGCGAAATAAGGAAGGCAAGCCCTGGGCCGCTCTCCAAATCGAGGACCTCACCGGCGTCATTGAGGCCATGTGCTTCACGACCAAATACGAGGGCCTCATCAACCAGTTGGTCGAAGATAAGGCCGTCCTCGTGCGCGGGCTCATCCTACCCGAGGAGAACGCTCCGCCGAAGATCTCCATCCAGGACATCATTCCGCTCGACGTCGCCCGGGTCCACCTGCCGAGCCTGATTTCGATCAAAGTGAACGTCGCGGCGAACGGCAAATCCAACGGCCTCGACAAAGCCGCCGAACTCCAAACGCTGTTCGCGAGAAAGCCCGGCGACACGGAAGTCCGCCTGAGACTCGAGAAGCCGCGCGACTTCGCCGTCATTATCGACGTACCTGCGAAGGTCCGCCCCGACAAAGAATTCATGGCCGAAATCGCGAGAATCTGCGGCTCCGAGGCCCTCGAAATCATGGCCAACTAGTGGCAAAGGTGGCCCAGGGCCCTCCGGCCTGTGCTCCGTCACAAGTCGGCCTGTGCCTTCCCCTAACTTTTTCGCTCTCACTTTTCCGGGCCCCTGCACATGTAGGGATGAGGCACGAGGAAACAGCTTCCCGGCCCAGAGAAATAGGGGTGATGTGATGCGCAAAGTATTGTTTGGATTCGCGATGATGACCGGCTTGGCCCTCCATGCCGCCACCGGAGCCACGCCGGCCGTTGAAGACGTCAGCCGCGCCATACGCAATTTCCAGGATCTCGATCAGTGGAAGACCGCCGTCGAAATCAACGTAAAGGGTGAAAGCGCCAAGGTGGAAGGATTCTGGACCGGCAGCAAGTTGCTGCTCCAGGTCACCACCGTCCAAGGTAAGAAGGTCCTCGCCATGTTCGAAAAAGGCAATAGCTATCTCAGCGCCGACGGCAAATCCTGGCAGCCCGACGCCTCGGGCCTGGCCAAGCAGCAACTGACCATGATCGGCGCGTCCGTCAACTGGGACGGAAAAGGAACGCCTCCCGGAAAATACGACTGGGCCGGCACGGAAATGGTGGACGGCCAGAAGACCACCAAGATCGCCGGCATCGGCTTGAACGGCCGTCCCGCGACCTACTGGATGTACGATCATCCGAAGTACGGCAAGCTGATCAAGAAGAGCGTTATGGAGCTGCAAATGGGCGGAGATGTCGCGAAAGTAACCGCCGTCTTCAACGAGCCCTTCAGCCAGAACCCCAAGGTCGCCAAGTAACTTCGAAAAGCGTTCTCCGAAGCCTCGCTTCTCACCAGGAGCGGGGCTTTTCCTTTTTCCGGCAGCGTAGCGTAGCGCCACTTCGCCGGTTTCGATTCTCACTTTTCCCGCAACCTTCTATAAGGATGAGGCGCCGGAAAACGCACCAGGAGTCGCTTACGCTCCGGGTTCAATCGGGGTGGAGCGCTCGGCGCCGCCCAGCGCAGAATGGGTTTTTTTCGCTGAGCGCAGTACTTGCCGTAAGGCCTGTCCAATCACCCGCCAGATCAAAACCCGGCCAAATTCACAGGCCTGCGGCTATTCTTCAAGCAGCCTAAGAATTGCCGGAAACTCTATCCGTCAAGGTTCTAGTGGTTCGTACCTATTGCGCGATCCTCCCGCGCAGTCGATGAATGGTACGAGGCCATAGAAATTCACAATGAGCGCCATGACCCTTGAGCTGCCCCTTGCTTCGCAAGAAGAGACCGCCTACGTTCCACCCGTGCCGGAATCGATCGATCAGACCGGAATTCCGCTTTCCCTCGTCGAACAGCTGATCCTGAAGCATCTCTATGTGCGCGGCGACCTCATCGGCCGCGAGCTCTCGACCGCACTGGGCCTCAAATTCAGTCTCATCGACTCCATCATGGAGAGCTTCAAGCGCCAGCATCACATCGGCGTGAAGCGGAGCCTCGGGATCGGCAACACGTCGGCCGTCTTCGCCCTCACCGAGAGCGGCCGGGCCCTGGCGCGGGAGTCCATGGAGACCAATCAGTATGCCGGCCCCGTTCCCGTGCCGCTGCAGCAATACACCGAGGTCGTGCGCCGCCAAAAACGCAAGGAAAGCTGGCTGACTCCGGAAGCTCTGCGAGCCGCGTTCAAACACCTGGTCGTCAGCGAAGACATCCTGCTCAAAATTGGACCCGCCGTCAATTCCAGCAAGTCATTTCTAATTTACGGACAACCCGGAAACGGAAAAACCGCGCTCGCGGAATCGCTGTTCCGCATCGACGATTCGCCAATCTATATCCCTTATGCGCTCGAGTACGCCGGGAACATCATGCAAATGTACGATCCGGTCTACCATCAGAAAATCGACGACGAGGAGGAAACGCTCTCGGCCCTTTCAAACGAGCGCCGCTTCGACGGACGCTGGTTCAAGTCCCGTCGGCCATTCATCGTAACCGGCGGCGAATTGTCCCTCGATATGCTGGACTTAAGCTTCAACCCGCATTCCCGCGTCTACGACGCGCCCTTCCAGTTGAAGGCCAATAACGGCATCTACCTGATCGATGACTTTGGACGCCAGAAGGCGTCCCCCGCCGAAGTCCTGAACCGCTGGATTGTTCCCATGGAACGCCACGTCGATTACCTCAGCTTCCAATCCGGCGGCAAAGTCACCGTGCCCTTTGAAGCCTTTCTCATCTTTTCGACCAACCTGACCCCCGAAAAGCTGGGCGACGAGGCGTTTCTCCGCCGCATTCAGTACAAGATGTTCCTGCGCAGCCCCGACGCGCGCGAGTTCGTCCAGATTTTCACCCGTTTTTGTGCTTCCCGCCAACTCGATTGCCCGCCCGAGCTGATCGGAGCCTTCATCGACAAGCACTATCTGCCCACCGCCAAGCGCTTCCGCCGCTGCCATCCCCGCGACCTCCTGTCGCACGCCATCGATATCATCCACTTCGAGCGGCGCCCCTACCAATTGACCGGAGAGGTGCTGTCCAAGGCCTTCGAAAGCTGCTTCACCCAAAGCGTGGACGTCAGCGATTAGGTGGCATAGGCCTTCGGCCGACGCGTTGGGCCGGAGGTATGGCAAGGCCGCTCACAGGCCGGTGGTTATGGCAAGTTCATGCACAGGCCGGTGGTTATGGCAAGGCCGTGCACAGGCCGGAGGTATGGCAAGTTCATGCACAGGCCGGTGGTTATGGCAAGTTCATGCACAGGCCGGTGGTTATGGCAAGTTCATGCACAGGCCGGTGGTATGGCAAGTTCATGCACAGGCCGGAGGTATGGCAAGTTCATGCACAGGCCGGTGGTATGGCAAGTTCATGCACAGGCCGGTGGTATGGCAAGTTCATGCACGGCCGGAGGTTATGGCAAGTTCATGCACAGGCCGGAGGCCTATGCCACTAGCCCTTGTTCTCGCCCGTCACGTATAATGAA
>JBBQWZ010000014.1:0-110566 GCA_038210135.1 Bryobacterales bacterium
TCTTGCGTTTTCTGGTTTTGGGGCTGGTGCAGCCGGGCTGGATCTGCTCCAAAGTTCGGCGACAGCGGTTGAGCTTTTCCTGAATGGATTCGACGGTGGCGGTCCACACGAAGGGTTTGGGATCCTGATTCCAAGCCTGTAGGAAGGCATCGATGGACGCCTTCAGGTCGGCTACGCTGAGGAAGACGCCGCGGCGGATGGCTTTGTTGTCCAGGTGGCCGAACCATCGCTCGACAAGATTCATCCAGCTTGAACTCGTGGGAACGAAGTGGGACACGAACCGAGGATTACGCTTCAGCCACGCCTTCACCTTGGCGTGCTTGTGCGTCCCGTAGTTGTCCATGATCAGATGCAACGGGACATCGCCGGGAAACTCGGCGTTGATTCGGCGTAGGAATTTCAGAAACTCCTGATGCCGATGTCTCTCATGGCATTCGCCTATGACCTTACCCTGTAAAGTCTCCAGGGCGGCGAACAAGGTGGTTGTGCCGTTGCGCTTGTAGTCGTGGGTCATCGTGCCGCATCGCCCCTTCTTGATAGGCAACCCCGGCTGGGTGCGGTCTAATGCTTGAATCTGGCTCTTTTCGTCTACACAGAGGATGATCGCCTGTTGTGGGGGATTCAGGTACAGACCCACCACATCGGTCATCTTTTCCAGAAACTTCGGATCGCGTGAGAGCTTAAAAGTTTTCGTGCGATGTGGCTGTAGATTGTGGGCGCGCCAGATATTGTTGATGGTGGACTTGCTAACACTCTGGCTCTCTGCCACGGTCCGGCAACTCGAGTGCGTCATCCCTGCCGGTTTGGTCTGCAACGTCGCCTCCACGATTGCGGCGATTTTGTCGATTTGATAGGTGGGCTTTCGTCCCCGGCCCGGAGCGATATCCCACAGACCGTCCAGTCCCTCGTTACCAAAGCGCTTTCGCCAAAGAATCACCGTGTTTCGATTCACCGTCAGCCGCTTCGCAATGGTGACATCGGAATCGCCGCAGCGGCCGCCAGCAAGATCCGGCAACGCAAAGCCACCTGCTGTGGAGTGCCATGCGCCCCAGCCCATTGCTGGAGTTTCTCCCGGTCCACTTCAGAGAGCTGACAACGATTTCCCCATGTCTCAGGATATAGCGAACCCGCCCGCTCTGCTAGTCATTTGTTGGACACAACACTAGTCTAGGCACCGTGGCAAAACCGTGACAAAACCGTGACAAAACCCCTCGCGTTGAGCGGACTTGGGTTAGCTTTGAGCGAAAAGCAGATTCCCCAAGTTGTTGAAATTTTTGAAAGTGGAGGTAAATCTATAGAAGCTTTGGAGAAGGCCGCGCTGCGCCCAACGCAGGTGCGTCACCGCTCGCTCGCAATCGCGCGAGCGATCTGGATATTACTTTTTCGATGGGCCGACAACGTCGGTCAATACGTTACCTTGTTTACCTTAAAAATGGGGACGTGGCTTAAGGCTTCTTGACAACAAAAGACTTATGTGACCAGAAAACAGCGCCATTGACGCCTAAGTCTTTTATTTACAATCGACAGCCATTTTCCCAAGCTGGACGTCGCCGGTTCGACCCCGGTCTCCCGCTCCAACTTCTTAACAACTTAGCAATCCTGCCGAAATCTGATTTACCTCGTTTTCCTTGATAACCCGCCGTTGATGGCGTTCTCCAATTTAGTTACTGCTTCTCGCCGACTCGTTATGTCGCTCTTCCGTGTGGTTATCGATCACGACGCTGATACCGTGGCCTCGCGTGTCTGAAGACGACTCGTCGCTGAAGGGAAAGCGGTGCGTACGATACTCCACTGAACGGCAAGAACAAGAAATGCGGTGGAAGGGGCGGAAACGGTACGCAGGTAATCTGTGCCTCAAACCTGCACCCCGGCTGTCTGGCCGCCCTCTGAGTGTGAAACGACCTTCGCGTGGTTGGATCTCGAATCAGGCTTGTTCTTGGTTCGTTTCCGTTTCGCCCACATTGCTTTTGCTCGTTGTCTTGCTGCTTCTCGTTGTTCTGGTGAGAAGTTTCGCTTCTTGCGTGCCTTTGGGCTTGCTGCGGCGACGGCTGCGTCCGCATTCTTTAACGGTCGACCGCTCCGTTTCGCGGGACTGCCGAGCGCTTCTATTGCCCTGTTCAGTTTGTCTCTTTCGGCGATCAGGAGGGCGATGATGTAGTCGACTGCCATTGCGCTTTATAGTGTTACATAGCTACGCGCTTGTGCAGTCTATGGTTTCTCTCTAGAGACGAGGAGAAACCGCGAAGATATTATCAGGTTGGAAGGAACCAACACGCCGCGTCCGGTTTTTTTAGATCGCACGGGTTCCTCGAAAGGAAATCGCGGGCCTTGCGGCCCGCGGTTGCTGTTTGCTGTGGCCGGGCTGACTACCAGTCGAGGCGGAGGCCCATCTGGAGTTTGCGGGGGCCGTAGCCGTTGAGGGTGTTTTGCGAGGTGATCACGCCGAAGCTGGCGGGAGTCTGGAGGCTCAACGAAGGGTCGTTGAAGATGGGGTGATTGAGAACGTTTAAGGCTTCCATGCTGAAGCCGAGCTTCAGGCGTTCGTAGATCACGATCTGCTTGCCGAGCGACATGTCGAGGTTGAAATTCGACAAGCCGCGGATGACGCCGCGTCCAAGGCGTCCGTCGGTCGAGATGTTGACCGGGCGGAAGTTCTTGAACACCGTCTCGGGATTGCCAAACAGGTTGAGGCCGGTGCCTTTGGTAGCGGGGTTACCGCTGGTGCCGATGCCGTTCGAACCGGCGACGCCTCCGTTGAGGCTACCGCTCAAGCCGTTTGAAGAGATCGGGATGGCGCCGGTGGTGTTGCCGAATACATCCGAACCACCGAACACCTGGCCGCTGCCTTCGGCGACGGAGAGGGGCAGGCCGCTCTGCGCGACCATGATGCCGCCGAGGTACCAACCGCCGATCACGCGGTCGACCATGCGGTTGCTGTTCTTGAGGAACATCTTGCCTTTTCCGAACGGGAGATCGTAGACCCATGTGCCGGAGAAGATATGCCGGCGGTCAAAGAACGAAGGGCCGTAATCGGCATTGGGGTTGAGAGGCGTGGCGAGGACGCCCACGTTGTTCTGATTGAGGCCGACCTGATCGAGCGATTTCGAGTAGGTGTAGTTGGCTTGGAACGAGAGCCCGTGGGAGGCGCGCTTGGTGACGGTGAGGACACCGCCGTTGTAGTTGGATTTGCCGGTGGTGACACGCTGGAACAGCGTGAGGACCTGGCGGTTGTTGAACGGCTTGGGCGCGGAGAAGTCGATGAACGTCTGGAAGAGATCGCTCAGGTTGCCGTTGATGAAGGCGGTGGCTTGGGAGGAGACGACACCGGCGGTACCGACGCCGGGAAGCAGATTCTCGAACCAGGGTTGCGCGGTGACACTGCCGGCGGGCACGTTGGCGCGCAGTTGATTGGCGACGGCGTCGAAGGCTTGCGCGAAGGTCTGGCCGGACTTCGGATCCTTGAAGTTGTAAGGAGCCGCGTTGAGGTCGACGTTCTGGAACAGGCCGCGGGCGAAGCGTCCGATGTAGGATGCTTCGACGATGAAATTGCCGGGCAGTTCGCGCTGGATGGTGAAGTTGATCGAGTGATTCTTGGGAATCTTGATGTTGGGGTCGACGGAGAACGAAAGGATTTCCGAGAAGCCGTCGGCCGGGATGATGGGGCTGGTTGCCCTTGCGAGCTGTAACGGCATTTCGTTTGCCGAAACGCTACGGCTCAAGCCGGAGACGAAACGCCCTGTGGGCGAGTTGTCTTCGCAGATTTTTCAATACGGTTGAGAATTCCGGCCCCAAGATGCGCTCTCTAGACAGCCGCCAGACAGAACCGGCCGGCTTCGGAGGCGCATATGTCAGGCCGTGGAAAATACGATTACAAGCAGAACGGGCCGGGCGACTGGACGGTTCTCCTCTTTAACTACGACATCGCCAGCTCGGTAACCAAGAAGGAGCACAAGGAATTTCTCGCGCTGAACATCATTCCTTTGCTGAAACAGGGCAACGGAGCCCTGATTCTCGGACAAGCCAGCACCACGGGCTCGGCCGCTTTTGACCTTCAAATCAGCCGTGCGCGCGCACAGGATGTACTGACCTATTTGCGGAGGGAAGCCGGTCCATCCTTTCCCGCCCCCCACCCGGACGGCGTTGGAAAGTCGCGCGCGCTTGCGCTCACCGGCATCGACAACAACGAAGACGAGCACTGGCGCGCGGTCTGGATCCGTGTGTGGGACAAGACCCATGCCCCAACGAATCTCGGGAATGGGCCCTTCCTCCCCAACGTCAACCCGAACATTACCCCCAACAACAGCATCGTTCTCGATCAGGTGTATGACGTCATTGGAGCGGCTCTCGGTTTGGCGGACTTCGGCCTCGACCTCGCCGTATTCTATGGAGCATCCGCGGCGGTGGAAAGCCTTGCCGTGGCCGTCAGCGCCACGGGTTTGGCTGTCAGCGTCTTCAGCGAGATGATCGCTCTACCCGCCATGTGGCGTTCCGGTGATGTGCTTGCCGAATTTAATGGCAAAGTGCAAGGCTACGCGGACGCGATGCAGGATATGGCGGAGCAGTACGGCGACGATTCGCTCGACAAGGTGCCAGTGAAGAAATGGAACGCGATCAAACAGCCCTTTCCTCACACCCAGGGTGCTCTGCCAACCTCGGCCGCGGCCACGGTCTGGCGTCATGCCCAGCAAGTCGGTTGCGATATGGCGTTCAAAGATATGTTGACGCTGGACACCACACCAACTGAGATCACGACGAACGTCAACGGCAACGCCGTGAAGACGAAGGTCAACGGCAAGATTGTTTTGCGCGGCTTATGGGTCTCTACCAAGGGCAACGTGGGCGTCAAGGTCATCAACCAAATTAATGCGGAGCTAAGAAAGCAAGGCAAGCCCAACTGGCCCACACACTAAGAGCGGCCGCGCCCAACGGGACGCTCGCTCGAAAAATGGGGGTCGCGAATCTTCTCTAACCCAGTCCGGTTGCGTCTATTGGCGCAGGAAGCTTTCGAGCTGCGTCCAGCCGCCCAGTTTTCTCGTCTTGCCCCTACGTTTCCGTGTTGGCTGAAGGGGCGGCAGGAGTGGAGACTCACGTGCACTTCGGATGTGCGTGCAATTGTCGCCGGACACTGGCCGAACTCGAAGTGTAGGCGTCTCTTTGACGGGCCGCCTTACTGTCACGACGAGCCTCCTGCTGACGGCGCTGCTGGTTATCTGGTCCAGCCTTTGCCTCGCTAATTGCATGCCGGGACCGGCAGCTCCGAAAGCCCATAACTGCTGTCCAGATCAGGGTCGAAACGCACCGCAGCAGCAAACCAAGCAGTGCGCTCAGAGTGACCTGGCCGCGGAAGCGGTAGCGCTCAAGTCCTTCGACAACCCCGGCCAAGCGGACTCCGGCTTTTTGCTCCTAACCCTTGAAAGCGCATCCTTCGCTGCTCCGATAGAACCCCTCTGGCTGACCGCGCGAACACCGTTTCGGCCGCCGGACGACACGCGACGCCCCCTAATTTCTGTCCTCCGCGTCTAGCTCAACCTCCTCTACTTGCCATTCACTTCGCGCCATGGGTTTAACTCCGCGTCGCGAGGACTTCGTCCATCACGAAATCGATTGGAGGTTGGGATGTACCCACGATCCCGTCTGCTGTGTTTGGTCTTTGCGTGTCTGATCGTGGCTCGGAGCGGCCTGAGTCAGGAGCTGCGCCTCAGCGATCTGGTCGCCGAAGCAATGCGCGTGAATCCGGAAGTTCTGGTCGCGCAGAAGAGTCTCGAAGCCGCGAGGAAGCGGCCGGATCAAGTGAGCGCGCTGCCCGACACAATGTTTTCGTTGGGCTATTCCAGTAACGGAAGGCCTTGGCCCGGAGCCGGTCTTGGAACCGACCCCACCAGCAACATCGGCCTGATGGTTACCCAGGAGTTTCCGTTTCCGGGTAAGCGCCAACTGCGCGGAAACATGGCGGCCAAGGAAGCGCAAGCGAATTCTGACCAATACCAGGCGATTCAGCTAGCCGTGATCTCGCGCGTGAAGCAGGCGTATTTTCGGATCGGCTATGTCGACTTGGTGGCGGATGTGCTCAAACGCAGCCGCGAACTGCTTACGCGATTGCTGCGCGTCACCGAAGCCCGCTACTCGGTTGGGCGCGCTACCCAGCAGGACGTCTTCAAAGCGCAAACCCAGTTGGCGATTCTCGAAACCAGGCTGGTCCAGCTCAGTCGCGAAGATGCCGCGCGGCGGGCGGAGATCCTGAGCATTCTCAATCGCTCGCCAAACGGGCAACTACCGGGCAAGGCGACCCTCCCGAAACCACAGCCGCTCCGCGAATCCCTCGAAGACATCTACGCTTTCGCGGGCAACCACGCGCCCCTGATTCAGCGCGAGCAAAAGATGATCGAGCGGACCCAACTCGCGTTGAACCTCGCGCGAAAGGACTTCTATCCCGACTACGCGGTCTCTGGAGGCTACTTCAATCAGGGAAGCATGGCTCCGATGTATCAGTTCCGAGTGGATGTGAAGGTACCTACTTCGTTCTTCCGGAAACAGCGGGCGGCTGTCGCCGAGCAGGTAGCGCTGATCAGCCAAGCACGACACAGCCGCGAGGCAACTTCGCAGAACCTCTCGTTCAAGCTGAAAGACGAGTACCTGACCTACGAAACAGCTTTGCGGCTGGCCGAACTGTACGAGAAAACGGTGGTTCCGCAGTCAAGCCTGGCATTCGAATCCTCGCTTGCGAGCTATGAGAGTGGCAAAGTCGAGTTCCTCTCCGTGCTTACGAATCTGCTAGCGATCCTGGACTACGAAATGAATTTCTACGAGGAAACGTTGAACGCCAACCTCGCCCTCGCGCGCCTGGAGGAAATGACCGGACTGCCGCTCATCGACCAGCAGGGAGGCAAGCCGTGAAGATGGTTCGATGGCTGCTGATCGCCGTCGCTGTCCTTGTCGCATTTGGCGGTGGTGTCATCTGGAAGAGTTGGGTCGATCGCCAACCCGGGCAGGCCGCGAAGAATGCTCAGCGGAAGATTCTTTACTGGGTCGATCCGATGCATCCGGCGTACACATCCGACAAGCCGGGCATCGCGCCCGATTGCGGCATGAAGCTGGTGCCGGTCTACGCGGATGGAACTCAGGGCACCGACGCGACCCAGGAAAAGCCCGCAGGCAAGGTTCTCTACTACACCGACCCCAAGCAGCCGGATTACCGGGCGGACACGCCGGGCTTCAATCCGGAAACCGGAAATGAGCTAAAGGCGGTCTACGAGAATGATGCCGCATCGATGCCGATGGGTACGATTCGCATGAGCGAAGAGAAGCAGCAGTTGATCGGCGTGCAGTTCGGCGACGTGACCCCGGGCTCCGGCACGCACTCGTTCCGGTCGGTGGGCAAAGTCGCGATGGACGAAACGCGATTCTCCAAAGTGCAGACCAGAATCGACGGTTGGATCGAGAAGGTGTTCGTCGACTTCACGGGCAAGTTTGTCGAGAAGGGCCAGCCGCTTCTTACGATGTACAGCCCGGAGATGTTAGCCAGCCAGCAGGAATACCTTCTCGCGCTTCGCAGCCGCGAAATCATGAGGGGCAGTCCGCTGATCACTTCGCAGCAACAGACCGATTCGTTGATCGCCGCAGCGCGCAAACGGCTGGAACTTTTCTCCCTCTCCGACGCACAGATTCAGGAGATCACCAGAACGCAGCAGCCGCTCACCAACATCACCATCTACTCGCCCATCAGCGGATACGTGATGGTGCGCAACGCGTTTCCGAAACAGCGCATCACTCCCGAAACGGAACTCTATACGATCGTCGACTTGAGCCGGGTTTGGATCCTGGCCGATGTCTTCGAGAACGAAGCTTCGATGATCCGCATGGGAATGCCGGCGGAGATTTCGCTGTCCTATGCAGGCGGCAAAAAGATCAACGGTCGCGTCAGCAATATTCAACCGCAGATGGATCCGACCACCCGCACATTGAAGGTGCGAATCGAAATCGCGAATCCCAACATGCTGCTGAAGCCAGACATGTTTGTGGACGTCGATTTCAGTGTCGCCATGTCCGCCCGCATGACGATCCTTGCCGAGGCTGTCCTCGACACGGGCCTCAAGAAAACGGTGTTTGTCGATCGCGGCAATGGCTACCTGGAGCCACGGCAGGTGGAGACGGGCGAAAAGATCGGCGACCGCATCGAGATTACCAAGGGGTTGGCGCTGACCGATCGCATCGTCATTTCGAGCCACTTCCTGATTGACTCGGAAAGCCAGTTGAAGTCTTCCGCCGCTGGCATGGCAGGGCATCAGCACGGCGCAGTTCCGTCAAAATCCACGGCCCCAGCGTCACCGCCGAGTTCGGAGCACAAACATGATTAACCGGATCATCGAGTTCTCCGGCGCGAACAAGTTCATGGTCTTCCTGCTGGTCGGGTTCGCAGTATTCGCGGGCCTCTGGTCGATGAAGACGATCACGCTCGACGCCATTCCGGACCTCAGCGACACGCAGGTGATCGTCTACTCGCGGTGGGACCGGAGCCCCGACATCATGGAGGATCAGGTCACTTACCCGATCGTCACCAGCATGCTGGGAGCGCCGAAGGTGAAGGACGTCCGCGGATTCTCTGACTTCGGGTATTCCTTCGTCTACATCATCTTTGAAGAAGGGACGGACATCTATTGGGCGCGCTCCCGGACTCTCGAATACCTTTCCGCCGTCCTGCAACGGCTCCCCCAAGGCGTCAAGACGGAACTGGGCCCCGATGCGACCGGCGTCGGGTGGGTCTTCCAATACGCCCTGATCGATCAGAGCGGAAAGCATTCGCTCGCCGAACTCCGTTCCCTGCAGGATTGGTTTCTCCGCTACCAGTTGAAGGCCGTGCCCGGCGTAGCGGAAGTCGCGCCCTTAGGTGGCTTCGTCCGGCAGTATCAGGTGAACGTCGATCCCAACCGCCTGCAGTCGTACAAAATCCCCATCATGAAAGTCGTCGAGGCGGTCCGCAGCGGCAATAACGATGTCGGCGGACGCCTTGTCGATTTCAGCGGAACCGAATATATGGTGCGCGGGCGCGGCTATGCCAAGAGCGTCGACGACATCGGCAATATCGTCCTCATGAACACCGAAGGCGGCGTGCCGGTCCGGGTGAAGGACGTCGGCAATGTGGTGCTCGGTCCGGATATCCGCCGCGGGATCGCCGACTGGAACGGCGAAGGCGATGTCGTCTCCGGCATTATCGTGATGCGGCAGGGCGAGAACGCGCTCGACGTCATTGGGCGCGTCAAAGCGAAGCTCAAGGATCTCGAACCGGGATTGCCGCCAGGCGTCAAGATCGTCTCCGCGTATGACCGCTCCGACCTGATACTTCGCTCGATCGAGAATCTGAAATCAACTCTGATCGAAGAGATGGTGATTGTGGCTCTCGTTATTTTCATCTTCCTTTGGCATTTTCCGAGCGCGATTATTCCCGTAATCACGATTCCGGTCGCGATCATCATTGCCTTCGTCCCGATGCGGATGATGGGCCTCAGCGCGAACATTATGTCGCTTGGCGGAATCGCCATCGCCATCGGTGCGATGGTGGACGCCGCCATTGTCGTCGTGGAGCAGACCCACAAACACCTGGAAGAATGGCAGCGGACTGGGCGGCAGAAGGACTATCACCGGGTCGTCATCGACGCCGTCAAGGAAGTGGGCGGACCCAGCTTCTTCGCTCTACTCGTCATCGCGGTGGCCTTCTTGCCGGTGCTCACTCTCGAAGCGCAGGAAGGACGGCTTTTCAAGCCACTGGCCTACACGAAGAACCTGTCGATGATCATCGCCGCCGTGCTGGCCATCACGCTGGACCCGGCCATGCGCCTGCTGTTCACGCACATGGACAACTTCGAATTCCGCCCACGTTGGCTCGCTCGAGCCGTGAACGCCGTGCTGGTCGGCAAGATCCATTCGGAGGAGCATCACCCGATCAGCCGGATCCTCATGCGGGTCTACGATCCGATTTGCCGCTGGTCGCTCCGTTGGAAGTATTGGGTGATCGCGGGCGCGATCGCCATGGTCGTCGTGACCATCCCCATTTATCAGCAGCTTGGTTCCGAATTTATGCCGCCGCTCGACGAAGGCACCCTGCTCTACATGCCGTCCACCCTCCCCGGAATCGCGGTCGCGGAAGCCCAGAAACTGATGCAGATTCAGAACCGGATCATCAAGCGATTTCCGGAAGTCCTCTCCGTCATGGGCAAGTCTGGCCGGGCGGAGACATCTACCGATCCCGCGCCATTCTCCATGATGGAAACGATCATCGTCCTCAAGCCGCAAGACCAATGGCGCAAGATCGACACCTGGTATTCGAACTGGACCTGGGCGCCGCGTTGGCTCCTCGGAGTGTTCGGGCACATCACTTCCGATCACCGGTCGAGCGAACAACTCGTCGAAGAAATGAATGCCGCCCTCGCGATGCCCGGCGTGTCCAACGCCTGGACCATGCCCATCAAGGCGCGCATCGACATGCTGACGACCGGGGTGCGCACGCCCGTCGGGATCAAGGTGTACGGCGGAGATCTGAAACAGATCGAAAAGATCGGCACCGATATTGAGGGCGTCCTGCCGAAGGTGCGCGGCACACGCAACGTCTTCGCCGAACGCACGGGCGGCGGATATTTTCTGGATTTCGACTGGAAGCGCGAAGAGTTGGCTCGATACGGACTCAGCATGGAGGATGTGCAAGCGGTGCTCATGAGCGCCGTCGGCGGCGAGAATGTAACGACCACCGTCGAGGGCCGCGAGCGTTACCCCGTCAATGTGCGTTACCTGCAGGACTACCGCAGCGACATCAACCGCCTCGGCCGCGTTCTGGTTCCGGTGATGGGCGGCAAGACGCAAATCCCCGTTTCGCAACTCGCGGACATCAAGCTTTCGAGTGGACCCGCCATGCTGCGAGACGAAAACGGCATGCTCAACGGCTACGTGTACGTCGACGTCGCCGGGCGCGATGTCGGCAGTTACGTTGACGAGGCGAAACAGGTTGTCCGCGAGAAGGTGAAACTGCCAGCGGGCTACACGCTGGTTTGGAGCGGCCAGTATGAGGCGATGCAGCGCGTCCGGGAAAAACTCACCGTGATCCTGCCGCTGACTTTGTTCCTGATCATGACGCTGCTGTACATGAACACGAAGTCGTTCACCGAGACCATGCTGATCGTGCTCGCCGTTCCGTTCTCCGCGATCGGCGCGATCTGGTTTTTGTACTTCCTTGGCTACAACATGAGCATCGGCGTGTGGGTCGGGCTGATTGCGCTGCTCGGCGTCGATGCCGAAACCGCCATCTTCATGCTGCTGTATTTGAACATCGCGTTTGAAGGAGCGAAAAAAGAGGGCAAGATGAACAGTCTCGCCGATCTCCAGGAAGCGATCCGGACCGGAGCCGTCAAACGCATTCGCCCGAAATTCATGACCGTGGCCGTTATGTTCATGGGCCTCGTCCCGATCATGTGGTCCGCCGGAGCCGGGGCCGACGTGATGAGACGCATCGCCGCGCCCATGATTGGCGGCATCTTTACGTCATTCATTTTGGAGCTGGTTGTGTATCCCGCGATTTATGAGGTTTGGAAATGGCACTTCGAAGTAAAAAAACAATTGGCTGCGTAGCGTTCCTGCTGAGTGTGATTCCGTTAGCCGCCCAGAGCGAAATTCGCTATGAGGTTCGCCACGATCATTGGCGCAAGTCCTGTGCCGGAACGCTGACCATCACGCCGGATGCAATCGGCTTTCAGGCGAAGCCGCGGAATAAGGGAGGAGGTCACCGCTTCGAGTGGCAATTCGCCAACATTCAACAGCTCCTCGTGGAACCTCACCGTCTCTCCGTATTGACCTATGAAGACGTCGCCTGGAAGCTCGGCGCGGATCGTCAACAGATCTTTCAACTGGTCGGCGACGCGAGTTTCTCGGGCGCCTACGCGATGCTAAAGGATCGCCTGGATCAGCGTTTCGTCTCGGCCATTGCCGACGAGTCGATCCAGCCGCTCTGGCAGATCGACGTGAAGCACGAACTCGGGCTCAAGGGTTCCGAAGGCGTGTTGACAGTGGGCGCGGACCGCATTGTCTACAAGTCCGGCAAACCAAAGGATTCGCGAACCTGGCGCTACGCGGACATCGAAGCTATCTCGATGGAAGGCCCCTTCCAGCTCACGCTCACGACGTTTGAACGCGCGCGAACCCACTACGGCAACCGCAAGAACTTCCAGTTTCAACTGAAGGAGATCTTGCCCGAAGCCCGCTACAACGAATTATGGCGGCGGCTCGAACAGGGCCGCAGTCATGGAATTCCCATCAACCAATCGACTGAAAAGAGAAATAGCCAATGAGAACGTTTATGACCATGCTTCTCGCGGCCGGAATTGCATCCGCCGCGAACCGGACCGGAACCTTCACCGGCACCATTACCGAGACCATGTGCAAGAAAGACCACCTCTCGATGAAGCTCGGGCCCGACCCGAAGTGCATCGTTGAGTGTGTCAACAAGTACAACGGCAAGTACGCCCTGTCCGACGGCGCGAACTTATATGTTCTGAGCGATCAGAACAAGCCGGCACAGTTTGCCGGAAAGCGAGTGAAAATTACGGGAACACTTTTTGAGAAAACGAAAATCCTGAAGGCTGACTCGATCGAGGCGCTGAAGTAGCAACCATCGCGACCGGAACGTGGAGGACTCGCTCGGCCTGCGTGTTCCCCACCGGCCCCGATCTTGCTCCGGATCCACTCGGAGGAAGTGTGCGTGGATAAGGGCGAGAATGTTGGGACGAGAAGGCAGTCTCGTCACCGTCAATGGCGACGCAACCGCAGCGATCACAATCTCACAAAATGGTTTGCTTCGATGCCGCGTGCTGAGTGCGTCCGCATTACGCTTCTATCGTTTGCGCATAGAGGAACATCCAATCGGCGTCATCGCCAGCGAGGACGGGGCGTTGCCGCGGGTGGATTGGCGTAATGATGTATTGATCGTTCCAGGCCAGCGCGTAGAATTCCTCATCCAGGGAAATTACCCACCCGGAATGTACCGGTTTCTCAGCCTTCCGTATGCACGCGGCGCAACGCCGATCGGCGTGGTTCGTCGAGTCGCTCATGACGCAGACGCTGATCATCCACGTGATCCGCACGAACAAGGTTCCCTTCCTGCAGAGCCGCGCAAGCCTTCCGCTCACACTGACGACGCTAAGCGTCATGGCGCTCGGGATGTGGCTGCCCTATTCTCCGGTCGCGTCGGCCCTGGGTTTCACTGCCTTGCTGGTGCTCTACTGGCCGATCCTGCTCGCGACCCTGTTCGGCTATATGGGGGTCACGCAACTAACGAAAGTCTGGCTTCTGCGGAAGGCTTGGATCTGAATACGCCGCGAGCGTAATAGCCCGCGAGCCCATTCACATTGCGAAGTAACTTTACTCTGCTCATAGAAATCACGCCGAATTATCTAAAGAATTTGCCACAATCCGCTCGTAATCAATTCGACTGATTTCCCAGAAGCTAATTTTGTGCAAATTCATCGATGTCCGTCAAATTCGTGTCAGGAGTCCATGCCAGGACAAATGACACAATCTTCTTGACATGCGATACAAGGCGCAATACAGTAGTCCCAATTCACTCGTTCGTGGAGGCCTCGTAGCCATGCGACGTAACCGGGATCTTTCCGCTCTTTTCATTTTGCTGGCCGTCTTCTGCGCCAGTACACTCTTCGGACAGGACGTAAGCACCGCCGCCCTGAAGGGAACGATCACCGATCAAAGCGGCGCGGTGGTTGTCGGTGCAACTGTCAAAGTGACCAACAGCGAACGCGGTATTGAACGTGTACTCGCGACGGACGCCAACGGACTGTTCCAAGCGCCTTTCCTGCCCCCGGGCACTTACGATGTCCGCATCACGGCCAAGGGATTCGAGACGCACATTCTCAAGAACATTGTCTTGACGGTCGGCCAGATCGCCGTGGTCGATACGCCGCTTCAGGTTGGCGCCGTAGGCGTCGAAGTCTTCATCACCGCCGAAGCGCCGCTGGTCGAAACCGAGAAAACTCAGCAGGCAAACACCATTCAGAGTCGTCAAATCGAGTCTTTGCCTAACATCGGCCGCAGCTTTCTGAATTACGTGTACACGCTGCCAGGCGTCTCCAGCTCGAACGCTCCGCGCGCCCAAGGCAACGGCAATTTCAACTTCGGCAGCACCGGATTCTCCATCGGAGGTTCCAACGGACGCGCCAATCTCATTACGGTGGACGGAGGCGAAAATGAATTCGGCGACGGCGAACCTCGGTTCTTCGTCAGCCCCGAATCGGTGCAGGAATTTCAGGTGAATCGCAATGGCTTCGCCGCGGAATTTGGATTTACCTCCGGAACCGCGATGAACGTGATCTCGAAGAGCGGTACCAACACCGTGCATGGCGCTCTCTACACCTATTTCCGCGATCAGAAGACTTCGGCTCGCAACTACTTCGATCGCAACAAAACCAAGGCGTTCGACCAGCAGCTTTATCCTGGTATGACCCTCGGCGGACCGATCCTCAGGAACAAGCTCTTCTTCTTTACGTCGTACGAGTTTCCGCGGCTGACAACCGCCCGATTCCGCGCGTTCACGAACAATACGGCGCTCCTCAATCCGGATGCCGGGCAGACGGCGTTTCTGGCGCGGGCGGATTCTAGCGCCGATGCGAACGTCCGGCGGATCTCCGGCCTTCTACGGGGCCAATTGACGACCACCAATTTCCCGGACACCATGAAGCTTCTGACTCGCGACGAGGGTACTTTCGCCGACGGTTCGCGCGACCATCAGCTTACGAACAAGATGGATTACCAGATTTCGTCAAATGACACGCTCAGCGGTCGCTTCAGCTTCTTCAAACACACCGAAACCGGCAACGAATGCGCCAGTTCACCCGTCTGCACATCCAACCGCACTTTGCTCCGCTCGCATGACTACACCGCGCTCGTGAATTGGACCCGTAACGTTCGTCCGAATCTGATCAACCAGGCGCGCTTTCAATTCTCGCCCGACACCGCCGCGCAAACGGCGTCGGTGAATCCCACCGGATCCGAGCTCAGCATTGGCGGCGTGGGAACGTTCGGGCGATCCTTCACCGCGCCCTTCAACACCTTCGAGAAGCGGTTCCAGTTTGAGGACACGATGTCCTGGATCAAGAACGGCCACTTCGTGAAGTTCGGCGGCTCCTACCGGCCAGTGCGATACAACGTCGTCAACGCGTTATGGTTCAGCGGAACCTGGGCCTTCTCCCCGGGAGTTTACTCGGCGCTCTCGGGCCTGTCCGCGGCCGATCAGGCATCCGTAGTGGCATTCAACGGCGGCGCGGCCGGCATCCCGACACTCAACGGGTTGCAGTCGTTCAATCTCGGTCTGCCGCTGACGTACCGGCAGGGCTTCAATAATCCGGAATGGACCGACTGGGCGAAATTCCTCGGGCTCTTCATCCAGGACTCCTGGAAGGTCTCGAAGCGCTTCACGCTCGACTATGGCGTGCGTTTCGACAGCGACTCCGAGCCGAAGCCGCTCAAGACGTACAACAACGTTTCGCCGCGCCTTGGATTTGCCTGGGATCCGTTCGGCGACGGAAAGACCGTGATCCGCGGCGGCGGCGGTCTGTTTCAGGCCCCCGTTGGCTATCAGATTGACTATCTCACCAACCTCTTGAACGACAGCGGCAAGTACATCAATCAGATTTTCAAGATCACCACCGCCGCGATACCCATATGGGCCGCTGGAATCAAGAGCGGCAAACTTCCCTTCACCGGCCTCAGCGAAGCCGAAGTAAACGCAGTTGGCGTCGCCACCGGACCCAAGAGCAACGGCCGCGTCGTATTTGACGCCGCCAGCCAGTATAAGAACACTTACTCGGCCCAATTCAATTTTGGAATCGCACGTCAGCTGGCACGCGACTTCTCGCTCGACGTGGCGTATAACCACTATCGGGGCGTACACATTCAGTTGGATCAGGAAATCAACTTCAAGAAAACGGGCGTATTTATCCCCGGCATTGGACCCGGGTTCACCGCCATCGATCCGACCATTGCCCAGTTCAACAACTACAGCAGTATCGGTAACTCGAACTATAACGGGATGACGGTCTCATTGTCCAAGCGCTACTCGCTGAACACCACCTTCCAGGCCCACTACACGTTCAGCCATTCGCTCGACGATGTCACCGACTACAATTCCGCCTTCGCCGCCACCGATCCGACGAATCTGCAGCTTGAGAAAGCGACATCCGCCTTCAACGTGAAGCACAACTTCGTAGCCAACGGCGTATTCAACAGCCCGTGGAAAACGGGCCCCGACGGCAACGTGCTGGGCCACATCCTGGGCGACATTACGGTTTCTCCCATCGTCTCCCTCCGTTCCGGAATCCCCTTCTCTCTCTTGCTTGGCGGAGACCGCAACGGCGACAATCATGGCGGCGACCGGCCGATCTATGCCAGCCGGAACACCGGCCTTGGAGCGAATTTCTATAGCTGGGATATGCGCTTGAACAAACAGTTCTACTTCAACCGCGAACGCGGCATCCGCGCCGAATTCCTCGTCGAAGGCGTCAATATTCTGAACCACACCAATTTCCAGGCAGTCAACAATCTCAGTGCAGGCAACAACCCGAAGTACCTGGTCGGCCCGTTCCCAGCCGGAGTATTCAACGTTCGGGGCGACAAGAACCTGCCTCAGAGCGCTCCTCTGGGATTCGTGTCCTCGTTCGACCCAAGACGCTTGCAGTTCGGCCTCAAGATCGCGTTCTGACCGCTTTCAAGGATTCTGTCAGCGTTCACGGCTACTAAATAAGTAACCGGAGGTTTCGTGTCGACCCTTGCATGGGCCGTGCCCAAATCGAGCCCCGTCGCGTTTAGGGATCAGGGACAGAAACATACTCAGCGATGACTTGGTTCGCCTGCGCGAATTCCGAATCCACCACGACGGCTACGGCGCTCGCATTCGCTGGCGTGCTGTCCGTGAAATACCGTTAGCATTCATCAATGTCATTCATTCATCAATGTCATTTAAGATAGAAGGCGGCGATTTAGTTCTCGCGCCTCGGAGGAAAGCGGCGCTCAACTGGCGGCTATGAGCGCGGATTTCTTGGTATTAATTTCTAGCGCGCCGTAGGCTTCGGCCAGTCGAGTTCGAATCCTTGCGCAACCAATTTCGACTGGAAAGCCTGGCGGAGCTTTTCATTGGCTCGAATCGCACGCGGCGTCGCTTTTCGCGCGATCGCCTCAGCGGCAAGCATACCGGCAGCCTCGCCGATGTTCCACTCGACGGGGTGGAGGCGATAACAGCCGTTGGTAATATGCGTGACCCCGAGATTTTTGGCACCCGCGAGTAGATTTTCGACGCGCCGGGGAATCAATGCTCCCATGGGAATCTGAAACGGCAGCGAACTGATGTCGATGGAATTGTTGCCGCCGGTCGAAGGGTGGAGATCGATGCGGTAGCTGCCAATCCCGACAGAGTCGGCAAATTTTTCGGCGACTCCGTCCTTACGGGAGGCGGTGGCGACGTGTTGCTCGACGACGGTGAACTCGGCGCGGATGCGGCGGGACTCGCGAATGTAGGGGTACTTCGCCAGGCCGTCCGCGGTGCCGACGATATCGGGCCGAAGGCGCACGCCCTTGAATCCTTGATCGGTTTGCATCCAGTACAACAGCGACAGGCTGAGCTGCTTAGCGCTGCGAAGGTTGCGCGCAGCCTCGGCTGCAGAAACGCCGTGGAGATTGCCGAGCCAGTAGTCGTTCTGCGGCCAGTTGACGAGAGAGATGTCGCTCGCATAGGCGCCGGGGGTGAAGTTCTTCTGCGCGGCAATGCGGCGGTAGAGCCACAGGTTGAGTCCGCGCTCCGCGCGGATCGCACCATCGGGCGAGAACCAGACGTCGCGCATCTTCAGCGTTACCGGATCCGACATGGACCACGAAAGCAGCGGGCCGGTCCAGGCGGGCTCGAGCTTCGGGACGTAGTCCCGCCAAAACGTATAGTCCTCGGGCCGATCGATAGTGTGGTCTTCGCCAGGGCGGTAATCGATGGCGAAGCAGGCGGTGAAGGACTGGATATTTTGCGGCTGGGCTTCGGAGGGTGCGTGCGGTTCGCCAGTCTCGCGCTGGGATTCAAAGCCCGTGACGAATTCGGTCTGAGTGAGCGGGAGCAGGTCGCCTTGCTCCGTGGCGTCGACGAAGTAGGGTGCCTGGATCACGCGAGACGCTCCAGCGCGTGAGCGAACGGTGATCGCGCGAATGCGGTCCGCGACCACGTCGGCGGAGATCGGCGTGTGTTCAAGCAGCAGGGTCAGTTGGCCGCTGCCGGCGTACGGCGCAAGCAGGGCTTCGAGCACAGCGAGCGATACGCGAGGTTCGTGGGTGAGTCGCGAGACGCTTCCGTCGCCGGGATTGAGAAACGGACGTCGCAGGGCTTCGGCGGTGAGCGGATAGTGGCGGCGGTAGACGTCGCGCACAGCAGTCCGGAAATCGCGGTAGGCGCGGGTGGAGCCGTATTGTTCAATCCATGGATGCTCGTCGGGCGGGACGGCTTGCGCGGTGAACTGGCCGCCGATCCAATCGGTTTCTTCGGTGAGGATGACGCGGAGCCCGTTGCGCAGGGCCGCGAGCGCGGCGGCGAATCCACCGACACCTGCGCCGCAGATGACCAGGTCCGCTGCGAGTTCGCGGGGCGCGGCGGACAGTACCAGCGGCGCTGCCAGCGCTTGCAGAAATGTGCGGCGGGTGGGCATGGAGTGGCGGCTCGCTTTCTCGCTGAATTCTCAGGCTTCCGCGACGACGCGCTTGGTGAAGGTGAATGCGGCTTCTTTCGAAAAATCGGAAGCGGCCGCGCACCCGCCGACGATGGGTACTCCGAAAAAGAGCGCTCGCGTGCGACGCATAGATATTCCAGTGTAAAGCGCCGATCGTGATCGAGCGAAATCGAAAGCGGGCGAGTAACGCAGGCGGCACCAAAACGATGGCCGCGAAGAAGAACGTTCCGGGAGACAGCTTTAATGTGTTGAGCCGAAGGACGCCGGAAATTACGGCTGCTTTCCGGACGCAATCCAGGTTCTCGGCGCTGCTCAAATGCATGGTGGTGGAAACGGGCGGAAAGCGCACCTACATTTGCTATAGAATCTCGCCATGGACCGTTACAGGATTGTATTGGCGACTGGATTTGTCTTTTCCGCCGTGATGTCCGCGCAGACCTTTAACGCCCGTGTCACCGGCGCCATCACCGATTCCACCGGAGCGCCGATTCCCAACGCTACCGCCACCGCGCGCAACGTCGATCAAAACGTCAGGAAGTCCGCGCAATCCGGAACTTCGGGCGTATACACGATTCCGCTGCTGCTTCCCGGAAACTACGAAGTGACGATCGAATCGCCGGGCATGCAAACCATCGTGCGGAAGGAGGTGCTGCTCGAAGCGAACGACGCCGTCACGCTCGATTTCGCCATGTCGGTGTCGCAGGTCGCCACCAGCGTCGATGTGACGGGCGACGTGCCATTGCTGCAAACCGAAGGCTCGGGAGTCGGCGCGACCATCGATGCCAAGACGATCGACGAGTTCCCGCTACAGCAGCGCGACGTGATGGGGCTGGTCCGCAGTCTGCCGGGAATCACCGCCAAAAGCCAGGTGGGCGACACCCGCGGCGGTCGCAACGTCTTCGATTCGAACTTCTCCGTCGGCGGCGGCCGAACCTCGACCAACGAAGTGCTCCTCGACGGCGCAGCCAATACCATCGGCGACTTTAACGGTGTTGTGATTCTGCCGCCGCCGGATGCGGTGCAGGAGTTCCGCGTCGAAACCAACGCCTTTTCCGCCGAGTTCGGCCGCACCGGCGGCGGCGCGGTCAACATCGTCACGAAGTCCGGCGGCAACGTCTTCCACGGAACCGGATACTACTACCACCAGAACGACGCCTTCAATGCGAATTCTTTCAGTAACAACCGCTTTGGAGTCGCCCGCCCGATCCTGCGCCGTCATCAGTTCGGCGGCAGCTTCGGCGGCCCCGTGCTGCTGCCCAAACTCTACAATGGCAAAAACAAGACCTTCTTCTTCTTCGCCTACGAGGGCCGGCACGAGAAGGATCCCGTCAACTCCGTCTACAGCGTACCCACCGAGGCCGAGCGCGCCGGCGATTTCTCGAAGCTCGTCTTCCTCGGCGCCGGCGGCGCGCAGCGCATTACCATTTACGACCCCAACACCAGCCAGACCGTCAATGGCGTCCGCACCCGCACGCCCTTCTCCGGTAACATCATTCCGCCCGATCGCATCAACAAAATTGCCGCCCGCGTCATCAGCGAATACCCGGCGGCCAACCGTGTGGGAAGTTCCGTTACCGGACGGCAGAACTACGTTTTTGCCGGCGCCCGCGGCTATGATCGCAACGTTAATACCGGCCGCCTCGATCACTTCTTTAACGAGAAGCATCGCCTCTTTGGCCGCCTCTCGTGGCAGAACAACGAAGATGTCTTTCCCAGCGTGATTGTCCGCTTTACCAACTCCAATTCGACATTCGACACGTTCAAGAACTTCGCGCTCGACGACACGTACCAATGGACGCCTCGCCTCAGCGGAGTTTTCCGCTACAGCTACGCGCGCTTCCGTGCGAATCTCCAATCGAATACGCAGGGATTCGACCCCACGACGCTCGGGCTCCCCAGCTACATTCGGGATTCTTCCAACGTACTCTTCTATCCCAATTTCACCCTGGGCGACGGAACGTATCCGGACCTCGGTGGCACCGCGTACAACAATCAACCTCGTGATACGACGGGCCTGCAGCAGAATTTCGTCTACACCCAGGGCAAGCACAACATAAAATTCGGCGGCGAGTATCGGCTATACCGCTTCTACCCGTTCCAGGTCACCAATCCCGTCGGCGGCTACAGCTTCGCCCGCAATTTCACCCAACAGGATCATCTCGGCGCCGGCCGCGCCGATCAGGGCTTCTCGCTCGCCAGCCTGCTGCTCGGAACCGGTAATTTTACTTTTGAACACGCCGAGGCGCTGTCTGGGTACCACCACTATTGGGGCGGCTACTTCCAGGACGACTGGAAGGTCACAAGCCGCCTCACGCTCAATCTCGGTCTCCGCTGGGAAACGGAAACCGGAACCGCCGAAGCTCACGACCGTATCGCCTACTTCGATCCGAATGCCGCCAACCCGATTCCGAACGGGCCCAAGGGCGCAATCCAGTTCGCCGGCGGCAAGAACCCGCGTTCGATCCGCGCGGCCAATCTCGCCCAGTTCGGCACGCGCATCGGTGCCGCTTTCCGCCTGACGCCCAGAACTGTGATCCGCGCGGGGTTCGGAATCTTCTACCTTCCGCAAGGTCTCGAACCCGCCATCTACACCACGCCCTACAACTACAGCGTCGCCGCCGATGTTCTCAATGCCGACAACACACCGAAGACGACCCTGAGCAATCCCTTTCCGGGCGGCATCGTCGCCCCCGGTACCTCAACGCCGCCCACCGATGGCAGCTACCGGATCGGAAATAACGCAAATATTAGTCTCCGCGACCAGCCCGCCAGCTATATCGAGCAATGGAATTTCGCCATTGGCCGTCAGATCGGGCGGACTACCGTCGTCGACGTCACCTACTTCGGGAGCCACGGGATCCACCTGCCGATTCCGTCTCTTGAGTTGAATCAGATCGATCCCGCGAACCTCCAGAAGGGCGGAGCCTATCTCACGGAACTGGTTCCCAATCCGTACTTCGGTTCGGTCTCGAGCGGCCTGCTCAGCCAGCGCAACATCCCGCGCGAGCAACTGCTGAAACCGTTCCCGCAGTTCGCTGCCTTCACCACCGCGAATGCCTTTGGCGGCAGCCTCAACTGGTTCCGCCCTCCCGTCGGCGACAGCCTCTATCACGCCGTTACCTTCCGCTTTGAGCGGCGCTTCACGAAAGGCGTCAGCTTGACCGCCCACTACACCATCTCGAAGCTGCTCGATACCGGCGGCGCCGGCAATGGAGCCGCGTTCCTCGATGCTTCCGCGTTGCGCGATATCTTCAACACTCGGCTGGAGCGGTCGGTCGGCTCCTTCGACGTGCCGCAGCGCCTCGTCGTTCACTATTCCTTCGACGTCCCGGTCGGCAAAGGCCGCCGCTTCTTGAACTCGACGCCCGCCTGGGCCGACCGCGTGATCGGCGGGTGGAACCTATTCGCCTTCCACACGCTCGAAAAAGGCCTTCCCGTCAATGTCGGCGGACCGGACCTGTCCCGCCTCGCCGGGGCTTCGCCAAGCCGCGTCAGCGTCGTCCCCGGTGTCGATCCCCGCTACGATCTCTCGACGTCGATTGCGAACGCGCGGGACTACAATCCTCAGTGCGGCTGCACCAAACCGTGGTTTAACCCCGCGGCGTTTACCACCACGCCTGAGTTCAGCATTCCCAACGGACCCCGCTTCCTGCCGAACATCCGCCAGGGCAATCTCTACAATATGGACGTCACCGTCAACAAGTCTTTGAAGATCTACGAGCGTTTCCGCTTCTCGCTGCAAGGCCACTTCTTCAATATCCTGAATCATGCGACCTTCACCGGACCCAGCGTCATCAGCGTGACGTCAGCCAACTTCGGCTCCGCCGGAGGAACTCTGGATAATGCCCGGCGCATTGAGGTCGGCGGCAAGCTGACGTTCTAGTGAGTTTTGTGGAGCGTGTCGGGTCCCGTCGCTTACGCTCGGGGTTCAATGTCGGAACTTTATGTAGTGAGCGCGATCTGACGGATCGCGCCTCGGTGTTAGATAGGAACCCGCCCTTGCGAGCGGGGCGCTAACGGCTTACTTGCGGGCGAAGGTGATTCCCAGGCCGGTGGTATAGAGGAAGTCGTTGGTCTTGCGGCCGACGGCGGGATTGCTGAGGTAGCGATCGGAAAGGGCCAGGTTCCACGAGAGCCAGGAGAACAGCTTGGTGGTGAGCCCGACGTCCCCGTTGATGCGGTATTCGCCCGTGTTGCTGAGGTTATTGAACATGCGGAAACTCTGTGTGAAAGCGGCTCGGCTATTGAGTTTGAGGAAAAAGTCGTCCCCCCAATAAAATTCCGCTGAATTCCGTGTGAACTTGGGCAACGGCGCCGGATCGAATGTTTCCCGGTTATAGGAAATTCCGCCAAGCAGATCGAGACGCCTGCGTTCACTATTCAAGACCGAATAGCCGAGGCCGCCACCGAATACGGCGCGAAGATCGAGGTTCTGGAACTTGTCGTATTCGTAGTCGTTGAAGACATTCACGAACAGGCGCTGGCGAATGGTGTGGTTGTAGGCGATTCCTCCGCGAATCGCTTCGGCGGTGTCCACGCTTTTGCCACCCGCGTTGGCTGAGGATTTAATGGTGTTGAAGTAGATCGTGGTTTTGTCGTTCCGCGTCACGCGGGCGGCGTTCATGCCAATGGTGAAGACGCTGGTGCGCGCGTTTCCGGTGGCGCCGGCGTATCCAAGCGATGCGGTGCCGGCCCACAGATTCTTCCAACCGGGGTGCAGCATCCGTTCGTAGGTTTCCTGCTCATCCTTGTCGCGGAGCGCTTTCACATCCGCCACGGCCACGGTCTGCTTGCCCGAATCCGTTGCGATTTCGACGTTGCCGTTGGCGACGGCGACCGTGCCCTTCACTTCTTTGCCTTCAGGCAGGACGACGACGAGAGGCGTGTCCGCCTTGATCGAATCGATTTCTTTCCAGGGCACGGCGATCGTGCCGAAGTGGGTGGACTTGATGGTGACTGCGTCGTCGGCCTTCTTCACAATGGTGCCGGTTACGCGGTCGCCGTTCTTCATCACGATCTGGTCGGCGAAGGCGGGCACTGTCAGAGCGATCAGGCAAGCAGTGAGTATTCGAGTGGGATTCTTCATATTCCTCCTAGGGGGCTTCACGGGCGACTGCCATGCAAGGTCGGCGGCCAGAAAGGCTAATTCCTGGTATGAGGATGCCGTCAGCGGCTGCTTTCAATCAGGAATTCTTGCGTCGTCCGAAGCCACGATATAGCGACCTTCAGTTTTACAGTTTCTTACGATAAGGTCAATTCTAGCTTTACTGAACACTGTTAAGCTGAAAACAG
Organism: Bryobacterales bacterium; assembly: GCA_038210135.1. Lineage (GTDB taxonomy): Bacteria > Acidobacteriota > Terriglobia > Bryobacterales > Bryobacteraceae > JBBQWZ01. The sequence continues at coordinate 24,039 of JBBQWZ010000014.1, forward strand.
GATTTCGGTCCTACCCCGCACGGACGTTCGGGGCACAAGCCAATTTCGTAAGTGGTCCACGTTTGATTTTCCTGGGAGAAGCGATATGAAGCCGTCTGCTGTTTTCAGTCTTTTCGTCTTTGCCGCCGGTAGCGCCTTTGCGGCCAACACCGGGGCCGACGCGCCGACGTTTTCAAAAGACGTCGCGCCAGTTCTGTACAAGCGTTGCGTGGAATGCCATCGCGCGGGAGAAGCCGGTCCGATGGCGTTGACTTCCTACAAGGAAGCGCGTCCGTGGGCGAAGGCGATCAAAGGCGCGGTTGCCAGCAAGACCATGCCGCCCTGGCACGCCGATCCGGCGGTCGATCATTTTTCGAACGATCGCAGCCTGAGCGCCGCCGAGATCGCAACGATCGTGAAGTGGGCCGATTCCGGCGCTCCTGAAGGCAATCCGAAAGACCTGCCGAAGCTGCCGGCGCTGGCCGAGGGCTGGCAGTTCGGTACGCCGGACAAAGTCGTCGATATCGGCAAGGACTACAAGATCAAGGCCGACGGCGTGATCGATTATCAGTACTTCAAGATCGACCCGGGCTTCACGGAAGACACGTGGGTTCAGGCGGCCGAAGTGCGGCCGACGCAGCGCAAGCAAGTCCATCACATCCTGGTATTCATCCAGGAAGGCGGCAAGCGCGTAACGCGCGCCGGCGAGCAGTTCAGCGATATGTTGATCGGCTATGCTCCGGGCGTTCCGTCGATCACGTGGGATTCGGACACGGCGTTTCTGGTGAAGGCCGGCTCGACGCTGCTGCTGCAGGTCCACTACACCGCCAACGGCAAGGAAGCGCTCGATCGCTCGAAGGTAGGCTTCCGGATCCGCAAGGATACGCCCAAGTATCGCGCCTTCTCAGGCTCCGCTACGCAGTTCCGTTTAGCGATTCCGCCGAACGATCCGGATTACATGACCAAGGCGACCTACACCTTCAAGGAAGACGTCACGCTGCTCGACTTCACCCCGCACATGCACCTGCGCGGCAAGGCGTTCAAGTACGTGATGACCTATCCGGACGGCCGCGTCGAAGAGATGCTGAACGTGCCGCACTACGACTTCAACTGGCAGCTGAGCTACATCCTCGCCGAGCCCCGCAAGGTTCCGGCCGGGACGAAGATCGAAGCCACCGCGTGGTACGACAACTCGGCGAACAACAAGTACAACCCGGATCCTTCGAAGGAAGTGAAGTGGGGCGATCAGACTTTCCAGGAAATGATGATCGGCTTCTTCAACTACAAGGTTCCGGTGGATCGTCCGGATCCGTCTCCGTCGGCTCAGCCGGCACGCCGTCCGGCCGCTGAGTAGTTTCGGGATCGAGTTTTTCGAAAATGACGCCGCCCACCGAGCAATCGGCGGGCGGTCTTCTTTTGTGCGCGCTATCGCCGGGATGACTGCGGCATCGGCGGAGGCTGCGGCGTTTGCGGCACCTGCGGATCCGGTTGCTGCGTCGGGTAGAGAATCGCAACGAATTCGGGATCCGAAGCCGCCAGGACAGATTTCGGAATGTAGCAATAGCCCTTGTCGCCCCAGTCTTCGCCCCACGAGTTCTTCACTGTAAAGAAGTTGCCGGTATAGCCGACAATCAGCATCGCGTGGCGACCGTGCTGTCCGCTTGCCTGCTCGGCGGCTTTCACGATTCCGTCGCGGCCGATGTCGGCGAATTCGGGTCCAGTGCTCATCGCCAAGTGAACCGGGGACCCCGCCGTGAGCACCTTCTTCACATCTTCGATGCCGATCGGCCAGGGATTTCCTTCGAGCTTGCGATTCTTCGCGTCCTGCGCCATCGAGCTTTCGGGCACCATCGGGCGCTCCTGATCGTCCGGCCACAGCTCCTGCTTACAGGTTCCGCGCTCGACCATCACGTTACCGGGATCGACGCCGCCGACCGTTCCGTCGCCGCCTTTGTGCGCGTAGCTATAATCCTGCGCGTCGCCCTGCATGCGTTGGAAGCTGAGCATGGTGTAGTTCGGCGAAAGGGCGGCCGATTCATTATTACGAATGCAGCGGACCATTTCCGTAGCATGCGTCCAGGCGTACGCCGAGCAGCGCGACGTCTGCTTCTGGTCGCCGACCGGCGACGCGAACTTGCGCAGATCGACGCCTTCGGCCGGCACCAGATTGGCGATCGCGGGAGGCAGCGGCTTCGGCTCCACTTGGCCGCCCCTATCCGGCGTGGTGACCTCGAGTCCGCTGAGATCCATTCCCTTGTAGCGCTGCATCAGCATCTGCAGCACAGCCATGGTCACGAAGCCGAATGCGGCGAGGTGGCCTTCTTTTTGAAAAAGGTGAACGGAATCCGAAGTCCCTGGCGCGATCTGATCGAAGGCCTGGCCGAAGCGGGGATCGTCATAGCGCGAGTAGCCTTCGTCGGCGAGCTTGGTGTCTAACGTGTCACCGAAGAATGCGTGATCGCCGAACAGCCGCTCCGAAGAGGCGGCGTAATCATCGGCATTCCAGTTGCCTTCGTCGTCCGAGAAATCCTCCGCGGTGGCGTTGGGATAGTCGTCAGGATTGATGTACGCGTCGTCGCCGAGGTCAACCGTTTCGGCGTCATCCGCGGTGTCCTCTTTGTCCTGATCGTCGTCATTCTGATCGTCGCCATCGCCATCCTGGTCGTCGTCGTTGTTCCCGTCGTCGTCTCCGCCATCGGCGTCGGCGTCGGGATCCTCTTCCTCTTCGTCAGAATCCTCTTCTTCAGAGTCGTCGACCTGGTTATCGTCTTCGTCGTACCCGCCGTCGTCCCCGCCATCTCCACCAAAGTCGTCATCATCCGGCCGCATGTAATAAGGACGCATAGTCACTCCTATAGACGAGGTTCTCGCGGCGAGGGTTCAGCGAAAAGACGCCTCGCAGGGCCGCCGTTCTGCCGTAGCATGGTCTGATGCCGGCGAATACTTTTTTGGCTCGACGAACTTCGATGTTGCCGATTGTAGTGCTTGCAATGACCCTCGCGCTAGCCCGCGCGGAGGAAGCGCTGCCTGCCGACCAGATCGTGGCCAAAGTTCTGAAAGCTCGAGGAGGGCTCACTCGCTTGCGAAGTGTCAAAACGCAACGGCAGACCGGCATGATCTCGTTCGGGCCGGGCAATGAGGGCCCGCTGATCGTCACGCACATGCGAGGCGGATCGATGCGGGAGGACGTCAGGCTGCCGGGACAAACCGCGATCCGCGTTACGAATGGAAAATCCGGCTGGCGGATATCAGAGGGCAAGGCGCTGCCGCTGAGCGCGGAGGAAATCGGCAACATGGCCGGAGGCGCGGATTACGACGGTCCGCTGGTGAACTCGAAAGCCAAGGGGATTCGCATCGAATACGCGGGCGAAGTTCCGATTGAGGGCCGGAACACCTACAAACTGGTCATCACCATGAAGAACGGCGACGTTCGGAACGACTACATCGATGCGGCAACGTTCCTCGAAGCGAAGTGGGAGGGCAAGCTGAAGTTCGATGGAAAAGAGTTTAACGTCGAAACGTATTTTCGCGACTACCGCAAAGTGGATGGCTTGATGTACTCGTTCCTGCTCGAATCGAATACGCTCGGCACGCCGATCAAGCAGAAAATCGTCTTCAACAAAATCGAAGTGAATCCGCGCATCGACAAGAACTCGTTCGGAAAACCAGAGGCGCAATGAGCGCGGCGCTGGACGCGATTCGCGCAGCTGCGCCGGCTGTATATCGTTTCGCGATCCGAACGCCGCTGGTCCGTCTCTACGCGGGGGAACCGGCTGAAATCTACCTGAAACTCGAAAACCTGCAGCCGATCGGCTCGTTCAAAATTCGCGGCGCGGCGAACGCGATGGGCCAGATGAGTCCGGCGGAATTGGCGCGCGGCGTGTATACGGCGTCCGCCGGCAACATGGCGCAAGGGGTCGCCTGGTGCGCGCGAGAGATGGGCATCCCCTGCTCCGTAGTGGTTCCGGATACGGCACCTGAAACCAAGCTCGCGGCGATCGAGCGATTGGGCGGCAAGGTGATCAAAGTGTCGTTCGACGATTGGTGGCGCACGTTCCAGGAGCGAAGCTATCCGGGAATCGATGGCGTCTTCGTCCACGCCTTCGACGACGAGCGCGTGATGGCGGGCAACGGCACGATCGGCTTGGAGATTCTGGAGGATCTGCCGGACGTCGACACGATTCTGATTCCGTGGGGCGGCGGTGGGTTGACTTGCGGAATCGCGACGGCTGTGAAGGCAATGCGTCCGGCGTGCCGGATTCTCGCGGCGGAAGTGGCGACCGCCGCGCCGCTCGCGAAATCGCTGGCTGCGGGAACGGCGGAGACGGTGACGTACACACCGTCATTCGTCGATGGAATCGGGAGTAAGACGGTCTTCGAATCGATGTTCCAGCGCGCGCGCGGACTCGTCGATGGCGTGGTGGTCGCGGAATTGGAAGAGGTCGCGGCGGCGGTGCGATTGCTCGTCGAGCGAAATCGGATCGTCGCTGAAGGGGCGGGCGCGTGCCCGGTGGCGTGCGCCGTTTCCGGCAAAGCCGGCGCCGGCAAAATCGTGTGCGTGGTGTCCGGCGGAAATCTGAATTCCGCCAAACTCGCAGAACTTCTGCACTGAGGTCAGGCTCCGGTTCGGGCGTATTGGGCGGCGGCCGCGGCGTTGGTTTGCTCCCGCATCGCGAACCAGACCCAGGCGAGCGAACCCAGCGCGAAGGCTCCGAGGATCGCCATCGAGCGCGCGTCGCGCAGGGCGCCAAACCAGGATCCGGCATAGACGACCGCCGCGAAGCACCCGATCAGCCGGGCGGATTCGAGCCACAAAAACTCACGGCGATTTTCGAACAGTCCGCCCAGTGAGACCAAGCTGACGAGAATGAACGCGAAGTACAGCCAGTTCAGGCTGACGTCCTGTTTCTGCAAAACGCCCAGGAAATGGCTGTTGGCGGCGATCAGGACGACGAATTGCACGAAGCCATACAAGCTCAGCGACAGGCCCCGCGCCGGATCGAAGCGCGAGAAGTCGCGATGCGGATCGTAGTCCTTTTTCGGAAAACGAACCGCAACATCCGCAGGGCGCCATCCGGGATGCAGGAACCAGACGCGTACTTTGTCGAGCCAGGATTTGGCATGCCAGCAGTCGCGCGCCATCGTCCAGTAGTAGTGCAGATTGGCCCACACCGGGTTCCAGCTTTTGAGCTGGCCGCGAATCCCGTAGATGCAGGGCTCCTCGTCGAGTTCGTCCTGGTAGGTGCCGAAGATACGGTCCCAGATCATGAAGACGCCGACGTAGTTCTTATCGAGGTACATGTCGTTCTGCGCGTGATGCACGCGGTGGTTGGACGGCGTTTGCAACCAGCGATCGAGGAAGCCCATTTTCCCGATCATCTGGGTGTGCGGCCAGAACTGGTAGAACAGCTGAATGACGCCGACCACCAGGTACACGCTAACCGGAATGCCCATCAGCGCAGCCGGAATGTAGAAAATCCAGCCCAGGAACGAACCCGTGCCAGATTGGCGCAAGGCGGTGGTGAGGTTGAATTCCTCGCTCTGATGATGGACCACGTGCGAGGCCCAAAATAGCCCCACCGTATGACCCCAGCGGTGATTCCAGTAGTAGCAAAAGTCGTAGAGTACGAAGGCGAAAATCCACGTGCCCCAATTCGTCGCCGGAAGGTGAACGGGCGCCAGATGATTCAGCGTCCATTCGTAAGTGAACAATCCGATGAAGCCGAAAAATACGCGCATGCCGGTGCTGACGATGCCGCAGCTGAGGCTATTCAAGGCGTCGGCGAGCCGGTAGTAACGAGTTCCGCGGAGGCGATCGAATAGCAGTTCGATGAGAATGAGCGCGAGGAAGACGGGAACCGCGAGCGAGACGGCTTTGCCGTAAAGATTGTCCATGACGGGTGGAGGCCTGATGCCATCGTACTGCGACTCGGTTACTGCGTGGAACGGACGCCGAGTTCATCGCCGTCGAGGGCCGCGTAATAGGCGCGTAACACGTCGGCGGCGGTGTTTTTGTGAGGCGGGACGTATTCGCTGAACGTCTTGCTGCGGCCGAAGCGGGACGTCTGCACTTGCCAGAATTCCGGCCAGCGAATGTCGCCCGTGCCGCGCAGTAGCGAGTCATTCAGCGACTTCAGCATGGGATCGTTGATGCCGGCGGTACCGACTCCGCGAGTCGCAATCACTTGCGCCGCCGGAGCGCGCTCCATGACGATATCCATCTTGCCCATTCCGTGGCAGCTGCCAAGAAACACCAGGCGGGCGGAACTATTCAGGTAATCGAGCGTCTTGTCCACGTGATAGCTGTGTCCGCGATGGACGACGATGGTCGGCTCCAGTTGCGCCCGGGATAGCGCCTGGCTAACTCGCTGTTGACGGCGCAGAGCGGCTTCCGAATCGCCGGCGTGCTCGGTCGTATTCAGATTGATCGGAATGTTCGCGAAGATTTCGATGCGGCGTCCGTCGTTCTCGCCCCGCAGCCGGATCCAGCCGTCCTGCTCGGAAAGCGTCCAGGATTTGTCGGTTTCATAGAAGGTGCGGAACGATTCGTAGGACTCGACGCCGTCGGCATCGTTGTAAAAGAAGTGCCGCTGCACGCACAACTGCTCGCGCGGGAAAAGCGGAGCGCGCAGTAACGTATCGATGCCAGAGAGCGTTGACTTGTACGGCGCCGCAATTGCGATCCACGCACCATCCGCATCTTTCAATCGTTGATCGGCGAGGGCCGCGAGAAGCCCATACATCGCGCGAGCGGGACGCGTATCGGCGCGTTGGTAATTTGCCGCGATCGCGTTCGCCACTTCGCGAAGGCGAGATGCCGGCGACAGATTCTCGACAATCTCGGCTGCCGAGACCAGGTCCGCCAACGGCTGCTCGCTGCGGTCCAACCCTTCGACGAAAGCGGCAACGATTCTTCCGCGCTCGCCGTCGGAGCATGCGGCGAGAAACGCATCCAGGCGTTCGTTCGCTACCGCCGCGGCGACAAACGGCCGGAATTGCAGGAAGGCCATGGGCTCGAGCAAACGGAGTATCGAAATCCTTTCCGCGCGAAGCTTCGGCAGGAACACCTGATCGAATACATTCGCAAAGCCCTTCTCGCCTTCCTCCGCGCGCCCGTAGGCCAGCAGCAAGAAAACGTCGCGGGCGGACATCGCGCGCAGGTCGGCGGATTGCGCAGCGGACTTGCCATCGTTGACGCTGCGCGCCATGGGCAGGGCCTGCGCTTCGAGAAGCCGGTCCATCACACGGCGATTGGCGCCGGGCATCAGGCGCATCTCCACCAGAGCGTGGAAGTACGACGCCGGTTTCGCGGCCAGCGTGAGAGCGCGTTCAAGCGGCATTTCGCCACGCAGAATCTGGTCGTGGAATACAGCGGCGCGTTCCCGCAAGGCCGGATCGACGTCGTTCCGATGAGCCAGCATCGCGAGAAACCGGACGTGTGGGTTCGAACTGGCATCCAGCATCGCGTACGCATCGCGAGCCGAGGGCGAAATTCCGGATGCAACGAGCACCGCGTCGCCGGGAACCGCCAGCGCTGCGATTTCGAAGATTTCACGGCCAAACGGAAGAAATAGAAAATCCGGTGCGGTGCGGACGGCGAGCGAAGGATTACGAAGAGCCGCCGCCAGAACCAGGCGGCGAGCAAGGCCCAAGTTCTGAACCTCCTGCGCCATCGCGACGGCGTCGAGCAATGGAACTTCCTCGATCCAAGGCCGGTCGATCAAAGAAGGCAGATGCCGAAGCGCCGATTTTCGGTCGGTCGCGCAAGCCGCGAGGAACGCCTGCTTGCGAAGTTGATCGCGCCGCAGTTCGTTCTTGACGAGCAGCGCCAGGTCGAGCGCCTTGCCAGGATGCTTCTCCGCGTCTCCGCGCAACAAGTCGAACAGCTTGTCCTGCGGGGCGGCGGCATAGTTTTCTATCGGCGGAGGTGTATCGGGAAAAAACATCGGTTACCGCGGAAACGGTCGCGCCAGGCCAACTGATTTCGATTGTAACGCGCGCACCCAGCTATTCCGGCAGCGGACGCAAAAAGATGATGAGCGTGCGGCCATCCGAACGAAACTCTTCGCCGTGCGCGGTGCGCGCATCTTTGATCGCCTCGCGAGGAATCATGTAATCCATCCTCGCGACCATGCCGCTTTGCGAAAGGCTGTCGCCAACATATTCGCGTTCGCCGTCCACGTCCGGATCGATGCGGTGCGTCAGCTTTCCATTTCGCTGATCGCGATCGAAGCCGATGTCATGCGTTCCGGCGCCCACCCACACTGGAATTCCCTCGTGCGTAAACGGAGCTTTCCAAATGCGGAAGTGATGACGCGAGGCCACCACGCGAAGAGGATCCGCCTGAGCATAACCGAAATCCTGCGCGCGGCCAAACAGCCGGAGCTCGCTCATTGGAATGGTGACGTAGGCTTGCTTCGACAGCGATGCAAAGAGGCCGGCGATTATGGTCTGCCCGACTGTGCGATCCACCGCAACCCAGCCCGCATTCGTGAGCGCGGTCTGCACCTGATCGAGCGAGCCGACGATCAGGAAGTTAATCCGGTCGCCGTCGGCGCCCGCTGGATCCGACACGCGGGCGGGCAGAGTATCGAGGCGGGCTTGCGAAAAGGGCCGAATCACAACCTCCGGCTGGTTGCGAGAAACGACTGCCGCCGTGCGGTCCACCGTCACGTGAAAACTGCCGCTGACCGGATCCTTCGCGTAGAGATTGCAGGCAAGATACAGCCGCCCTGAAATCGGAGCCTTGCTTTCCCGCTGCAAACCGATCAGGAACGCGCGGGCGGCGGCGACGCTGCCAATCCGTCCGATCACCGCGCCTTTGTTGGCGTCGTTGAGCGGATAGATTTTGACGAGATCGGAAAAACCGCGAGGGGCGCCATCGGGTCCGATCGCCTTGACGCCGAGTTGCGCCGTGCCGGTAGCGGTGAACTTCAATGAGTCTCCGGCTTTGATGTCGATTCCGGTATCGATCCATTCGGACGAAAGCGTTAAGTCAAATTCTTTAGAGTCGGTCGACGCCGGGTCGGAAACCGCGGTCGAGGCCACCGGCTGGGATGGCGACGTTTGCGCGTAAATAGGCAGAGCTACCGCCAGCCAGGCCATCGCCAGAATCCAATTCCGCATATGCTCACGTTAGTAGGATGCGCCGTCCATTTGCAAGCGCGAAATCAAGGCTTGGCCGTGCGTGTGCGAACCAGCGTTTCCAATTCGGCGAGAGTTTTCGGCCAATCGCTTTTCATCAAGCGGGACAGGCCGCGGTCGGCGAGCAACTTTCCGTCGGTTTGGCATTCGGCGCAGTAATTGGTTTCGTTGTCGGCGTAGCGGATCCGCTGCACTTTGCCACCGCACCGCGGGCATGCCTGGCCGAACTTGCCGTGCACGGCCATCTCTTCGCGGAAGGCGGTGACTCTTTCAGGGAACCCGCCGGCGGCTTCTTCGCGCAAACGCGCAGTCCACTCGGTGAGGACGTCTCTCGTGGCGGCGAGCAAAGCTCGAATCTCTTCAGGCGTCAGTTTCTGGGTTAATCGGACGGGCGAAAACTGGCCGCGATGCAGGATCTCGTCGGAGTACGCGTTGCCGATTCCGCTGAACAGGCGCGGATCGGTCAGCGCCCGTTTCAGCGTGTGATTTGCCGCTTGCAGGACGCATGCGAACTCGGCTTCGCTGGCGCCGAACACGTCGATGCCACCGGGATCGAGCGAGAGCAGCCCCTCCTCGCCGCGGACCATGTGAATGGACGCGCGCCGCTGCGTTCCGGCTTCGGTGAGAAAAAGGCTTCCGGTCGGAAAGTCGAGAGAAGCGAGGTTCCTGCGGGCGGAGAGCGACGGCCTCTTGTGGCTCCAGTGGAGGCGGCCCGCGATCATCAGGTGCAAGACCAGCCAGATGTCATTGTCAAAGCCGAACGCGATACGTTTTCCAACACGCCGCAGTTCGCGCAGCGTAGCGCCTTCGACAGCGGTCAGCGACGGATCGATCGTGCGCACCAGAAATGGGCTTCCGAGTCGCGTTCTTTCTAGCATCGCGCCTAGAACTCGCGCCTCGATCGCCTCGATATAAACCGTAATGTCGGGCAATTCCGGCATGGCGCTTATCGTATCGCGTGTTCGCACGCCGGGACACGATTCGCGGTAGGATGCGAGTTTGAAGGAAAAGGAACCGCGACTCAAATTTGTCCATACAGAGCCGGAGCCTCGCTGGCCGGGGTTCGTGGCGCTGCTGGCGGTCGGCGGACTCCACTACGCGCTGCCGTCGGCACTTTCCATCGGGCCGGACTGGCTGGTCGTCCTGCTCGTCCTGCTTTTTATTATTCCCAAGTCGATCGCAAAGCAAAAAGGCCATGACACCTTGTATCGCGCGTTCGGCTATATCGCTTCGGCGGTGGTGACGGTGGCGATGACGGCGTCGCTTGGCTTGCTTATCTCGCGTTTACCCTCTCACAAGGACAGCCCGCAGGAACTGCTGATCGCCGCGACTTTTCTGTGGACCAGCAATATTCTGGTGTTCGCGTCCTGGTACTGGCGGCTCGACGCCGGGGGTCCGGTCGGGCGCGACACCAATGCTGCCAAAGCCGGCGGCTTTCACGCGGACGGCGCGTTCCTCTTTCCTCAGATGACCATGCCGCCGGAATTGCTGGAGCGAATGGGGGAAGAGCGGTGGCGTCCGGGCTTCATGGATTACCTGTTTCTTGCTTTCAACACCAGCACCGCGTTTTCGCCCACCGACGTTCCGGTGCTTTCACGCTGGGCGAAAGCATTGATGATGGTGCAGGCGTCCATCTCGCTCACCACCATTGCCATCATCGCAGCGAGAGCGGTTAATATTCTTTAGGTCCACACGTGAATCTCGAACCTCAAACACTCTTCTCCGGGCTGCTCTTTCCGGAAGGCCCTCGCTGGCGCAACGGTTGGCTATATTTTTCGGACATGCACGCGAACCGGCTGATGCGCGTCAAAGAAAGCGGCGAGAGCGAAGTTCTCGCCGAGTTCCCTGAGATGCCCTCCGGCATCGGGTGGCAGCCAGACGGACGCATGCTCGTGGTTTCGATGAAGAACCGGACGCTGATGCGCGAGGCACCGGGTGGTTTCGCTCCGGTCGCGGATCTTAGCGGCCTGGCGGAATTCCATTGCAACGATATGGTGGCCGATGCAAAAGGCGGAGCTTATGTCGGGAATTTCGGGTTCGATCTCGACGGCGGCGAGAAGCCGAAGGCAACCGGTTTGATCTACGTCAGTCCCGAAGGCGTGCCCCGGCGCGTGGCCGAGGACGTCTGGTTTCCAAACGGCCACGTGATCACTCCAGATGGCAACACGCTGATCGTAGCGGAAACGTTTGCGGCGCGGCTGACCGCGTTCGATATCGCGGAAGACGGTTCACTTTCGAATCGGCGCGTATTTGCGGCGCTCGACAAGACGGTCTACCCCGACGGGATTTGCCTGGATTCGGAAGGCGCTGTTTGGGTAGCTTGCGCGGGGTCGGAGCGAATCATTCGCGTCAAAGAAGGCGGTGAAGTCGCGACCACCGCGCCCCTGCCAGGACGCAAGTCCTATGCGTGTATGTTGGGCGGCGAAGACCGGAAAACGCTGTTTATTTGCACCTGTGAAGATTCGCATCCGGAGAAGACTCGGGCCCTTCGATCAGGCAAAATCGAGACGTTGCGAGTAGAGATTCCGGGTGCCGGGCTGCCCTAATTCTTAGTTGCGCCGCACGACCGCAAAAATGCGATCCCGCGCGACACTTGCGTTCCGCCTATGAATTGCGCGAACATAACCGGTTTCCTCTGCTTCTTTCTCGATCATGCGGGTACGAATCCTCTATCACGATCACTGCTTCGACGGGGCCGCTTCGGCGGCGTTCTTCACGCGTTTCGTGGCGGAGAAGTTCTATCCCGGCGCCGAGTTTCTCTACACCGGCATGGCGCACACAGCTTCGCAGCTTTTTGCGGATGAATTATTCGACGGAGACGTAAACGCGATCGTCGATTTCAAATATTCTCCGAGTCCAGATTTGACTTGGTGGTTCGACCACCATCAGAGCGCTTTTCTTTCGCCGGAAGACGCCGAACATTTTCGCCAGGATACAAGCGGCAAGAAATTGTTCGATCCCAGCTTCAAATCGTGCACGTTATTTATCGCGACCGTCGCCCGGGAGCGGTTCGGATTTCAAGCGCCCGACCTTGAGGAACTGGTCAAGTGGGCGGACATCATTGATGGGGCCCAATACGCCGACGCCGAAGAGGCGGTCGCGTTACGCGATCCTGCTCCCAAGCTGACGATGGTGATCGAGGCCGCGAAGGGCTCGGAGATCGTGCAGAAGATCATCGGCTATATGGGCCGCGAGCCGCTCGAAAAAATCATCGCCGAACCCGAGATTCAGGCGCTGTATGCGCCTCTGTATGAACGCCACCTGAAGTCCATCGGCATCATTGAAAAAACCGCGACTTGTGAAAAGGGCGTCGTATTTTTCGATTTACTGGAATATGATCTCGAGGGATATAACAAGTTCATCCCGTATTTCCTGCATCCGGAATCCATCTATACGGTATCGGTGAGCAAGTCGAGCTTCCGGACGAAGGTGTCAGTGGGCTCGAATCCCTGGGTGAAGGAGCCGCTGAAGCACAATCTCGCGACGATCTGCGAGCGCTACGGCGGCGGCGGCCACCCGAAGGTCGGGGCCATCAGTTTCCCGATCGGCGCCATCGACGAGGCACGACGCGTCGCGGCAGAGATCCGGCTGGAACTGCAGGCATAGCGGCGATTGGAACGGTCACCGCAGTCCGGCGCGACTCCTGGACAGCGCGGCCACGTCACCGGCGACAGAACCGCGACCGTCAGGGAGCGGACTCCCCCATGTGGTCTCTGACGGTCGGGTGCATTCCGGTGAGCCGATTCTTCGATCGCCTCAGGACTCAGCGCCCCCCGTTGACGGACGGGGTTCAAGCCCGATGCGACTGAATACGCATCTACGTAAACGAATACTGCGGCACGAAACTCAATAACGCCTTTAGGGTGACCGCCGTCGGAGCCTGAAGCCGACAGGAACGCTGGTCGGCGCATCCCTCCAGATGGACGTCGGAGCCATTCCGCGTAACCCGATACGCCATGGTCGCGCCGTGTTCGGCGCGGAGGCCCGCGAGCGGCCAATCGGACTGCTCAGCCTGCGAAATCATTCGGATCGTGCCAGTCTCAGAGATCAGAATCGCGAGATCGGTCGCCTCACCGCCATCCCCAATAGCTTCCGCCGCCTCAAAAATCCGTGCCGCGTTTTCAGCGAATCGTCCCACTGAATAAACGTATCGGCGCCAGTCCGGTAATTTTGAGTAATTTTCCGACGCTTCAGGGCTTGAGCGCCCGTTCGTAATGAATCAATTGGGGTTTTGGCAGAAGCAGAACCGTGACGACGTCGAAGCGGACCTTCGCCCAATCGATCCAGGCGCGCCGCGTGTACTCTCTCGCGGACCACACCAGCGCATCCTTCTTGTCCTGGCCAATGGCGCGTTCTGGGGGCCCGAATGCGTCCGAATGGCGCGTCTTGACCTCGACGAAGACCAGTTCCTCGCCATCCCAGGCAATCAGATCGACCTCGCCAGCCCCAGACCGGCGGCGCCAGTTGCGCGCGACGATGCGGAATCCTTTATCGCGTAAAAAACGATGCGCCGCATCTTCGCCCAGCCGACCGGTGGCCTCGTCAGCCGAGACGCGCCGGCGCATCCGCGACTGACGCACACGATCCGACAGGCTCCAAAACCATCCCAGCATGCGTCATTTCACGACTCGCAACCGCCATTCGATCACTTTTCCGCGAATCACATAGCAGAGATAGAACTCCCAAAATTTGCGAAATCGCGGAAACGCGTTTACCAGCAGTTCGAAGCCGAGCAGCCTCCAAAAGGAGAGTAGCTTGACGCGGGTGGAAATCTCCTGAAATCGTGCCTTCGAGTAATAGCCGTAGCCGGCATTGTCCTCGCCGAAATAGCGTAGCGAATAGCTATTGAGGTGCCATTTGTGGGTCGGGTCGCAAAACGAGCTGAAATCGGTATAGTGCGGCGTCACAATGAAGACTTCCCCGCCCGCGCGAACCAGCCGGTGGAATTCTTCTATCGTCTTGATCACGTCGGAGACGTGCTCGATGACGTGGACCGCCTGCAGCCCGTCGAACGAGCTGTCGCGAAACGGGTAGGGGAAGCGATCCAGTTCGACCAGGACGTCGGCCTTCGTGCCCGGAATGCGGTCGATCCCGATCGAACCCGCGAGCTTATTGATCCCGCAACCAACGTCTAAGATTCGAGAAGCCAAGCGTCAATCGTACCGCGCCTACGGAGCCTGCTTCGCCATCCCGGTATACGCGATCCCCGTCAGACTACCCATGCCAGTGAGAATCGCCCTACTGCCCGAACCGTCGAGCCGCGCCACGTAGACCGAGCCGCCCAAGTCGGTAAAGAACATCCGTCCGCCGGGGAGATCGAGAGCGATTCCGATCGCTTCTTTCAACTCGCGTACGAGGATTTGCAGGTCCGCACGCTTCGCCGGATCAAACTTCACTGGTGGATCCATCGGCGCGCGGTTCACGGTGTTGCCGTTGGGCGGATCTCCACGATCGGTCCAGTAAATCATCCGCGTGGTCAGGTCGAGGTCCAGGTCGATCGGCTCCGGTAGCCGGTCAAACAGAATCTCGATGTCGGTCCGGGTGGCCGCGGTCTGCCCCGCCGGAATTTCCAGATTCGCCCGCCGGATGCTGCCGGTGCCCGCATTATTGCCGCCCTTTTGCGTCCAATAAATCTTGCCTCGCACCGCATCGACGGCAATGCCAACACACCAATTCCGCGGGTCTTGCCGATCGGCGTCTGACGACCCCGTCTCGACCAGCGTCTCGATTCGCGATCCGTCTTTGTTCGCACGCATCACGCGCATGCCTTCGCGGTCGGACCAATACAACTTGCCCGATTTCTCTTCGAGCTTCAGTTGCTTGGGCGTGAAGGTCCCGCCCACCGGCACAATCGCAGTGAGATTCTTCCCATCCAGATCGACGCGCTCAATCGATCCATCATCGTCTTTGACGCGCCCCATGTTGGTCCAGTACAGATGCTTCGCGGCGGTGTCAATCACTACGCCGTCAGGGGTCTTCCTGCCTTCGACGAGAACCGTGACATTCGTTCCATCGTCCAGCGCGGACAGCACGCGACCGCCTTTCAGATCGAGGAAATAAATACGGCCCGACGAACTGGCCTTCTCCGCCGCTTGGGCGGAACAGGCCAACGCAGGCAGCAGAAAGGCGATCGCAATGTGCTTCATGGGCGGCTCGTTTCCGGAACGAGAATTCGGCTTCCAGTATGCCTGACGCCGAAACTCATTGCGCTCCATATAGTTCTAGCCGTAATGAAGAGGCCGCAACACCGCCATCCGTTTTACTGGTCTGGCTTCGTCGTCATGGGCCAGGGCTTTTAGGCAATCGCCCGCGGCTCGATGCTACCCTCTCCCTAATGCCGCGTCTGTTGCTTTGCTTCGCCCTCGCTTCTCTCGGTCTCGCGCAATCCACGCCAGAGGCAACCGAGTCCAACTGGACCGCGCGCAATTTTACTTTCGGCACGGGCGAGAAGGCCGCCGAATTGAGACTTCACTACACGACGCTGGGGAAGCCGGTCCGCGATGCCGCCGGGCACACGACCAACGCCGTCCTCGTCATGCACGGCACCGGAGGCTCAGGCCGCGCGTTCCTGTCCGAAAATTTTGCCGGCGTCCTATTCGGACCCGGCCAGCCGCTCGATACCGCCCGCTTTTTTGTGATCTTGCCGGACGCGATTGGCCATGGCAAATCCAGCAAGCCCAGCGACGGCCTGCGCATGAAATTCCCGCGCTACGACTATGACGATATGGTCCGCGCCCAGCATGCCCTGATCGTCGAGGGGCTCGGCATCGATCATCTGCGATTGGTCATGGGCACGTCGATGGGCGCGATGCACACCTGGGTTTGGGGCGAGATGTATCCCGGATTTGCCGACGCGTACATGCCGCTCGCGAGCGCGCCGGTCGCTATCGTGGGCCGCAATCGAATGTTCCGCCGCATGATCGCCGACGCCATCCGTGGCGATCCGGAATGGAAAAACGGCGAATACACCGCGCCTCCGAACGGGCTGATCGCGGCGCAGTATTCGCTCTTCATGATGACCAGCAGTCCCTACCAGCTGCAGCAGACGGCGTCCACCGCCGCCAAGGTAGACGCCGAGTTCCTTCGACTGAAGGAACGCGCGCTGCGCACCGACGCGAACGACATGCTGTACGCGTTTGAGTCCTCGCGGACCTACGATCCCTCGCCGAATCTCGAAAAGATCCGCGCTCCGCTGTTCGCCATCAACTCGGCGGACGACGAAGTGAATCCGCCCGAACTCGGCATCCTCGAACGCGAAATCGTCCGCGTTCCGAAAGGCCGCTACATCCTGATTCCGACTGGACCGGAGACGCGCGGACACGGAACGCATTCACGCCCAGCGGTCTGGAAACAGTATCTGATCGAACTGCTGGCGGTATCGAAGCAGTAGAAGGAAAGACAAACGAGGCGCCGGGTTCAGTGGCGCCTCGTTCAGGTTCGGAGGGGACATGTCTCTAATTGCTAATTAGTGCGAATCCGGCGGAATTCCTCTCACTCGAGTTCGCCGGCGCCAGCGCTCGGGTGGCAGCGATAGATCTCTGCTACCTTTCCGCATCGGCGGAAGTACTCGGCGGGAACTCTGGCTTCGAATTCCGGCACGGCATTCTCTTCGATCAAAACGACGATGCAACCGCCAAATCCAGCACCCGTCATGCGCGCCCCGTATACGCCATCCACCTGTCTTGCCACGTCGGCAAGCGCGTCCAACTCGGGACAGCTCACCTCGTAATCGGATCCCAGGCTTTGATGCGACGCGTTCATCAGGCGGCCTAACTCTTCCACGTCCCCACGTTCCGCGGCCGCGACGAAATCGAGCACCCGCGCGTTCTCACTCACCACATGACGCGCCCGCCGCATCACCAACGCGCGCATTTCGAGCCGCAGATGCAGCGGGGTCGCGTCGCGCAGCGTCTCGACGCGCGGGTCCATAGCCCGAATCGCGCGCACCGCCTCGGCGCATTCCTCAACACGCTTGCGATAAGCCGAAGTTCCGACAGCGTGCCTGACGCCGGAGTTCACAGCCAGCAGCGTCGCGCCTTCGGGAATCCTCACGGTCTTTTGTTCGAGCGTCCGGCAGTCGAGCAGCAGCGCGGACCCGCTTTCGCAGAACACGCTCGCAAACTGGTCCATAATTCCGCACGGCACGCCGACGAAATCAGCTTCGGCATCGCGGCAGATTTTCGCGAGCGCCAGTCGATCGTCCACGGCGGTCAGCGCCAGCGCCATAGCCACCTCGAGCGCCGCCGACGAACTGAGCCCCGCGCCTTGCGGCACGCTGCTGCGAATCAGGATGTTGCACCCGGCTAACGGATAGCCGCTCCGCTCTAGTCCTCTGGCGACACCGATGACGTAATCGGTCCAGTCTTCACGCGGCTGCGCATCTCGCAAGCTGTCGAGATGAACCTGAGTTCCGGCGGCCAGATCGTCGGCGTAGATTCGAATCCAGCCGTCGCCGGATTCCGCCGACGCTGTAAGGCACTTGAGACCGATGGCGACCGGCAGCACGAAGCCGAGGTTGTAGTCGGTGTGCTCGCCAATGAGATTCACGCGGCCGGGTGCGCGAAACATCCGCGGCGCGTCGCTTTGCGGAAATATTTGGCGGTACCGTGCCGCTAAACTCGACGCTTCGCCAGCCACAACATCACTCCGCCGAACAGCGCCATCGCCGACGCGCAATACACGTTTACGCCGCTGCCCGCCGCATCGCCGAGGGCCGCCGTCGCAAACAGGATCACGCTCAGCAGCGTGAAGAAAAGGCCGATTGGAAGTCGCAAATCCATGTTGGTCCTTACCAGAAGATCACGTTTAGGACGAGTAGCGCGACTCCGACGATCGCCGCCAGCGGACCCGGCCGCTTCCACCAGGCGACGTCTTCACGCGGTACTTCCGTCAAGCCGTACACCAACCCGCGGAGTTCGTCGTCCGATTTCCGTCTCGTCGCCACGCTGACGCCCAGAGTCACCACGAAGCAAGCCGACCAGGCGAAAATCGCAATCCAGAAATTCTGCGCCATCGTGGACGGGAAGGTTTGCATTTCGCCCAGCCATCCCCCCTTGCCTTCGGCAACCGTCAATCCGTGAGTCAGTGCCGCGGCCATAGTACCGGCCACCAACCCTGTAAACGCGCCGTGCCCGGTGGTGCGGCGCCAGAACATTCCCAGCAGAAATGTCGCGAACAGCGGAGCATTCACAAATCCAAAGATCAGCTGCAGCAGATCCATGATGTTGTTGTAATAGGTCGCCAGGTACGCCGTCGCGACGCTCAGCGCGACTCCGACGACCGTGGTCAAACGGCCGACCATCAGGTAATGCGCATCCGGCGCATTCCTGCGGATATGTCCGCCGTAAATATCGTACGTGAACACCGTATTGAAGGCCGTCACATTACCCGCCATGCCGGACATGAACGACGCCACCAGCGCCGTGAGCCCGACGCCCAGCATGCCGCTCGGATAATACGTTTTCATCAGCGTCATGAGTACCTGGTCGTAATCGTAGCTCCCGTTTTTCATCGGCAACTCGTAGCCCATTCCGGCTTTCGTTAGCGCAATTGCAGCGATACCCGGAAGAATGACGATGAACGGCATCACCATTTTCGGGAACGCGGCAATCAGCGGCGTCCGCCGCGCAGCCGACATTGAATTCGCCGCCATCGCCCGCTGCACCACCAGGAAATCGGTGCACCAGTATCCGAAGCTCAATACAAATCCAAGCCCAGCCACCAGGCCGAACCATTCGACGCCCATCGGATTCGAGTTCGCGCTGCCGACGTATTTCCACGAATGCGTCATCACCGGATCCAGCCGCGAGGCCATGCCCTCCCAGCCGCCGGCGCGAGACACGGCGATAATCGCGAGCGGAGCAAATCCGAGGACGATGAGAAAAAACTGGAGGACTTCGTTGTAGATCGCGCTGGTCAGTCCGCCGAGATAGGTGTATACCAGCACGATCGCCGCGCTCAGCAGCACGGAAGAAGTGAAACTCCATCCAAGCACCAATTGAAACAGGATGCCCAGCGCATACATCGAAATGCCGGACGAGAACAGCGTCATGATCGCGAAGGTGACCGCGTTCAGCGTCCGCGTCTTTTCATCGAAGCGCAGCTTCAAATATTCCGGTACGGATCGCGCGCGGCTGCCGTAATAAAACGGCATCATGAACACACCGACGAACAGCATCGCCGGAACCGCGCCGATCCAGTAGAAGTGCGCGGTCATGATCCCGTACTTCGCTCCGGAAGCGCACATGCCGATCACTTCCTGCGCGCCCAGATTGGCCGCCAGGAACGCCAGGCTGGTGATCCAGACCGGTACGGAACGCTGCGATGTCAGGAATTCCGCGCCGCTGGTGACGCGCCGTTTCACCCAATAACCGATCCCTAAAACGAACGCAAAGTAGATGGCGAGGATCAGGTAATCGACGGCCGCAAGCGACATGCCCTCCTAATGTACACTAGGCCCTTCATGTGGCCTCAAACCTATGCGCCGGTAGCCGGCAGCGTTCCTCTTTCCGCTCTCGTCGCGGCGCTTCCGGTCGTCACGTTGCTGGTCTTGCTGGCCGGATTCCGTAAGCCGGCGTGGATGGCCGCGCTCGCCGGACTCGCCACCGCCGCGATCGTCGCCGCCGCCGTTTACAGCATGCCGGCCAGCGCGTTGATCGCCTCGATCACCTACGGCGCGGCCTTCGGATTATTTCCCATCGGCTGGATTGTGTATTGGGCGATCGTCCTCTATCGAGTCACCGTCGATACCGGCCAGTTCGAAATCATCAAGGATTCAGTAGCCGGCTTGACCTCCGATCCACGCTTGCAGGCTCTGCTGATCGCATTCTCGTTTGGCGCCTTTATTGAAGGCGCGGCCGGATTCGGAACGCCCGTCGCCGTCGCCGCGGCCATGCTCACCGGATTGGGATTCTCGCCGTTCTATGCCGCGGGAATCTGCCTGCTCGCGAACACCGCGCCGGTTGCGTTCGGCTCCATCGGAATTCCGCTGGTCACCTTGCAAACCATCACCGGCCTCCCGATGATGGAGCTCAGCGGCAATGTCGGAAAGATCTGCGCTCCAGTCTCCTTGTTTATCCCCGCATATTTGATGCTGGTCATGGGCGGACTCAAAGCCCTCCGCGGAGTCTGGCCCGCCGCCGCGCTCTGCGGAATCGCCTTCGCGAGCGCGCAATTCGGCGTGTCCACTTACCTCGGCCCCTACCTGACCGACATCATCGGCTCGCTGAGCGCGATGCTTGGCCTGGTCGTCTTGCTGCAGTTCTGGCGGCCCGCCGACGGACCCGCGCAACCGCCGCCCCACAAGCACACCACCAGCGCCGTAATCCGCGCCTGGATGCCGTATGGCCTGCTGGTGGTCTTCGTTTTGCTGTGGGGCGTGGACGGCGTAAAGAGCGTCCTCAACAGCGCGACCTTCGCGTTCCCCTGGCCGTCGCTGCACAACTCGATCCTGCGCATGCCGCCGGCCGTCGCCACTCAATCTCCCTACGCCGCGACCTACACGCTGAACCTGCTCTCCGCTTCCGGAACCGCCTGCGCATTCGCCGCGATCACCAGCGCGTTGCTCCTGGGCGTGCCGTTCGGCAAACTCGCCGGCATCATGACGTCCACCGCCAGGCAACTCGCATTTTCCATGTTGACCATCTCGAGCGTTCTCGGCCTCGCCTTCCTGATGAACTATTGCGGCGCCACCGCAACCCTGGGACTCGCTTTCGCCGCGACCGGAGCCGCCTTCCCGTTCTTCAGCGCGATCCTCGGCTGGCTGGGCGTCTTCCTGACCGGCAGCGATACGTCCGCCAATGCGCTGTTCGGAAATCTGCAAGTCATCACCGCGTCGAAGCTCGGCCTCGATCCGGCGTTGATGGCGGCGTCCAATTCGAGTGGCGGCGTGATGGGAAAAATGATCAGCCTGCAAAGCATCGCCGTCGCAGCAGCGGCAACCGGAATGTCGGCGGAGGACGAAGCCAAGCTGTTCCGCTTCACCCTGCGGCACAGCGTCTTCCTCGCCTGCGTAATCGGGTTGGTGGTCGCAGTCTACGCCTACGCGTAATTATGTTTATTCCGCGAAAACTGCCGCGATGGGCGTGGCGAATCCGGGAAGCAACTCAGGCGCGTCAATCTGATCTTCGATGGTAAGAATACGATCCGCACCCGATGCTTCGAGCGCATGAATCTCGCGCCGTTCCGGATAGACGATCCAGACCGTGTGCGTTCCCGCCGCAAAGTACTGCTTCACTTTGCGCATCAGTTGCGCCACTGAATCGCTGGGAGAGAAAATCTCAACCGCCAGATCAGGAGCACCGTTTCCGAACCCCGTGCTGCGAACCTGCTCGACGCGCGCTTTGCGGACGAACGCGACATCCGGACTGCGAAGAGTCCCGTCGCTCAGGCGAAAGCCCGTGTCACCGGCGTAGACCCGTCCCAGATCGTGCTGCTTTGCGAATTGCTTAAGCAGGAACGCGATCTCGGTTTCCAGGTTGCCGTGGTCTTCCGATGCGGGCGCCGTCTCAAGCAGTTCCCCCTCATCCAGTTCCACGTTGCGGTGATACACATCGGGCATGCGTTCGAGATCGTCCATCGTCAACGATGTCTTTGGCGCCATGGCCGTTTGTTAACTCCGAACCAACTCGGCCAGGGTCGTCAGCCTGCCGCCGCCAGCCAGGAACTCCGCAAAGAACATATCCCGCTTCGCCGGATCCAGTTCCTTCACAGCATCCGCGACCACTTCCACCCGCCCACCAAACTTCAATAATCCAAGCGCCGCCATCCGCACGCAGATCTCCGTAACGACTCCGTAAACGACATAGCGATCGGCCGCGAAATGCCGCAAAACTTCGTCGAGCCGGTCATTCGAAAAGCAACTGAATGTCTGCTTCTCGAGCAGCACCTGCTCCACCCCATCGAGCGCCAACCTGCCCGCCGCATTCGGAACCACAATGCGCTTTTCAAGCAGTGTCGCCGCCGGCTTCCGCTGCCCCAATGCACCTGCAACACAGTGCGCCGGCCACTCGCGGAACTCAGGATCATCCTCCGCGTGCGCGTCCATCGTTGAAATCACCGGGATGCCCAGCGACGCGGCGAACCGGTTCAACACCGCCACCGCACCCTCGACACTCTCCGCACCAGGCACCGATAACGCGCCACTGGGATACAGAAAATCCATCTGTGTATCGATATCGAAGAAGACGGTGCGCATATTACTCCGCCGACCTCGCCACCAGCGACACGCGCGCCAACCCCAGCCGGACCCGCTCTGCCAGCGCCATCAGATCCTTGCTGTACTCGACGCGATACGGATCCTCGTGGTCGTACAAGCTGTGGCACGGCGCCGGCAAAGCGCCGATCGCCTTCGCGGCATACGCGCGCGTTTCGTCGAGCGTCGGCAGCGGTTCAACCAGCTCTCCGCCCAGCATCACCGGGCGCAGTAAAGCTTCCGGCGCTTCGCCGTCCTTGCCGCCATCCGGACATTCGCCGGAGCGCCCGATCAGATCGCGGCCCGCATAGCGAAACACTTGCTTCGCGCCCGGCCACGTCGCCTTGCCGTCGCTGAACTTCGCGGTATAGCGATGACCTTCCGCGCCCTCCAGCTCGACCATCTTGTAGATGACGCCCATGCTCGGCGAGTCCGACGAAGTCGCCAAGTCCGTGCCGACGCCAAAGCTGTCGATCGGAACACCCGCCGCCACCAGTTCGTGGATCTTGTATTCGTTCAGGTCGCCCGTCGCCATGATCTTCGCGTCCGGCAGACCCGCATCATCCAGAATCCGCCGCACCGCCGGAGCCAGTTCCACCAGGTTCCCGCTATCGAGCCGCACGCCCCACAGCGGATTGCCCAGCGCAGCCGCCTCGCGCGCGCCTTGCAGCGTGTCGTAGGTATCGATCAGGTACGCCGTAGTCTCGCCCATTAATTGCTGAAGCCGCGCATGCGCCTCCCGCTCCTCGGCGAACGATAGCACCCAGGAATGCGCCGCCGTCCCGAACACCGGTACGCCATAGCGGAATCCGGTCTCGACATCGCTTGTGCCGATGCAGCCCGCGATGTACGCCGCGCGTCCGGCGAGCACGCCGGCCTCGGGCGAATGCGCCCGCCGCGTTCCGAACTCGACCACCGTGCGTCCCGTCGCGGCCTTCACAACGCGCGCCGCCTTGGTCGCGATCATGGATTGAAATCCGATGGTCGCCAGCAGATACGTCTCCGGAATCTGCGCCTCCATAATCGGAGCGCGAATCGTTAGAAACGGTTCCCCCGCAAACAGCGGCGTTCCTTCGCGGACCGCAAATAAATCTCCCGTAAAACGGAAATCCGCCAGCATGTCGAAGAAGCCCGAACGGACACTGCGAAATTGCGGAAGACCTTTGAGGTACTGAATTTCGTCGGCGGTGAATCGGAGATTCCGCAAATACTCGACGGCCTGTTCGAGGCCTGCGGCGAGCACGAAATTCCGGTACTTCGGCAAGCGCCGGACGAAGAGCTCAAAGGTCGCGCGCTCTTGCGACTTCCCCGCCTCCCAGTAGCCGGCGGCCATCGTGAGTTGGTAAAGATCGGTGACGAGGGCGTTCATCGCAAGCGCCCGCTACTTCTTCTTCGCTTCGTTCTTCTTGTCTTCAGCCTTTGCCGCAGCCGAAGGTTTCACATCCGCCACCGCTTTGCGAAGTTCATCGACGGCGGCACCGTCCAGTTCGTACACGGTCGGCTCGCCATCGCGTTTGGCCAGGCACTTGTCGCCTGCGCGCGAGAGCAAAATCTTCTCCGTACGCTTGTTCTCGTTCGAAACAACCGTGATCGAGAGAACGTCCGCCACGACGCCGCCTTCTGAAAATTTCTTCGCCGAAAGCTCGCGTAGCTTGTCGATCAATGCCTGTACGCTCGGAGGATCCATCGCCTTTCCGCCGCTCACCCAACCCTCGCCGGATTTTTGGAGGATGCGCTCCACTCCGCCATCGCGGATCGCCACCTTGGTCGGATCCGAAAACCCGAAATCGAAAACCTTCTTGTTGCGGAAGTCGTCGATGCCCTTATCGAGACCCGCGCCAACGTCCTTCGCGACCTTGAAGACACCCGCCACCACGCTCGATTTCGCCCAGAAATTCTCTTTCACTTTTCGGATTTCCAGCTGCTGCGTTCCCGCCGGATCGGTTAGCTTCACCACCGCGACCGGAGTTCCGGAGCTAAAAGTCGACACCGCTTTGGCGGCATCTTCATCCGAAACCGTCGTATCCATCTTGGCCTCGCGCAGCTTGCGGACCATCTCCTCGATCTGCCATCCGTCCGCGCGCATCGGCTTCGGCTTCACGATCTGCCATTCATTCGCGCCGATCCGTCCGAACTCGACGGATTGATTCTTGGCTGTCAATTCCACACGGCTTACTTTTTCCGGATCGATCGTCAGCAGGCGCTTGTCGCGTAGATCTTTCCACGATTTGTCGAGCGCCGCGCGGATCGAGCTATTGACGATGAACACGCGCGGATCGCCGCTCAGCTTGGTGTACACGCCGGATCCCGCCGGCGTATCATCGCCAAATTCGAGCGTCTCCACCTTGCCGTCTTTCTTGCTGATTGCAACCTTCAACGCCGGAGTGGCGAGGCCGAACGGCGAGAGATCGGTAGCCTTTTCCTCCACCAGTCGATCCGCCTTGAGATCGGCGAATTGCGTCATCACCGGCAACAGAGCATCGGTGTCCGCTGTCAGCTTTTGCGGCTCGAGCATCTCCCATTTCGCAATATCCGTGCGATTGAGAGCCACTCGCCCGCCATCTTTGCGAGTGATCTCGATCTTCTTGATGTCCGGATCGGCGATGCTAAGAATCTTCGGTCGCTCAACCGAATCTTTCGAGGTCTTGTTTTCGTCGTCTTTGGACGTCTTATTGGAATACCAGACACCCACGCCAAGAGCGGCCAGCAACCCGGCCGCCGCGAGCAAACTACGGAAGCGCATCGCCTACCTCCGCTTCCACCAAACGCCGAGTCCAGCCGCCACCGCCAGGAACGGCAGCACGATGACGCTGAAGTAAAACAGCAGATTCATCTGCCGGCGCGACATCGCGATGCGGCGGTCTTCCGGCTCTTTCGGACGAATGGAAATCAGATCCTCGTCCGAAGAAAGCCAGTTCAACATGTTCAGCGCGAGATCGCGGTTGCCGTTAAAACGCAAAATATTGTTTGCCACAAAACCCGACGAGCCCACCACGACGAAGCGGCCTTCTTTACCTTCCGCGCCCTTGTAAACACCAGCGGCGCCGAGATTCAGCGGACCCTTCTTGTCGTTGTCCGTCTTCTTCACTTCGGCGGCGGAAAGATTCGTCGTAGCAAATGCGTTCTCCGACGTCGAGAACAATTTCTCGACCGTGGTCTTATCGCCGTTCTTCACGTCGATCGACCGCGCCACCGGAAACGCCGTCGCCGTCTCTTTCATCTCGCGCACAATTGGATGCTGCGCGTAGGTCACAACCAGCGGCACCACTTCGCTCAGGCCCACCAACTGGCCCATGCCGCTGGTGTCGAGCGCCAGATCCTTGTTGACCGTTACGCCCCACGTGGCAAGCTGCGCCAGCAGCGCGCTATTCTCATCGATCTCGGAACCCATTTTCAGCGGAGGATCGATGAGGAACAAGGCGCGTCCACCCCCCTCGATGTACGCCTTCAGCTTCGCCACCACGGCGTCGATGTAGTCGCGCTTCGGACCGCCCACCAGCACGATCGTGCATTCCTTCGGAATCTCGCCGCTCAGTAGATTGATTACCTGCGTCTTGTAATTGCTCTTCTCGATCAATTCCTTGAAGCCCGAGTAGCCGCTGCGGCCCGCGTCGTCAAACCCATGCTCGCCGGATCCGGTTATCGTGCAGACGCGGCGTTCCCCGCCCTTCAGCACGCGGATGATGCCGCTAGTCAGCTCTTCTTCGGTCAGCGACTTCGCTTCCTGCTTCTTGTCGCCGATCTCGATGAAAATCTGACCGTAGCTCGAAACACCGGCCTGCTTGGCCAGTTGCGGCTTCTTGTCGGGATCGATGTAATCAACCGTCAGCTTCGTCGAAAGATTCTGATAGCGATCGAGCAAATCGCGCGCGGGTTGGAATTGCGCGGTCTTGTCGAAATATTTGATCTTAACGTCCTGCTTCAGATTCTTGACGACCTTCTCGGTCTGGTCCGAAAGGCTGAAGCGCTTATTCGTCGTCGAATCGAAGCTCTTGTTGTAGCGTTGAGCGAGGAAATTCGCCATGCCCAGCACGCCAATCACAATCAGAATGTAGACCGTGACGTAGACGGAATATTTGGTTTGTTTGGTTTTCATCCAAGCGGTGTTCATCGATTAGGCCCTCCACCGCACGCTCTCGAGCGCTCTCTTTGTCAAAAACAATCCCAGGAAAATCATCGACAGATAGTAGATTAAATCCTTCGTATCGATGACCCCCTTTGAGAACGGCTCAAAATGTGTCAGCACGCTCATGTAGGAAATCACTTTGGCCCAGGCGGCGGTTTCGTACGCGCTCACCCATTCGAGAATCCATAGCAGTAAGCAAATGGCGAACGTCGCGACGCCCGCGACGATTTGATTTCGCGTCGTCGTCGAGATGAACGTTCCAATCGCCAGCAGGCAGCCGCCTTGCAGCAATAGGCCAAGGTAGCCGACCAACAGCGGCTTCCAGTCCGGCTTGCCGTACATAAAGAGGATGCCGATATTCAGCAGCGAAACCGCCAGCAGTACGGCCCACAGTGCGAGAGCCGCCAGCCATTTTCCCCAGATGATTTCGTAATCGCGGATCGGCGAGGTCGCCAGTAATTCATACGTGCCGGATCGCTTTTCCTCGGCGAATAACCGCATCGTCACCATCGGAATCATGAACAGTCCGACCACGCTCAAATTCGAGAGCACCGGCCGGATCACCCATTCGTTCACGTCCATCGGCATTTGCCGGCCCGTCATCTGGCCCTCCATGCCGCGCTGCACGAAGATCGCTACGGCGACATAAAAGAACCACCCCGCGATCAGGGCAAAGAACGCCATCAGCCCATATGCGATCGGCGAACGGAAATATCCGTTCATCTCTTTCTTGAAAATTACCAATGCGTTATACATGTTTCGCCACCTCCTGCTCCGGCGTCGTCAGTTGCAGGAAGATTTCCTCCAGGCTCAATGCCGCGGTATGCAGCTCGTTCAAATCCCAGCCCGCTTCGACGATCGCGCGCGCCAGGTCGCCGCGGATGTTGCGTCCCTGCAGGCTCTCGACCTCGAAGCGATGCCGCGCATTCTTCGCGTCCTTATGAACCACGCGGCTCACTCCGGCCACCTGCTCGAGTTTGGTTTGCGCGGCGGCGCTATCCAGTTCGCCGTCCCTGCTTCCGATCTCGATCGCGACCGTTTCGACGCCGCGCAAACGCGCTGTCAGGTTTTCGACCGTGTCGGTCGCCACCAGTTTGCCGCGCGCAATGATAATCACCTTCTTACAAATCGCTTCCACTTCAGGAAGAATGTGCGTGCTCAGGATGATGGTGTGATCGCCCGCCAGCGATTCAATCAGCTCGCGGGTTTCGATAATCTGTTTCGGATCGAGGCCCGATGTCGGCTCGTCCAGGATCAGGACGTCGGGGTTGTGGATGATCGCCTGCGCCAACCCGACGCGCTGGCGGTAGCCCTTCGAGAGCTTCGCGATCAGCTTGTTCTTGACATCCTTCACCGCGCAGCGCCCGGCCACTTCGTCCACCCGCTTGGCCAGTTCCGGACCCCTGATCCCCTTCAACTGGCCTACGAACGTCAGATACTCTCCGACTTCCATTTCCGGATAAAGAGGCGGTGTTTCGGGCAGATAACCGATCCTTCGCTTCACCTCCATCGGATTCTCGACCACGTCGTAGCCGGCAACGTTGGCCGAACCGGACGTGGGCGGAAGGAACGACGTCAGTACGCGCATCGTGGTCGTTTTCCCGGCGCCATTCGGCCCCAGAAATCCGACGATCTCGCCCTTCGTAATTTCAAAGGAAATGTTATCGACCGCCACGTGGCGGTCGTATCGCTTGGTAAGGCCTTCGACCTTGATCATAT
Source organism: Bryobacterales bacterium (assembly GCA_038210135.1). GTDB lineage: Bacteria > Acidobacteriota > Terriglobia > Bryobacterales > Bryobacteraceae > JBBQWZ01. The sequence continues at coordinate 52,199 of JBBQWZ010000014.1, forward strand.
GTGTAGGTACCAGAGCTACGGCGAAACCGTAAGCGGCGCGCGACCCCGTGCGGAACACAAAGGACTCGCGCGAAACCCTATCTTAGGAAGCGCGCGCCGTACTGTCAACGCGCCTCCCGCAAATCTGAATGCGCCATAGCGAGGCGTTTCGCTTCCTATTCGCCGAATTGACGGCAGGCCCGCTTCCGTCAATGCTGAAGCAGCCCCATCACTTGAAAACCGGCGTCCACGTATATGACGTTGCCGGTGACACCACGTCCCAAATCGCAAGCCAAAAAAACAGCAGTGTCGGCGACTTCGGCCGGATCGGTCTGCTTGCGCATCGGGGCGTGCTCGGTGAAATAGTCCAAAATCTTCGAGAAACCGGCGATCCCGCGCGCCGATGCCGTCTTGATCGGGCCGGCCGAAATCGCGTTCACACGGATGTTCTTCGGACCCAAATCCACGGTCAAGTACCGTACGCACGCCTCGAGAGCAGCCTTCGCCACGCCCATCACGTTGTAGTTCGGAACCACCTTCACCGCTCCGTAATACGAAAGCGCCATGATCGATCCGCCCTCGGGCATCAGCGGATATAAGACCCGCGAAACCGCCACCAGCGAATACGCGCTGACATCCTGCGCAACGCGATAGCCCTCCCGCGAGGTTTCCACGAATGAATTGGTCAGGTCTTCGCGGTTGGCGAAGGCGATCGAATGCACGATGATGTCGAGCCGTCCCTGCGCCTTGACGGTCGCGGCCAGGGTCGCCAGATCCTCGTCTTTCGTTACATCGCAGGAAAAGATCAGCGCCGCGCCGAGTTCGGCGCCCAGTTCTTCCGCGGCGTCCTTCAACCGCTCCCCCTGGTACGTCAGCAGCACCTTCGCGCCCTCGCGCCGGAACGCCTTGGCGATCGCGTACGCAATACTCCACTTGTTCGCCACACCCAGAATCAGGGCGGTGCGGCCTTCGAGCAAATTAGCCATTAGCCGTTATGGTAGCGCGAGCTCAGTTACCGACGGTTCGGTTCACTTGCAGCGAATTGCAATCTCCGTCTAAGGTAAGGGTATGGTTGACTTGAAATTGGAAGTGCCAGTCACCGAAGAAGTCGAAGTCGATTCCAAGACGTTGGCCTCGATCGATCGCGGTATTGACGATGCCGACGAAGGCCGCACCTTCTCCATCGACGAAGTGCGAAAGATGATTCCTGAGTGGATTTCCAAATTCGAATCACCGCGGCAGCGTTAGCGGACTTCAAAGAAATCCTCGATTACTCCTGGGCGAACTTCCCTGCTACGGCGGAACGCTTCGGGCAAGAACTTCTGGGTCACGTCAGCTTGTTGAAGGCGTTTCCCTATATCGGGAACCCTGTGGCCGGCCGCCCCACTGTCCGCCAGCTCGTTCACACGCCCATCCTGATCTATTACCGGGTCGATGAAGCCCGCCAAGCGATCCAGGTACTTCATTTCTGGCACCATGCCCGCCGCGACCCGGTTTTTTAGGCCGGATTGCATCCTAATCGGCCCCGCCGCATCCAACATGGAGCGGTTCGGCAGCCATCGTTGGGCTCACCTGGACACCCGATGCTAGACTGAAAGAACACCCCACATGGCATACGACGTAATCATCATCGGGAGCGGTCCCGGTGGTTACTCCACGGCCGTCCGCGCGGGCCAATACGGCCTCAAGACGGCAATTATTGAGAAGCATTCGAAGCTCGGCGGCACCTGCCTCCACGTTGGCTGTATCCCCACCAAGGCGATGCTCCATACGGCCGAGGTCTGGGAACATTTCAAGCATTCCGCCGACGAAGGCATCTACTGCGAGAATCCCCGCCTCGACTTCGCCGCGGTGAACGATCGCAAGAATAAAATCGTCGCCAAGCACGCCAAAGGCACTGAGTTCCTCATGAAGAAGAACAAGGTGGATTGGGTAAAAGGCTACGGAAAGCTTGCCGGCGTGACGCCGGAAGGCCTCCGCCGCGTCGAAGTGACTAGCGAAACCGGCACGCAAATCCTCGAAGCCACCAGCGTCATCCTCGCCACCGGATCTGAAGCGCGCATGCTGCCCGGCCTCAAGCCCGACGCCAAGCGCATTCTCACCAATATCGAAATTCTGAATCTCACCGAAGTGCCGAAGACGCTCGCCATCCTCGGCGCCGGCGCCGTCGGCGTCGAATTCGGCAACATCTTTCACTCGTTCGGCTCCAAAGTGTCGATCTTTGAAATGCTGCCGCGCGTCGTTCCCGTCGAAGACGAAGACGTCTCGAAGGAACTGGAGCGGGTCTTCAAGAAGAAGGGCATTCGCGTCCAAACGGGCGCCAAAGTGGAAAACGTCGAGGTCCTCGAAAACGGAGTCCGCTTCACCGTCACCGACTCCGCCGGCAAGCAGGAATCCGTCGAAGCCGACGCGCTCCTGGTCGCCGTCGGCCGCAAGCCCGCGACCGAAAACATCGGACTCGAAGGCACCAAGGTCGAAACCGATCGCGGCTTCATCAAGGTGGATCCCTTCCAGCGCACCGGCGAACCGAACGTCTACGCGATCGGCGATATCGTCGCCGGAACGCCGCAACTCGCCCACGTCGCCACCGCCGAAGGCATGGTCGCCATCGCCACCATCGCCGGCAAACCCACCAAGCCCATCAACCGGAATCGCATTCCGGGCGCCACCTACACCGATCCCGGCATCGGCAGCGTCGGCCTGACGGAAGCGCAGGCGAAGGCGCAAGGCTTCCGCGTCAAGACCGGCAAGTTCCCGTTCGTAGCGAATTCCAAAGCCACCATCCTCGGCTCGCACGATGGCTTCGTGAAAATCGTCGCCGACGAAGAGTTCGGCGAAATCCTCGGCGTCCACATCATCGGACCGCAGGCCTACGAACTGATCGCCGAAGCCGTGACAGCCATGGAAGCCGAAGCGACCGTCGAAACCATGATGTCCACCATCCACGCGCATCCGACCATTTACGAAGCCATCGGGGAAGCCTTCAATGCCGTCTACGGCATGGCCATCAATGTCTGAGGTGGCGATCGGAGCCGTATTGCCGCCGCCGCCCATCGCGGAAAAGCCCTCTGCCGGACCGCGCATTCTCGAGGTCCGCGACCTCGGCCGGATGCGCTGGGCGGATGCCTGGACGTTGCAGCAAGATCTCGTCACCCAGCGCAAGCAAGACGCGATTCCGGATCAGTTCCTGATCGTCGAGCATCCCCACGTCATCACCATGGGCCGCAACGGCCATGCGGCGAATCTACTCGCCAGCATCGAAGTCCTCGAGAAATCCGGCATCGAATTCGAACACACCAACCGCGGCGGCGACGTCACCTATCATGGCCCCGGCCAGATCGTCGGCTACCCGATTCTCGATCTGAAGCCGTGGAAGCGCGACGTCGTCGCCTACGTCCGCGCCGTCGAACAAATCTTGATCGATGCGCTCGCGACCTTCGGCATCGAAGCCGTCCGCGATCCCCAAGCGACCGGCGTCTGGGTGGACGGAAAGAAAGTGGCCGCCATCGGAATCCATATTTCGAGATGGATCACCGCCCATGGCTTCGCCCTCAACCTGGACACGGACTTGCGATACTTTCAGTACATCGTGCCGTGCGGCCTCACCAAGCCGGTTACGAGCATGCGCGAACTGGGCTCGAACGCTACCCGCGAACAAGTCGTCTCGGCCATCGCGGCGGCGGCACAACGAGTTTTTGATTTTGAAGAAGTACGTTTCCCCCCGCGGCAACCATCGCGGGCTGAACTCATTTGAAACCCCGAGGAACCAATGATTGACGTCGTAATGCCCCAGATGGGCGAAAGCATCGTAGAAGGCACACTCACAAAGTGGCTGAAGAAGGTCGGCGAACGCGTCGAACGCGACGAGCCGTTGTTCGAAATCTCGACCGATAAAGTAGACACCGAGATTCCGGCGCCCGCCGCCGGCGTATTGAGCGAAATCCTGGTCGAAGAAGGCAAGACCGTCGGCATCAACACCATCGTGGCCAGGATCGGCGACGCGGCCGGAGCCACAACCGCTCCTGCCGTCGCAGCCGCCGCGCCGCAAGCGGCCATCCCAGCGCCTGCCGTCGAGGCCGCCCCAGTCCAGCAAGAAGCCGTCGCGCCGACGCCTCCCCCGCCCGCACCGCAAGCGGACGGCGCCGCTACCCCGCCGGCCCCCCAAGTGGAGCCGCCCGCTGAAGAGCAGCAGGGTCCGCTGTCGCCGCTCGTGCGCAAGATGGCGCGCGAATATAACATCGATCTCGGCCGCGTCCGCGGCACCGGAGCCGGCGGACGGATCACCAAGCAGGACCTCGAAAATTTCCTCGCGCATCAGTCGGCGCCCGTGGCACCTGCCGTAGCCGCCCCGCCGGCCCCGCAAGCTGCTCCGGTGCCCGCTGCTCCAGCACCGGTCGCCCAGCAGGTTTACGCTCCGCCGCCTCCGCCACCAGCCTCCAGCGTACCCGCCACCGTGCAGGCTCCCATCCAGGTCCCGCCGCCTCCGGCCCCCGTCGCCACCCAGCCGCCGCAGCAACAGCAAGCACCCGCGCAATTCCCCGGAGCCGCCCCGCGAACCCGCGTCGAGCCCATGTCCACGATGCGCATCAAGATCGCCGAACACATGGTGATGTCGAAGCGGACCTCCGCCCATGTCACCACCGTCCACAAGGTGGATATGACCAACGTGGCGAAGCTCCGCGCCCGCCTGAAGACCGATTTCCAGGCGCGCATGGGCTTCTCGCTCACCTTCCTGCCCTTCGTCGCGCGCGCCGCCGCGCAGGCTCTGCAAGCCTTCCCGATCGTCAACGCGTCGATCGACGGCAGCAACATCATCTATCACAACGACATCAATATCGGCATCGCCGTCGCGCTCGAAAACGGCCTGATCGTGCCCGTCATCCGCAACGCCGATGAGAAGAACGTCGTCGGCTTGCAACGCTCCATCGCCGACCTCGCCGCCCGCGCCCGCTCGCGTCAGTTGAAGCCCGACGAGGTCGCCGGAGGCACCTTCTCGATCACCAACTTCGGCAGCTTCGGCTCCATCTTCGCAACCCCCGTGATCAACCAGCCGCAAGTCGCCATCCTCGGAGTCGGTTCCGTCACCAAGGAAGCCGTGGTAACCAAGGACGACGCCATCGCCATCCGTTCCATGTGCTACCTCGCGCTGACCTTCGACCACCGCCTGATCGACGGAGCCCTCGCCGATCAGTTCACCGCCAAGGTGAAACAAATCCTAGAGAGCTGGACCGAAGAAGTCATCTAGCCTCGTTGCTGGAGCGCCCGTCCAGACGGCGGCTCCTGACCGGCTTGAACCCCGACCGTTAGGGAGGAGACGCCGAGGTGCGACCGTAAGGGAGCGCTCACCTATCCGCCACCGAACCGCGACCGTAAGGGAGCGGACCTCAGCGGGGATATTACGACAGCGGGCGGCAGCAACGCCGCCCGTTTGTATTTGCCTACGGCTTTGGCGGATCTGTAAGCTTCCTGCGATTGACAAAAGCCTGCTGCCGTTCATCGAACGAGACGTCTTCGAGAAACCATTCTTCGGTTCCGTGTGCTGGTGTCCATTTGAAGAGCCAATGCCCCGGACTGACGGGTTTGCGCGCAAAAATTTGTGAGACCCAGAACTTCGTTTCGGCTTTGCCGTTCTCATGCACGACGACCGGATAGCGCGTAGCTCGGTCCAATTTCGGACTGTAGCCGAGCACGCTTGTCTCGGCGATGCCACAGGCGGAATAGATAAACATGGCAAACTCCGCTGCCACTCCGTCGCCGGTCAGGTCGCGCAGAAACAAGATCTGCGGCTCGCCTCGCTTTTCCGAATCGACTTTCGGCACGCGCCAGTACTCGTCGAAAACCAGAAAGGGGATCGCCATTCTATCTTCGGGCTTGCCGCTGAACCCTGCGTCCGTGATCCGGATGGTATTGATTAATTGATCGCGGGTGGTATCGATGAGAGACAGCCGGGACGGCCCTTGCCAGTGATCTCCGTGCACCCACGATCCGCAGTATTCCGATTCTTTCGGGATAACCTGCCGCGTCGGTCGGAGCATCCACAACACGAGCAGGCGCGGCTTGCCAGCGAGTGCCGTGATGTCGGCGGTCTCTATAATTTTGGCGCCAGCGGGCAATAGTTTCTGAGCCTGCGCTGACTTGTCGTTCTGCGCGAATGAACGCGCGGCAAATGGCAGGCAGAGAAGCGCAAAGACGACACTGAATCGCGCAGCCATTCGATGATTCCTACCCCCGGATATCGTCCTTCTCAAAATCCCATTCGACCACCCGCCGCGTCCGCGCCGCCTGATTCACCATATGCGCGCAAGCCGCCGCATGATGGCCCGCGCTCGCATCTTCCCAATGCGGCTGCCGCGTCCGAATCGATTCGAGCCACGCGCCCAAATGCGTGATCGAACTATCCGGACCCTCCCCGCGGAACGTCTCCGTCGCCGGAACCGTGCGCGGCCTCCGCGTCGGCAGTTCGGCCTCACGCACCTTAGGATCCTTGTAATAGGCGTCCTCCAGCATCTTCGGCCAGCTATCCACGATCCAGCGATTGTCCTCGCGCACGTTCTCCGGCGTGAACGTCAGCGTGTTGCCGATGCTCAGCGAACCCTTCGTGCCCAGCACCTGCACACCCGTCTCGCCCGCGGACTGATTGTTGAACGTAGCCGAAAGATTCGCGACGAAGCCCTCCGGATACTCAAGCACCGCGTTGATCGTGTCCGGCACTTCGCGCGATTCCTTCCAACGCAACAGCTCGCCGAGTCCAACCGCGCGCCCTGGAACTTTCGCGTCCATCAGGAAATGGATGCTCGTACAAAGGTGCACGAATAGATCCGTCGCGATGCCGCCTGAATAATCGTTGTAGCAGCGCCAGCGAAAAAACCGTTCCAGGCTGAACGGCTCCTTCGGAGCGCTCCCCAGAAATTTATCCCAGTCCACAGTTTCGGGCGACGCGTCCGGCGGAATCGGATAGATCCACGCTCCGCCCGCCGTGTTCCGGTTGTACGCCGCGCGGATCATCGTGATCTGCCCCAGCCGCCCCGACTTCACAATTTCCTTGGCCTTCTGCTGCAATGCGGAGCTAATCGGCTGGCTGCCCACCTGCACCATCTTGCCCGTCCGCTTCGCCGCCGCGATAATCTCAGGACCTTCCGAGGACCGGAACGTCAGCGGCTTTTCGCAATATACATCCTTCCCCGCATTGACCGCATCGATCACCATCCGCGCGTGCCAATGATCCGGCGTCGCAATCAGAACGGCGTCGATCGACTTGTCCGCAAGGATCTCCCGGTAATCTTTTCGGGCAACCGGCTGACTGCCGTTGCGGCCCGTCACCTCGCTCATCGTGCGCTCGATGCGTCCCTTGTAGGCATCGCAAATCGAAGTGATCGACGCCTGCGGATGCGCGAGCAGCGCCTTCATGATCTCCTGCGATCGCGCGCCACAGCCGATTACGCCGACTTGCACTTTGTCGTTCGCGGACCGGGCTGGAGGCGCCGCGGCCGCCGCCAAAGCGGCCGTTTGCAGGAAGGTTCTGCGGGAAGTAGACATATGGAGATTCTACGCTGCTTACTTAGGGTGAGGAATCAGGTCGAGAATCCTGTAGCCGTTGCCTTCGATCTTGAAGTAGAATCGCCAGCCGTCGTTCACGCGAGCCTGCCAGCGATCCTGACCCTCGTCGTACTTCTTCGCGTGCAGGGAAGGATGGCCGAGATTCCGGACTAAGAAGTTGAGCTGCTTGATGAATGCCTGCTGGACCGGTGTCGGCGCCGCCGCCAGCGCGTGCAGCGCCGAGGGCGAGAGCAGAATGTTCATCGGGCTTTCTTAATCGGGCGCAATCGTTGCTTCCGGAGAAGCGCTTCCACTTCGGCACCACTGCGGAACGGGCCGACTGCCGGTTCGGCGTCAGCGGTATCTAATCTTTTGTCAACAGCCTTGCGCTGCGCCGCCGTGTAGTCGCCCGCGGCACTCGGAAACTTGGAACGATCCACGACAACCTGCGGCGTCAAAACGATACCCGCGGAGCGAACTTCGACGCTCACCAAGTCTCCTTCCTCGAGCCCAAGTTGAGTCCGGATTCTGGCTGGCAAGGTCAGCTGCCCTTTTCTTTGTAGTCGAACGAGAGGCATAGATTTCAGAAAGTCGGAAATTCCGATTTCTTTCATCCTACCTCCATAAGCCGCGCGAAATCCCTCCGGAACATTCCCGGAATATGTGGAGTCTACTTCGGCATGTTCGAGCAAACTTTCCTGACGACCGGCGAAAAGAGACCGTGGACGTTCCTTGTCTCGGTTTCCGGACAAATGCTTCTAGCAGCGGTTTTCGTATCCCTTCCGCTGATCTACACCGAGACCATCGGCATGCGGACCGCACCCGCGCCACCCATGGTCTTTCGCCCCATGCCCGAACCGCCACCCATCGAACGCACGACGGCTCCCGCGCAAACGACGACGTCATCCACCAGCGTCATTCGCCGCATCGCCGACGTCTTCCGCGCACCCACAAGAATCCCAACCAACATCCCGAACCTCGTAGACGAACCGGGACCAAACATCACCAGCGCGGCGCATAACCCGTCGTTCGAGTCTTCCGCAGTAGGTGTTCCCGGCAGCCTCATCAACGGAACCGCTCCCCCGCCCCCCGTCAAGCGCGAACCCGTCGTCGAAAAGGCCACCGTTTCGCGCACGCCCGTGCCAGTCGGCGGAGACGTGCAAGCGGCGAAGCTCATCAGGAAAGTCGTCCCCGAGTACCCGCCACTCGCACGGCAGGCGCGCGTATCCGGCACGGTACGGCTGAAAGGAATCGTCGGAAAAGATGGAGCGATTCAGCAGTTGGAACTCGTCAGCGGCCATCCGCTACTCGCACCCGCGGCCCTGCAGGCCGTACGCCAGTGGATCTACCGGCCCACGCTTTTGAACGGGCAACCGGTCGAAGTGATGGCGCCCATCGACGTCATCTTCACTCTGGGACACTGACTTCCGCGGTACGTCGCCGCGCTGAAATCTCCACTAGGAAAAACAGACTAATCAGCAAGACACCGGCGAATATACCGATATGAGTTCTATGAGCCGTCAGCCACTCTGACGAGTGTTCTCCGAGCTCACGCGCGAGGTAGGCTAGTGCGAAATACCGAGGAATTCGGGCGCAAACCAGTACGATCAAGAAACGCCGCATCGGCACCTTCATCGCGGCGGCCGACGCGACAAAGATTTTTAGCGGCATGAAAGGGAAAGGGAGGAGCGCAGATACAAACACGGTTACGATCCCATAGCGAACGAACCATAGACGAAACCTCGCGCCGAATCCAGAGGACGTTCGCTTGTCGAGATACCGCTCGCCACCCTTGCGAATAAGGCTATAAAAAAAGGCGCTTCCAACAAGTGAACCGAGGGTCGCGAGCGCCGCCGATGGCCAAGCGATCGCCGGGTTGGTGGTCACCAGGAACAACAGCAGAAAGTCGGTGCCACCTGGATTTGGAATCCCAGCCGATTCCACGGCGGAAAGCACGAAAACGCCCCAGGGCCCCCATTCCTTGAGGATTTCCAGAAGCGCCTGACTCCAAGCCTTGAGATCTGCAAAGAGGGCCTTCACTCGGCGGCGTGGCTTTCCGCGGAGCCGCCATCCAACATCGCCAGCAGGCCGGCTTCGTCGAGAATCGGAACTTCCAGGCCGCGCGCCTTGTCGAGCTTTGAACCCGCTTCCTCGCCCGCCACCAAAAAATTCGTCTTCTTGCTCACCGACCCCACAACCTTCCCGCCCGCGTCCTCGATTTTCTGCTTCGCCTCGTCACGCGAAAGCGTCGGCAGCGTGCCCGTCAACACGAAGACCTTGCCCCCCAAGGGACCGCCCGCCTTCCGCGTGATCGTATACGTGAACTGCAAACCCTCGGCGCGCAATCGCTCAACCAATTCCTGATTTCGCGGCTCGGCGAAGAACTGGTGGATGCTTTCAGAAACCTTCGGCCCCACCTCTTCCGCCCGCTGCAGCGCCTCTCGATCCGATGCCGCAATCACGTCCAGCGATCCAAATGTCTCCGCCAGAATTTGCGCCGTCCGCTCTCCCACAAACGGAATCCCCAGCCCGTTGATCACCTTCGGCAGCGGAATCTGCTTCGACTTCTCGATATTCGCGATCACCCGCTCGGCGGACTTCTTGCCAATCCGCTCCAAGCCAGCCAATATTTCGACGTTCAAATGATACAGATCCGCGACGCCCTTCACCAGCCCGCGATCCACCAATTGCTCGACCAGCACATCGCCCAGCCCGTCGATATCCATCACGCCCCGGGCCGCGAAATGCAAAATCGTTTCCTTCAACCTCGCCGGACAGTTGCTATTCACGCAGCGCCTCGCGGCTTCGCCTTCGACGCGCAACACTTCGCTGCCGCACACCGGACAATGCGTCGGCATCGTGAACGGCGTGCGGACCGCACCCTCCGCCACCACGCGGACGATCTTCGGAATCACGTCGCCCGACCGCTCGATCAGAACCGTGTCGCCAATCTGCAGCCCCAGCCGCTCGATTTCGTCCTCGTTGTGCAGCGTCGCGTTCGCCACCATCACACCGCTTACAGCCACCGGCTTCAAACGAGCCACCGGTGTCAGCGCGCCGGTCCTGCCAACCTGCACCTCGATATTCTCGACCACCGTCTGCTCTTGCCGCGCCGGAAACTTGAACGCAATCGCCCACCGCGGAGCCTTCGACGTGCGCCCCAGCTTCGTCTGCTGCTCGATCGAATCCACCTTCGCAACGATGCCGTCGATCTCGTAAGGAAGGCCGTCGCGCTTCTCTTCCCAGCTCTTGCAGAACGCAACCAGCGCCTCGATGTCTCCGCACAGCGCGCGATCCGGATTCACCTTGAAGCCCATCGCCGCCAGCCCTTCGAGCGCGGCCCACTGCGACGGCAACGCCGGCTGCCCGTCGCGCAATAACAAATAGCTGAAGAAATCCAGCTTCCGTTGCGCCGTGATACTCGTATCCAGCGCGCGCAGCGCACCCGCCGCCGCATTCCGCGGATTTGCAAATCGCGGAAGCTCCTGCGCCTCGCGCTCCGCATTCATTCCTGCAAAGGACCGGCGATTCATCACCACCTCGCCCCGGACCTCCCAGGCTTCGCCCAACCTCGCATCCGTCGCCTTCACGCGCAGCGGCAGCGACCGAATGGTCCGCGCGTTCGCTGTCACCTCTTCGCCCGTCTGCCCGTCGCCGCGTGTAATCGCCTGCGTCAACGCTCCGCCGGCGTAACGCGCCGCCATCGACAATCCGTCCAGCTTCAACTCCGCCACGTACTCGAACTTGTCTTCTCCCAGCAGTTCCCGGACCCGCTTATCAAACGCCCGCAGCTCGTCCTCGTTCAGCGCGTTATCCAGGCTCAGCATCGGACTCGAATGCGCCGCCTTGACGAAACCTTCCCGCGGCTTGCCCCCCACGCGCTGCGTCGGCGAGTCCGGCGTGATCGATTCCGGATGCTCGGCCTCAAGCGCCTGCAGCTTCCGCATCAGCACGTCGTACTCGGCGTCGGTGATCTCCGGCGCGTCCAAAACGTAGTACGAATGCTCGTGCCGCCGTAGCTCTTCCCGCAAGGATTCCAGTTGGGCGGATACGGATTGCGGGGGCTTCATGCGGCGATTGCTTATAATGAACGCTATCAAGACCTACCGCAACGCAGTTCTGATTTACAACCCCGTCGCAGGCAAGTTAAGACGCGATAGAGAGCGCTTTATCGAGCGTAGCAAAGGCGCACTGGCGAAGGCGGGCGTGTGCCCGGATTTCTGGCCCACCACCGAGGCCGGAGCCGCCATGGAGCTCGCGCGCAAGGCCGTCGCCGAAGGTGTCGATCTCGTGCTCGTCGCCGGCGGCGACGGAACCATCAACGAAGTCGTGAACGGCATGGTCGGCTCGACGGTTCCCATGGGAATCCTCCCCGCCGGAACCGCCAACGTGCTCGCCATGGAGATGGGTCTCGGCTCGAATCTCGAGCAGGCCGCCGCCCGCCTCGGCGAGTGCAAGCCGGAGCGCGTCGCGGTCGGACGCCTGAACGGCAAAGGCACTTCGCGTCATTTCCTTCTGATGGCCGGCGTCGGCCTGGATGCCCGCATTGTCAGCGAAGTCAGCGTCAGCCTGAAAGCCCTGACCGGCAAGTTCGCCTATTGGGTCGCCGGCTTCGCGCAGATGCGGCGCCTGGTCGATCAGTTCGACGTCGTCCTCGAAGATGAAGTCGTACGCTGTGGCTTTGCCTTGATCAGCCGCGTCCGCAACTACGGCGGCGACCTCGAGATCGCGACCGGCGCGTCGCTGCGTAGCGACGAATTTGAAGTGGTCCTGATTCGTGGGTCGATCCCGCTCAAGTTCAGCGCCTACATGTTCGCCGCTTTCCTCCGCCAGGCGAAACGCATGCCCGGCGTCAGTGTCCATCGGCTGAAGCGTCTCTGCCTGCGCGGTGAAGCGCAAGTGCAAATCGACGGCGAGCACGCCGGCTGGACGCCAGCTTGCGTCGAAATCGTTCCCGATGCCCTGACGTTGTTAATGCCGCCCGGCTACCGGTAATCCAATCGTGGACAACATCACCCACACCCTCACGGGTCTCATGCTCGCGCGAGCCTGCGGAGTCACCGCCGCTGGCGTTCCGCGCGGCGCGCTGGTGATGATGGTCGCCGCCAACATTCCCGACATCGACGGAATCGCCGGACTGTGGGGCGCGCCCACCTACCTCGATCAACATCGCTGGATCACGCACGGCCTGATCATCGCCCCGCTGATGGCGTTCGTCTCGGTGCTGATCGTCTGGCTCCTTTCGCGCAGCCGTTCGTACCCCTGGCCCCGCGCGTGGGCCTTCGCCATGATCGCGGTCTGCAGCCACCTGCTGCTCGACTGGACCAACGTATACGGCATCCGCCTGCTCGCGCCGTTTTCGCAGCAATGGCTTCGGCTCGACATCAGCCACATCATCGACCCCTGGATTCTCGCGGCGCTCCTTCTAGCTGTCGCCGCGCCCTGGCTTTCGAAACTGGTCGGCTCCGAGATTTCAGGGAAGCGCTCAAGCGGTCCCGAACGCGGTTGGGCCTTTTTCGGCTTGTTCTTCCTATTGATCTACGACGGAGGCCGCTTCGTCGCCCACGCCCGCGCCATGGCGGAACTGTCCGCCCGTATGTACGCAGGCGCCCTGCCCGATCGCGTTTCCGCCTTGCCGCACGCCGTCAATCCTTTTCGCTGGACCGGCGTCATCGAGCAACCCGCCTCGGCGACCCTCGTCCCGGTGAATCTGGTCACGGAATTCGATCCAACAGCCGGCCGCACCTACTATCGCGCCGGCGAAGACTGGGCTTGGGCCATCACCACCGCGCAAGCTCATCCATCGTTCCAGTCGCTCGAGCGCTTCTCCCAGCTCCCCTTCTGGAAGGTGACTCTGCTCACCGAACCCGAAGGAGCCGTCCGCGTCACGCTCCTCGACCTCCGCTTCGGGAGTCCCCCCGAACCCGGCTTTGCCGCAAGCGGCGTAGCACAGCGAGGCGGCGGCATCGACCAGGTCAAGGTATCGCTAGGCAGCGTCAGCAAAGCGTTCCAGTAGCCCACGAGTCCCGACGCGCCAAAATCTGCCCGAGCATCCCTATTGAACCCTGAGCGTCAGCGATGGGACCACGATCTACATCGTGCTCCTAAACCTCCCGATTGAACTCTGAGCGTCAGCGATGGGACCACGGACTCTCCCCGCCCCCCCAAATCCAGTCACGCGCGAAATAAAAAAATCGACGCAGTGATCTCAACCACTTAACCCCAGACCCCGCAAATAGCAACAAATCGCCGGTGTACCCTGCAGGCGGATATAAGTCCGCGTTCAAAAAGTCGTAGGACCCATCCAGAGGAGCCGCCCATGTCGAACGCAATCGCAACCCAGTCCACCGGACCCCGCACCGAAGCCGGAAAGGCCCGCAGCCGCTTCAACGCGCGCAAGCACAACCTCACCGGCCAGACCCTCGTCACCACCGACGAAGACATGGCCGCCTACACCGCCAGTTCGAAGCGCCTCAAAGACGATCTGCGCCCCGACGGCGAACTCGAAGTGCGCCTCGTCCAATCCCTCGCCGACGCATACTGGCAGCTCGATCGCGCCCGCGCCATCGAGACCAACATGTTCTTCGAACTCGGCTCCCTGCACCTTCCCGAACACGAATCCACCCCCGGCGACGGACTCGCTTGGGCCCAGGCCCAAGCCAAAGCCTTCCTTGAAAACGGAAAGCAGTTCGACCTCATCGGCCGTTACGCGAACCGCTTTCACCGTCAAGTCATGCAGCTCACCGCGACATTGCACAAGACCCAGTCCGACCGCCGTAAACAAAACTTCGAGCGCAACCAGAACCGCCTGCGCCGCAACGCCGAATCCCTAGCCGGCCACCAGCGCAACGCGCTATCCCATACAAACCGCAAGCGCAATGAGACCGACGACTTCGTTTCGCAGGAGTTCATCGACGCCTATCTCCGAGCCCCAGTCAGCAAAGAAGAATTCCAAAGCATGCTGCCAAAAAGCGTCAAAAAGCAAGCCGCCTAACGAAAAATCGCGCTTCTCATAGAAGTAAGTGCCTGTGGATTGTGCCATAGGCCTCCGGCCTGTGGATTGTGCCATAGGCCTCCGGCCTGTGCACTAAATCAAAGCCACCCGTCGGCTTGTTTCGACGGAGAGACCTTCCAGCGTTGTAAACGGAGAGACGCTCGCCCCACTGCTCTTTTAAACATCAATTCGCGATTTACTGACCGCCAGTAAGCTTACCCGGAAGCATTTACCGGAGTGGCTTTCAATTGGCGCGGGATTCTCTGATGACAAAGGAGTTACCAGTTGGCAGGACGTTTGCCATACCGACAGAGGAACCGAACCAACAAAAGGGAGACTCAAGAATCCAAATGGCAAACCCAACCGAAAACAAGCCCACCGCGGAGCAGCCCAATGCGCCCGTCATCGTAAAGACCGAGAGACGCAACAACATCGCGCTGCCAGTCATCGCTATCGTCGCGCTTTCAATGCTGGGCGGCTGGTGGTACCAGAGTTCGCAAGTCGCCGCCATGAGGAACGAGCTGACGGCAACCCACCAGAAGATGGACCAGATGCGGACGCAGATGGAAGATCGTGTCGTCGCCGCGAAGAACGAAGTCAACGATTCGGTCGCGCGGATGAATGAAGAGATGGAAGCCGCCAAGCGCGAATCGAAGCAACAGGTCGCGCGGGTGCAGGTTTCGGCCCGTCAACAGACCGGCAAAGCGGTGGCGGCTTTGAAGGCTAAGAATGAGGAGTTGGCTCAGGATCTCGACCAGGTGAAGAAGGACAGTGAATCCACCATGAACGGGATCCGGCAGGAAGTCGGCGGCGTGAAAACGGAAGTCGCAACAACCAGGACAGACGTCGCGAACACGCGCAGCGATCTCGATAAGACCATCTCCGACCTGCGCCGCGCCAGTGGCGACATGGGCGTGATGAGCGGCCTGATCGCCACCAACTCCACCGAACTGGATGCGCTGAAGAAGCTCGGCGAGCGCGAGTATTTCGAGTTCACGCTCTCGAAGGGCTCGGCCATGCAGAAGGTCGGCGGAGTTCAACTGGCCCTCAAAAAAGCCGACGCCAAGCGCAACCGCTTTACGCTCGACGTTCTCGCCGACGACCGCAAAGTCGAGAAGAAGGACAAGGGCGTGAACGAGCCGGTCCAGTTCTACACCTCGCAGGCGCGCATTCCCTACGAAGTGGTCGTCAACCAGGTGAGCAAGGATAAAATTACCGGCTACCTGTCGGTACCGAAAGTGAAGATGATGGCGCGCCGCTGAGCCTCATCTTCTTTAGATCGCTAAAACGGGAGGAAGGCCGGAGCCGAAAGGTTCCGGCCTTTCTGCTTTTATCGCCGCACCTACGCCGGTGACGTCAGCGGCTTCCCTTTTTCCGCCAACAGGACCGCCAGCAGTCGCGCCGGCTTCGTTTTGCTCGCGTTTCGCGAAACGCCATGCAACTGATTCGGCGTCTCCATGAACAGGTCGCCGGTCTTGAAAACCTTCTCCGCTCCCTCGCCGACCTGCGAAGCGATCTCGCCTTCGAGGACGTAGGCGATGGTGATTCCGGGATGCCGGTGCGCGCTAGAACCTTGACCCGGCGCGTACGCCACTTCAACCACCGTGACGGCCCAGCCTTTCAAGTGCAACTCCGGCAAATCGCCCGTAAAAATCGGCCCGCTGCGCGGTACCCCCGCGGGCTGCGCGTCCAGTTCCTGGGACCCGGCCAACACAGCAACGAGCCCAAGCAAATCCCGTCGATCGATCATGCAGGTAAGCATACCGCGTCCATCCGCCAAGCTCACCAAGCCCTGGACTACTTTCGCGGCCCGCTCCGCACCGCATCGCCAACCTTCAACTTCTCGGCGCCGGCGTACTGGGCGATCGCCGAACCTTCGCTCACCTTGATCACCACCGCCTCGCCGAGAGGCGTATCGTCGCGCATCAGGATCCGCCCGCTGGCGGGGTCCTTCACCTCTTTGCCGACCCGCAACACCTCGAGCCGATCGCCTTCCTTCAACCCGTTCTGCGAACCGACGTTGAGAACCAGGCGGCCCGTTTCCGATACGTCGGCGATCAATCCGTCGATCACAGGAATCCGGGTTGGAAGCGCTGCGATGTTTCCTTCAAGCGCGGTTGACAATTCGACGATCGCCTTGTCCATGGCTTCGTTCATCACCGGAGTGCCCACGCCGGACCCGCCCATCATGATGCTGCGCGAATCCCGCATGTCCACCTTTACGCCCTTCTCGAAAACCTCGCCGGCGCCTTGCGATACCTTCATCACTTCGGCCGAATCCGGACTGACCAGCCGGACAGAAATCTGGACGTGACCCTTGATATCGTGCTTCGTGGACATACCGGAGCCGCCGAAGCCGCCAACCCTGGCTCCGCCGCCACCGGTCACTTTGTCGTCGTAGGAAAACTGGGTGATGGTCCCGAGCACGATGACATCGACGCCTAGAATGCGGCCGATTTTGGCGGCCGTCACCGGATCCGTTCGATCGCTGTTCGAGAAGTTCTGCTCGGCAATCACCCGGTCGATGGCGCTGCGCTCAATGACGGTGACTTGGCCGCGCTGCACAAGGCGAGATAGTAATAGGTCCGCGGCGGCCTTGCCGACGTTCGGCGTCGAGGTCTGCAGGAACGGGATCTGCAGTCCGCCCTGCACCGCCGCATTGTCGAAGTCGAAGACGGCTACGCGCTTTTTAGGTGCCTGGCCGAAAGCGCTGCTGGCGAGAAGCACAGCCAGGAGACCCGCCCATTTCACTCGTCGAAGCATGGATCGCAGCACCTCAACCTCCGTCCGGCATCGTACTGTCCGGCTACTCACTATAGTGCCTACCTCTATAGGACGCGCTAATTCGTTTCCGATCGGCTCACGGACGGGCGGAAATTCGCGAAGTATCACCCGGCGGCAGGCCCTCGGATCAATCCTCCCTGAGCAAGGCGCTCCTGCCGTCGATATCTTCTTTGAGGAACAGTTTGAGGAAGGGTTCGTCACTATGAGCTTCACCCCGCTTACGTTTTCCGGAGTCAGCAAATACTCGACCGACTTTCAGTCGATTCTGACCCGCGCGACCAGCATTGCTTCGCTTCCTCTCACGGCCCTCCAGAATCAGAATTCCGATGTCATTCAACAGGAGGCGCAGCTTTCTTCGCTGAGCACTTCGATTAGCGGTTTGGGAAGAAGCCTCGTCACGCTCGCGGGCTTTGGCGAGAATAAAGCGCTTTCCGCGTCTTCTACCGATTCGAGCGTCGCGACCGCCCTCAATACCGGGGCAACCACAGCGGCAACCTACACGTTGAACGAAGTAACTTCACTGGCGAGCATTGCATCGGAAACTTCGGCCTCCGGGTACGCCGATTCGCAGGCGACCCAAGTCTCCTCGACAGGAATTGTGAAACTGACCGTCGGGTCCGAGAGCCGCACGATCGACATTACGCAGAAAAACACCCTGGTCGGGCTTCGAGACGCGATCAACTCCCTTGGCGTCGGCGTGTCGGCGTCCATCATCACAGCTGGGGCGAAGAATTACCTAAGTCTGACCGCGACAACGAACGGACAGACCACGCTGACACTCAAAGACGATCCGGAAGGCGTCAACACGAACTTGCTTACGACCTCCAATCAGGGCTCCGACGCGGTCTTCAAACTGAACGGGATTCCTGTGACCAGGAAAACGAATACAGTCAACGATCTCGTTCCTGGATTGTCCTTTATGTTGGTTGGGAAGAGCGCCTCCGCCGTGACGTTCAATCTGACGACCGACCGCTCGAAAATCTCGAATGCTTTGTCCAGTTTCGTGGCCAATTTCAACGCGGCGAATGACGCAGTCGGCCAGCAGGTTGGTGCGAACGCAGGGTTGCTGAGTGGCGATTTTCTGGTGCGGCAGATCCAGGAGGATCTACGCCATGTCTCCTCGTATTCGGCATCGTCGGGAGAAATCAAAAATCTGACGCAACTGGGAGTCACTTTCGACTCGAGCGGAAAGGCGGTCTTTGATTCCAGCGTTTTCGATCAATTGCCGGATTCCTCGATCACCAGCGCCCTGAGCTTCTTTGGTTCGTCAAGAACAGGAGTCGGAGAGCTGGCCCAACGATTTACCCAAATCACGGATCCGGTTTCCGGATTGGCCAAACTGCAGCAGGACGCCTATGCGCAAACCGACACCAGGCTTCGCGATCAGATCGCGACGTTGACGGACCGGATTACGGAGATGCAAGCCGGTCTGAACGCAAAACTGCAAGTCGCCGATGCGTTGCTCGCCCAACTTGAGTCCCAACAGAACTTGATCAGCGCGGGCATTCAAAGCATGACGTTGGTTACCTTCGGCAAGAACACCTCTAACTAATGCCTGAGGATTCGAAGGACGATTCGCTGTCCGGGCAAGCGGCGGGCCTAACTGAGATCGCTCCGCTCGACCGGCGCTCCGATGCAGGGTTTCGATCGGCCAGGCTAAGCCAGATCGGTCTTTCCCGAAACTCTTCAGACCTGGAGCAGGCAACGGACTTGCTTGAAATCGCGGACGCAATTCACGCGCGCGATCAACTCTTCAAAAGCGCTTCTGCGTTCCCTTTGGAAGCCTTGACTCGGTCCCTCGAGGCGGGCGGCCAAGCCATTCGAACGCTTCACCAACTCAGCGAGCGGACTCGAACTCAGATCGAGGAAGCGGTGCGTCTGAGGGCAGGCCTTCAGCGGCAGCGGCCTTCACGGCTGCACGCGCTCGACACTTCCGGCTAAATCAGAAATTCGTGTTGGAAGTTGACGCAATTTAAGTACTATTTTTGCGCCATAGTCGGCGCGCTCCTTTGGGCCGCGCTCCTAGGAATCGATCCGAACCATTGATTTAAGACTGGCAAATCAGCGGTCCGATACCAAGCCACGAAGGCGGTCTCGTATGCGGCCGAGCACCGGACGCCATTTGCCCGCGGTCGATTGCCTGAAGATTCGCATCGTCGGGTACCACGGGGAATCTTCCCGGTCGCGCATCCAACGCCAATCCGGCGCATGCGAAGCCAGTAGCCAGACCGGCCGTGCGAGCGCACCCGCGAGATGCGCAATCGAAGTGTCAACCGAGATGATGAGGTCCAAGCTCTTCACGATCGACGCGGCGTCGTCGAACGTGGTCGCTGGGCTTTCGAGCCATTCGAGCGCCAGACCCGGAATTCGAAGCCCGAGATTGTCTTTTTGTAAGCCGAACCAGTGAATGCCCGGTACGCCCGAAAGTCCTTCGAGAAGTTCCGGTGGGATCGACCGCTTCGCGTTGTCGTGATAATTCGTGTTGCCGGACCAAGCGAGGCCGACGCGAATTTCGTCCTCCGAAGCCACCGCATCGATCCGGGCCTCCCAATACGCCATCCGTTGCGCGCCGAGGGTGAGATAGGGGACGGTCGCCGGCAGTTCCCAGACCGAAGTCCCGAGCCGATAGGGAACGCTCATCAGCGGGCACTGGCACTGATGCTCGGGCAAATCGTCGCCGCGAGCGACCACACGCCGAACGCCGGGGACGCTTTTGAGCAGGTTTGCCAAGGGACGCTGCACTTCAAGGACGATGTGTCCCCCCAGCTTGGCGACGCTTGACGCAAACCGGCAGAATTGAATGGTGTCGCCCAGACCCTGTTCCGCATGAAGCAGAATGGTCTTCCCCATTAAGGGTGCGCCATCCCACAAGGGTGCCATGCGGTTACGCTGCTCCTGCGAAGGGTTTCGCTTCCTCCATTCGTATTCGCGGAAGCCCTCCGGATAGTTGCCCAGGATCAGCTGAGCCATGGCGGTGTTCCTGTGTGCCTCGGCAAAATCAGGAAGCACTTGCAATATTCTCTGGTATTGTTCGAGCGCGTACTGCGTTCGGCCCTGGGCGAGGGCGATGTTGGCTAGATTATTTCGCGCTTCGTGATAGTCCGGGTTTTCTTCGAGCAGCGCGCGGTACAACGAGGATGCTTCCTCCACTTCGCCTTGCTCCTGAAGAATCAAGGCCCGGTTATAGCGGGCCTCGGGCGAATTTGACGCCCGAAAATGTGCCAGCGCCTCTGCTCGCGACGCATCGTCCGAGCCAAATGACTGCAGCAGCATCGCCAGATTGTTGTGCGCGTTGGCATGGTCCGGATTGAGCGCTAACGCGCGCCGGTATGCCGCGGCCGCTTCGGGAACCCGCCCGCAAAGCACTTCCGTGACGCCCAGATTGTAGTGCGCCTCGGTATGCGATGGTATTCGCGAGATCAGTTCCTGATATTGAAGAGCTGCCTCGGCGTGTCTTCCGCGGCTATAAAGAAGATTCGCGAGATCGAAACGCGCGGTACCGGCTGCCTCGCTTGCGGGCGGGCCTTCGGTTTCGGCGAGAAGCACGCCCAACTCCAGCGCCTGTTCGGCTTCGCCGACGCGACCGGATTGGAGCAGCGATCGACCCAGTTGGATCATCACGGAGATCGCGGCGGCATCCGGTTTTTCTATTGCGGAAAGGGACGACAAGAACCTAACCTCTCAATCGACAGTGGAGCCAAGAAAGGGACGCGAAGACTCGCAGCGGCACAAAACCGCCTGTCCGCGAACCAAGTTAAGATTTGAAATTGAGAAATGGGAACAGAAAGAAATGGCCGGCGACCCGAAGTGTAGGGACTTCAGTCGCCGGCCATTGACCTAGGCCACGCGCCGGCCGAACCGGACTAGCCGCGTAGCAGGCTCAGCACTTGCTGAGGAGCCGAGTTCGCCTGCGCCAGGGCCGCGATACCGGCCTGCAACAGAATCTGCGATTTGGTGAGGTTCGCTGCTTCGGCCGCCAGATCGGCATCCCGAATACGCGATTCCGCGGAAGCCAGGTTGCTCAATTGCGACTGCGCGAGGTTGATCGCGTAGTTGAACTGATTCTGACCGCGGCCGACGACGGCTTGCGCCTTGCCGAGCGCGCTGACCGCGTTCGACAGAGCCCCGACGGCGTTGACGGCCGCACCCTGCTGGCTGATGTCAGCGGTCGATCCGCCGGCTGCCACGGTGGAGGCGTCGGTGAGACCCTGCGATCCGAAACCGGTGCTGTTGGCGTTGGTGCCGACCGAAACCTTGAACGAGCCGAGCGTACTGAGGAACTTCACCTTTTCCGTTCCTGCCGCGTTTTCCTTGACTGCCACGATCGATTGCAGGGTGGCGTTGTTGGACTGCTGCAGTTGCGTATTGATGTAGTTGATGGATTCGTCGATCGAGCGTCCTGCGCGGGAGTTCGCGTCGTTGCTCAGGGTGACGCTCTTGGACTGCTGCGCACCACTTCCGTTATTGGCCGTCAGCGTGATCGTCTGATCGTCGCCGCCGTAGAGGACCGGCGTGAAGGTGAACGCGCTGGACTGGCTGGCGCCGCCGGCGTCGACCTGCGCGGAAGCCGCCGGAGCCGCGCTCGCTGTGTTGCCAGCGAACGACGCGCCGAGGACGCCGAAACCCGTATCACCGGCGTTGCCCGAACTGGTGCCGGCGGTGATGCCGAGAGTCGTGTAGGCGTCGTTGGCTACGGCATTCAAGGTAATCGACGATCCCGTGCCGGTCGAAGCCGACACGATCTTGAGGTGACCGTTTGCGTCCGCCGAAGCTGTCGCCGAGGCGCCTAATACAGCGTTGATGTCGGTGACCACTTGCGCCGCCGTCCGCAGGCCTCCGCCTGAGAGCGTGACGACTTGCGCCGCGCCGCCGTCCACCGTGATGCTGAGTTTGTCATTGCTTCCAGTGGTGATGGCCAGTTGCGACGCCGACGCTGCGCCGGTTGTCGTTCCGGCAACGAAACCGAGGGCGGCCGCGGAACTCGCGACGGCAGCCGTGCCTGTCTGTGCGACAGCCGTGAAGCCGAGAACAACGTTGGCCGTGCTGTTCGCGTTCGCGTCGTACTGAATCGATGAGGTAGAGCCTGTCGAGTTCGATGTCAGAACGACGTTGGCGCCTGACACACTTGCTGTTGCTCCAACCAGGCCGGTGCCGCCGTTCGCGCCGTTGATATCGGTGACGATTTGAGCCGCCGTGCGGGCTGCGCCCGCGGTGAGTGTCACCTGCTGGAAGGAACCGCCGTCCACCTGAACGCGCAAGATGTCATTGGAGGCAGCGGTGATCAGGAACGGACCGGCACCGGTGCCGGTGTATACTCCCGAAGTCGCCGCGCTGGCGGCCAGGAACTGGACCGAAGACGTGGCGCCGGTCGTGCTGGACGCGATTTGCACATGGTTGGTGTTATCTACGCTAGCTATGCCGCCCGTGATGGAGGTGTTGATGTCGGCGGCAACCTGGGCCGCTGTCCGTGTGCCTCCGAGACCGAGAGTGATATTCTGCGTTGCGCCACCATCGACCTTGAACGAAACGGTATTGTTCGCCGCGGTGATGTTAAAAGTTCCCGCCACCGTGCCTGCACGAAGACCGGCAGTGGCCCCCGTCGAGAAGGATGCCGAGCCGACCGTCGTGGCCGCGATCGTGGTGCCGCTCGAATCGACGCGGAAATTCGTATTGTTCGTCGACGCGATCATCAGTTTGCCAGCGATCGTAACGCCGAAGTCCGCCTTCAAACCGGCCGCCTGCAAGGCAGCGTCGCTCGCGAAAGACTGATTCAGGGCGTTGGCAAGGTCTGCGCCGCTGCGGGAAACGCCCGCGGTCAGGCCCGTGCTCAAGCCCAGATCGGTATTCGCGGAACCCGCTTCGATCTGGATCGCGCCGGATGCGCCTTTGGTGTTCGACGTGATGACTAACTGGTTCGAGCTGTTCACCGTGGCCGTACCATTGGCCGTGATCACCGTGTTGATCTGGTTGGCGATGTCATTCAGCGTCGAGGTGCCGTTTGCGGTGAGGTTCACCTGATAGGAGGTGCCGTTTACGCTTAGGTTGACCCGATTGTTGTTGTTGGTAATATTCAGCGTTCCGGGATGGGCGTTGCCAGTGACGGCGGCGGCGGTAGCGTCGCCGGCGGACAGATTCAGGGCAATCGCATGGGTGCTGGATGCCTGGCCGTTCAACGAAAACTCGAGCGTCTGCGTTCCCGCTGCGGCGGTCGAATAGTTCGCTCCGGCGGAGAGGGCCGCGTAATCGAACTGCTGGCTGTTTCCCTTGAGGAAGGAGCCGAATCCAAGTCGATTCTGCGAGTCGCCGGTGGCGTCGACCGAGAATTTTTCGCCGTGCGAGCCATTAAATACCAGCTGCGTTCCAGCTACCGGAGCGGTCAGGGTGATGCCCGCGCCCTTCAGTGCTGAATTGTTTGCGACCTGCGAACTGAGATCGGTGATGGCCTGCGTCACGGTCTCGGCGGCGGTGGTGGTCAACGTAATGTCGATCGGACTGCTGAGGCCGGAGCCCGCGATGCGGAAAACCACGCTACCGGCGCCGGCGGCACCAAAGGTGGCTATTCCGGCCGCGGTGGTGCCCGCGCCTGTCACCGAGGTACCGAGATCGGCGCCTTCGGCGGCAGTCTTGAAATTACCGAGAAGAGCGTTCGCGGTCTTGTCGCCAGCTTCGACCTGGAAAGCGGCGATCGAAGAATTGAACGTTAACTGCGATTTGCCGTTCCCGTCCACATTGATGCCGGCCGAGACGGCGGCGTTCTTGAATGCGGTCGCCGACTGGGAACCGCTGTTGCCGGTGGACTGGATCGCGCTGTTGATCGCCGTCGCCAGGGTCGCGGTGTCGGTGACGCCGGACAGGTTGACGCTGACCTTCACGCGACTCGAGTCGCCGAAGCCGGGGCCGCGGAAATAGAAATCGGCGTACCCGGAGGTGGCCTGCGAATTCAGGTTATTGACGTTCGTCACAACATCGGAAACTTTGGTTCCGATGGCGCCCGAACCGATATCGGTCGCGAGCGTACCGACAGCCTGTACGCCTTTTAATCCGAGGCTCTTTGAGTCGACGGTCGAAGCCGACAGATCCAGGCCGATGGACCCGTTGGTCGTCGCGCTGATGCCGTTCGATTCCTTGCCGCCGCCGATGAACACAGCGAGAGATTTCGCAAAGGTTCCGTTCGTATTGAGACCGATTACCTGGGCCTGCCGGTCAATTTCACCGATCACGCTCTGGAATTCACTGTTCAGCACGGAACGGTCGCCAGTAAAGGCGCCGGAGGCCGACTGGGTGGCCAGAGTGCGGGCGCGGTCAAGGAGTTTGGAAATATTGTTGATGCCGCCGTCGGCAATCTGCAGTTGGCTAAGACCGTCATTGGCGTTGCGAACGCCCTGGGTCAATACCGCCTGGTCGGAACGGAAGCCGTTCGCAATCGCAAGACCCGCGGCGTCGTCACCGGAGCTGATGATGCGGAGGCCGGAAGTTACACGGTTGATGGTTTTCCCCTGGAAGTCGCTCGACTGCCGGAGATAGTCTTGCGCCTGCAACGAGGCGAGGTTGGTATTGATTGAAAAAGACACGAATTCACTCCTTGAATGTCGGGTACCGGACGTCCTTGCCCGGTACGTTTGATCCCGCGTCGCTTCTTAGCTTCGCCAGATCACTACAAGGGGCTTATCGGCCAAGGACGAATTGTTTGAGGGTATTTTGCATTGGGCGTGAAGATTTTCCAGTTGGCTTCTGGAAATTCCTTGGGAGGACCGGCGATTCTGTTCCGCCGTCAATTGAATTTCCTTGCGCAGAATCGCGATTTCCCTGGGCGCCCGAATTCCAAGCTTCACCTGGCCGCCGGATACTTCGAGGATTTCGATCTCCACCGATTCGCCGATCAGCAGAATCTCACCCGCTCGCCGGCGGACTACGAGCATGACGGCCTCTCCACATCGTGCTGCCGCGGGCCGGCCAGGGAATACTCGGGCGAGTACAACAAGTCACCTCGCACGCTTTGGACGCCGCGGCGCGTCCGGGTATGAATGACGACTGGCGCCAATAAATTGGCGGTCGGAAGACCAGATTCTGGCAGAGTCAGGATGGCCAGGGTCAGCAGGTCCGCCGAGGCTTCGGACGGCGCCAGCAGGCACTCTCGGTCCTCGGCAGTGAGGTCCATCTGGTAGGCGGGGACCAGACTGGCGATGGGCATCACGGGAAAGCAAACGCTCGGCTGGTCCACGCTTTGCAAGGCTCCGATCGCGGATCCCTTGATGGCAAGCAGCAGGAAACTCCGCAGGCCTTCAAATGCCGGTAGCCCGGCCGGAAACTCAATGATCTGATCCGGATCAAAGACGATGTCGCCGAATTGCGAGGACTCCAGGTGCGTCATGCATAGGCCATGCGTGCAGGCCGCATGCCAAACCGCGGGTTAACGATATTTGCCTTTGAACTGATTCCAGCGAATCGTAATCAGGTCGCCGAAGGACTTGACGCCGTGCCACAAGCTGACCTTGGTTCCTTCGACGTTGTTCCAGACCACCGGGACCTCAACCGTTTTGAACCGGAGCTTTCGCGCGATAAAGAGATCTTCGACATCGAAGCTGAACCCGTCGAGTTGCTGCCTCGGAAAAATCTTATCGGCTGCTTTCTGGTGGTACAGCTTGAATCCGCATTGGGTATCGTGAAACGGAAGCCGCACGGCAATCCGCATGACCAGATTAAAGATCCGGCCAGAGAGTTCGCGGATGAGCGGCTGATGGACGCCGACCAGCGACCGGTTTAGTGCACGCGAGCCGATCGCAATCAGCGCATTTCGCTGGCGCGCGGCCGCGAACAGTTTCTCGATTTCGCCGATAGGTGAAGAGAGGTCCGCGTCGGTAAAGAGACGCCACTCGCCGGTGGCCGCCGACATGCCATTCCGGACGGCGTAGCCTTTTCCGCGGTTGCCAGGATTGCGA
The DNA here is from genome assembly GCA_038210135.1 of Bryobacterales bacterium. Lineage (GTDB taxonomy): Bacteria > Acidobacteriota > Terriglobia > Bryobacterales > Bryobacteraceae > JBBQWZ01. Next base: position 78,431 of record JBBQWZ010000014.1, read on the forward strand.
ACCAGTTTGATTGCGGTGTTCTGCCGGGAATAGCGCGCGATCACCTCGGCCGTCCGATCCTTCGAGCCATCGTCCACGACCAGAACTTCGACCGGAGAGAACTCGGAAACGGCCAGGTATTCGATCACTCTTTCCAGCGTACTGGGAAGCCGTTTTTCCTCATTGTAGGCGGGAATAATGATGGAGAGCGAAGGCAAATGACTACTGTAGCGCAGGCACCGCCAGCAAAGCACCCCAATGAAAACCCGCCCCAAACCCAGCAAATACGATCGGACGAGCGGTCTCGGCGGAGACGCTTTGCTGCCATTCCGCGGCGGCGATCAGCATGGACGCCGAGGAAGTATTGCCGTACTTCGCGACGTTCGTGAACAGGCGTTCGGCGGCCACACCGACGCTTTGGGCGACTTTGTTCATCAGATTCTGATTCGCCTGGTGCATGAGAATCGCACCCAGGTCGGCCGCCAGAACGGCGCCCGCCGTCAGCACTTCTTTGATGACGGAGGGCATCTTCTGCGACGCGTGCCGGATCACCACCATGCCGTTCATCCGCAGCGGACCGTCCACCGGCAGCGCCAGTTCCGCCGCCGCCGTTCCATCCGAGTGGAGCGCCGACGCTTTCACTTCCCAGGCGCCCGACGTGGAACTGACCAGCGCGGCGCCGGCGCCGTCGCCAAAAAGGATCGCGGTGTTCTTGTCCGGGGCGGTTCCGCTCTCGGGCTTGGGCCACACGACGCTCGACATTTTCTCAGCCGCGATCACCAGCACTTCGCCATAAAACGGAGCCAGTTGGTGCGCCAGCGTCAGGCCGAAGATGGACCCCGCGCTTGCTAACGGAACGTCAATCGCGGGAATTCCCGGGATCCCAAGGCGCAGACCGATCTCCGACGCCGGACCGGGAAAGCGCCGCTCGCCCGTTCCGCTCGACACGACAACCAGTCCGATGGTTGATGCCGCCACGCCCGCACGTTCGAGACATGCCTGTGCCGCGCGGACGCCCATGTCGATCACGGTTTCCGTCTCGGCGGCGAATCGCCGTTGTTCGATTCCCGACATCTGGACGATCCATTCGTCTTCGACGCCAAGCCGCGCCGCAAATTCCGCGTTGGGGACCACGCGCTCCGGTAAGTAGGCGCCAAAGGCGCGAAGAAATGCCATGAGAGACTCCGTCGAAGATCAACATTACTGTCCGCTCCCGACGTGCTCCTTCGGAGCACTCTGGTCGCGGCTCGGATTCGCGAGGCCGGTCCAATCGCCGGCTAACTCCGTTAAAGGCCCCCTCCGTTTACGTTCGGGGTTGAAGCCGGTGAGGCCGAATTTTCATCTCGTTGGGTGCGGGAGAGCCACATGGTTATTTACTTGTGACTTTCGATATAGGCTTCAATCCTGGCGATGCTCTCGAACTTACGGGGCGAGAGGTCGGAATCCGGAACCGTAATCCCGAATTCGGTTTCGAGGGCGCTGATCAAGTCGGTCAAGGCGAACGAATCCAGGATACCGCTCTCAAACAACGACTCTTCGGGATCGGGACTCACCGGCTGCTTGGCCACCGCGCGAATCGCTTCGAGAATTCGGGCTGCTTCACTCATACTAGAAGTATGCCCTACCGCCTAGGCATCGATTACACACCCCGCGGCGATCAGGCCCAAGCCATCGAGCAACTGACTCGCGGAATCCTGGACGGCGAAGCGCATCAGGTGCTGCTGGGCGTTACCGGTTCCGGTAAGACGTTCACGGTCGCCAAGGTCATCGAGCACCTGGCGCGTCCGGCGTTGATCCTTGCGCACAACAAGACGCTGGCCGCGCAGCTCTATCAGGAATTCAAGACTTTCTTTCCGGATAACGCCGTTGAATACTTCGTCAGCTACTACGATTACTACCAGCCGGAAGCTTACATTCCCTCGGGCGACGTCTACATCGAAAAAGAAGCCACCATCAACGACGAGCTGGACCGGCTGCGGCTTTCCGCCACGCGTTCTCTGTTCGAGCGCCGCGATTGCATCATCGTCGCCAGCGTCAGTTGCATTTACGGCCTCGGCTCGCCGGAAGCGTATTACGGCATGCTCCTGATGCTCGACAAAGGCCAAAGGATTTCCCGCGACGAGATCGTGCATAAGCTGGTTGAAATCCTCTACGAGCGCCACGAAGGCGACTTCCGCCGCGGCACCTTCCGCGTGCGCGGGGACGTGATTGAGATTTTTCCGACTTACGACGAGAACGCTTACCGCATCGAGCTTTGGGGCGACGAAATCGAATCGCTTAGCCAGATCGATCCGCTGCTCGGGCAGGTGAAGCAGACCTACTTGCGCCTGCCCATTTATCCCAAGACGCATTACGTGATGCGTCCGGAGACTAAAGAGGATGCTATCCGCAGCATCGAGAACGAATTGGGCTGGTGGAAGCCGGAACTCGAGCATCAGGGCAAACTCATTGAAGCGCAGCGCCTGTATCAAAGGACGCAGTTCGATCTTGAAATGATGCGGCGCATCGGCTATTGCCACGGCATCGAAAACTACTCGCGTCACTTTTCCGGACGTCTGCCGGGCGAAGCGCCGCCCACTTTGCTCGACTACCTGCCGAACGATGCGTTGGTCTTCATCGACGAAAGCCACCAGACGATTCCGCAATTGCAGGGCATGTATCACGGTGATCGGTCGCGCAAGGAAACGCTGGTCAACTACGGATTCCGGCTGCCCAGCGCGCTCGACAACCGGCCGCTGACTTTCCAGGAATTCGAGAATCGCGTCAATCAGATCGTCCACGTGTCGGCGACTCCTGGACCGTATGAACTCACCAAGGCTTCCGGCGTTGTAGTCGAACAGATCATCCGGCCCACGGGTTTGATCGATCCGGAAGTGGAGATCCGGCCTATCAAAGGCCAGGTGGATGACCTATTGAACGAAATCCGGAAGCGCACGGAGCGCAACCAGCGCGTTCTCGTCACCACGTTGACGAAGCGGATGTCAGAGGATCTCGCCGAGTACTACACCGAGGTCGGCGTCAAGTGCGCGTACCTTCATAGCGAAATTTCGACGCTCGATCGCATCAAGATTCTCCGCGATCTCCGCAAGGGAATCTTTGACGCGCTGATCGGCGTCAACCTGCTTCGGGAAGGCCTCGACCTGCCGGAGGTATCGCTGGTCGCGATTCTGGACGCGGATAAGGAAGGCTTCCTGCGCTCCGCCGGCTCGCTGATTCAAACCATGGGCCGCGCCGCCCGACATCTCGAAGGGCGCGCCATACTTTATGCCGACGTCATTACCGATTCGATGCGCCGCGCCATCGGCGAGACCAATCGCCGCCGCGCAATCCAGCATGAATACAACGTCGCCAACAACATCACGCCGCAGAGCATCGTCAAGCCAATTGATATGAGCCTGATCGCGATCGCCGAAGCCGACTACCATACGGTTCCGCTCGAGACCGAGGATCCGACTGGCGACATGACCGCCGAACAGCGCTCGCAATTCATCACTGAACTCGAAGAGCGGATGCGCGACGCCGCCAAGAAATTCGACTTCGAAAAAGCCGCGCAACTGCGCGATAAAATCAAAACTCTAAAATTGACGGCTGCCTGACCGCGAGAGCACCCTGCGACGTATGCCGAATCGCATCGGACTTATTGCTTCGGGCGCTGTCAGCCAATCGTTTCTGGCGCGGCTACCCTTTGTCCGCGAACGCCTTGGCCCCGTCTATTCGCCTGCGCTCCGCAATGCCAGCCGGATCGTCAACGGACTCCGCGTCGGGATTCCGGTCTCGACGTATGGCGCGCTGGCCCGTTGTGGCGTGATTCTGACCGCGGTTCCCGTCGATCAATTGAACGCCGCTATCGCGGCCGCTGCCGTGCCGGAGGTCCGCTGGCACCACAAGATCGCGGTGGTGTGCGATGCGGCGAGCGATAGCGGACTGCTCGCGCCGATTCAAGAACTGGGCGCTCATTGTGCGTCTCTCGATGTCATTCCGGCGACGGGCGAAGCTCGCTTTGTTGCCGAAGGCGATCCGGAAGCGATCGGCGTTCTGCGGAAGATGTTCGGGCGCGCCAACCTACTGGTGCTCGAGAAGAACGGCAAGAGCGCCTATCAGGCGGGGCTCCTTCTCGCGACCGACCTCACACTCGAATTGACCGCCGCCGCGGTCGAGAGTCTCCGAACCGCCGGGCTTACCCGTCCGCAGGCAGTGCCGATCATCGAGGCGTTGGTCACCCAGACTGCCAGGTCCTACGCGAAAGCCGGACGGCGGGCGGCGGCGGGGATGCCTTCCGCCGAGACACTCTCGCGCTATGCGCGAGCGATTCGCGAACGCGATCCGGAGTTGGCCAGCCTGTTTGAGCGGGCGGTGGAAATGCAGGCGGTCAAGAAAGGCTTGTAGCCGGATTGGCGAGCGCTGTTGCGCGGAGCCACTCGGATACGCTCCAGGCTTGTGCCGGACAACCTCCCGGCTGATGCGGTTCGTCGCCGTCGTAGACCTCGGCGAGGGAACCGAGTCCGCTACGGGCAAATTCGTTCGAGAGCGGTTCGAGGATGCCGCGTACGTGGGCGAGCGATTCCGCCGAACGCCCGTTGACCCGCAGATATGCCTCGACAAACGGACCGATTAACCAGGGCCAGACGGTTCCCTGATGATAAGCGCCATCCCGCTCGAGCGGCGAACCTCGGTAGCGCCCTTTGTAGTCCGGGTCGCCACGCTCAAGCGTTCGCAATCCAAACGGGGTGAGCAGTTCGCGCTCGACGACGGCCACCACGGCGCGCTGTTGCTCCGCCGTTAAAGGCGAGTGCGGCAGGCTGACCGCGAGAATCTGATTCGGCCGTAGCTTCGCCGACGCCGCGGGGTCGCCGTCCAGGACATCGAACAGACAGCCTCGTTGCGGATTCCAGAAGCGCGCGCGGAAGCTCTGCGCCATCGCGTCCGCTTCGACATCGAGCGCCGGATCCGCTAGCCACTTCGCGCTCAGCCGTAGCGCGTTGTACCAAAGCGCGTTAATCTCGACTGGCTTGCCGTGGCGCGGCGTCACCACCCAGTCGCCAACTTTCGCGTCCATCCACGTCAACTGCGTCCCCGCGGAACCGGCGCGCAGCAGGCGATCCTCAGGGTCGACGCGGATGTCGTAATGGGTTCCGCGATGGTGCGAATCCAGAATTTCGCGGGCCGCGCCGAAGAAGAACGATGGATCGCCACCGGCGCGTTGATACTCGTGGACCGCCTGGAACATCCACAGTGTCGCATCGCAGGTGTTGTACGCGGGTACCTCGCCGGCATCCGGAAAGCGGTTCGGAATCAGGCCTTGATCGAGATAGCCTAGAAATCCCTCGAGGATTGCCCGAGCTTCTTCGCGCAGGACCTTGTCGCCGCGAGTTAACAGCAAACCGGGAAGCGAAATCATGGTGTCGCGGCCCCAGTCGGTGAACCAGGGATAGCCGGCGATGATCGTTGGCTTTCCATCGGCGCGACGGACGCGGAACTCGTCGGCGGGGTGCTTCCTCTGCGCTGGTGGCTCCGGAGAATCGGCCAAGCCGACTCCGCAGGTCATCGTCACGGATTTCCCGGCTTCGAGTGAAATCGAGAACGCGCCCGGTGTGAACTGGTCCTCGCGAAACTCAAGTCCGCGATCCAATTCCGCGAGGTACTCGATGTTCTCGTACCAATGCGGATCGCTTTTGAACACGGCGCGTTCGAGCGCCAGCGTCACTTCAGGCAGGCTCTCATATGGCCGGATGGTAATCCGCCCTTCTTCTACGCGGACGACGCGATTCCAGGAATCGTTCCGCGCCGTCAGCGAGTGGTAATCGCGAAACGCAAAGAACGGCCGCACACGAAGTGTCACCGCTTCGGTCGCCGTATAGCGGATGGCAACCGCTTGCGTGCCCTCCACGAGCCAAACCTGCTTTTGTAGCGCCACGCTACCGCAGCGGTAGGTCCACGTGGCGCACGGTTCGATCGAAAACTCCTCGATCCATTCGAATCCGCGCGGAGCGACCACGCCGGGATACTGCGATGCGCCTAGCGGGAACTCGCCGTTCAGTTCTTCTTCGACGCGCGACAGCAGGACATACCGTTCGACCGGAGGCCGCAGAGACGCGACCAACAACGCGTGATAGCGGCGCGTGTTGACTCCCGCCACGGTGCCCATGGCGAATGCGCCGGTGCCGTTCGTCTCCAGCCATTCCAGCTTCGACGAGGCACTGAAATCGCGGCACTCCTCTGAGGAGATTTTCATGGGTGTCTTCGGGGACTTCATTTCTACAGGCAGAATGCGAATCCGCCTCCAGTCTATTCCCAAGCGTGACGAACGCATCTCCGCGGCCTTCGCCGGCAAGGGGGGCTGATATCATCGGCGGAGCATGAACTCAAACGCTCTTCATCCGGACCTCAAAGGTCGCGTCGCGCTAATCACCGGAGCCAGCCGCGGAATCGGAAAGGCTCTCGCCCTCCGCCTCGCTCAGGAAGGATGCGCCATTGTCGTCGCCGCCAAAAGCGAGAAATCGTCGGACAAGCTACCCGGCAGCATTTATGAAACCGCCGCCGAGATCGAGAAACTCGGCGGGCGCGCGCTGGCTGTGCAGTGCGACGTGCGGGAAGAAGAAGCCATCCGCAATACGGTCGAGAAAGCAGTCGCCGAATTCGGCCGCCTCGACATTCTGATCAACAATGCGGGAGCGCTGTGGTGGCAAAAGGTCACCGACACGCCAGTGAAGCGCTTCGACCTCATGATGCAGATCAACGTCCGCGCGTCGTTCATCACGGCGTACTACGCGCTTCCGCACATGATCAAGAACAAGTGGGGCCACGTGATCAACATGTGTCCCGCAATTTCGACCACGCCGAATCCGGGGCGCGTGGCCTATATGGCGACGAAGATGGGCATGGCTCGTCTGGCCATCGGAATCGGGGCCGAGTACGCCGAGGACGGCATCGCGGGAAACGCTCTCTGGCCGCGGACTATCATTGAAAGCCAGGCTTCGATCAATTGGGGACTCGCCGAGCGGAGCCAGTGGCGCACGCCTGAAATTCTTTGCGACGCGACCTGCGCCATCCTTTCGCAGGAGCCGCCCAAGTACACCAGCCGCCAGGTGCTCGACGAAGAGGTGCTGACGGAACTCGCCGGAATCACGAACTTCGATCACTACTGGTGCGAAGGCAAGCCGCCCGCGAATCCGATTTATATCGACGGCGCAGGCGAAGCCAACATCAAAGGCTGAACCTGCGGCCTTGAGGTCGATTCCATTCGACAGACGAGTGAGCTATTTGATGGGCGAGTACGGGGCGGCGCGCCACAGGGAAATCTCCATGACCTGGGAAATCTGGCCGTTCTTCTCGATCGATTCTTTGCGAACCTTGAGCCACTCTTCGTCCGCGCCGAAGGCGGTCCAAGCCTTCTCGCGTTCCGCCAGATTCTCGAACGGCGTCAGGTAGGTGAGGTTCGGAATGTTATCGCCGAAGACGGTGGTCGAATAGAGAATCGGATGAATACCGACGCGATGGAAGATGCGTATTTCCGGTCCGGCGAAGCGCTCGGTCAGCGAACCCAACTGGCGCCAGGTGGGGGAATGATACTGCCGCAGTTCAAAGATGCGGGACGTTTTGCGGTCTTTGTCCGCGACGATTTCGGTCATGAAGGGCGTTGCCGCCAGCAACGATGTGGTCCAACGTTCGGCGGGGGAGTCGTTGCCCGATTCCCACTTCGCGAACGCCGCGTTGTGCTTGTCGTCTTTCGAAATCCTGGTCGCGATTTCCTGGGGTTCGGTCATCGACGAATAGCCACGAAGCAAAACCACGGCGGGCATGTGAGCCGCGATCAGTGCGTCCATGACGATCACCGGACCGTCGTGAACCTTCGCGATCGCGGGCAGCAAGCCGGTTGAAAGATACTCGTGGAGTCGAGCCGGCTGATCGCCGTTCCGCATCAGGAATCGTTCGAGGGTAAAGAACTTCGCCTTCATAGGAGCAGCCTCCGCGCGGAAGCCGCTCGCGAGCGCCGCGGCGCCGAGTGCTTGGTGGAATTGCCGGCGAGTCGTCATTGCCATCCGCAAGCGATGAGGATAGCAAAGCGGATCCGTGTTACGGAACCGCGATGATTTTCAGCTTCGGAAAGCTGGCGCAGAAGATCCGGTCATCCAGCGTTAGAAGCGCGTATCCGTATGCCGCGCACGTATGCGACGGCCCAGGCACGCCCGCGTTTGACTCCTTCGACGCCAATTCCCTGATACTTCGCGAAAGGACTGGCCTTCTCTTCCACGCACACGCGCACGCCGTGGCGACCGGTCTCGAACTCCAGGCGGTCGCCCTTTTTGATGCCGAGAAGGCGGCGGAGCGCGACCGGAATCGTAATTTGCCCTTTGCTGGTAACTTGAGCGCGAATCTTCATCGAACTCTCCTTACCTCAGTATGACGACGCCTTACCTGGCAGCAGGCCTATTCGCTGAGCGCCGCGACCAATGCGCCTTTGGCTGTCGAGTGGAGCGGATTCGAGGCCATGCGGATTTCGGACAGGGCGATGGGGAAGTGCGACTCGTTCAGGATCTTCTCAAAGCGATCGTGGAAGCCCTGAGGCAGCGTGGTGCCGCCGGACAGAACCAGCGGAATCGGCCGGCTGAGCTTGGGCATGTTGCGGGTGCTGGTGAAAGTATCGCGCAGCGCGGCTACGAGCGAGCGGATCATGTCGTCGTAGTAGACACTGATCACCTGCTGCGTCTTGTCGGCGAAGAAGCCGTTGAAGTGGAAGGCCTCTTCCTTCGCGATCCGGATGCGGTTGGCGCGTTCTCCTGTGACCTGCGAAGCGCTCGCATCGATGTAGTCTCCGGCCTTGGCGATGCTGAAGCTGACCACGGGAACAGCCAGGTACGAGAGGCAAATGTTGCACAGTCCACCGCCGCAGGAGATGCCGATGCCGGTGAAGTTGGTCTCTTCCATCTCGCCGTACACGACGGCCAGTCCTTCGTTGATGCTCTTGGCGTCGAAGCCCATGCCGCTGAAGATCTGCTTCAATGTGGCCTCGTGATAGGTGGAATTTTCTTCGTGGCCGATGGGCGCGGCGGGAACCGTGAACACCAGCTTGCGGCCCTTGCCTTCGCCGAGGAGTGAGGTCAGGATGGACCGCATCTGCGGGAGGCTTTCGGGTTCCTTCGCGTCGAGCACGCCGCAGGTCATGGTGCGGCGGGTTTCGGCGTTCAGCAGGTCGGCGAATTTCTCACTTTCGTTCCCGTGAACCAGAATTTCGGATCCCTGCACGGTGTGCGGCACGCCTTCCTTCGCCAGCACGCTGGCGGTGAGCTTCGAATACGGGATCGCGACAAACGCATTGAGCTGCGATTCGAATTCGAAATCGCTGCCGTTCTGTTGCGCGCGGACGATGCGGCTGGTTCCGACGTCGAGGCCGATGGCTTGGGCACTTTTGTTCATTGAGATTCTCCTTGGGGGTCGTTCGCCGTCTGACTGGCCGCCGACGGGTTGCTGGCAAGTTGGTTGGCGATTTTCCGGAATCGCTGTTGCAAGATCGATTTCCATTTCGGGGCGGGTACGCCGTTGGCCGTCGAGGATTCGCGGAGGCGGCGTTCGGCGGCTCCGATACCGGGCCAAAGGCGGTTACCCATGGCTTTCACGAACACGGAATCGTATTCGAATCCGAATTCGGCCATGCTGGCGACGGGGGTGGCGTAGTTGTCGGCCAGGCCGAGCTCGGCGAAGGGGAAGTTGCTCGCCCAGTCGGTGTGATAGCCGATGCGGAAGGTCTTCTCATTCACCGAGACCTGCGCGTGGGTCACGCAGTTAGCGGACGAAATGCGATAGCGCGAGCGGAGCATCTCGGTAAGTACGCGCGCGGCGTGAATCTGGGCGGGCTGGATCTTGTCGAGTCCGCCTTCCGTCTGGGCTTCAAAGGCGACGCCCAGGAAACTGTCGTTCAGGTTGACGTAGGCGCCCTGTTCGTCCGCCCAGACGGACCATCCAGCGTGGAACGCCACGTCGCCCTCTTCGACGATGCGGAAGACGCGGCCGAAGCGATCGATCAGGTAGTGATACGACTGGTGCGTGCGAACCAGGTCGATGACGTTCCGCGCGAGGCGCTTGAGCTGATTATTCTCTTCGGCTTCAAAGGGCGCGAGGTGAGATTCGGTGGTGTGGAAGACGATCCCGGCGGGAGCGGAACCGAAGCCGGCACTCTGGCCCTTCACGTAAATCGGAAACGGCCTCCGGGGCCGGTTGGAGACGCGGAGCTTGGTTTCGACGCGAAGTCCGTTGCTGTAGCTCTCGTAGTCGGCGTTCTTCTCGACGATCCAGACCTTGGGGAAGGCTTCTTTGGTGGCGCCGACCAGGCGGCGCTCGTGCGCCGAGATATCTCGGGTGCTGGATGGAATCGGGCTGGGGGTCAGCAGGAACAGGAGCAGGCCTAAATACGGGAGCGCCTTGCGCGCGTTCAAGTTGCGGAGGAAAGCCGGGGTGTTCGAGGTCTGCGCGGAGGTCCGGCGGAGGTAGCGGAGGCGTTCCACGGGATCGGCGATGCGGCGGGCCCGGAATTCACGCAGGCTGGCGGGATCGAGCAGGTGGATCGCGCGCTGGAGACTCGGGTTCGACGAGATGGAGGCGAAGTGACGCACAGTCTTATCAGAAGAGGAGTGAGCGGGAGGCTTGAAATCTCTCCGAGATTCCTCTTAAGGCAAGAGATCGGCGAGGCTAAGGGAAAACCTTAGTACTATCCAAGAGAAAGTTTGAGGTTTTGGAAAAAACTGTGCCGTGGGGTGGGGGACGAGCTACTAGAACTTCGTAAGTGACTGATTTTAAGGAAAAGGTGTACTTAAGAAGGTCTAAGGTTGACTACCGAGATTTCTCTGCTCCGGAGAAGCGGAGGTAAGGTCCACGGCTTCCGTTGGGCAGGCGCGTGGTGTTGTCAGTGAGGCACTGGGACAGTTGCTGCTGGGTGAGCTCGCGAGCGCCGAGCATATCGGCGCCGCGGAAATCAGCGGAAAGCAGCATGGCGGCGGCGAAGCGGGCGGCCTTCACGTTCGCTTTATAGAAATTGGCGGCGCGCAGCTTGGTTTCTCGGAAGTCCACATCTTCGAGCTGGGCACCACCGAAATCCACGTGATCGCATTCGGCGCGCTGGAAGCGGGCGGAGGTCATTTCGGCCTTGCTGAAATCACAGCTGAAGAGGCGAGCGCTCGAAAAATTGGCTTCGAGGGCGATGGTTCCGACAAAGCGGCAGATTTGGATGCGGGCGTTGTAGAAGTTCGCGGCGTCAAGCACGGCTTTTGAAAAGTCGCAGTCGAACAGCTGGCTTTGCTGAAAAGAAGCGTGGGCCAACCGGGCGATTTTGAAAAGGGTTTGTGAAATACGGGCGTCGAAGAAGCGGGATTGCGAGAAGTTGGCTTTCGCGAAGGAGCTTTCGCTAATTTCCGCTTCGGACAAATTTGCGTCGGTGATCCAGGCGCCGGCGGCGCGAACGCCGATCAACTTGGCGGCGGTGAGATCCGCACCATTCAGGCGGGCGCGCTCGAGATCGGCACCCGTGAAACTGGAGTACGCCAGTTGCGCCCCGGAGAGGTCGGCGTCGAGGAGCGTCGCGTTCGAGAAAATCGCCTGATTCAACTGCGCGTCCACAAAATTGCAGTCATTCAGGGTAATTCCGGTAAAGTCGGCGCGACGGCCGCCTTGCTTCGTCAGCCACAGCGAGTGAGCTTCGAGGACCGACGCGAGGACTGTAGGGGTAGCCAGCATGAGTCGCCTAACTGGGCTTATCGGAGTAATCGGGCAGAGCATGAACTCCGGATTTTGGATCGGCACCGGCTTCAAATAACGATAATTGCTCGCCACCGGCCCAGGCATCGGGCAAGCGATGGTCGGGGCGGTGATCAAAGCCGTGACGCGCGCGGATGGCGGCGACTCGCTCGGCGATCAGGGCGGGATACTCTCCTTTCAAGTATTTGGTGCGCAAGTAGCGCTCGCGGTAGCGGCGGACGAGCGAAGGCATATGCTGCTCGAGAAACGGCAGAAACACGGCATAGGAGCTTTCCGACAGGAACAAAATATTCGAGTGGAAGCGGGTGGCTCCGGCAGCGGCGGCGGCTCGGGCCACGGCGTCGATGCCGCGCTCGCTGTCGTTAATCAAGGGCATGACGGGGGAGCAACCGACACCGACCGGAATGCCTGCCGCGGTGAGTTTTCCGACGGCATCGAGACGCAAGGATGGCCGGGGCGCATAGGGCTCGATGGCGCGGGCGAGCTTTTCGTCGAGCGTCGTGATCGTCATCATGACGCCGATGGTGTTGCGGACGGCGACGGCCTGGAGGAGGTCGATATCGCGGGTAATGAGGTCCGACTTGGTGGTCATCCAGACGCGCCAACTGCCGCAGGTAGAGAAGACGCGCAGCATTTCGCGGGTGATTCCGAAGCGGCGTTCGGAGGGTTGATAGGGATCGGTGGCGGTTCCGATGGCGATTCCGTCGCCGTAGGGGATCTTGCGGAGTTCGGCGCGGAAGGCTTCCGGATTCCATTGCTTGGCAAAAATCTGTTCCTCGAACAGGCGGCCGTCACGGAGTTCCATGAACTCGTGGGTGTAGCGCGCATAGCAATATTTGCAGCCGTATTCGCAGCCTCGATAAGGATTGATGGTCCACTGGAACGGCAGTTTGGGATTAGGGCACTTGCCAATGAAGCGGCGAGTTGGCAGGGAATGGTATTCGACGCGACGCTTGGCTTCGAGCAAATCGCCCGAAGCGGCGAGGCGTGCGATGCCGATCAGGTTATCCCGATTCGTGAGGGCCACCGGGCTATATTCGCCTTTTGTTCGCCTCATGTCAAGAGTCTCGCGTCGCTTGACGGGCTGAGGGCGAGATCCTGGCGCTTGGCACGCGGGATGAAAACATGTGGTTTGGCCCGTTGCCATGTTGAATTTTGCGAGTATATCCAGCGGTATCCACAGGCTAAAGCCCTGCTTAACGGCGCTTTACCGGCTTGCAACCGTCATTGGCCGATCCACCATCGGCTCGCGGAAGGCATGCTGCTACTATCGCAGTGGGAGAAAAGGTCAGCACATGCGACCCGAAGATTTCGATCGACTCGGTAGACGGATTCGCACCAGCGGGATGCCGGGGTTTTTCATCAACCGACGCCAGAATAAGCGCAGCGGCATCCTGTTTGGCATCGTGCTGACGGTGGCCGGAGTCGCGATGCTGCTGGATAATCTTGGATTCGTCGAGTTTCGCGACCTCTGGCAATATTGGCCGGTGATTCTGATCGCGATGGGAGTGGGGCGCGTGGTGGCGGCCCGGCGGCCGAGCGGCTGGATCTGGGGCGGGCTCTTCATCGTGGCGGGCGGGCTGCTGCTGGCTCGCAATCTGCATTTTCTGAACTTCCACGTGGATGGACGGCTGGTCGGTCCGCTGCTGCTAATTGGCTTTGGGTTGATGATGCTGGTACGGGCACTGGAGCGTTCGCATTATAAGGAAGGCGACACGGCATGCAGTAGCACGGTGTCCGAGGGAACGCTGAGCGAGTACGCGATCTTTACCGGGACCAAGCGCAGGGTCCGCGCACAATTCGAAGGTGGCGATCTGTTTGCGATGTTCGGCGGGATCGACATCGATATGCGCGACGCTGTGATGGCGGGTCCGCAGGCGAACCTGGACATTCAAGCGATGTTTGGCGGCGTCGAGCTGCGGGTGCCCGAATCGTGGATTGTCGATCTTCGCGGCATGGCGCTGTTCGGCGGCTACGACGACAAGACAGTTCCGCCGCGGGCCGAAGAGGGCAAGGTTCCGCCGCGGCTGATCATCACCGGGCACGCGTTGTTTGGCGGCATCTCCATTCGTAACTAGGGGCGCCCTAGACCATGCATCCGATCCTCGAACGGCGAGTCCGGCTATCGTTTTATTTGCTCGCCTGGAGCATGCCGCTGGTCTTGCTGGCGTTCCTGCTGGCGACTCTCGGATCGCTAGGATGGATCGAAGCCATCGAACTGGCGATCCCGTTGTGCGCATTCTATGCGTTTTGCTGCCTAACGCCGTGGTATTTGTGCCGGTCGCTGCCGCTGACCAATGCGCAGCCGGCGCGGCTGATCGGGCACCACGGCGGGGCGGCGGTGATTGCGGCGATGTTCTGGGTGCTGCTGGCTTTGGCGCTGGCGTACGCGGTTTCCGACATGACGCCTTCGCCGTCGGGGGTTCCGTTTTACTTGCGCGTGCGGGCACAGGCTCCGATGCTGTTCGGGGTGGGCGTTTTGCTGTACGCGATCGCGGTGATCGGGCATTATGCGTGGATCGCGATCGAAGATTCACGGCAGGCGGCGCTGCTGGCTCGCGAAGCCGAGTTGCGCGCGTTGAAGGCGCAAATCAATCCGCATTTTTTGTTCAACAGCCTGAATTCGATTTCGGCTTTGACGACGGTGGATCCTTCGCGGGCGCGCGACATGTGCCTGCGGCTTTCAGACTTCCTGCGATCGACGTTGGGCCTGGGACAGAAGGAATCGATTCCGTGGCCGGAAGAACTGGCGCTGGCGCGGACGTATCTCGAAGTGGAGCAAGTGCGTTTCGGCAAACGGCTGCAGGTGGAATATGACGTCGCGCCGGAGTGCGAACGCTGCTTGGTACCTCCGCTGGTTTTGCAGCCACTAGTTGAGAATGCGGTGAAGCATGGCATCGCGACGATGGTGGAAGGCGGGGTGATCCGCATTCAAGCGCGCGCGGGGAACGACCTGCTGCGGGTGGTGATCGAGAACGACTTCGATCCGGATGCGCCGATTCCGCGGCGCAGCGGACTGGGCCTGAAGAATGTTCGCGAGCGCATCGAGGCGCGCTATGGAAAGAGCGGCCAGTTTACTTCGCGGTCGGAGAACAACCGGTTCCGTGTCGAGTTGCTCCTTCCCACTGAAATTGAGGAAGCTTAGAGAGACCCGATGCAGCCTGGAGACCAGATCAGCCACTATCGCGTGCTCGAGCAACTTGGCTCGGGTGGCATGGGCGCGGTATGGCTTGCCGAGGACATCCGACTGCAACGCAAAGTCGCGCTGAAGGTACTGCTGGCGAAGGTCGCCGAAGATGCAGTGGCGCGGGAGCGATTCGCGCGCGAAGCACGGGCGGCGTCGGCGCTAAGCCATCCGAACATCGCGCATCTATACGAAATCGGCGACGAGAACGGCGTGTTTTTCCTGGTGATGGAATACGTCGAAGGCGAGTCGTTGCAGCAGAGGGTGAAGGATCATCCGCTGCCGGTGGCTGACATCCTTGCACTGGGCGCGCAGATCGCGGACGCTCTCGACGATGCGCACTCGAAGGGCATTATCCATCGCGATATCAAGCCGCCGAATATCATGATTACGCCGCGGGGCCACGCGAAGGTTCTGGATTTCGGGCTCGCGAAGGTGCTGCCGCCGAAGCCCGAAGAACGGCTGGATTCAAGCGCGGATACGCGGCTGTTGACCAGCGCGGGAACGATGCTGGGCACGGCGCAATACATGAGTCCGGAGCAGGCGATGGGGCGCGAAGTGGATACGCGGAGCGACCTGTTCAGCCTGGGCTGCCTGCTGTATTACATGGCGACAGGGCGGCTGGCGTTTCCGGGCGATACGGCGCAGGAGGTACTGGCGAAGCTGCTGCAGTCCCAACCGGAGGCGATCGGGCGGCTGAATTACGAGGTTCCGGAGACGCTCGATCGGATCATTCGCAAGTGCCTGGAGAAGGATCGCGAGAATCGCTACCAGTCGGCGCGGGAAGTGATGATCGACTTGCGGGGATTGTCGCGTGAGGCTCCGGCGGCGCTGTCGTCGGGACAGGGCCGGGCGGCGGCGGCGATCCGCACGGTGATTGTGGACGACGAGGATCTGGCGCGCGGACTGTTGCGCGAATTCCTGCGGAGTTCTCCGGACGTGACGGTGATCGCGGAGTGCGCGAACGGGTTCGAAGCGGTGAAGGTGATCGGCGAGACGAAGCCGGACCTGGTGTTCCTGGACGTCCAGATGCCGAAGCTGGATGGCTTTGAAGTGCTGGAGTTGATCGATCGCGACGTCGCGGTGGTGTTCACGACGGCGTACGACCAATACGCGATGAAGGCGTTCGACGCGCACGCGGTGGATTATTTGTTGAAGCCGTTCAGCCAGGATCGGCTGCAGACGGCGTTGGGCCGGGCGCGTTCACGCATCGAGCAGCAGAACGCGAAGACGGCTCCTGTGGCTGCGCCGGTTGCGGCTCCGGAATTGGCGGTGGCGGCGAGATCGCCGGAGAATCAGCCGCAGAGGTTAGTGGTGAAGGACGGCTCGAAAGTCCACATCATTCCGCTGGAGAAGCTGGATTACATCGAGGCGCAGGACGACTATATTGCGCTCCACAGTGAGAAGCGCAGCTTCCTGAAGCAGCAGACGATTTCCAGTGTGGAGGCGATTCTGGATCCGCAAAAGTTCGTGCGGATCCATCGGTCGCACATTGTGAATCTGGAGCGGATCGCGCGGATCGAGCCGTATACGAAGGATTCGCGAGTGGTGGTGTTGAAGGATGGGACGCAGTTGCCGGTAAGCCGGTCCGGCTACGTGCGGTTGAAGGAATTGCTGGGGTAAGGGCTCTCTGGTTGTATTGGTATGGGGCGCTAAGCACTTACTTCGCTCGGGCTTCGCCTTGCTTTGTGCGCGCTTCGACTACTCGATTATTGCTCGGAGCTGCGGATTGAATGGTTTCCGCTCCCTCACGGTCGCGGTTCGGTGTTGGGTCGAACTACGGACGGCGCTTGGTCCACAGGCGGCGCTGGCGGCCTAGTTCGACGCACTTGCGGCGCGAATATGTGCGTTGAGTCGCGACCGAGATCACGGCGAAGCACGCGAGTAGCAGCCAGGTTGCGAGTTGGAACGTCATTGTTTTGCCCTTCGCCTATACACGCGCAAACGCGCGGAAAACAGATCAGGGAATTTTGAAAAATCCACCCATCCTTAATTGGTTGCTGGCGGAGCGGCTTAGCCTTCGCTTCCGATGATGTCAAGATCTCCATTCCATTCCAACTTCCCGCGAAACTTGCGAATCTTCGCTTGCTCTTCCAGACGGACCAAAGTGCGCAAAGCAAGTTCCACGACCTCGCTCGGGGTTTTCGCGCCGGCGAGACGCAGAGCCTCTCGAAGAAGGGCATCGTCGATGGCAATTGTCGTTCGCATCGGATGTGCACTCTTGGGCTGCTCGACGGATCCTCCTACAGATTGACGTCCATCACTTCGTCGAAGATGGCGGGCGGGACGTTGATTCCGCTGATTCGGAGGCGTTCGAGGATGCGCGGGGCGTTGCCAGCGAACTTGAAGCGGCCCTGGACTTTGCCGGTGTCGGTGACGCCGGTGCGTTCGAAGAAGAAAATATCCTGCACATCGATGCGCTCGTCTTTGACGCCGAGAACTTCGGAGATGTTGATGATCTTGCGGGTTCCATCCTGCATGCGCGTAACCTGGACGACCATTTTGATGGCACTGGCGAGTTGCTGAAGAATGACGCGCGAGGGGATCTCGATATCCGACATGAGGACCATGGCTTCGAGGCGTGAGAACGCATCGCGCGGGGTGTTCGCGTGGATGGTGGTCATGGAGCCTTCGACGCCGGTGTTCATGGCCTGCAACATGTCGAGGGCTTCGCCGCCGCGGCACTCACCGACGATGATGCGATCGGGCCGCATGCGAAGCGCGGTGCGGACGAGTTGGCGCTGATTGATGCCGCCTTCTTTATTCAGATTTGGCGGACGGGTTTCAAACTTGACGACGTGGCGCTGTTGGAGCTGCAACTCGGCGGTGTCCTCGATGGTGACGATGCGTTCGTCTTCGGGGATGAAGCGCGACAGCGCGTTCAGGGTGGTGGTTTTCCCGGAACCGGTGCCACCGGAAATCAGGATGGTGGATTTCGCCTGCACGCAGGCGGCGAGGAAGCGCAGCATGCCGGACATCAGCGTTTTGTTGGCGATCATCTCGTCGGAGGTGATGACGTGGCGGCCAAAACGGCGGATGGAGAGGGCGGGTCCTTCGAGGGCGAGCGGCGGAATGATGGCGTTGACGCGGGAGCCGTCGGCGAGGCGGGCATCGACGATGGGTTGAGCTTCGTCGACGCGGCGTCCGACCTGCGAGACAATCTTTTCGATGATGTGGAGCAGGTGGGCGTTGTCCTTGAAGCGGACCGGCGAGCGGGAAAGCTTGCCGTTACGCTCGACGTAGACGCGGTCGAAGGAGTTCACCAGGATGTCGGAGATGCTGGGCTCTTTGAGCAGCGTTTCGAGGGGGCCGAGTCCGAGAGTCTCGTCGAGGATTTCCTCGATGATTTTGTTCTGTTCGGCGGTGGTCATGGGAACGCGCTCGTCGTCGAGCAGGCGTTCGACGACGCGGCCGATTTCGGCGCGGAGGCGCTCCTTGGGGATGGAGGAAACGCGTTCGAGGTTGAGGACGGTAATCAGCTTGCGATGGATTTCGCTTTTGAGGTCGAAGTAGCGGTCGGCGGCGGTAGTGCGGGAAGGCGCGGGCGGGCGGAGGTTGGATCCCATCGAGGACTTCATTATACGCGCGGGCCCTTGCTTGAATTCGATGATGGCACTAAGTGCGCGGCACTTCGTGCCGGTTCGACACCGCGGTTTGCGGTTTGGCTGAGTGCGGGCTGACGAATCCGGGTCCCCGCCCTGACGGGCGGGGCTATAGGGCGGGGGCAGTTTACAGTTGGTGACGGTGGCGCGGTCCCGTCGCTTACGCTCCGGGTTCAAGGCGGGTAGTGGTGGTACGGAGGGTTCTACTGCTTTTTCAGGGTGTAAATGAAGTTGTTGAGGCCGAAGGTGGTGGTGTTGGGGTCGATGTAGTGCCAGTCGAGTTCGGTTTCGCAGCCGGTTTCGACGGTTTTCCAGGGTCCGCCCTGGAAGCCTATTTTTTCGGCCAGCTTGGCGGGATCGACGGATTGATTTTTCCGCTGCATTTCGCCGAAGCCGCCTTGAAAGAGCATGTCCGCTGGATAGCTTTTGACGACGTACTTGGGGTGCATACAGGCAATCTGACGGGGTCCCAGGATGGCATCTTTCTTAAAGATGACGGTTTGACCCACGAGGATTTTCTTCTCCGGCAGGTACGGCTTGTAGCCGTCTTTGTTACCGGGTTCGGCCCAAGGGGCGACGGTGGCGTCGGTAATCTTCCAGGAGCCCAGGTAGAAGGCGTCGGCCGCGCCTGCGGGCGCGGCGAGGGCGGCGGCCAGCGCGAGCGCGGTCAAGAAAGTAGCGGTGAATCGAAACATGAACATAACTCCGTGACGGGCGATCACTAACGGTTCGCCTCCGAATTCAAGGAGGCGGCAAGCGCCGTCGATATTACAGGCGGGAAGCAGGTGGAAATTCGCTCATCCGTTGGGAGCGAATGGCGGCGAATGATATGATCGTGCGGTTGGACGGAACCTCATGAGCGAACAGCCCCCAAAATACGAACACAAACCGTTTGTGCCGCAAGGCATGAAGATGACCGAATTCACCTGGCGGGCCTTGTTGCTTGGCTTGGCGATGACGGTGGTGCTGGGGGCGGCGAACGCGTATCTGGGCCTACGTGCGGGGATCACGATCGCGGCCACGTATCCGGCGGCGGTGATCGGAATGGCCGTGCTGCGGGTTTGGAAGGGCTCGATTCTCGAAGAGAATATTGCGCGAACGGCAGGATCGATCGGCGAATCGGTGGCGGCGGGCGCGATTTTCACGATTCCGGCTTTTCTGATGGTGCGGTCGTGGTCGAGCTTCGACACGCCGGAGGCGTACTGGAAGTCCACGGCGCTGATGCTGGTGGGCGGAGTTTTGGGCGTGTTGTTCGTATCGCTGGTGCGGCGGGTGATGGTGGAAGACCGTGAGCTTCCCTTTCCTGAATCGGTGGCGGCGGCGGAAATTCACAAGGCGGGTCAGCGGGGGGCGGAAGCGGCGAAGTTCCTGTTCTGGAATATGGGCGTGGGAGCCGTGGTGTACCTGCTGGGCGTGATGCAGGTGTTCGCGCCGGACAAAGACTTCCTGATGCGGATCGGCGAGATGGGCAAGTCGATGGTGCGGGTAGGCAAGCCGGGATCGACGAACCTTCTGCCGGTGGGCGGGTTGACGACGGTGGCGGGTCCGAGCGTGAGCCCGGCGTACGTCGGCGTCGGATACATCATCGGACCGGAACTGGCGGCGCTCAACTTCACGGGCGGCGTGTTGGCATGGTGCGTTTTGGTTCCGCTGTTGATGTACTTTCTGGGTCCGCAGATGCACGCAAAATTTATGCCTCCGAATTCGACGGACGCGGCATGGCCGGCGATGGCGGAAAGCGTTTGGCGTTTCATTGTCCGGCCGATCGCAATTGGCGGCATGATGGTCGGCGCGGCGAACACGCTGTTCAAGATGCGGAAGAATCTGGTGGCCGGATTGAAGCGCGCGGTGGCGGAGGTCCGGGGCGGTTCGCCGGATATGGAGAAGCTGGAGCGGACTGAGCGCTATATGAGTTCGAAGACGGTGTTCGCGCTGATCGGAGTGGCTTTCCTGGCGATGGTTGCGCTGTATTCGGTGTTGGCGGGCACGCTGTGGATCGCTATCGTGGCGGGAATCGTGATGCTGATCATCGGCTTCTTCTTCGCGACGGTTTCGGGCTCGCTGGTGGGCATGATCGGGTCGTCGAACAATCCGATTTCGGGCTTGACACTTTCGACTTTGGTGATTTCCGCGTTGTTAATGGTGTCGTTGGGCGTATCGGGTCCAGGCGGCGTCGCGGTGGTGTTGGGAGTGGCGGCGGTGGTCTGCGTTTCGTCGGCTGTCGCGGGCGAGTTACTTCAGGATTTTAAGGTTGGCTACATTCTCGGCGGCACGCCGCGCACGATTCAGATCGTGGAGTTGATTGCGGTGGTGGTGGCGAGTCTGGTGATGTACTTCCCGCTGCTGGTGCTGCACCAGGGCGACATCAATTCAGGCGGAACCGGATTCGGGTCGAAGAACTTGCCGGCTCCGCAGGCGGGTTTGATGGCGGCGCTCGCACAGGGCATCGTGGGCGGCGACATGCCATGGCCGTTAATTTTGGTGGGTGTGTTTTTCGGAATCGCATTGATCCTGATGCGGGTGCGGAGCCCGATGCTGATTGCGTCGGGGATGTATCTGCCATTTCCGACGACGTTCGCGATCTTCATCGGAGGCCTGATTCGTTGGGTGATGGATCGCATGTCGGCGAAGGCGGGCCACAACGACGCGCAGAAGGCGAGGTCGGAAAACGTGGGCGTGCTGGCGGCGTCGGGATTGATCGCCGGCGAGGCGATGGTGGGATTGTTGGTGGCCACCGTGCGGTTTTTCGACCGCAAGATGCCGATTTTGTTCGGCGAAGAGAGCTTGGTATCGAAATTGTTCGCGAAGAACAACTGGAAGTTGCCCGACTTTTTGAGCGAGCCGTCGTATTTGCTGGGACTGGCGGTTGTTGGATTTTTGGCCTTCATTTTGCTTCGGCTGCCGATGGCGAATGCGGGACGGCCTGAGGATCCGGCTCCTCCGACGGCGATGATGTGATCTCTCCCGGGCACCCCGAGTCGATCACCGTACGTCGGCGGGTGCACATTCCGAGATTTCTTCGATGTCTAGTACCGGCTGTTGTCGCGATGGGGCTGGTGTGGGCATGGATGGGCCTGACAGTCGGATACAACTATTCCGGTAACTGGACAGGACTGTTTTGCTCGGGCGAACTGCTACCACCGCCGGCCGGACTTGCGCACGAGAATATCGTACTGTTTCCGAACAGCGTTGGCTACGACGGTCAGGCGTATCACTATCTGGCTCACGATCCGTTCTTCAAGAGAGGATACGCGGCGAGCATGGACATGCCGCGCGTTCGCACGCGGCGGCCACTGATTTCGCTGCTCGCATGGGCAGTGTCGTTTGGTGACGATTCGCGAATCGATGCGTCGCTGATCGGGGTCGTGATCGCTTTTACGGGGCTTGGAGTCTATTGGCTCGCTCGTCTGGCGCTGACGTACGGATTTTCAAGCTGGTTCGGGCTGGCCTTTCTTCTTACGCCGCCCGTATTGGTTTCGATCGATCGAATTCTTACCGATGGCGCATTGGCCGCCTTTTGTATCGGATTTGTTCTCTATTGGCGGGAGAGGAATTTCCCCGCGCTGTGGGTCCTTTGCGTACTGGCAGCTCTCACGCGGGAAACTGGCGCCGCACTGGCGGGGGCGATGTGCTTTTTTTTCATACTGCGACGATTCGCGCCAACGTTCACAACGCCGCTGCCAACGGAATTGGCGGGCGATTCGGGCTCTGGTCAACGTAAGGACGACTGGAAGCTTGGTGTTTTGTTCGCCGCCGCGCTGTTGCCGACGATGTTGTGGGCATGGTTCTGCGCGCGTCACACACCGCCAGACGCTTCGGGTTGGATTGGACCGATACCATTTCAGGGCCTAATCACGCGGTTGGTTACACCGCTGCATTACAAGGTCCCTGGATGGATCGAATCCATCTTAATCACGCTCGATTACGCCGGTCTGTTGGGAATTGTGCTTGCGCTGTGGGCGATTGCGAGAAAGGCTGTCGCTCGAATCGCCGATCCTCCCGCGATTGCTCTTTACCTCTACGCTTTGCTGGCGATCTTTCTCAAAAGTTACGACGCCTGGGCTGAGGTGTATGCCTTCGGGCGGACGCTGGGGCCGATTTTGATCCTGCTCGCTTTGGACGGGTTCCAGCGAAGGTCGATTCGACCGGCGGCATCCGCCGGCCTCATGTTGCCGCGTATCTTCTTGCAATATGCGCCGCAACTTCTCGGCGTGGCCCGCGGCTTAGCGGGCGGTTAGGCGGGGATTTCACTCAGACGAAATCAGTATTCACGAGGATAGAGCCGGGCGGGGGCCTGTTGGGGTCGTAGGACGTGACGCCGGGCATTTGGAGTCCGGGTGCGATTTTGACGGTGTCCTGAAGCGCCGACGGGACCCAGGTGTAGCCGTAGCTTTTGCGCAAATCCATTGTGTATTGCGGATCCCACTCCCAGACCATAATCGGTACGTCGATGGTGTAGCCCTGATTGGCGAGATCCCAGGCCTTCAATTTGCGTTCCGTAGGATCGTCGATCTTGCGGAGTTCCTGAACGGCTTTTGGCTGTTGGGCCCAATAGCGATCGGCCTCCGTGGTCGGCACCGTAGCCTTGGTAGAGGCGGGCGCGACGAGCGTGGGTTGAATGATGTGCATGAAGCCCAGTGACGGCGGAAGCGGCTTGCCGTCCGGCGTATATTCGATGGGAGAAGTGGTTGTCGCCGGGCTGGACATGGGAGCGGGCGCCGCGGCGGGCAAAGTGGGGAGTGTTGAGGAGACGACGGGCCTGGAGTACGGTTTCACGCCGGGAGGGACGGGTCCGGTGGTTACGGCGGCAAGGATTTGGCGGGCTGGCGCGGAGATGCCATTTTTTTGGCTGGTTCCCATTGTGGAACGGGCCGCCAGTCCCGGATTGATGCTGGCGCTGGCTTTGCTCCGGCCTGCTTGATAGGTGGCGAGGGCCCCGCTAAGCTGCTGATTGAACGAGGAATACGCCGGGTTCCGGGCGATTTTCGGAGTGAGCGCGACCGGAGTTTGTATGGTGTGCGCCGTTTGAATCTGCTTGATCATGCCTACCTCTTCGAGCCTCCGGGAGTGGAAGAAGCACGCGCAGCGCCAAAGCCGTTAGGGGTTGAAAGCGATAGCGACCTTAAAGGTTTGGCCGGTTTGGCTGACGCGAATCGTGAGGCTGGCGGACGGCTTGGGCCCATCTTTGTCCGGCGATTCTTTGTCGGCAGTGGCTTTGCCAGTGGCCTCTTTACCTGGCACGTACTTGAGAATGACCTGAATTTTCCCGCCGGCTGGAACCGAGGGCTTACCGAGCTTGGCGGTGAGGCCCGCGACTTTGCCGATCATCTCCATTTCGACGTCGATGGGGCCGTCGAGGCCGTTTGCGATGTCGATGGTCTCGCTGGCGGATTTGCGGAAAGGGAAGGTGATTTCCGTTTTGCTGATCGCGACTTTGTTCCGAATCGATTCGACAAGCTCGGCGCGGCGGGCAGGGTCGTTGATCATCCTCGAGAAGTCGGCTGGCATTCCGGCAGGGCGGGCGGGCTCAGTAGCGCCGGCGTTCATCCTGCCCATTGGGGTGTCAGCGTGTTTGCTGGCTTCTTCGTCGACGTACCAGAACCACTGTCCGTCGATGACTTTCCAGGTGGTGGTAACGGGCGCTTTGACGGAAGGGAATGTGTTTCCGCGAACGATCATATCGCGTTCGACGACGGTGACGACGGTGGCCTTGGTGAAGTTATCGGTGTAGGTCGCTTTGAGAAACTCAAACTTCTTATACGTCAGCTTCGACATCGCGAAGAACGAATCTTTTGAATCCTCGGCGACGAGCAGATCGGCTTGGCGGAACTTAGAATCAACGTGGGCCTGGTAGAACTTGGCGACGCGCTCGCGAAGGGCCTGCTCGACTTGCGGAGGCGCCTTTTCAAACAGGTTCTGCGCCGGGGCGACGGAGGCGAGCAGGAAAGTCAGGCTGGTTAGAATTCTCATAGGGGCAATAGGGGAGAGGCTTATAGAGTCACGTCACAGACTTAGGAATAAGTCACAGAATGGAGCACAGGCCGGAGGCCTATGCCACTTTTTTCATTAGTTTACGCCTGTTCAGCGATCCACCGTCAGGTTTTGGAGCTCTCCTTACTAGGATGGACGCACGCGGTGCCCGAAAAGACGGCGGTTTCGTTTCTTTTTATTTAACGGAGACGAGATAATAAGGCGTGAATCTTTCGAGCAGAATTTTTGTGGCGGGCCACCGGGGAATGGTGGGATCCGGGATCGTGCGCGCACTGCGGGCGCGGGGATACAGCGATATTGTCACGAAGAACCGCGCCGAAGTCGATTTGACGAATGAGGCGGCGGTGAACGCCTTCTTTGCGGGCGCGGGGATTGATCAGGTTTACGTGGCGGCGGCGAAGGTGGGCGGGATTCTGGCGAACAGTCAGGCTCCGGCGGAGTTTTTGCGGGACAATCTGGCGATCCAGACCAACGTGATCCACGCGGCGTGGAAACATGGCGTGAAGAAGCTGGAGTTCCTGGGGTCGTCGTGCATTTATCCGAAGTTCGCGGAGCAGCCGATCCGGGAAGAGAGCTTGTTGACGGGGGCGCTCGAGCCTACGAACCAGTGGTATGCGATCGCGAAGATCGCGGGGTTGAAGATGGTGGAGGCGTACCGGGCGCAGTATGGATTTTCAGGGATCAGTTTGATGCCGACGAACTTGTACGGACCGGGCGATAACTTTGATCTGAACAGTTCGCACGTATTGCCGGCGTTGATGCGGAAATTTCACGAAGCGAAGGTCGCGGGCGCTCCGACGGTTTCGATCTGGGGATCGGGGACGCCGCGGCGGGAGTTTCTGCACGTGGACGATTTGGCGGAAGCGGCGGTGCTGTTGATGGAGACGTACGACAGCCCCGAGATCGTGAATGTGGGGACGGGGACCGATGTGACGATCCGCGAGTTGGCGGAGATGATCGCGAAGGTTACGGGGTTCCAGGGCGAGTTGGTGTTCGACGCGACGAAGCCGGATGGCACTCCGCGGAAGTTGTTGGATGTATCGAGGGCGAAGTCGGCGGGGTGGTCGGCGAAGATTGCTTTGGAGCAAGGGATCGAAGCGACATACAAGTGGTATTTGGAGTCGCAGGCGGTCGGGGTGCGGGGTTGAAGGGGTGGGGCTGGATGAGTGGTCCTGAGAGAAGGGCATGATTCTAACGAGGTATGCCATGCTTCGTTCGGAATTCGGAAAAGACCTCGCGGACCGGTCTCCCTTTCCCTTTTCGCGCTTCCTCGAGCCCCTGACCGATGCCTCCCCGAGGGTCGGCGCGAGCCGCAAGGTCGAGCAACCGCTGGTATGCCTCCGCGTCCTGTACGACCGCTTGCCCTTTGCCTTTGACCGTCAGCACGACGGGGCGCTTACTCTTCTTAAGCTGCTTCATGAAATCGCCGGAGCAGCGCCGAAACATCGTGAGAGCATACGATTCTTCCTTTTCACTTATTGACGCATCTTTTTAGGTGCGATCGAGGTGAGTGCAGAGTCCTACACGCGAGGGGCAGTCGGCGTCAGCGACCGATTCTACCGGCGGGCTTTATCGACCCGAAGGTCAGCGATGTTGACTAGATTCGTATTGCCCCGATTATTCGGGTTCCGGAATCGTCTCGTGCCGGAGTAGTCGAAATTTGAGATCGCGCCATTCGAGGTAGTAGACGTCGCGTAGCATGGAGCCGGGATGATGGCCACGTAACACGACGAGCCGACTGTCCAGTCGAAAATCGATCGCATCCCCCATTGGCCAAAGATCAATTCCCAGAGGCGATTCTGGCGCGTTGCTCCGAGGTGGAGAATGGACGACTCCACTCGAAAGATCTATGATCGCGCCCATAATGCAATTCGAACCGCAGCCCCATGTTACGAATTGAAAGTGGCCTGCGAAATTCGGCGGAAGTTTAGAGGCGTTTGTAATTCGAGTGCGGTACCGACGATGTTCGGAATGGGCAAGAATTACGGCGTGATTCGGTTTGGTCCACTGCTTCGAGACGGGGAAGTCGTCAAGTTTAAGAAGCGGCTTCGCATTCTGCGCAGCGAGTAAACCGGCTACGAACGCCGCGACCCAGATGCGCTGAATATTTCGGGGGAATCTGAATATCAGGGGTTGTTTCTACCGTCTCGCCTTATCCACTCGCAGGTCGGCGATGTTGACTAGGTCGGTTGGATATTTGCCGGTGTAGCAGGCGGTGCAGTAGTTGTTCTCGTCGTTGACGGCATTCTTTAGGCCTTCGAGCGAGAGGTAGGCGAGGGAGTCGGCTTCGACGAAGCGGCGGATTTCGTCTACGGTGTTGTTGGCGGCGATGAGTTCGCCTTCGCTCGGTGTGTCCACGCCGTAGAAGCACGGGGCGACGGTGGGCGGGCAGGAAATGCGGAGGTGGACTTCGCGGGCTCCGGCGTTGCGGACCATGCGAACGATTTTCTTGCTGGTGGTTCCGCGGACGATGGAGTCGTCGACGAGGATCACGCGGCGGCCTTCGAGCAAATGCCGGATGGGGTTGAGCTTCAGCTTCACGCCGAAATCACGGATGGCTTGGGACGGTTCGATGAAGGTGCGGCCGACATAGTGATTGCGGATGAGGGCGGCGCGGAACGGGATTCCGGATTCGGACGAGTAGCCGAGAGCGGCGGCGTTGCCGGAATCGGGCACCGGGACGACGAGATCGGCATCGACGGCGGATTCGACGGCGAGCAGGCGTCCAAGGAGTTCGCGTGTTTGCTGGACGGGACGACCGAAGACGAGCGAATCGGGGCGGGCAAAGTAGACGTGCTCGAAGACGCACTGGGTGGGGCGATTCGGCGGAGCCCAGAGTTCGCGAGTGACGCCTTCGGGTCCGATGATGACCATTTCGCCGGGCTTGACGTCGTTCATGTACGTCGCGTCGATGAGGTCGAAGGCGCAGGTTTCCGAAGCAAAGACGTAAGCCTTGCGGTGTCCGGACAACTCCATCTGACCGAACGCGAGGGGGCGGAATCCGTTGGGATCGCGCGCGACGATGACGCGGTCTTCGGCGAGGAACACGAGGGAGAAAGCGCCTTCGAGTTGGAGCAAGGCATCGCGTAACGCGGCGGCGAGGGTGCGTTCCTTCGAGTGGGCGACCAGGTGGAGGATGACTTCGGTGTCGCTAGAGGCTTGGAAAATGGCTCCGTCGCGTTCGAGGGATTTGCGGAGTTCGGCGGCGTTGGTGATGTTGCCGTTGTGGGCTACGGCGACGCGGCCTTTGTTGCAGGAGACGGCGAAGGGCTGGGCGTTGTTGAGGACGGTGTCGCCGGCTGTCGAGTAGCGGGTGTGGCCGATCGCCATGTGGCCGGGGAGCGAGCCGATGCGCTCGGGCGTGAAGATTTCGGCGACGTGCCCCATCTCTTTATGGAGCTCGATGCCGCGGCCGTCGCTGGTGGCGATTCCGGCGCTTTCCTGTCCGCGATGCTGGAGGGCGTATAGGCCGAGGTAGGTGAGATTGGCTGCTTCGGGATGGCCGTAGACGGCGAAGACACCGCACTCCTCATGGAGCTTGTCCCATGGAACTTCAGTTCCGAAGTCGTCGGGCTCGAAGGCGGTCTCGTCCTGGTTATGCATGGGCAAGCTCCAACTTTCCGGCAAGGGCTTCTTCGGAGGTTTTTCGCAACATAGCGACGTCCACGGATACGAGTGTCGCTGAGCCGTTACGGATCTGCAACCGGCCTGACATCGTAGTGCCGATGCGGAGGGCATCGACTTTGTGCTTGGCGGCGATGGCCGCAATTTTGTCGAACTGGGTGGTGCTGAGGAGGACGCGCGAGGGGCCTTCGTGGAAGAGAAGGAGTTCCGGCGCGAGCGTGGAATCGAGGGCGATGTCGGCACCGATTCCTTGCGCGCTCGATTCGGCGAGGGCGACGGCGAGTCCGCCATCGGAGAGGTCGTGAGCGGAATCGACGAGGCCTGCGTTGACGATTTCACGAATCGCGGAGTGCAGGCGCTTTTCGAGATCCATGTCGAGGGCGGGCGGCAGACCCCAGATGTCGTTGAGGATCACTTTTGCGAATTGGGTTCCGCCGAGGCGTTGATGGTCGGCGGGGCCGAGTCCGCCAAGGAGGACGACGTCGAGCTTTTCCTTGGGGAACGCAATGGGGGCGGGAGCGGCGGTTTTCATCAGGCCCACAATTCCGAGAACGGGGGTCGGCCAGATGGCTTCGCCCAAAGTCTCGTTATATAAGGAGACGTTTCCGCCGGTGATGGGCGTTTCAAAGTGAATGCAGGCTTCGCAGATTCCCTCAATGGATTCGACCAGCTGCGCCATAATTTCGGGGCGCTCGGGGTTGCCGAAATTGAGGTTGTTGGTGGCGGCTACGGGCTGGGCTCCGACGACGGAGAGGTTACGGCAGCATTCGGCGACGATCAGTTTCGCGCCTTCGCGCGGATCGAGAACCGAGTAGCGGGCGTTGCCGTCGAGCGACATCGCGATGGAGGTTTCCGTGTCTTTAATGCGAACGATGGAGGCGTCGAGGCCGGGTCCGGCGACGGTGTTGGTGCGGACCTGGTAATCGTACTGCTCCCAGATCCAGCGTTTGCTGCAGAGATCGCTTGAGCCAACCAGCGCCAGCAGGTCGGCGGTGGAATTCCGATTAGTGAGCTTCGCGGCGTGGGCGGCGGGCATTTCGAGCGCCGCGGGACGATAGGGAGCGACAGCGTGTGGACGGTCGTAGAGCGGGGCTTCGTCGGCGAGATCGCGGTTCTTGATTTCGGCGACGACGACGCCGTGATTGCGAACGCGGAGCATGCCGTCGTCGGTAACCGTTCCGATGGTGACGGCGTCGAGGCCCCATTTCTTGAAGACGTCGAAGACTTCCTGCTCGCGGCCTTTTTCGGCAACGAGCAGCATGCGCTCCTGCGATTCCGAGAGCATGATTTCGTAAGGCGTCATGTTTTCGGCGCGTTGCGGAACGTATTTCAAGTCGAAGTCGATGCCAGTTCCGGCGCGGCTGCCCATTTCGGAAGTCGAGCAAGTGAGCCCGGCGGCTCCCATGTCTTGAATGCCGACGATGGCGCCGGTTTTCATGGCCTCGAGGCAGGCTTCGAGGAGGAGCTTTTCCATGAACGGATCGCCGACCTGCACGTTGGGACGGTTGGCCATGGCTTCTTCCGTGAATTCGGCGGAGGCCATGGAGGCTCCGTGGATGCCGTCGCGTCCGGTCTTGGCACCGACATAGATAACGGGATTGCCGATTCCGGTAGCTCGCCCGAAGAAGATTTCGTCATGCTTGAAGACGCCGAGCGCGAAGACGTTGACGAGCGGATTGCCGTTATAGCAGGGCTCGAAGACGCATTCGCCGCCGACGGTGGGGACGCCGAAACAGTTTCCGTAATGGGAGATGCCGGAGACGACGCCTTCGACGATGCGCTTGTTGCGATCACCGTTTTGCGGATCGTCGAGAGGGCCAAAACGCAGGGCGTCCATGACGGCGATGGGGCGCGCGCCCATAGTGAAGATATCGCGCAGGATTCCGCCGACGCCGGTGGCGGCGCCTTGGAAGGGCTCGATGAAGCTGGGGTGATTGTGGGATTCGATCTTGAACGCGATGGCGATGCCGTCGCCGATGTCGATGATGCCGGCGTTCTCACCGGGTCCGACCAGGACGCGGTCGCTCTTAGTGGGGAGCTTCTTCAAATGGATACGCGAGCTTTTGTAGGAGCAATGCTCGCTCCACATGACGGTAAAAATTCCGGTCTCGGTTTCAGTGGGCTCGCGCCCGAGCAGGCTCCGGACTTTCTCCTGCTCTGAGGAAGTGAGTTGGCTCATTCAGGGTTGTTTACTGACTACGCGTGGATGGCGGCACAGGCCGCCGATACAGATTGCAAAATCACAAGGCCGTCGGAGGAACCGGTTCCATCGCTTGAAAGCAGGAGGGGCTCCACGGCGCGTTCTGGGTGCGGCATCATGCCGAGAACATTTCGGCCTTCGTTGAGCACTCCGGCGATGTCGCGGAGGGAGCCGTTGGGGTTGTCCTTGTAGCGGAACAGCACGCGATCCTCGGCTTCGAGTTGGTCGAGCGTGGCGTCGTCGGCGAAGTAGCATCCTTCGCCGTGGGCTACGGGCATGCGTAAAGGCTGGCCTTTGGAGGCGTTTTGGGTAAACGGAGAATTGGTGGTTTGAACTTCGAGGGTAACGTCGCGGCAGACGAACTTCAGGCCGCGGTTGCGAAGAAGGGCTCCGGGCAGGAGTCCGCTTTCGCACAGAATTTGGAAGCCGTTGCAGACGCCCATAACGAGTCCGCCGTCGTTTGCGAATTTCTTCACGGCGGTCATAACGGGAGAGAAGCGGGCGATGGCGCCGCAGCGAAGGTAGTCGCCGTAGGAGAATCCGCCGGGGACGACGACGGCGTCGACACCCCTGAGATCGGCGTCCGCGTGCCACAGCGGCACGGCAACAGCGTCGGCGTACTTCACGGCGCGCGCCGCATCCACATCGTCGAGCGTGCCCGGGAAGGTGATGACGCCGATTCTCGCGGTCACCGCTGAACCTGTTCCTGCTGATCGAGCCGGGTGACCGTCCAGTCCTCTATCACGGAGTTCGCCAGCAGGTGTGCCGCGATCTCCTCCAGGTCTTCGTTCGAGACGGTTTCGTCGACCTCGAGATCGAAGTGCTTGCCCTGCCGCACCGAACTGATGCCCGGATGGCCGGTACGGCGCAGCGCAGCCAGGATGGCCTTGCCCTGGGGATCGAGGATCTCCGGCTTGATCACGACGTCGACTGCCACGCGCGCCACGGCGGTGGTCCCTTCTTCTGGGGTGCAAACAGCGTCAGTTTATCCGCCCCGGCACCCCCACGGATTGCATCCCCGATCAGGGGACGGCCTCGGACCTGACCACGACGGCTCGAACCAGCGGAGTTCCGACTGAGAAGCCGCGGCGCAGGTGTCGCCCGAGAAGTCAGCACATCCAGTCCGCGAAAGCGCGCCCGGACACCTTCTCGTACGCCTGGCGATACCTGTCCCTGGTGGCCGCGACGATGCCTTCCGGGAGCGGCGGTGGTGGCGCGTCCCCGGTGCGGTCCCAGCCGGACTCGGCGGAGGTGAGCCAGTCCCGGACGAATTGCTTGTCGTAGGAAGGCTGTATCCGCCCGACCCGGTAGCCGTCGGCCGGCCAGAACCGCGAGGAGTCCGGAGTGAGCACCTCGTCCCCGAGCACCAGTGACTTCTTCTCCGCGGGGGTAACTTCGAAGCCGAACTCGAATTTGGTGTCCGCAAGAATGATGCCCCGGCCGGTGGCGTGCGCCCTCGCGGCCGCGTAGATGGCCAACGTGGTGTCCCGCAGTTGGTCGGCGACCTCCTTTCCGGTGAGCTCCGCCACCATGCCGAACGTGACGTTCTCGTCGTGGGAGCCCAGCTCGGCCTTGGCGGCCGGAGTGAAGATCGGCCCGGGCAACCGGGAGGATTCGACGAGCCCGGCGGGCAGCTCCACTCCGCACACCGACCCGGTGGCCCGGTAGTCGGTCAGGCCCGACCCGGTCAGGTACCCGCGCGCTACACATTCGACCGGGATCATGTGCAGCCGGCGCACCAGCAATGCCCGGCCGCGCACTTCCGCCGGTATCCGGGGATCGTCGTAGGCCATCACGTGGTTTTGCACCAC